>MKJX01000178.1 GCA_001942415.1 Pseudonocardia sp. CNS-139
GCCCTCGCGATCCTGCTGGTCGCACTCATCGGGCTGCCGCCGCTGGTCAACCGGGTCCTCGAGCCGGAGCGCCCGGCGTCGCCGACGCGCGAGGCCGCGCTGGCGGCCGGGTTCGCGGAGCTGGATCCCGCGCCCGACTACGTCCTCGCGCTGGCCGCGGCGGGCCGCGATAGCGACGCCGACGACGAGGGCGAGGACGGGTCGGAGCGTCAGGACGACGAGAACGAGAACCAGGACGAGGAGCAGGACGAGAACCGGGACGACGCCGAGGACCAGGAGAACGAGCAGGAGAACGAGGACTTCCCGGGCCGCGAGGACGCCGCGCCGCCCGCACGCGACGACTTCGTCGACATCGGCGACGTCACCGACGTGCTCGACGAGCCCCGCGCCCGCGCGACGCGTCCACCGGCAGTTACCTGGCCGAGTGCGGACGGCCGGACGCGGAGCTGCGCAACAGCGACAACTGGATCGTCGCGCCGGGCAAGCGCAACGGCGCCCAGCACATGCACGACTACGTGGGCTCCACCGCCACCGACTCCACGACGTCGGGCGGTGACCTCCTGGAGTCGGGCACGTCGTGCCCGTTCGGCGACCGCTCCACGTTCTTCTGGCCGGTGCTGCGCGACACCACGGGCGTCGGCCTGGACGAGGACGACGACGGCGGCGGACGCGACGGCAACGTCGGGGAGATCCTGGACCCGGCGCACGTGGTGCTGCAGTTCCTGGGCAACGCGACCGGCCCGGTGGAGCCGATGCCGCAGCTCCTGCGGGTGATCACGGGCGACGCGAAGGCCGTCACCAACGGCGACCAGAACGTGCGGGCGCAGTGGACGTGCCGCGGGTTCGAGGACCGGGCGAGCACCGAGTACCCGATCTGCCCGAGCGGGAGCCGGCTGCTGCGGGTGCTCGACTTCCCGTCCTGCTGGGACGGGGAGCGGCTGGACTCGGAGAACCACCGCGACCACGTCGTCTTCCCCGAGGACAGCGGCGCCTGCCCGGACGACACCGTCGCCGTGCCGCAGCTGCGGATGATCCTCGCCTACGACCAGCCGGCCGGGCGGACGTTCGCGCTCGACTCGTTCCCCGACCAGCAGCACAACCCGATCACCGACCACGGCGACTTCGTCAACGGGATGCCGCGCGGGCTGATGGAGGAGGTCGTCGAATGCATCAACGACGGGTTGCAGTGCTAGCGCCGGGAGCAACGCGGCCGGATCTCGCGGCCCCCGCGCTGTGGGCCGGGCTGGCGGCGGTGTCGGCGCTGGTCGCGGGCGTGCTGACGGCGAGCGGCGGCCCGGCGGGGCTCGTCGTCTCCCGCACGCTGATGACGGTGGCCGGGGTGGCGGTGGTCGGGCTCGCACTGGTGGCGGTGCTGCTCCCGGCGCGGCACAGGCAGGCACCCGCGGTGGCGGCCCGGGTCGACCAGCTGGCCGTCGTCGTCGCAGGTGGGTGGCTCGCGGCCACGTTCGTGGTGATCGGCGGCCGGGTCGCCGACGCCACCGCCCGGCCGCTCGCGGAGATCGGCACGGCCGAGCTGGTCGCCTGGGCGACGCGGCTCGGCGCCGGCCAGGGGATGATGCTGACGGCCGCCGCGACCGCGGTGGTGCTCGGGTGCGCGGTCGTGCGGCTGCGCCGCCCGGCGCGCATGCCGGCCCGGGCGGTGCTGGCGCTGGCCGCGTTCGCCGTGATCACGCCGGCCGTCACCGGGCACTCGGCCGCGGCCGACCGCTTCCAGCTCGTCGGTGTGGTCGGCATCGGCGTGCACGTCGCCGCGGCGGCCGCGTGGGTGGGCGGGCTCGGGGCCCTCCTGGTGCTGGTCGCGCCGCACCGCGGGCTGCTCGTCGCCGTCCTGCCGCGGTTCTCGCACGTGGCGACGGCGTGCATCGCGGGGGTCGCCGCGACCGGCGTGCTCACGGCCGCGCTCCAGCTGGCGCTGAGCCACGGCGGCTGGACGTGGGACGCCCTGACCGGCACCGGCTGGGGCCTGCTTGTGCTGGCCAAGACCGCCGCGCTCGCCGCGATCGGCGCGCTCGGCTGGCTGACCCGCCGCCGGATGGCGGCCTCCCGCACCCCGCTGCTGCGCTGGGCCGGCTACGAGGTCGCGCTCATGGCCGTCGCGCTCGGCCTCGCCGCCGCCCTCACCCAGGCTCCGTCGCACGTCGTGTCGTGACGGCGTGAGCTCATCGCCCGCAGGAGAAGATGGGGTCGTTCATCTTCGTCGACCGAGGGCGGTGGGATCCCGTGACCGGGACGGGAGCCGGCGACGCACCTGTCGCCCGCACGCTGCCGGAGAAGCTCGACCACCTCTTCGCGACCGTGCGGCCGCCGGGGCAGTACCGCGAGTACACCCACGAGGAGGTCGCCGAGCGGGCCCGCGCCGCCGGGCACTCCATCTCGGCGTCGTACGTGCACGCGCTGCGCCGCAAGCCGGGCAAGAGCCCGCAGATGCGGGCGCTGGAGGCGATCGCCGCGGCGTTCGGGGTGCCGGTCGCCTACTTCTTCAACGACGAGGTCGCCGCCCAGCTGGAGCGGCACCTGGAGCTGATCGCCGCGCTGAACCGGCCCGAGGTGCGGGCGGTCGCGATGGCCGCCGCCGACCTGTCCCCGGAGAGCGTCGAGACGCTGCGCGACCTGGTGGCCCGGGTCCGCGACCTGGAGGGGCTGGGCCGCTGGGAGGAGCAGGGCCGGTGGGAGGGCGAGCGGACCCCCTGACACGCCACCGGCCCGGGCCGTGGGGCCCGGGCCGGCGTTGCGGTCGTGCTCAGGGAGCCGCGCTCAGGAGGTGGACTTCCAGGTGCCCGCCCAGAACAGCTCGCTGGACAGGTACCGCGACACACCCTTGACGTTCGGCCGGGTGATCGCGGCCTTGGCCGCCCGCGCGAGCCACAGCACCGGGAGGTCGGTGTTGATCAGCTCCTGCGCCCGCTGGTAGGACGCGATCTGCACGGCCGGGTCCGTCGAGCTGCGCGCCTCGTCGAGCGCCGCGTCGACGTCCGGGTTGGAGTACTTGCCGTAGTTGTTGATCCCGCCCGTGTGGAACTGGTTGAGCATGAACGGGTACGGGTTCTCGTACGGCCCGCTGATCCAGGTCGCCGTGCCGAACTGGGTGCCCTGCACGACCGGCCCGATGAACGTCGAGATGTCGTCGAACTGCAGCGTCACGTTGACGCCGATCGCCGCCCACTGCGCCTGCAGGAACTGCCCGAGCTGGTGGTCGTCGGGCGAGTTGCCGGTGTTGTAGGTGAAGTCCGGGTTCCCGCCGGACGCCTTGTAGTCGGCGATGAGCTGCTTGGCCGCCTCCTGGTCGTACTTCGGGTAGGCGTCGGCCGCGGCCTGGCTGTAGTACTGGTCGCCCTCGGCGAACGCCGTGACCGCCAGCTCGCCGGCGTTGTTGTACTGGGTGACGTTGAGCGCGACCGGGTCGATCGCCCGGACCAGCGCCTCCCGCACCCGCTTGTCGTCCAGCGGCGCCTTGGTCAGGTTGAAGTACAGGAACTGGCCGTCACCGCCGGGCCCGTAGTACGTCACGAGGTCGGGGTTGGCGGACGAGCGGGAGACCTCGCTGAAGAAGCCGCCGATGTCGAGGTCGATGTCGCCGTTCACCACGGAGACGTACCGGGTGTCGGTGTCGGGCAGCGGCCGGAACTCGATCCCGTCGAGGTAGGGCTTGCCCTGGTCCCAGTAGCCGTCGAAGCGCGTGACGACGATCTTGTTGTTCGGGATCCACTCGACGAACTTGAACGGCCCGGCGCCGACGGGGTGGCGCCCGTACTCGTCGCCCCACTGCTGCACGGCCGCCGGCGAGGCGATCGTGCCGAGGTTGCCCGAGGAGAAGGGCAGCGCGAACGACACCGGGAAGGAGCCGGTGGGCCGCTTGAGCACGAACGTCACCGTGAGGTCGTCGGTGGCGGTCATGGTGTCGATGGGCTCGGTGTAGAGGTGGCCCAGCGCCGTCGGCTTGTCCCGCTGCCGGGAGACGTTGAAGATCACCGCGTCGGCGTTGAGCGGGGTGCCGTCCTGGAACGTCACCCCGGGGCGCAGTTTGAGCACCCAGGTCGTGCCCTCGTCGGGCGTGGTCATCGACTGCGCCAGCATCGGCTGCGGCACGCCCTTGCTGTCCATCTTCAGCAGGGAGTCGTAGACCGCCGACGCCATCAGGTTCGACCCGACGGTCGGGTCGAACGACCGGGCCTCGGTGTACATCCCCACGATGAGGGTGCCGCCGGTCTGCGGCGTGCCCTCCGTCGCCGGGTCGCCGCCGAACGGCTTCGAGGTGTCGAGCCCGGCCGAGCTGGTCGCCTGCGCCCCGAGCTGCGAGCCGCACGCGGTGGCGACCAGCGAGATCAGGGCGATCATGCACAACAGGAGCCGGCCGCGCCGGGTCCGCACGTTCCGCCGTTCGTTCATCGGCCACTTCACCCTTCGCGACCCGCCCTGCGGCGGATCGACAGACGTCGTTGTCAGGAAAAGGGATCTCGGGGGTGGGTCCGCACCCCCAGGGATGCCGCGAGCGATGAGCCAAGCACGCCCGGCAAGACCCCGCTCGTGCACACGCGCACCGGAACGTGTCATTCAGCGCACGCCCTTGGATGTCTGACCGATCGGTCAGCTACTCTACCGATCGGTCAGGAGGTGACATGTCCACGTTCGTCGAGGAGGCCCGGCGCCGGCAGATCGTCGAGTGCACGATCGAGCTGGTCGCCGAGATCGGCCCCGCGCGCACGTCGCTCGCGGCCATCGCGCAGCGCGCGGGGATCTCGAAGGCCGCCGTGCTCTACCACTTCGCGTCGAAGGACGCGGTGATGGCCGCGACCATGAGCCACGTCGTCGACGCGTACGTCGCGGCCGTCCGGGCGCAGGTCGACGCGGCGGCGACCCGGAGGGGATGCTCGTCGCATACCTGCGCGGCACGATCGGCCACCTGCGCGAGCACCCCGCCCACCTCCGTGTGCTGGTCGAGGGGCTGGTGCGCGACCGCGACGGGGACCGCGGCCTCGCCCCCGGCTCGCCCGCGACCGCGAGCCGATGGCAGGGCGTCGCGGCGATCCTGCGGCTCGGGCAGGACTCCGGCGCGTTCCGGGCGTTCGACGTCCGCGCGCTCGCGCTCGCGATCGGCGGCGCGCTGGACGGGGTGGTCGCCGAGTGGGTCGGCGACCGGTCCTTGGACCTCGCGCCGCCGCCGCCGAGCTGGAGACGGCGGTGCTGCTCGCCGTCCGCGCACCCGGGAGGGAACCATGATCGGGCACTTCGCCGACGCCGCCGCCCAGGCCCGCTTCCGCGACGCCTACGACCAGGCCATGACCCGGCTGCCCGCGCCGACCGGCGCGACCGTCGTCCCGACCGAGTTCGGCCGGGTGCACGTCCACCGCTTCGGGGACGCCGCGGGCCCGCCGCTCGTGCTGCTGCCCGGCCGGTCCGGCAGCACGACGATGTGGGAGCCGAACCTCCCCGCGTGGGCCGCCGCGCGCACCGTGTACGCCGTCGAGGTGCTCGGCGAGGCCGGGCTGAGCGTCCAGGAGCGCGAGATCCGGGACGCCGGCGACCAGGCCGCGTGGCTCGGCGCCACCCTCGACGGGCTCGGGCTCGACCGGGCGCACCTCGTCGGGGTGTCGTTCGGCGGCTGGCTCGCCACCAACCTCGCGCTGCACGGCCACCCGGCCGTCGCGTCGCTGAGCCTGGTCGACCCGGCCTACGTCTTCGGGCGCTTCCCGCCGGCCGTGGTGCTGGCGTCGCTCGCGGCACTGCCGGCCGCGCCCGCGTTCGTCCGCAACCGCATGCTGAGCTGGATCTCCGGCGGCGCGCCCGTCGAGGACGAGCCGGCCGCCGCGGTGATCGCCGCGGCGATGCGCGAGTACCGGATGGGCGTCCCGCCACCCGCGTACCCGAGCGACGCCGCGCTGCGCGGCCTGCGCGTCCCGGCGCTGGTGCTGATCGCCGGTCGCAGCCGCATCCACCACCCGCGCAAGGCGTACGAACGGGCCCGCGCCCTCCTGCCGGACGCGCAGGTGGAGCTGTGGCCGCACGCGTCGCACGCGATCTCCGGGGAGTGCGCCGCGCAGGTCAACGAGCGGATACTCGGGTTCACCGACGCCGTCGACCGGAAGGGGCCGCCGTGACGATCGCCGAGGACCTCGTGATGCTGCTGTTCGACCCCGCGACCGGCCGCTCGCTCGTCGACCCCACCTCGCTCGACCACGTGATCGGCGGCGCGCTCC
Organism: Pseudonocardia sp. CNS-139; assembly: GCA_001942415.1. GTDB lineage: Bacteria > Actinomycetota > Actinomycetes > Mycobacteriales > Pseudonocardiaceae > Pseudonocardia. The sequence continues at coordinate 6,216 of MKJX01000178.1, forward strand.
TGCTCGACCTCGCCACCCGCGACCGCCTCACCGCCGACGGCGACGGGCCGCGCGCCCGGCTGACCCTCACCGACCCCACGCCCACCGGCGACGCCCTCCTCGACGACGTCCGCACCCGGCTCGCCGGGCCCGTCCGGGCGCAGAAGGCGGTCGAGCGCCTCGCCCGGCGCACCCGCCTCCCGGTGCTGGAACGGCTGGTCGAGCGCGGGGTGCTGCGCCGCGAGAAGGGCCGGGTGCTGGGCGTCTTCCCGGCGACGACCTGGCCCGCCGCCGACCCGGCCCCGCGAGTCGCGCGAAAAGTGCGCGCGAGTCGCTGGAAAAGTGCGCGCGAGTCGCGCCGTGGGGGTACGCGAGTCGGGGTCAGGGGCGGGGTAGGAGGCCGTGCAGGAGGAGGTCGACCAAGGGGTCGGCCCGGACGGTGGGACGGCCGACGAGGGCCTGGTAGAGCAGGGTGCCGGCGACGACGTCCTGGACGAGGTCGGGGTCGGTGCCGGCGGGCAGGTCGCCGCGCTCGGCCGCCCGCCCGACGATCTCCCGCACCGCTCCCCCGCGCGGCTGGAGCAGGGTCTCCAGCGGCGCGCCGCGTCCGGGTCGCGGATGAGGTCGGCGACGACGGCCGGCACCGCGGCGCCGACCGCGGCGCGCCCGTAGCTGTCGGCGGCGGCGAGCACCGCGGCCCGGACGTCGGCGCGGACGTCACCGGTCGGCGGGACCGGCGTCGTGTCCAGCCGGGTGCCGATGGCCTCGACGACCAGCGCGCTCTTCGACGGCCACCACCGATAGACGGTGGTCTTGCCGACGCGGGCGCGGGCGGCGACGCCCTCCACCGTGAGCCGCGAGTAGCCGACCTCGGCGAGCAGTTCGAGCGTGGCGGCGAGGATCGCGGCGTGCGCCTCCTTGCTGCGCGGGCGGCCGCCGGCGCGGCGACGGCCGGGGTCGGCGGTGATGGCGCTCGCCCTCCTCGGTCACCCGGTGCACGTGCCAGGTGGCCGTGTGTAGCACGCCCGGCCCAGGCGCGCCAGGTGCCCAGCCGTGCCGGTGACTCAGCCGCGCCAGGTGATCGTGTCGCCCGTCCGCCGGACGGTGCCGGACGAGGCCAGCACCATCGCCTCCAGGTCGGCGAGGCCGAACCGGGGGCCGAGGTGCCAGCGCAGGCTCGCGGCCGTGGCGCGCAGGAGGTCCGGCGCGAGCACGAGCATGACGTCGCCGCTGTCGAGGACCTGCAGCCCCGGCCCGGGGTTGTCGTCGCGCAGCGCGGAGACCACGAGCCCCACGCGACCACCGGCGGCGGCGAGCGCCGGTCCGACGAGGGTTGCCACCGCTGCACCTCCCGGGGTACGGGCGAGCGAAGCGTGACACGGCGGGCACGGCGGCGCCGGACGCCGGTGGCCGTTCCGCCCGATCGAGGGAAACCACGTTCCGTGAGATCAGCCAGAGTCGACCAAAGTGCCGTTCACCTGGGGAAACAGCACCAAACCCACGTTGTGTCATGACTCACAGACGCTGCTAGCTTACGCCGCGTGTTCAAGCCCAGGCGCCGCAGCGTCGTCGTCCTCCTCGGCATCGTGACCGGTTGCCTGCTCTTCAGCAGCGTCGCCACGGCCGCGCCCGCCGCCGCTCCCACCACCGCGTCCGCCCGCCAGGCCGCCGCCGAGCTCGTCGCCGCCACCAACCGGGCCCGCGACGCGGCCGGCTGCGACCCGGTCGCGGTCGACCCCGACCTGACCGCCACCGCCCAGGCGCACGCCGAGGACATGGCCCGCAACGAGTACTTCTCCCACACCAGCGAGGACGGCACCTCGTCCGGGGAGCGGATCACCGAGGGCGGCGGCTACGCGGCGACCGGCGAGAACATCGCGTCCGGCTACCCGACCGTCGCCGAGGTGATGGAGGCGTGGATGGGCTCCGCCAGCCACCGCACGGTCATCGAGAACTGCGGCTACGTCGCGATCGGCGTCGGTTACGTCGCGCGCGGCCACCACTGGGTGCAGGACTTCGGCGGCTGACCCGCCCGCGGCGGGTGCGGGCCGGGCTGCCACGATCGGCCGTGCCCACCGACCTGCACGCCGTGCTGACCGGCCCCGGCGCGCTGGAGCTGCGCGCCGTCCCGCGTCCCGAGCCGGGTCCGGGCGACCTGCTCGTGCACCCGGATGCCGTCGGCGTCTGCGGCACCGACCTGGAGCTGTTCTCCGGCGCGATGACCTACCTGGCCAGCGGTTTCACCGCGTACCCGATCGTGCCGGGGCACGAGTGGACGGGCGTGGTGGCGGCCGTCGGCGCCGGCGTCACCGGGTTCGCGGCGGGCGACCGCGTGGTCGGCGAGTGCGCCATCGGGTGCGGCGTCTGCCCGCGCTGCGCGGCCGGGAGCCACCACCTCTGCCCCGACCGCACCGAGACCGGCATCGCCCGCCGGGCCGGCGGCATGGCCGGCCACCTCGTCTTCCCCGCCGCATCCGCGCACCGGCTGCCGGCCGGCGCCGACCCGGCCGACGCCGCGCTCGTCGAGCCGCTCTCCGTCGCCTACCGGGCCGTCCGCCGGGCCGCGCCCGCCCGGACGAGCCGCTGGCCGTCGTCGGGGCGGGCACGATCGGCGTGCTCTGCGCGCTGGTCGCCCGCGCGGTCGGCCTGACGGACGTGCGGCTCGTCGAGGTGGACGCCGACCGGCGCCGGTTCGCCACGGACCTCGGCCTCGACGTCACCGACACGCTCGACGAGCAGGTTCCCCGGGTGGTCGAGGCGTCCGGGTCGGCCGGCGGGATCGCGGCCGCGCTCGACGCGTGCGCCGACGGCGGCTCGGTCGTCCTGCTCGGCCTGACCGGCGCGCCCACCACGCCCGTCGACCTCGACCGCGTGGTCGTCCGCGACCTCACCGTGCTCGGCAGCCTCGGCAGCCCGGGCGTCTGGCCGGAGGTCGTCGCGCTCGTCGCCGAGGGCAAGGTGCGACCGTCGGTGCTGGTCAGCCACCGTTTCGGGCTCACCGACGTTGCCGCTGCGTACACACTCGCCGCCCGCCGCGAGGCCGCGTCCGCAAGGTTCTCGTCCTGCCCGGAGAGGGGTCCCATGTCTGAGCGGATCGTCACGCTCGCGTCCGACGACGTGACGGTGACCGTGCTGCCGCAGCTCGGCGCGCGTGTGCACGGCGTCACCGCGTTCGGCACCGACCTGCTGCGCACGCCCGCGACCCGGCCGTACACCGCACCGACCCGTTCTTCTGGGGCGGCTTCCACATGGCCCCGTGGTGCAACCGGCTCGCGCCCGGCCCGGTCGCGGTCGGCCGCCGCACTGTCGACCTCGCGACGAACTTCCCGGACGGCACCGCCATCCACGGCCAGACCTACGTGACGCCGTGGGAGGAGCGCGGCGAGGGCGTGTTCGCCGCGCGCGGCAACGGGTCCGGCGGCTGGCCGTGGCCGTACGAGGTGACGCTCGCGATCACCGTGGCGGGCGCGTCGGTCCGGTTCGACTACGCGCTGACCAACACGTCCGACGACCCGATGCCCGCGGCGCCGGCTTCCACCCGTGGTTCCGGCCGCCGTCGCGGGCGCGGATCGCGGCGCGGCGGGCGTTCCCGACGAACGTCGGCACCGAGCCGGAACCCGAACCCGTCGCCGGGCCGTTCGCCGTGACCGGGGACGGCCCGCTCGCCGACGACATCGACGCCACCTGGACCGACCTCGCCGACCCGGCCGTCGAGCTCGGGTGGCCGGGCGTCGCCGCGACCATGCGCACCGGTGTGGCCGACGCGGTGGTGGTGGCGGCGAACCCGGTGGCCCGCGGGTCGGCGGCGGTGGAGATCCAGACGCACGCCCCGGACGGCCTGCGCCGCCTGCTGGGCGGGGAGCCGTACGCGATGCACGCCCTGGACCCGGGCGCGACCTTGTCCCTCGACATCACGCTTGCCATGACGCGTTGACGGAACCGGGGGATGGGTCCCCCGATTTCCACGCTACGGGAGAGGGGCGACAGAAACGGCTGGTCAGGAGGTGTGGACCTCGGTCGTCCGGAGGCGGGCCTCGGCCGGGGAGTCGTGCAGCTGCTGCGGCAGGCGCAGGGTCTGCAGGCCCGTCGCCCGGGCGAGGACGTCGACCCGGATGCCCGCGCCGGCCGGTCCCGCGTCGCGCAGGGTGTGGGACAGCTCGTGGCGCAGCTCGGGGTCGTTCAGCGCGCGCCGGCGGGCGGCGTCGTGCACGGCGTCGCCGGTGCCGGCCTGGCCGAAGTCGCCACGGTAGTGCAGCAGCACCAGCCGCCCGCCCGGGCGCAGGCTCTCGACCAGCCGTTCCAAGCCGCGGTCGAACGTGCGCGGCTCCCAGTAGTAGAGGACGTCGGAGCAGACGACGAGGTCGAACGAGCCCGCGGGCATGTCGAGCGGGAGCGTGCGGCGCTCGACCACGACGTTGGGGCGGTCGGCGAGCGCGATCCGGGCCCGGCCCACAGCCGCGTCCGAGATGTCGACGGCGACGAGTTCGGCCGCGTAGTCGGCGAGCCGGGCCGACAGCAGGCCCTCGCCGCAGCCGACCTCCAGCACGCGGCCCCGGCCGCGCGGCGCGCCGATCTGCTCCAGCACGTCGACGACCAGGTCGTACTTGGCCATCTCGTACTCGCTGATCCCGATGCCGTAGGGGTCGGGGCGGCGGTAGAGGCGCTCGTGGCACGCGCGGCCCCAGCCGGGCTGCCACAGCCAGGCGTGCTCGGCGAGCCGGGGTTCGAGGCCCGGACGGACGGCGATCAGGCCGCGGGCGGCCAGCCGCAGCGGGGTCGTCATGATCATCAGAACGCGGCCGACGGCCAGCCGGGCCGTGCGCCGGGCACGGCCGATCACAGCGCTGAGCATGAAGAGAAGTCCTCCTGGGGAGCGGGGAGGGTGCGTCCGGTCATCGGGAGCCGAGACCGGGCCGTTACCCGCCTCGGTGCCCGTGCGGGAAGCTGAGGCCCGTGACCACGGAGAACGACCCCGCACCGACCCGGCCGCCCGGCACCAGCCCGTCGATCGTCGTGCTGACGCTGGCGCACCGGGTGGAGGCCGAGCTCGGCGCCGCGCTCGCGCCGCTCGGCCTCACGGTGAGCCGGCTCGGACTGCTCGGGCACATCTCGGGTGTGCCCGGCGCGTCGTTCAGCGACCTGGCGCGGATGTCCGGGGTGACCGTGCAGACCGTGCACACCGCGGTGAAGGCGCTGGCCGGGGCCGGCCTGGTGCGCGACGCCACCGCGCGGGCCGGGTCCGCGTCCGCGCTGGAGCTGACGGCCGCCGGCCGCGCCCTGCTCGCCGAGGCCAGGGCCGCGATCACGACCGTGGACACCCAGCTCTTCGGCCCGGACGCCGACCCCGTACAGCGCCGCCTCGGCGAGGCCATCGCCACCGCCTTCGCCGAGCTTCAGGCCGACTGAAGGAGCTTTGCTAGGCTTCAGGCGACCTGAAGGCCAACCAGTGGGGGTCCCATGGAAGCCGTACTGCTGTCGCTGCACGTGCTCGCCGGCATCGTCCTCGTCGGCGGGTCGGCCGTCGCGGCGAGCCTCTTCCCGCGGTACGCGCCGGTCGCCGTCGCGGTGCCGGCCGGCGGTGGGCCGGCCGAGCCCGCCCCGGCCGAGCCGGGCGTGCGCAACCGGGCCGTCGCCGTCGCCCTGCACCGGATCACCCGCGCTACGGCATCGCCGGGGTGGTCGTGCCGGTCGCCGGGATCACGCTGGGGATTGTCCAGGGACGGATGGGCGAGATCTGGATCAGCATCGCGATGGTGCTCACCGCGCTGGCCGGCGCGCTGCTCGCGTTCCTCATCTACCCCGCCAGCGCGACGCGCTCGCCGAGCCGGACGACGGCGCCCGGCTGCGCCGCCTGAGCATGCTGACCGGGATCTACAACGTGATCTGGGCGGTCGTCGTGGTGCTCATGATCGTGCGGCCGGGCGCGTACCCGTCCTAGGGGGTGTCCGGTGGGTATTGGTCGATGAGAGCCGTGATGCAGGCGGCGCGGCTATCACGATCGAAGATCCGCCGGACGCCAGCAGGGGTGCGGCGAGCAGCGCGCCCGTCGCGATCGCGACGCCGAACCGGAAGGGGAATCCGATCATGTGTGGTCCTTGTCCGAGAAGGGTGTGACAAGACCGCAGACTCCCCGGCCGCAGGTGACTCCCCGTGTGACGGCTAGACCACCAGCCCATGGCGCCGGTCACCGAGCACCCGCTCGCGTTCGCGGCCTCCGCGGCCGGGCCGAACGCGTCGAGCCGGCGCCGCACGGCGGCCTCGGTGTCGGCGGAGACCAGGTCGGCGGTGATCCCGGCCGCGGCGTCCACCCCGGACGCGGCGGCGACCGCGACGCCGGCCATCGGGTCGGTCACGTTGCCGGCCACCCACACCCCGGGCACGGCCGTGGCGCCCCGCGGCCCCGCCTCGATGCGCACCGTCGGCCCCTGCTCGACGGGCTGCAGGCCGAGCCCGGCGAGCACGGCGCTGTGCGCGACGAACCGCGGCCCGACGGCGAGCGCCCGCACCGGCACGACCGGGCCGCCGGCCAGCCGCACGCCGCGCAGCTCGTCGTCCCGGACGTCGAGGCCCGTCACCTCGCCCTCCACCACCGCGACGCCGCGGGCGGCGAGCCGCTCCCACTCCTCGTCGGTGGGCTCGGGGCCGGTGTGCCGGAACAGCGTGACGTCCGGCGACCACTGCCGGAACAGCTGCGCCTGGTGCACCGCCATCGGACCGCCGCCCAGCACGCCGATCGGCCGGCCGCGGACCTCCCAGCCGTGGCAGAAGGGGCAGTGCAGCACGTCGCGGCCGAAGCGTTCACGCAGGCCGGGCACGGCGGGCAGCTCGTCGGCGAGCCCGGTGGTGACGAGCAGGCGGCGGGCGGTGAAGGTGCGGCCGTCCTCGGTGTCGACGGCGAACCGCTCGCGTCGCGGCGCGCGCCGACCACCCGCGCCGGGAGGACGCGACCGCCGTAGCGCTCGACCTCCTCCACGCCCGCGGCCAGCAGTTCGCGGGGCGGCGTACCCTCGCGGCCGAGGTAGCCGTGCACGCCGGCGGCCGGCGCGTTGCGCGGCTCCCCCGCGTCGAGCACGATCACCGACCACAGAGCCCTGGCCAGCGTCAACGCCGCGGAGAGCCCGGCGACCCCGCCGCCGACGACCAGGACGTCCACCGGGGATCCAGATGTGTCGCTCATGGCGCCACTGTGCGGCCGACTTGCTGAAATCGCAACCGAACTTGCTGGAACAGCAAGTTCGCGGACGCACCTCTCCCCGCGCGCCGGGGGGTCACCCCGATCACAAACGCTACCCGTGGGCCCCGACAGGACCGGCGTCCTTACGCGCGGAGCTGTCCACAGGAACCGGGATCGGGCGCCGCCACGCCGCCGACCAAGGTCACTTTGTCGGGCCTTGCCCTTACGATCACCGCCCGTGACCGACAGGCGCCTTCCGTCCACCTTCTCGTGTGGCGGCTGTGCCGCCATCTGGGCAGGAACGGACCGCGCCCACTGCGGAACGTGCCACGAGACCTGGGACGACGTCACCCTCTACGACCAACACCGCCCGCGCGGCGTCTGCCAGCGTCCGGCCGACATGGGCCTCGTCTCGACGAAGAACGGGATCTGGCAGCGGCCCGACTCGGCGTGAGTCCGGCGGGCTCGGCGGCCGGACGCGTCAGAGCGCCGCGACGTCCGTCCAGACCCGCCAGGCCGCCAGCAGCACCAGGCCGGCGCCGAGCCCGCGGGCGACCGCGAGCCGGGCGGCGGCGCCGGGGCGCAGCGCGGGCACGCCGAACGCGTGGTTCAGCGCCGTGGTGAGCCGGACGGGGGCGAGCAGCAACGCGCCGCCCAGCGCCAGGCACCCCACGACCTCGGCCAGCGCCACCAGCCCGAACGCCAGCACGAGCCCCCGCGCATTGCAGCAAAGCCACCCCGACGCAGCCTCGCCGCATGAGGGTGGCTTTGCTGCAATCCGGGGCCGGGGACTCCGGTCAGTCGTGGCGCAGCGGCGGGATGCGCGTGAGCTCCGCGCGCACGAGCGCGAGCTGGTGCGCGACCTCGGCGGCGATCAGCTCCGCGTGCAGCTCGCCGTGGTCGGCGGGCGAGAGCGAGCGGTGCCGCGTGACGATGCTCTCCAGCGCGTCGAGGAACCGGGCGCTGACGTGCGCACGGCGCTCCGCGCGGGTGGAGGCCCGCTCGGCGGGCGGCGCGGGCGGGGGCGGGGGCGGGCTCGGACGGGGTGGCGTCCGGGGACAACGGTGTCGAAAGGACGTTCACGACTTCTCCTGAAGTTGCCGGCGGGGGCGGACGAGGGGAGGGAACCGGTGCGCGGTTCAGCGACAGAACTCGTCGAAGGCGCTCTCCCGCCGGGACGGCCAGAAGCGCTCGATGCAGGAGCGCAGTTCGGCCATGCAACCCATGATGGCGAGCGGGCGGTCCGGTCGCAACGTCGTTCGCCTGGGACGACCGGCACAGCAGGCCCGATCGCGGGCGGGTGCCGGGCAGATCACAGGCGCATCACCGCACCCGTGACGCAGGCCACCCGCCTTCGCCGGGCACTTGTCGGGGCGAGAAGCGCGCATAGCGTCAATTGCGTGCCCGGGACGCCGTTGGTCGGCCGCCTTTTCCTCGACCTCATGCGGGTGCACAGCGCACGTAGTCAGACACAGCGCACGTTGTCGGAATTGACCGCACATTTCCCCGCGTGATCTCCGTCCGTTCCGCTGAGAGGCACCCATGGGTTCACCGACGCCCGATCTGCACGTCGCCGTCGCGCTGGACGGCGCCGGCTGGCACCCGCCGCCTGGCGCGAGCGGCCGCCCGGCCCGCGAGCTGTTCTCCCCGCCTACTGGGCAGGGCTGGCCGCACCGCGGAGCGCGGGCTGCTCGACCTCGTCACGGTCGACGACGGCGTCGCCCTCCAGTCGCACCGGCCGGCGTGCCGGACGCACCGACGCCCGATCTGCACGTCGCCGTCGCGCTGGACGGCGCCGGCTGGCACCCCGCCGCCTGGCGCGAGCCGGCCGCCCGGCCCCGCGAGCTGTTCTCCCCCGCCTACTGGGCAGGGCTGGTCCGCACCGCGGAGCGCGGGCTGCTCGACCTCGTCACGGTCGACGACGCGCTCGCCCTCCAGTCGCACCGGCCCGGCGTGCCGGACGAACGCGTCGACGAGGTGCGCGGCCGGCTCGACGCGCTGCTCGTCGCGGCCTTCACCGCGCCGCTGACCAGCCGGATCGGGCTGGTGCCGACCGTCACGACCACCCACACCGAGCCGTTCCACGTCGCGAAGGCGCTCGCCACGCTCGACCACACCTCGCGCGGGCGCGCCGGGTGGCAGGCGCGCGTCTCGGGGCAGGCGGCCGAGGCCGCGCACTTCGGGCGCCGCAGCGTGCCCGGCTACACGCCCGCCGACCTCGCCGACCGGGCCGCGGGGATGCCGCCGGAGCTGGCCGACCTGTTCACCGAGGCCGGCGACGTGATCGAGGTCGTGCGGCGGCTGTGGGACTCCTGGGAGGACGACGCCGAGATCCGCGACGTCGCCACGCGCCGGTTCGTCGACCGCACGAAGGTGCACCGCGTCGACTTCGCGAGCCGGTTCTTCGCGGTGCGCGGCCCGTCGATCACGCCGCGCCCGCCGCAGGGCCAGCCGGTGGTGAGCCTGCTCGCGCACCGCCGCGAGCCCTACGAGCTGGCCGCCCGCGGCGCCGATCTGGTGTTCGTCACCCCGACACCGGAGCACGGCGCCGAGGCCGTGCTCGCCGACGTCGCGCGGGCCGTCGCCGACATCGGGCGGGCCGGCGAGCCGCTGCACGTGTACGCCGACGCCGTCGTGGTGCTGGACGCGCCCGGCGAACCCGGCGCCGCCCGGCTGCACCGGCTGGAGGACGTCGCGGGCGAGGAGTACCGCAGCGACACCACGGTCTTCGCCGGATCCGCCGCGGAGCTGGCCGACCTCGTCGCGGCCTGGCACGCGCTGGGCTACCGCGGGGTGCGGCTGCGGCCCGCGGTGCTGCCCGACGACCTCGACCGGACGTCGCCGACCTGGTGCCCGAGCTGCAGCGCCGGGGCCTCTTCCGCACCGCCTACCCGGACGCCCCGTCGCTGCGCGGGCTGCTGGGCCTGCCCACCACGGTGCCCAACCGTTACGCCGTCGACGCCTGAGAGGACCGTCCATGAGTCGTCGCAAGCAGGTCATCCTCGGCGCCTACCTGGGCGGCGTGAACCACCACACCGCGTGGTGGCACCCGCGGGCCGGCAGCCAGATCGACTTCTCCACGTTCGAGCACACCGCGCGCACCGCCGAGCGCGGCAGGTTCGACTTCTTCTTCCTCGCCGAGGGCCTGGCGCTGCGCGAACGCGCCGGGCAGGTGTTCGACCAGGACATCGTCGGGCGGCCGGACACGCTGCCGGTGCTCGCGTCGCTCGCGGCCGTCACCACGCACCTCGGGCTGGCCGGCACGATCAACGCGACGTTCAACGAGCCCTACGAGCTGGCGCGGCAGTTCGCGACGCTCGACCACCTCTCCGGCGGGCGCACCGCGTGGAACGTCGTCACCTCGTTCGACGCGTTCACCGGGCAGAACTTCCGCCGCGGCGGCTTCCTCGACCGCTCCCAGCGCTACGAGCGGGCCGCGAGATGATCGGCGCGCTGCGCACGCTGTGGGACTCGTGGGACGACGACGACCTCGTCGCGGACAAGGCCGGCGGGCGGTTCCTCGGCCGGGCCGACGCGGGCGCGTTCGACATCACCGGCAACCAGTTCGACGTGCACGGCCGGTTCACCGTGCCGCGCAGCCCGCAGGGCCGGCCGGTGATCCTGCAGGCCGGGGTCTCCCCCGAGGGCCGCGACTTCGCCGCGAGGAACTCCGACGCGATCTTCTCGCCGTTCGGGAAGCTGCCCGCGGCCGCCGAGTTCTACCGGGACGTCAAGGCGCGGGCGGCGCGGTTCGGGCGCAACCCGGACGACCTCAAGATCCTCCCGTCGGCGAGCTTCGTGCTCGGCGACACCCCGGACGAGGCCCAGGAGCGCTACCGCGAGCTGCAGCAGGAGCAGATCACCGGGCAGACCGCGCAGATCCTGCTGGAGCAGGTGTGGAACCGCGACCTCTCCGGCTACGACCCCGACGGGCCGCTGCCCGACGTCGACCCGGACCCGGACGCGCCGCCGATCATCCAGGGCCGCGCGTTCGTCCACCAGGACCGGTTCGCCACCGTGGCCCGCTGGCGCGAGATCGCCGAGGCGAAGAAGCTGAGCATGCGCGAGCTGGTGATCGACCAGTTCGAGCGCGGCCCGTTCGTCGGCACGCCCGCGCAGGTCGCGCAGCAGATCGACGACTTCGTGCAGAACGACGGCTCCGACGGGCTCATCATCGGCTCGCATCTCGTGCGTGGGGCCTGGACGAGTTCGTCGACCAGGTGGTCCCGCTGCTGCAGGAACGCGGGTCGCTGCGCGCCGACTACAGCGTCAACGAGTACGGCGGTACGACTCTGCGCGACAACCTCGGCCTGCCCCCGCTGCCCCGCGCGGCGGGCGCGCCCTCCAGGAGGAAGTGTCATGAGGTTCCAGGTTCTCGACATCGTCCCGCACACCCCGCACCCCGTCACCGGGGAGATCATCTCGGTGCACGAGCGGCTGCGGCGGGTGGTGGAGAACGCCGTGCTGGCCGAGCGGGTCGCTTCGACTCCTACGCCGTGGGCGAGCGGCACGCGGGCGAGTTCGTCTCGTCGGCGCCGACAGTGCTGCTCGGGGCGCTCGCGCAGGCCACCGAGCGGATCATGCTGAGCACCGGCGTCACCGTGCTCTCGCTGCTCGACCCGGTGCGCGTGGCCGAGGACTACGCCACGGTCGACCAGCTCTCCGGCGGCCGGCTGGAGATCGTGATCGGCAAGGGCAACGAGGACAGGCACTTCCCGCTCTTCGGGCTCGACATCGCCCACCAGTACGACTACCTCACCGAGAACCACGAGCTGCTGCGCCGGCTGCTGCGCGAGCAGGACGTCTCCTGGACCGGCGTGCACCACGCCGACCTGCACGGCGTCACCACGTTCCCGCGGCCGTTCGACGGGCCGTTCCGGATCTGGCACGGCTCGGCGACCTCGACCATCGCCGTGGACCTCGCCGCGAAGTGGGGCGACCCCCTCTTCAGCGCCAACGCGCTGCAGCCGCGGGAGAACTACCTCGTGCTGATCGACCGCTACCGCGAGCAGCTCGCCGCCCACGGGCACGACCCGGCGGTCGGGTATGTCGGCTCCGGCTCCGGCGGGCTCTTCCTCGCCGACACCGACGACGAGGCCGTCGCGCAGTACCGGCCGATCTACGAGGGCTTCGCCGCGCGGATGAAGGCGCTGCACAAGGGCGACGCCCGGCCCGGCAAGGTCACCTCGTTCGAGACGATCGAGGACGCCGTGGCGCACGGCCCGGCGCTGGTCGGCACCCCGGAGCGGGTGGCCGCGAAGATCCTCGACTACCACAAGAGCTACCGGCACGACCTGCAGTCGGTGTCGGTCAACCCGGTGCTGCCCTACCCGCAGCAGCAGGAGGTGCTCACGCGGTTCGCGGAGGAGGTGATCCCGCTGGTGCGCCGCGAGGTGTCGACAACCCTTTGGGGATTGACGACCCCGCACGCGCTAAGGGCTTTAACGTTCCGTAACCGCTTGTCGCACGACAGAGTGCATTCGTCCATTTTGTGGCTATTGGGTCACTCTGACAGTAGCTAGCGTCCCGCGCGTGTCAGCCCCGCCTGAGCTCTCCGGTGTCCCCGAGACCGCGCTCTGGACCCTGCGCAACCGCGTGTCCGAGGCCCGCCGTCCGGACACTCCCTTCTCCGATCCGGTCGCCGTCGCGCTCTTCGACGCGCTCGGCCGGCCCGGCGACCGGTTCGGCCCGCCGAGCCAGTCGCACGCCCTGCGCGCTGCGGCTTCGACAGCGTGATCCGCAGGTTCCTCGCCGAACACCCCGGCGGCACCGTCGTCGCCCTCGGCGAGGGCCTGCAGACCTCGTTCTGGCGCATCGCGACCCCGACGTCCGCTGGGTGAGCGTCGACCTGCCCGAGATCATGGACCTGCGCACCCGGCTGCTGCCCTCGTCGCCGCAGGTCCGCAACGTGGCGGCGTCGGCGTTCGACCACGTCTGGATGGACGCGGTCGAGCCCGGCGCGACGTGCTCGTCACCGCCGAGGGCCTGCTCCCGTACTTCGAGCGCGACGCCGCGCTCGGCCTCGTCTACGACTGCGCCCACCGCTTCCCCGGCGGCTGGATGGTGTTCGACTCGGTGCCCGGCTGGCTCAGCCGGCGCTCCCTGCGCGGCATCCAGCTCGGCGGCGGGTACGTCACGCCACCGCTGCCGTTCAGTCTCAGCGTGGACGAGGCCGCCGACCTCCCGACTACGATCCCCGGCGTGGCGAGCGCCGAGGACCTCCTCCTGCCCCCGGGCCGGGGCGTCAAGGCCCGCGTGCCCCGCCGGATCTACCGGATGCCGGTGCTGCGCAACCTGCGGCCCGCGTTCACCGTGCTCAGGTTCTCCTGAGGTCCCCGCCGAGGCGGCTGCTGCTCCTGGCGGCCGCGCTCGCGGGGCTCGTCGCCGTCGGCTGCGGTGCGGCGCTCCCGTTCGCACCGCTCGCCGTCAGTTCGCCCGAGGTCACGTGGCCCCGGGACCCGTGCGCCCGGAGCCGACGCTCCTGACGCTCACCGCGTACCGGCCGCTGGCCCTGGACGTGCGGTTCAGCTGCGACGCCGCCCGGCAGGCCGAGGCCGGCGGCCGGGCCGACGGGCGGCCCGCCGGCGTGGTCGTGGCGACCGTGCTGCCGGAGTCCCCCGAGGCGGCCGGGCCCGGGATGCTCGTCACGGCCGAGGCCGGAGCCGTCCGCGTCGAGGCCGACGGGCGGGTGCTGCTCGACGAGCCGCTGCCGCCCGGCCCGTGCGAGTACCGGATCGAGGGGCGCAGCGCCGGCCGGCCCACCTACGTCGTCGGGACGCCGGAGCCGGCCGGGCAGTTCGACCCGGGCGTCCCGATCGTCCGGCCGCCGCCCGAGGAGTCCCGGTTCGCGCAGCCCGGCGACGCGGAGCTGACCGTCACCCGGGACGGGGTGGCGGCCGGGTACGCCGCGACCCGGCAGCTGCCCGACGTCGACGTGCTGGTCACGGACGCGCGGCTGCTGCCGGCCGGCGGGCTCGCCGTGCGGCTGCGCGTCGACGACGAGCTGACCAGCAGCCCCACGCCGGAGAAGCTGGCCCTGACCTGGACGGCGGTGGGCGCGCTCGCGCTCACCGTGGTGCTGCTCCTGCCGGCCGACCGCGGGGCGCCGCGGGAGCGGCGGACGGGCCGGCCCGGCTCGCCGCGGGCGGTCGACGTCGTGGTGCCCGGCGTGCTGCTGCTCTGGCTCTTCGTGGCCCCCGCGACCGACGACGACGGCTACTTCGCGACGCAGGCCGCCAACGCCGCGCTCTCCGGCGAGATCGGCAACTACTTCCAGCTCTACGACCACAGCTTCGTGCCGTTCACGTGGGTCTACCAGGGGCTGTCGTGGTGGCAGCTGCTCGTCGGCACGTCGCCGGTCGCGCAGCGGGTGCCCGCGCTGGTGTGCGGGCTGCTCACGTGGGCCGTCGTGCGCCGGCTCACCGCCGGGACGGGCGCCGGGTGGGCCGGGCCGGCCGCGGTCGGCACCGCGTTCCTGGCGTGGTGGCTCCCCTACGACATGGGCGTGCGGCCCGAGGCGGTGGTCGCGCTGCTGGCCGCGGCCGCGCTGCTCGCCGTGCTCACCGCGGCGCGCCGGTGCCGGCTCGCGCTCGCGTGGCTGGCGTTCGCGCTGGCCGGGGCGGCCGTCACGGCGCACACGACCGGCGTGGTCGCGCTCGCCGCGCTCGTGGCCGGGCTGCCGCTGCTCCGCCCGCTCGTGCGCGACGGCGGCCCGCTTCTCACCGCGGCCCGGGCGGTCGCGGTGGTGTCCGGCGGGGCGGTCGCGCTCGTGCTCGGGTTCGCCGACGGCGGGCTGCGCGACGTCGTGCGCAGCCAGACGCTCATCGAGTCGGTGCTGCCCCAGGACGGCTGGGCCGAGGAGCTGCAGCGCTACGGGTTCCTGCTCGACCAGATCCCGATGGGGAGCTTCGCGCGCCGCGCCGCGGTGCTCGCGTGCCTGGTCGGGCTCGGGTGGCTCGCGGTGCTCGCGGCCTTCGCCGCGGCCCGCCGGGTCGCGCTGCCGGTGCCTTTGTGGCTGACCGGCGCCGCGACCGGGCTCGCGTTCGCGGCGCTGGCGTTCACCCCGTCCAAGTGGACGCACCACTTCGGCGCGCTCGCCGGGATCGGCCCGGCGTTCCTCGGGATGCTGCTGGCGCTGGCCGGGCCGCTCGTGCGCGAGGTCCTGGACGGGCGGCGGCCGCCGCCCTGGCTGCTCGCCGCCGCGGCCGGGTCGGTGGTGCTGCCGCTGGCCGTGACCTGGCGCGGGCCCAACTCGTGGCCGTACGCGTGGCTCGACGGGCTGCCGACGCCGTTCGCGTCCCCCGAGCTCGCCGGGATCCGGCTCGACAGCCCGCTGCTCTGGGCGGCCGTGCTGGTGGTCGCGGGTGCGGGGTTCGCGGTGGCGGGCCGCACGCTCGCCGCCGTGCCGGTGGTGGTGGCCGTGTCGCTGGCGCTGTCGGTCGCGCACCCGGTGGTGTCGTTCACCGGGGCCGGCGTCGCGGGCGTGCCGCCGGGCTCGCTCTGGGCCGAGGGGCTCGCGCCGCGGGAGGCTGCGGCACCGCCGACGCCGTGCGGGTGCTCGACCCGTTCGGCGCGCGGCCGCTGCCCGCGTTCGGCCCGCCCGGCCCGTCCCTCGGGTTCGGGCCCGGCGGCCACTACCTGGCAACGCCCCGCAGGGCGCGTTCGCCGGGCTGACCTGGGGCAGCCTGCTCGACGACGGCCCCGCCGGCACCGGCGCCACGGCCACCGGCTGGATGCTGCTGCCGGAGCCCCGGACCCCCGTCACCGTGATCGCCGCGGGCAGCCTCGACGACGGCAACTCCCTCACCGCCGTCTACGGGCTGCGGTCGGGCACCGTGGTCGAACGCGCGCCGCTGACCGACTCGGCGCGCTCCCCGTCCTGGCGGACGTTCGTGCTGGACCCGCCGCCGTGGGCCGAGGTCGTGCGGCTGGAGGCGGTGGACGGGTCCACCACCGCGCACGGCTGGCTGGCGTTCGGCGTGCCCGCCGCCGCGGACCCCGTGCGCCTGTCCGACCTCGTGCCGCCGGACGCGCCGTCGCGCCCGCGTGGCAGTCGGCCTTCGCGTTCCCCTGCCAGCGCCCGGCCGCCGTGGTGAACGGGCTGACCGAGCCGCCCGCGTTCGCCGTGCTGCGCGCCGACGAGCCGCTCGGCGCCATGGGCGACCAGGCGTGGCAGCCCGAGCGCGGCGGGGTGTTCGGGCAGGTGCCCCGCAGCCGGTCGTGCTCCAGCTCGCGACCGTCGGTGCGGTGGACCCGTACCTGCAGGTCTACGTGCTGGGCACCGACCTCGCCCGGGACGCCTACACGCTCGGTACCCCTCGCCGGATCGTCCCCGGAGGCTAGGGCCGCAGCGTCTAAGGCCAGAGCGCTGCCAGCACCCCCAGCGCGAGCAGCTTCACCAGCCAGTCCCCGCCGTGGATCACGGCGAGCCGCACCGGCGTGCGCTCGTGCACGACCGCGCCCATCCACAGGACGAACGGGAACCCGAGCCACAGCACCAGGCCGAGGAGCAGCCCGCCGGCCCAGCCCACGACGCCGGCGCGTCCGCGAGCCCGACGACCACGGCCGCGAGCACGAGACACCGCACGACCTCGACGGCCATCGTCCACGGTGGCGTTCCCACCGGGGCCGCCGAGCCGTCGGCCCGCGCGGCCACCAGCCGGTCGCCGAGCACGGCGTAGTAGGCGCCGCCGACCACGAAGGCCACGGCCGCGGCGACCAGCACGGGAAGGACGTCAGGCATCGGCCTTCTCCGTCCCCGCGCCGAGGACCGCCTTGAGCGCGTCCAGCCGTTCGCGCCACCGCGCCCGCGTCTTGTCCGCCAGGCCGGCGTCCGCGAGCCGGGAGTGCGCGACGGTGACCGTGCACCGCCCGGCGTCCTTCGCGTCGATGGTGACGGCGACCCGCCCGTCCACGTGGTCGAACCGGGCCGACCGGGGCCGGGTCGACGTGCGGACGTGCAGGTCGGTGTCGAGCCAGCGGGCCCGCCGCTCGGGGTCGACCAGCGCGTCGAACGCGGTCTCGGCCGGCACCGCGATCGTCCGGGAGACCGAGACGGTGAACCCGTCCTCGTGCTCGCCGACGGCCCGGCCGCCGCGGGCGCGCTCGTAGCTGCCGGTGACGGCCTGCGCGGGCCACGCCAGCGGCACCACCCCGAGCTGCGCGGCCACCCAGCGGGCGACCTCGCGGTGCGGGCGGCCGGACATCCCGGCGTCGTCGAGGAGGTCGAACCACTCCTCCCAGCCGCGGCCGGTGCGCTCGCGGATGCGGGCGTCGGAGGTGGCCAGCACGCGGTGCACGGGCGGCGCGCCGCGCACCTCGTCCGGCTCGGGGCCGGCCAGCAGCTGGGCGCGGGCGGCGGTGTAGCTCTCCCCGGTCTTGGCCATGCGGGCCCGGACCAGGCGTTTGAAGGATCGGTGCTCGGTCATCTCGCGTCCTCTCCGCGGCGGCGACCCGCGACCCACGCTCGCGTGATCCCCGCCGGAAAAGGGCAGCTCCTGACCGGCACCCCGAGAACCCGAAGTCCCCTTTGCCCCCGCTACCGCCGGTGGCGTGAGCACCGGAACCGGGGGTTGGGCGCAGGACGGCGCCCGTCGGGGACGGACGGTAGCAGCCCCGGCCGCGGGCGCGGAAGGGCCGCGACCTCGGGTAGTGTCCCGCCGTGCCGTTAGGGATGCCTTGCCTATGAGCGCGGTCACCGCCCTGCGCGGACCCGTGCTCGCCGGGGTCGTCGGCAAGGCCGCCGAAGCCGGCACGCTCGTGCTGCTGGCCACGCTCGTCCCGCGGCTGCTCGGCCCGGCCGACTACGGCACGTTCTCCGTCGCGACCACCGTCGTCGCGATCGGGTCGATGGCGCTGACGCTCGGCGGGGCCACGCTGCTCTCCCGCTACGTCCCGGCCGCGGCACCCGACGAGCGCACGGCCGTCGCCGTCGCGCTGACGCTGCGGCTGGCCCGCAACCGGTTCGCGCTGCTCGGGGCGCTCGCCGTGGCCGCGGTGGGGCTCGCGGTGCTCGTCCCCGACCGGTTCCCGCCGGCCGTCACCGGGCTCGTGCTGCTCGCCGTCGCGCTCAACGTCGCCGGAACGCTGCTGCTGCAGGCCGACCTCGGCACCGGCCGGGCGCTGGCCTGGTGCTTCCGCTACCCGGTGCAGAACGCGGTGCTGGTCGCCGCCGTGCTCGCGCTGCACGGGACGGCCGCCGAGGCGGGTGGCGGCACGGCCGTCGCGCTCGCCGGGCTGGCCGGGCTCGCCGTCGGGATCGTCGCCGCGGCGCCGCTCGTGCGGCCGTGGCCACCGCGCGTCCCGGTGCCGGAGGGGGCGCTGCGGTTCGGCGTGCTGCAGGCCGCGGGCGGGGCGCTCACCCAGCTCGTGCAGCGCGGGGCGGTGCTCGCCGTGGCGCTGCTGGCCGGGTCGGCCGTCGAGACCGGCTACGCGGCGCTCGCCATGGGCATCGCGCTCGCGGCGACCTACGCCGTCACCCAGCTCTTCACCGTCTCGCTCCCGGCGCTGGCCGCCGGGGACACCGCGGGCTCCGAGAGCGCGCTGCGCCGGCTGGCCGGCGGGCTGCTCGCCGGGGCGTTCGCCGTCGCGGCGGGCGGGGTGGTCGCGCTGGACGTGCTGGTCCCGCTCGGGTTCGGCACCGCGTACGCCGACGCCGTGCCCGCGTTCGGGCCCGCGCTCGCGCTCGTCGTGCTGGCCCCGGTCACCGCGCTCGCCGTGCAGGCCGCCGCCCTGCGGACACAGCCGGCGGCCACGCTCTGGTCCTCGGCGGCGGGCGCGGCGCGTTCGTCCTGGTCGCGGCGCTCACCGTGCCCGTGTGGGGCGCGCCGGGGGCGACCGGCGCCGCGCTGGCCGGCACCGCCGTCACCGCGCTCGTCGCGTCCGGATGCTGCCGGGCGCGGCCGGGCCGGCGCTCACCGTCTCGTCGATGGGCGGCGCGGCCGCCGTCACCGCTCTGGGGGTGCTCCTGTGACTGCTCCTGAGCCGCCGCGGATCTCGGTGGTCGTCCCGACCCGCGACCGGCCCGACCGGCTCGTGCGCTGCCTCGCCGCGCTGGACCGGCAGACCGTGCCCGGCCTGGAGATCGTCGTCGTCGACGACGCCTCGCGCGACACGCTCGCCGTCGTCCGGGCCGTCGCGACGGCCCCGCGGGCCCGGCTCGTCCGCGGCGAGGGACGCGGCCCGGCCGCCGCGCGCAACGCCGGGGTCGCGGCCGCCCGGGCGCCGCTGGTCTGCTTCACCGACGACGACTGCGAGCCCGTGCCCGAGTGGGCCGCGGCGCTCGCCGCGACCGTCGAGCACGGCGCCGACGCCGCCGCCGGACCCACCCGCAACGGGCGTCCGGACAGCGTCTTCGCGGCCGCCGCCCAGGCCATCGCGACGCACCTCGCCGAGGCCACCATCGACCCGGCGACGTCCGCGATGCGGTTCGCGCCCACCAGCAACCTCGCGTGCCGGGCCGATGTCTGCCGCGAGATCCCGTTCGACGAGCGCTACCCGCTCGCGGCCGGCGAGGACCGCGACTGGTGCGCCCGCCTGCTCGCCGCCGGGCGCACGCTCGTGTTCGCGCCCGACGCGCTCGTGCGGCACCACCAGGAGCTGGACGCGACCGGGTTCTGGCGCCAGCAGGTGCGGTACGGGCGCGGGGCCTACCGGTTCCGCTCCGACCACGGCACGCTGCGCCGGCTGGAGGCGCCCGCGTTCTACGCCGGGCTGGTGCGCCGCGGTCTCGCCGACGGCGTCCGGGCCGGGGCGCTCGTGTGCGTGGCGCAGGCCGCGACGGCCGTCGGGATGGCGATGGAGGCCACCCGGCGTGTCTGAAACGCCCTGTTGGTGCCGTCCGCGCTGAGGTGAGGCTAGGCTCACCGATCGCGCCACGGGGGGCGCGCAGACCCTGCTGTCGACCTTCCGGGAGACAGGCGTGCTCACCATCCTCCAGTTCGACGCCGCCAGCGCCTCGGTGCTGGACCGGCTGTTCGCCGCCGGCCGGCTCCCGACGCTCGCCGGGCTGCGCGAGCGTGGCGTGTGGCGTCCGCTCGACGCCCCGGCCACGCAGTTCGCCGCGGGCGCCCAGCACTCGCTCTACAGCGGCGTGGAGCTCGGCGAGCACGGGCTCTTCTACCCGTTCCAGTGGTCGGCGGGCGAGCAGCGCGTCCGGTACATGGGCGAGCTCCCCGCGCCCGCGCGGTCTGGGAGCGGATCGGGCAGCGCACCCTCGCCGTCGACCCGTACGAGAGCCGGCCGCCCACCCAGGCCCCGCCCGGCGCGCTCGTGTGCGGGTGGCAGCTGCACGACCGGGTCGTGCTGCGCCAGTGGGCCGCGCCCGGCGACACGCACGCCCGCCTGGAGCGCCTGTTCGGCCCGCCGCAGCCCGTCGACGAGGTGTTCGGCCGGCACACCGTGCCCGAGATGCTCGGCCTGCGCCGGCGGCTGCTCGGCGCGCCCGGCCGCGTCGCCGACGCCGCCACCCTCCTGCTCGCCGAGCAGCGGTTCGACCTCGCCTGGCTGACGTTCTGCGCGGCGCACGTCGCCGGACACCAGTTCTGGGACCTCTCCCAGCTCGACCCCGCCGGCCTCGACTCCTCCGCGCAGCGCGTGCTCGGCAGCACGCTGGAGGACGTCTACGTCGCCGTCGACGCCGCGATCGGGCGGATCGTCGCGAGCCTGCCCGAGGACGCCGACCTCATGGTCGTCTCACCGGTCGGCATGGAGATCAACACCAGCCGCGCCGACATGCTCCCCGAGATGCTGCGCGCGATCGTCGACCCGCAGCCCGACCGCGAGGCGGCCCCGTCGCGCAGCCCGATCTGGCGGCTGCGCGCCGCCGTGCCGAGCGGGCTGCGCGCGAAGGTGGCCTCCGCGCTGCCCGAACGGGTCGCGCTCGACCTGACCTCCCGGCTGGAGACGCGCGGCTTCGACTGGGCCACCACCCGCGCCTTCGCCCACCCCGCCGAGAACCAGGGCTACGTCCGGCTCAACCTGCGCGGCCGCGAGCGCGACGGGATCGTCGCCCCCGAGGACGCGAAGGAGCTGATGGAGGAGATCGCCGCCGGCATCCTCACCTTCACCGACCTCGACGGCGCCCCGTGCGTCCGGTCGGTCGACCGCGTGGCCGACCTGTTCGGCACCGGCGACCGCGCCCACCAGCTCCCCGACCTCATCGTCAAGTGGGTCGACACCCCCGCCACCACCGTCCGCGGCGTGAAGTCGGAGCGGTACGGCACCGTCATGCGGCAGGGCGTCGGCAGCGGGCGTTCCGGCAACCACACCGAGGGCGACGCGTGGGCGCTGGTCGTCCCCGGCGCCGCGAAGCACGCCGACCCCACCCGCCCCGCGCAGCTGGAGGACGTCGCCGCGACGGCGGCCGCACTGGCCGGCGCCGACATGACCGGCATGTCCGGCCGGCCGCTGCTCCGGCACTAGCCCGACCGCACACACCTCCCGGCCTCCGCACACATGTCCTGACCTGTGTGCGGAGGCCGCGAGGTGTGTGCCGTCACCTCGACGCCGCGCGGACCTCGTCCAGGGCCTCCATCACCGCTACTCCGTCCACCGCGCGGGCCAGGGCCGGCTGCGGTTCGCCGCGGACCGCCGCGGCGAACGCCTCCAGCTGGGCCGTGAGGGACGCCTCCAGGGGGTGCGGGCCGGGGTTCAGCCGGCCCATGACGGCCGCGACCAGGCCGCCCTTGCGGGTGCGGCCGAGGAGCCGGCCGTCGCGGTGGCGGACCTCGGTCAGCTCACGGTGGGGCAGGTTGGTCGAGCACCGGATCCGGGCCCGCGCCGGGCCCATGACCAGGTCGAACTCGGCGTGCTCGGGGGTGACCGTGACCCGCCGGACGTCGGTGACGTCGGCGCGGGTGATCCAGCGGGCGAGGTCGACCAGGTGCGGCCCGAGGTCGAGCAGGGCGTCGTCGACCGCGGAGTGGGCGCCCCAGCCGGCCCGCCGGTAGCCGATCTCCAGGATCACGCCGACCTCCTCCCCCGGCGGCGTCGACGCCCGCAGCCGCCCCACACCGGGCTCGAAGCGCCGGTTGAAGCCCACCCACGGGGCCGGGGTGAGCGCGGCCAGCTCGGCGGCGCCCGCGGCGTCGGGGGCGGGCGGCTTCTCGACGAGCGCCGGCACGCCCGCGTCCGCCGCCAGGTGCGCGTCGGCGAGGTGCGCGGTGACGGGCGTCGCGAGCACGAGGGCGTCGACGCCGGCCCCCGCCAGCAGCGCGGCGCGTCCGGGAACGTCTCCGGCCCGCCCGCGAGCGCGGCGACGTGGGCGCGCCGCGCCGGGTCCGGCTCCGCGACGGCGACGAGCCGCACGCCGCGCGCGTCGCGGAACGCCGGGACGTACCCCAGCTCGGCCAGCCGCCCGCAGCCGACGAGCCCGATCCGCAGGTCAGCCACGGGAGCGCCGCCGCTCGGCCACGTAGCTCGCCACGCCCACCGGCACGGACGCGACCGCGGTGAGGTGGTGCACGGCGTGCAGCCCGACCCCCACCACGGCCTCGGCGGGCCCGCGACGGCGGGCGAGCAGCGCGTAGAAGTCGCGGTTGAGCCCGAGCAGGGTCAGCAGCGCCGCCCCGGCGACGGCGGGCCGGCGGGCCAGCAGGGCCAGCACGCCGAGCGCGCACGCGGCGGCGCTGACGCGGTGCCGCCAGCCCAGGTTGAGCGCGGTGGAGCCCTGCCCGGAGCGCAGCTGCATCGCGACCCACGGCACGCCCCGGCGCGCGAAGTCGGTGACGACCATCGAGCGCAGCGTCCACGCCTTGAGGTGGGTGCCCTGGACGGCCGGGTCGAGCACGATCCGCGCGCCACCGCGGGCCAGGCGCATGCCGAGGTCGATGTCCTCCACGGACGGGTGCGGGAACCGCTTCCCGTCGAACCCGCCCGCGGCCAGGAACGCCTCCCGCCGCACGGCGCCCAGCCCCGACCAGAACGTCCCCGCGGGACCGCCGGCGCCTGGTGGACGTGGTGGTGCAGCAGGTTGCGGAAGGCCGCGACGGTGCCGCCGGACTGGACGTCGTCGTAGGAGCCGAAGAGCGCGGTCAGGTCCGGCTCGGCCTCGAACGCGGCCTTGATCCGGGTGAGCGCGTCGGCGTGCACCTCGACGTCGGCGTCGACGAAGACGAGCACGTCACCGGTGGCGCGGCGGGCGCCGGTGTTGCGGGCGTCGCCGGCGGAGAGGTGGGCGGGACCGTCGACGAGCACGACCTCGTCGACGTCGCGCGCGCGGTCGAGCGCGGCCAGGCACCGGGGCAGCGTCGCGGGGCGGTCGGTCGCCGGCACGACCACGGAGAGGGTGGGCATCGCGGCGGACCCTAACAACCGAGCTTTGGCTTACCTCAGTGACGTCCCACACTGCTGCGCATAGGCCGCCCAGCGGTCGTTGCGGGCGACGAGCGTCGCCTCGGCCGGCGGCAACGTGGCGAGCCGCCGGTCGAGCGTGGTGCCGGCCTGCGCGAGCGTGAGGCCGGGGCCGTTGTCGAGGGAGTGCCGCACCCGTGCGAGCGGCACGTCCAGCTTCCAGGCCAGCGCCGGCCGGAACTCGACGGCCGGGCGTGCGAGGTCCAGGGCCAGCCCGCCGCAGGCCGGCATCCGGTCGCGGCCGCCGAGCACGGCGACCATGCGGTCGAGGTCGGCCTCGTACGCGGCACGGTGGCCGGCCGCGGCGACCTGCGCCGGGAGCCACCCGACACGCGGGAGCGCCGCGGGCACGGCCGCCGCCACCAGCACGAGCGCGACGGCCACCCGGGCCACGACCGGCCGGGGAAGCGCCGCGGCCCAGCCCACCGCGACCCCGGCGAGCAGGCACAGCACCGCGGAGACCGGGGCGAGGAACCGGCCCAGCGCCGCGTAGCCGAGCCACCCGGCCATCACGACGACCTCGGCCGTCCAGACGAACGCGGCCGCGGCCAGCACCGGCGGGCCCGGCAGCCGCCGGTGCGCCGCCCACACCAGCCCGGCGGCCGCGGCCACCCACACCGGCAGGATCACCGCGACGGCGACGTTGTCCAGCGCGAGCACCAGCCGGGAGACCGTGGAGCCGTCCAGCACCTGCGCGACGCCCGCGCCGCCGAGCGCGTCGCCGGAGACGAGCCGGTCGCCGCCGAACCACAGCACCGGGACGGCCGCGAGCACGATCGCCGCCTGCCACCACCGCCGCGGCTCCCGCACGACCGTCCACCCGGCGTAGAGCAGCAGCAGCGGCCAGACCTCTGGCCGGGTGAGCCCGGCCGCGCCGAGCAGCACGAGCGCCTGCCCGGGCCGGCCGGCGAGGTGCCGGTCCGCGGCCCACAGCGCCAGCGCGACGGTGACCGGCTCGATGTTGCCCTGCAGCAGGTGCCGCAGCCAGCGCGACTCCGCGTCCGGCGTCAGCAGGAACGCCCCGACGGCCACCGCACCCGCGAGCGGCCCGGCGTAGCGCGCGGCCAGCCGGAAGAGCAGCACCAGCCCGAAGAGCCCGACGGCGCGCGCGAGCACCAGCCACAGCTGCGGCGCCGCGTCCCCGAAGAGCGCCAGCACCGGCGTGACCAGCACGGGCAGCGGCTTCCACGCGATCGTCCCGTCCGAGACGGGCAGGCCGCGGGTCGCCTCCCGCCCCCACAGCACCCAGACCCACGGGTCGTAGCCGAGAAAGGCCGGCACGGCGAGCGACGCCCATGCGGCGGCGAAGCACGCAACCAAGGCGACGCACAGAGGCCGCCCCCGAACCGCTTTCCAGGCGTTCGGTGGGGCGCTCACCCCGTCGTGGTGGGGAGGACGATCGGCTCGCCCGTCACGCGGACGTGCACCGCCTCCCCCACCTCCCAGCGCGGCAGGCCCGGCGCGCGGCTGCGCAGCCGGGAGCCGCCGGGCAGCTCCACCCAGACGAGCTGGTCGGACCCGTGGTAGGTCCGCCGGACGATCCGCGCGGCGACGCCGTCCCCGGCCGCCGCGATCGCGACCCGCTCGGGACGCAGCAGCAGCTCGACGGCCCCGGCGTGCCCGGCCGCGGGGAACCGGCCCAGCGCGCTGTCCACCACGCCGCCCGCGGCGGTGCCGGGCACGGCGTCGGCGTCGCCGAGGAACTCCGCGACCCACCGGTTGGCCGGCCGGTCGTAGACGGCCTCCGGGGCGCCGGCCTGCTCGACCCGCCCGTCGCGCATCACGGCGACGACGTCGGCGAGCGAGAGCGCCTCCTGCTGGTTGTGGGTGACGAGCAGGGCGCTCGCCCCGGCCGCGCGCAGCACCGACGCGACCTCGTCGCGCAGCCCCGCGCGCAGGCCCTCGTCGAGCGCGGCGAACGGCTCGTCGAGCAGCACGACGTCCGGGTCGGGGGCCAGCGCCCGGGCCAGCGCGACCCGCTGCCGCTCGCCGCCGGAGAGCTCGTGCGGGTACGCGCGCCCGCGTGCGCCGAGCCCGACCATCTCCAGCAGCTCCTCCGCGCGGCCCGGCCGCGGCCGCCCGAACGCGAGGTTGGCGGCCACCGTCAGGTGCGGGAAGAGCGCGCCGTCCTGGAAGACCATGCCGATCCGGCGCTTGTCCGGCTCCTCCCAGCGCCGGGCCCGCGACCGTGCGCCCGCCGATCCGCACCGTGCCCGCGTCCGGCACCTCGAAGCCCGCGACGAGCCGCAGCAACGTGGTCTTGCCCGAGCCGCTGGGCCCCACGAGCGCGACGAGAGCGCCCTTGGGCACCTGGAGGTCGGCCCCGTCGACGGCACGTTTGGCGCCGTACGACTTCGTCACGGCCGTGGCGTCGATCGCCGGATCGACCTCGGCCGCAATCATGGTTGAGCAGGCATCTTCATGGTTTGGCAACCCTAGCCTAGGCTGCCCTGGCCCGGCGCCGTCTCAACCGCGGTGTACGTCCCCCCGTCCTGCACGTCCGCCTCGCCCCGGGAGGGTCCATGGCCGCGTCGCTCCGCCGCCGCCTGCTGCTCGTGCTCGTCCCCGTCGTGCTCGTGGCGCTCGTCGTGACGATCGCGGTCGTCGCGCTGGGCGGCCCGGGCCCGGCCGACGAGGCACCCCCCGCGGCGGCGACGGGCCCGGCGGTCCCCGAGGTCGACACGAACGGCATCCGGTACGCCGAGCGGCTCGTGGTCTACAACGGCCGCTCGCACTACGGCGACGAGCAGGTCTTCCGCGACTTCGAGGCGGCCACCGGCGTCGAGATCGAGCTGCGCGGCGGCACCGGCCCGGAGCTCTTCGAGCGGCTGCAGCGGGAGGGCACCGACACCCCCGCCGACGTGCTCGTCACGACCGACCTCGCGAACCTCTGGCGGGCCGAGGAGGCCGGGCTGCTGCAGGGCGTCACGAGCGCGACGCTGCGCGCCCAGGTGCCCGAGCAGCTCCACGAGCCCGACGGGCACTGGTGGGCGCTCTCGACCCGGCTGCGCATCCCGGTCGTCTCCACCGAGCGGGTGCCCGCGGGGGCCGTCGACAGCTACGAGGACCTCGCCGACCCACAGTTCCGCGGCCGCACCTGCCTGCGCACGTCGAGCAACGAGTACAACCAGTCGTTCGTCGCCGACATGATCGCCAAGCGCGGTCCGGAGCAGACCGAGGCGCTGCTGCGCTCGTGGATGGCGAACGAGCCGGAGATCCTCGGCTCGGACGGCGAGATGCTCGCGGTGATGGCCGCCGGCGAGTGCGACCTCGGCCTCAGCAACCACTACTACCTGGGCCGCGCGCTGGCCGAGAACCCGGACTTCCCCGTCGCCCCGGCGTGGCCGGACCAGAACGGCGCGGGCGCGCACGCCAACGTCTCGGGCGTCGGCGTGGTCACGGGCTCGGACGCGGTGCCGACCGCGGTCGCGCTGATGGAGTGGCTCACGTCGCCGCCGGCGCAGGCCCAGATCGTGGCGCGCAGCGAGTTCGCGGCGAACCCGCAGGTCCCGCCGTCGGAGCACATCCGGGACTGGGCGAACGTCAAGATCGACCCGATCGCCGTTCAGGAGGCCGGCCCGCTGCTCGACGACGCCATCGCGATGATGCTGAGCGTCGGGTGGAACTAGGCACCGCCGCCCCGCGCCGCCCCCGCACGCCCGGCTGGGCGCTGGTCGGCGCGGCGGTCGCGCTCGGGGTGGCCGGGCCGCTGGTCGCGCTGCCGCTGAGCTTCTTCGCCGGCGGGGACGCACTGGCGGTCGTCGCCACCACGCTCCTGCCGCAGGCGTCGGGCGCAGCGTGCTGCTCGGCGTCGGCGTCGCCGTCGGCACGCTGGTGGTCGGCGGCGGGTCGCGCTGCTCGTGTCGTTCTACGACTTCCCGGGACGGCCCGGCTGGAGTGGGCGCTGGTGCTGCCGCTGGCGCTGCCGGCGTACGTGCTGGTGTTCGTGCTGGTCGGGCAGTTCGGGTACGCCGACCCGCTGCAGAGCAGCCTGTTCGGGGCCGGGCTGCAGCTGCCGGGCCTGCGCGGCCCGCTGGGCGCCATCGGCGCGCTGACGGCCGTGCTCTACCCGTACGTCTACCTGCTCGGGCGCAGCGCGTTCCTCGGGCAGTCCCGCCAGTCGCTGGAGGCGGCGCGCAGCCTCGGGCGCAGCTACGGGCGGGCCGTGTGGTCGGTCGCGCTGCCGCTGGCCCGGCCCGCGCTGGCGGCAGGCGCCGCGCTGGCCGTGATGGAGGCGCTCGCCGACTTCGGCGCGGTGAACCTGCTCGGCTACCAGACGCTGACCGACGCGATCTACCGCGTCTGGTACGGCGCCTTCGACACCGCCGCCGCGCTGCAGCTCGCCGGGGTGCTCGTGGCGCTGGCGCTGCTCATGGTCGTGGCGGAGCGGGTGCTGCGCGGGCGGGCCCGCTACCACCAGGCGCTGGCCCGCGGCGACGCCGTGGTCCCGCGGCCGCTGCGGGGCTGGCGGGCCGGGCTGGCCACCGCGGTGCCGTCGCTGCTGCTCCTGCTGGTGTTCGGGTTCCCGGTCGGGCAGCTCGTGGCGTGGTCGGTCGAGACCGTGGTGACCGACCGGGTCAGCTCCGCGCTGGTGGAGTCGGCGCTCAGCACGCTGCTGCTCGCGGTGGCCGCCGCCGTCACGGCCGTCGTGACGTCCACCGCCGTCGCCTACGGGCAGCGCGTGGCGCCGTCCCGGCTCGGCACGGCGGCCGCGCGGCTGGCCTCGGTCGGCTACGCGGTGCCGGGCACGGTGATCGCCGTCGCGATCTACGTGCCGCTGGTGTGGTTCGACCGGCGGCTCATCGCCGCGGCCGACGCCTGGTTCGGCGTGGAGATCGGGCTGCTGTTCACCGGCACGGTGCTGGGGCTCGTCGGGGCGTACGTCGTGCGGTTCCACGCGCAGGCGTACTTCTCGCTGGAGTCGCGGATGGGCCGCATCGAGCCCAACCTCGACGACGCCGCCCGCGCGCTCGGCGCCGACCGCACCCGCGTGCTCACCGACGTGCACCTGCCGCTGCTCTGGCCCGGGATCGTCACCGCCGCGCTGCTCGTGATGGTCGAGGTCGTGAAGGAGCTGCCGGCCACGGCGCTGCTGCGCCCGCTCGGCCGGGACACGCTCGCGATCATGACGTGGGAGGCCACGAAGGACTCCCGCTTCGACACGGCCGCGCTGCCCGCGCTGCTCATCGTGGCCGTGGGGCTGGTGCCGGTGATCGTGCTCGTGCGGCTGTGGCACGCCGACGGCCAGAAGGCCGTGGACGAGACGCTGCCCGACTAGCGCTCAGCGCCGGGGCACGATCGGTGCGCTGCGGCCCGTGCCGCCGGGCGCCCGGCCCTCCTCGTGGTAGTCGGCGTCGACGTTCACCGCCCACACGTCCTGCCCGCCGCGGCCGAGGATGGCGTCCACGGTGACCATGGCCGTCAGCATCGAGTGGTCCTGGTTGTTGTAGCGGTGCATCCCGTTGCGCCCCACCGGGTGCACGTTGGGCACCTCGGCGGCCAGCCACTCCCGCAGCACGGCGACGTTGGCCGCGAAGCCCTCGTCGTAGACGGGTAGGCCTTCGGCATCCGCACCACGTACCCCGCCTGCACGTCCGACGGCTCGACCAGGCCGATCGCCGCCAGCTCGCGCCGGCCCAGCTCGACCAGCTCGGCGTCGGGCAGCTCCCACAGGTCGTCGCCCTCGAACACGAAGTACTCCAGGCCCAGGCAGGTGCCGCCGGGCCGGACCATCGCCTCCGACCACGCGCCGAAGTTCTGGATGCGGCCCAGCCGCACCTCCGGCGAGTGCACGTAGATCCAGTTGTCCGGGAACGCGCGCTCGTTCGGGACGACGAGCGCGACGGTCAGGAAGTCGCGGTGGCCCAGCGCGTCCGCCGCGGCGAGCACGGCGGGCGGCGGGGGCGGGTCCATGGCCCGCACCAGCTCCCCCAGCGGCATCGAGGAGACGACGTGCGTGGCCGGGTAACCGGTGACGGCCCCGTCGGCGGTGGTCTCGACGCGCACCGCGCGCCCGCCCTCCCGGCGGATGCGCGTGACCGGCCGGCCGAGCTCGACCTTGCAGCCCGCGGCCTGCACCAGCTCGCTGCAGCGCTCCCACATCATCCCGGGCCCCAGCAGCGGGTAGCGGAACCGCTCGATGAGCGAGACGATCTCGCCGTCGCGGCCCGGGAGGAGCGCGTTGCGGACGGCCCCGGCCAGCGACAGGTTCCGGATCCGCTGGGCCGCCCAGTCGGCCTGGATCTCGGTGGCCGGCACGCCCCAGACCTTCTCGTTGTAGCTCTTGAAGAAGTGCTGGTAGAGGCGGGTGCCGAAGCGCGCGGACACCCAGCCCTCCAGGTGCGACTGGTCCTTGGGCGGGCGGAGCTGCGCCCACAGGTACGACAGCACGCACCGGGCCGCCTCGACCACGCCGAGGTTGCGCAGCGCGCCTGCCGGGCGCAGCGGGTAGTCGTAGAACTTGCCGCCGTAGAGGATGCGGCTGCGCCGCGGCCGCACGAGGAACTCGTCGGGCCCGAGCACGTCGTGCCACATCCGCTCGACGCGCGGCACCTTCGTGAAGAACCGGTGGCCACCGATGTCGAAGCGCCAGCCCTCGCGCTCGACGGTGCGGCTGATCCCGCCGACCACGCCGTCGGCCTCCAGCACCGTGGCGGCGATCCCGGCCGCTGCCAGCTCGTACGCGGCCGTCAGGCCGGCGGGACCGGCACCGATGATCACGACGTCGCCGGCGGCGTCCGGGGCGTCCGGCTGGGGAGCGGACATGGCTGACCTGCCTCGCGGGGAAGGAGTCGGGGAGCGGGCGTCAGACCGCACGCGAGGCGGCGGCCGGTCCGGACGCGGCGAGCGTCGCCCGGAACCAGTCGATCGTGCGGCGCAGGCCGTCCTCCAGCCCGACCTCGGGCCGCCAACCGAGCAGGTCCGTCGCCAGCGTGATGTCCGGCCGGCGGACCGTCGGGTCGTCCTCAGGGCGGGGGCCGTACTCGATCTCGCTGGTCGCGCCGACCAGGTCGCGGACCAGCAGGGCCAGCTCGGTGATCGAGACCTCGGACGGGTTGCCGATGTTGACCGGCTCGTGCCGGTCGGCGTGCAGCAGCCGGAAGACGCCCTCGACGAGGTCGTCGACGTACTGGATCGAGCGGGTCTGGCTGCCGTCGCCTGCGACGGTGATCGGCTCGCCGGCCAGCGCCTGCCGGATGAACGTGGGGATCGCGCGCCCGTCGTCGGGGCGCATGCGCGGGCCGTGCGTGTTGAAGATCCGCACGATCGCCGTGTCGACGCCCTGCGAGCGGTGGTAGGCCATCGTCATCGCCTCGGCGAAGCGCTTGGCCTCGTCGTACACGCCGCGCGGGCCGACCGGGTTGACGTGGCCCCAGTACGACTCGGGCTGCGGGTGCACCTGCGGGTCGCCGTACGCCTCGGACGTGGACGCGAGCAGGTAGCGGGCCCGCTTCTCCTTGGCCAGGCCCAGGGTGTGCAGCGTGCCGATCGAGCCGACCTTGAGCGTCTCGATGGGCATCCGCAGGTAGTCGATGGGTGACGCGGGCGAGGCGAAGTGCAGCACGGCGTCGACGTCGCCGACGACGTGCACGAAGTCGGTGACGTCCGCGCGGACCAGGCGGAACGGCCCGATCTCCGCGAGGTGCGCGACGTTGGCCGCCGACCCGGTGGAGAGGTCGTCGAGGCACAGCACGCTGTAGCCCTCGCGGAGCAGGCGCTCGCAGAGGTGCGAGCCGAGGAAGCCCGCCCCACCGGTGACAACCGCGCGCGGTCGACGCATCGCACCACCATCCGAGTCATCCCCCGACGGCCCTTGGGTTTGGCAACCCTAACTTAAGGAGGGCGCAGAACGGGACGATCCGTGATGAGTCCGTTGTGAAGCGCGCCGGGGACGAACCCGGCGATCCGGTGAGGTCAGGCGACCCGGACGCCGTGCTCGCAGAGGGCCACACCGCCGCCGGCCGCCACCGCGAGCGCCGCCGTCAACCGGCCGGCGAGCAGCGGTTTCACCCGGTCCCGCGCCTCGTCGAGGGTGAAGAGCGCGGCCGAGAGGATCTCGTCGGGCGCGAGCGCGAGCCCGGGGACGGAGGCCGCATCGATGCGGCCGCCGTCGAAGAGGAACATGACGCCCTCCGGGAGCGGGCCGTCGGCGTGCACGTGGTCCACCACGAGCAGCCGCCCGACGGGCCGCGCGAGGCCGATCTCCTCGGCCACCTCACGCTCCGCGGCCCGCCACGGCGACTCGCCGGCCTCGACCGCCCCGCCGGGAATCTCCCACCCCGGCTTGTAGGACGGCTCCAGCAGCAGGATCCGGTCGAGGCGTCCCGGATCAGCACCCCGGCGGCCATCCG
This sequence comes from Pseudonocardia sp. CNS-139, assembly GCA_001942415.1. Classification (GTDB taxonomy): domain Bacteria; phylum Actinomycetota; class Actinomycetes; order Mycobacteriales; family Pseudonocardiaceae; genus Pseudonocardia. Next base: position 38,070 of record MKJX01000178.1, read on the forward strand.
CTTGCGGGCCAGCGAGGCGACGTACTGCTCGACCCCGTCCACCCGGCGACGGTAGCCCGCTCAGGCGAACGTGACGTTGACCTCGCCGATGCCGGAGAAGGCGCCCGTGTAGTCACCGGGCGCCAGGTCCTTGCGCCGGGAGGCCAGCGAGCCGGTGATGACCAGGTCGCCCTCCTCCACCGCGAGGTCGAACTTGGCCAGCTCGTGGGCCAGCCGGGCGATCGAGAGGTAGTAGTCGTCGATGTAGCCGTCGGCCTCGACCACCTCGACCACCTCGTCGCCGTGGCGCAGCGTCGCGACGGTCTTCTGCAGCAGCGAGCGGTCCGGCAGCGGCGTGACCTGCGGGCCGACCACCAGGCCCCACTGCGTGAGGTTGTCCGCGACCCGGATGCCCGGGTCCTGCGGGCCGTCGATGCGCGCCTCGTTCAGCTCGAACGCGGGCGCGACCCACGAGACCGCGCGTGCCGCGTCGTCCGCGTCGACGCCGGGGCCGGCCAGCCGGGCGCGATCCGGAAGCACAGCTCCATCTCCAGGCCCGGGCGCGACATCTGCCCGAGCCCGACCGTCGCGCCCGACTCGAACACCCGCTCGCGCAGGATGAAGCCGAACGGCCGCACACCCTCGCCGAACGAGTCGCGCACCGCGCCGGACGTCAGCCCGACCTTCCAGCCCGCGCGCGTCCGACCCTGCTCGACCCAGCGGGCGAGCACGGCGAGCTGGGCCTGCTCGCCCTGGTCGAGGGTCCAGCGGCCCTCCAGCGGCGTCGAGTCGAACGTGCCGGTCCGGGCGCCTTCCCAGACGATGTCGACGAGATCCTGCACCTCAGAAGCTCCTCTGCTCGGGGAATCGATCGGGGAGTGGATCAGACGGCGTGCGACGAGCCGCCGTCGACGTTCAGGGCCGCGCCGGTGACGTAGCTCGCGGCGTCGGAGGCGAGGAACACGACGGCGGCGGCCGCCTCCTCCGCCTTGCCGACCCGGTTCAGCGGGATCTGCCCGCCGCGGCCCAGCTCGGCGTAGAACTCCTCGCGCGTGCTGCCGTCGCCGGCGGCCTGCCAGCGCCGGTCGTTCTGCAGGCTCTCGACCAGGCCGATGCACACGACGTTGACTCGGATGCCGTCCGGGCCGAGGTCCTTGGACAGCGCCTTCGCGAACGCGATGCCCGCCGCGCGGGAGATCGTGGTCGGGGCCGAGCCTGCGCCGGGGTGTTTCCCGGCCACGCCCACCACGCTCACGATCGCGCCGCCGCCGCGCTCCCGCATCGACGGGACGACCAGCCGGGCGAGCCGGACGTGCGCCAGCAGCTTCAGGTCGAGGTCGGCCTGCCAGGTCTCGTCGGGCACCTCCAGCGTGTGCCCGCGCGCGGAGGTGCCCGCGTTGCTGACCAGCACGTCGATCCCGCCGAACCGCTCGACGGCCGCGTCGCGCAGCGCCTCCAGGTCGGCCGGCACCGTCGCGTCGCACCGCACACCGAGGCAGTCGTCGCTCGCCAGCTCCGCCACCGCCGCGTCCAGCCGGGCCTTGTCCCGGCCGCAGACGACCACCCGCGCGCCCTCGGCCAGCAGCAGGCGCGCCGTCGCGAGCCCGATCCCGGCCGTCCCGCCGGTGACGACGGCGACCTTGCCGCGCAGTCCCAGTTCCACCCTGCCCACCCTTCTCCGCGATCTCGGGAGCGATCTCGGAGCACAGCGAACAAGCACTCGTCAGAGGAGTCAAGGTTCTCAATGCTTGCCGGCAGGCATACTCTCGGAGCCGTGCCCCCTGCTCCCCAGCCCGCGACAGCCCCGACAGGGACGGCGCATCCGGCCGTCGACGTGCCCACCCGCGGCCGCTGGAGCGTGTTCGCCGTCGTGGCGATCGGCCTGCTCATGGCGTCGATGGACCAGACCGCCGTCGCGACCGCGCTCCCCACGATCGGCCGCGAGCTCGACGTCCCGCTCGCCTGGGGCAGCTGGACGATCACCGTCTACGCGCTCGGGCAGATCGTCGCGCTGCCGGTGGCCGGGCGGCTCGCGGAGCAGTTCGGGCCCAAGCGGGTCTTCCTCGTCGCGATCGCCGCGTTCACCGTCGCGTCGCTGGTCTGCGGGCTGGCCGCGAACGTCGGGATGCTCATCGCGGCCCGCGCGGTGCAGGGCCTGGTCGGCGGCGCCATCCTGCCGTCGGCCTCGGGGATCGTGGCCGACCGGTTCGGGCGCGACCGCGACCGCGCGCTGGGCCTGTTCTCCTCGGTCTTCCCGCTCGGCGCGATCGTCGGCCCGATCCTCGGCGGCGTGCTCGTGACGTACTCGGGGTGGCGCTCGATCTTCCTGATCAACCTGCTGCCCGGCATCCTGCTCTGCGGGCTGGGCCTGTGGCTGATCACCGACCTGCGCGAACGCTCGGCCCGCCAGCAGGTCGACGTGCTCGGCATCGCCCTGCTGACCACCGGCTTCCTGACGGGGATGGCCGGCGTCACGCTGCTGGGCACCGACCCCGGCCGGATCGCGGCGGGCGACCCGGCGACGATCGGCGCGCTCCTGCTCGCCGTCCTCGCCGCCGTCCTGTTCCTGCGGCACGCGCGCCGGCGCCCCGACGCGGTCGTCCCGATGCGGCTGCTGCGCGGGCAGGGCATGGGCACGATGAACGCGATCAACGTGCTGTTCGGCGTGGGCGTCGTCGGGTTCTCCGCGCTCGTGCCGCTCTACGCGGAGCAGCGCTACGGGCTCGTCCCGCTGGCCGCCGCCACCCTGCTCACCGCGCGCGCCGTCGGCATGATGTGCACGTCCGGGCTCTCGGTGCTGCTGCTGCGCCGGCTCGGCCACCGCCCGCTCGTCGTGATCGGGTTCCTGCTGCTCGTCGCCGGGTTCGTGCTGTTCGCGATGCCGGCCGTGGGCCCGCCGCAGGTCTGGCTGACGCTCGCCGCGGGCGTCACCGGGCTGGGCGTCGGCCTCGCGTCGCCGGCCGCGAACAACGCGTCGCTGCACCTCGTGCCGGGCGAGGTGGCCGCGTCCACCGGGCTGCGCGGGATGTTCCGCCAGACCGGCGGCATCGTCGCGATCAGCGTGACGACCGCCATCCTCACGACGAGCACCGACCCGGGCCACACCCAGGCGTGGATCTTCGTCGGGGTCGCCGTGCTGCTGGCCGTCGTGGTGCCGCTCGCGTTCCGGGTGCCGAACCACCGCGGTGCCTGGTAGACACCGGCGTTGATAGATACAACGGGCACGATGGTCGCAGACCGTTCCTGTACCGGAGAGGACGATCGGATGACGGCTGATCGCCCTGTGTTCGACAGCGAGTCGGTGGCCCGCCTGCGCCGGGTCATCACCCGCCTGTCCCGGATGCTCAACGAGTCCGCGCAGGCCGAGGGGCTCACCCCGTCGCAGGCGTCGGTGCTCGCCGTCGTCGGCGGGCGCGGGCCGATCGGGCTGGCCGAGCTGGCCGAGATCGAGGGCATCAACCCGACCATGCTCTCCCGGATCGTCAGCAAGCTCGACACGCTCGGGCTGCTGCGGCGCACCCCGCACCCCAACGACCAGCGCGCCGCCCTCGTCGAGGCCACCGACGCCGGCCAGGCCACGAGCGAGCGCATCCGCGAGACCCGCAGCATGACGGTCACGAAGATCCTCGACACCCTCCCGGCCGACACGACGGCCACCCTGCTGCTGGCGCTCCCCGCACTGGAGGCGCTGGCGACGGCGAACGACCGCAAGCCATAACCCCACGACCGCACACACCTCCGGGCCTCCGCACACATGTCCGGACGTGTGTGCCGAGGCCGGCAGGTGTGTGCGGTCTCCCATGACCCCACCCCAAGAGGACCCCCACATGCCCGCGTCCCCGTTGCGGATCGCGCCGCCACCCCCGCCGGTGCCCGAGCTGCGCCGAGCTCGTCAGGGCCGTCGCCCCCCGGACGCCGACGCCCTGCTCGACCACGACCTGCTGCGGCCCGAGCGCTTCTCGGCGACCCGGACGACGACCGCTACCGCCGCACCGGCGCCGAGCAGGCCGCGTTCGAGGAGCTGGTCGCGAGCGCCGACGTGCTGTTCGGCATCCCGGACCAGAGCCCGACGCTGCTGGCCCGCACGGTCCGTGCGGGACGGTTGCGCTGGCTGCACACGATGGCCGCGGGCGGCGGCGGGCAGGTCCGGGCGGCCGGGCTCAGCCCGGACGAGATGCGCCGGGTGGTGTTCACGACGTCGGCCGGGGTGCACGCGGGGCCGCTGGCCGAGTTCGCGGTCTTCGGACTGCTGGCCGGGGCCAAGCGGCTGCCGCACCTGCTGGAGCTGAACGCCGGGCACCGCTGGTCGTCGCACTTCCGGATGGCGCAGCTGCGCGACCAGACGGTGGTGGTGCTCGGGCTCGGCGGCATCGGCACGGAGACCGCGCGCCTGCTCTCCGCGCTCGGCACGCGGGTGCTCGGCGTGCGCCGCCGGCCGGAGCCGTGCGAGTACGCCGAGTCGGTGCACGGCATCGACGCGCTGCCGGGACTGCTCGCGCAGGCCGACGGGGTGGTCGTCACGCTGCCGGGCACCGCGTACACCGACAAGCTGCTCGACCGTGCCATGTTCACGGCGATGAAGCCGGGCACCGTGCTGGTCAACGTCGGGCGCGGCACCGTGGTCGACGAGGACGCGCTGGTCGACGCGCTGCGCTCGGGGCAGGTGGGGTCGGCGTACCTCGACGTCACGGCCGTCGAGCCGCTGCCGCCGGACTCGCCGCTCTGGACGCTGCCGCAGGTGGTGGTCAGCCCGCACACCGCGGCGATCGACCCGGGCAACCGGGTGCGCGTCGCCCACCTCTTCGCCGACAACCTGCGCCGGTTCGTCGGCGGCGAGCCGCTGCGCAACGTGGTGGACCCCGTCCACTTCTACTGAGTCCGGCGGCGAAACTCGGTGGACCGGCCGGCGGGCCGGTCCCGACCATGGACGCATGACGAGCGTGGCCGGGGCGCCGCCCGCCACATCCGCCGAGCCGGCCGCAGCACCCCCACGCCCAGGAGCGGGCGGGGCGCCGCGCTGCGTCTCGCGCTGCGGATGTACGCCGCCGAGCTGGGCGGCAACAAGCTGCTCACCGGCGGCGCCTCGTGCTGCCCGCGCTCGGCAACGTCGGCGTGGCGTACCTCCCGCCGCTGATCGTCGGGCAGCTGGTCGGCCGGGTGGCCGCGGGCGAACCGCTCACGCCCGCGCTGCTCGCGCCGTCCGTGTTCGGTTTCCTCGTCGCGATGCTGGCCGGCGAGGCCCTGTGGCGCGCCGGGGTGCACTGCCTCAACCGGGTGGACGCGAACGGGATCTCCCGGCTCTACGTCAGCGGGATGAACGCGCTCCTGGCCAAGGACGCGGCGTTCTTCCACGAGAACTTCGCGGGCTCGCTGACCAAACGGGTGCTCAGCTACGCGTCGGAGTACGAGGGTTCGTCGACACGCTGGCGTTCCAGATCGTCGGCCAGCTGCTGCCGCTGGCTTCGCCTCGGTGGTGCTGTGGCAGTACAGCCCGTGGCTGGTGGTCGTGCTGTTCGGCGCGATCGCGCTGACCGCGCTGCTGGTGACGCCGCTGATCCTGCGCCGCCAGGCGCTCGTGGACGCGCGGGAGGCCGCCTGGGCGCGGCTGTCCGGGCACGTCGCCGACACCCTCACGAACATGGACGCCGTGCGGGCGCACGCCGCGGAGCGGCGGGAGGCGGCCGAGCACCGCCACCGGGTGGCGGAGAACCGCGAGCTGGCGCTGCGCTCGTGGGACTACGGCAACCTGCGCATCGACACGGTGGTCGCGCCGATGTCGGTGGTCACGAGCGTCGCCGGGCTGGTGCTGGCGCTCGCCGTCGCGGGCCCGGCCGGCGGCCTCGGGGTGGAGGCCGTCGTGGTCACGGTCGCCTACTTCACCCAGGCCACCCGCATCCTGTTCGAGTTCAACCAGGTCTACCGGCGGCTCGAACGGGCGCTCACGGAGGCGGCGCAGTTCGCCGAGCTGCTGCTGACCGGGCCGACGGTGCTCGACCCGGAGTTCCCGCAGCCGCTCGTGACCGGCTCGCACGGCGTGCGGCTGGAGGCCGTCCGGTTCACCCACCCCGGGCACCACGAGCCGCTCTTCGACGGGCTCGACCTGCGGGTCGCCGACGGCGAGCACGTCGGGCTGGTCGGGCGCTCCGGCGGCGGCAAGACCTCGGTCATCCGGCTGCTCCTGCGGCTGATGGACGTCGACGGCGGGCGCATCCTGGTCGGCGGGCAGGACGTCACGGCGCTGTCCCAGGCCGACCTGCGCAGCCGTATCGCGTACGTCCCGCAGGACCCGGTGATGTTCCACCGCTCGCTGCGCGACAACATCGCGTTCGGGCGGCCGGACGCCACCGACGCCGAGATCCGCGCGGCGGCTGCGGCCGCGCACGTCCTGGACTTCGTCGACGGGCTGCCCGACGGGTTCGACACGCTCGTGGGCGAGCGCGGGGTGAAGCTCTCCGGCGGGCAGCGGCAGCGGGTGGCGATCGCCAGGGCGATCCTGCGCGACGCGCCGATCCTGCTGCTCGACGAGGCGACGAGCGCGCTCGACTCCGACAGCGAGGCCCGCATCCAGGACGCGCTGTGGACGCTGATGGCCGACCGCACGGCGATCGTGGTGGCGCACCGGCTGAGCACGGTCGCCGGCATGGACCGGCTGGTCGTGCTCGACCGCGGCACGGTCACCGAGGAGGGCTCGCACACCGCGCTGCTGGCCCGCGACGGCGCCTATGCGGAGCTGTGGCGCCGCCAGTCCGGCGGGTTCCTCGCCGGCTGACGGCCGGGCCCGCGCGTCTTTTGGCATCGGGTGCCAGAAAGGTGTAGACCTGACGCCACCACCTCCGTCGAGCGAACGAGGAGCCGAGTGCGATGACCGGTCGAGTTGCGGGCAAGGTCGCCCTGATCACGGGAGCGGCGCGGGGACAGGGCCGCGCGCACGCCGTGCGGCTGGCGCAGGAGGGCGCGGACGTCATCGCGGTGGACGTGTGCGCGCCGCTGCCGAGCGTCGCCTACGACTCGGCCACTCCGGAGGACCTGGAGGAGACCGTGCGGCTCGTCGAGAAGCTCGACCGGCGGATCGTCTCGGCCCAGCTCGACGTGCGCGACCTCGACGCGCTGCGCACCGCGGTGGACGGCGCGGTGGCCGACCTCGGCCGGCTCGACATCGTGGTGGCGAACGCCGGGATCTGCGTCCCCGCGCCGTGGGACCAGGTCACGCCGACGATCTTCGACGACACGATCAGCACCAACGTCACGGGCGTGTGGAACACCGTGATGGCCGGCGCCCCGCACCTCGTGGCGGCGGGCGGCGGGTCGATCATCCTGATCAGCTCGGCGGCCGGGCTCAAGGTACAGCCGTTCATGGTCCCCTACACGGCCAGCAAGTTCGCCGTGCGCGGGATGGCGAAGGCGTTCGCCGCGGAGCTGGCCAAGCACCACATCCGGGTCAACAGCGTGCACCCGACCGGCGTCAACACCCCGATGGGCAGCGGCGACATGCAGGCCGTGCTCGGCGCGGCCATGGCAGGCGACCCGCGGCTGGGCGGGATGTTCACCAACCTGCTCCCGGTGCAGGGCACCGAGCCGTCCGACGTCGCCGACACGGTGCTCTTCCTCGCGTCGGACGAGTCGACGTTCATCACCGCCCACGAGGTCGCGCCGGACGCCGGCGTCACCGAGTTCTGAGGACGGCGGCGATGGCGAGCACGCGGGACTGGTTCGAGAGCGTCGCGGAGGCCCAGCGGCGGGCGAAGCGGCGGCTGCCAAGGGGGTCTACCTGGCGCTCGTGGCGGGCGCGGAGGCCGGCGCCACGATGGACGACAACGTCGCGGCGTTCCGCGAGCTGGGGTTCCGGCCGCACGTCGCCGGGCTGCCGAGGACGCGCGACGTGGCGACCACGGTGATGGGCCAGGAGATCAGCTTCCCGGTGGTCGTCTCCCCCACCGGCGTGCAGGCCGTCGACCCGGACGGCGAGGTCGCGGTGGCCCGCGCGGCCGCCGGGGCCGGCACGGCGATGGGCCTGTCGTCGTTCGCGTCCAAGCCGGTGGAGGAGGTCGCGGCGGCCAACGACAAGCTGTTCTTCCAGTCGTACTGGGCCGGCGACCGGGACGCGATCCTCGCCCGCGCCGAACGCGCGCGGGCGGCCGGCGCGAAGGGCCTGATCGTCACGCTGGACTGGGTGTTCGACTCCCGGCGGGACTGGGGCAGCCCGTGGATCCCCGAACGGCTCGACCTGCGGGCGATGCTGCGCTACGCCCCACAGGTCGCGCTCCGGCCCGGCTACCTGCTGCGCTGGCTGCGGCACGGGCGGCTGCCGGAGCTGGGCGTGCCGAACATGGCGGCCCGGGGCGAGACGCCCTCACGTTCTTCGGCGCCTACGGGCAGTGGATGGCGTCCGATCCCGTCACCTGGGACGACCTGGCGTGGCTGCGCGAGCAGTGGGGCGGGCCGTTCATGGTCAAGGGCGTGACGCACCCCGACGACGCGCGCCGCGCCGTCGACGTCGGCGCCACCGCGATCTCCGTGTCGAACCACGGCGGCAACAACCTCGACTCCACCCCGGCGACGATCCGGCTGCTGCCCGGGATCGTCGACGCGGTCGGCGGCCAGATCGAGGTGCTGCTCGACGGCGGGGTGCGCCGCGGCAGCGACGTCGTGAAGGCGCTCGCGCTCGGCGCGCGGGCGGTGATGATCGGGCGCGCGTACCTGTGGGGCATGGCGGCCGGCGGCGAGAAGGGCGTGGCCAACGTGCTGTCGATCCTGCGCAGCGGCGTGGAGGAGACGCTCTACGGCCTCGGCCGCGCGTCCGTCCACGAGCTGACGCCCGACGACCTGGTGATCCCGGCCGACTTCACGCGCGGCACGAAGAAGTGACCGGCCGGCGTCAGCCGACGGCCGGCGGCGGGAGGTCCGGCGCCTGGTAGATGCGCACCCAGTCGACCTCCAGGCTGACCTCGGGCGGCGTGGTGTCGTCGCGCGCGGGGAGCCAGGTGGTGTAGGGCCCCTGGTCGAGCTGGATCGTGATGTGCATCGGCTTGCGGGCGATCGCCTCGGGGTCGGTGGTCTCCCACTGCTTGACGCCGTCGATGTACCAGGTGATGCGGTCGGGCAGCCAGTCCATCGCGAACGTGTGCCACTGGGTGAAGTCGCCGGGCACGTTCGTGCCGTCGACGTGGTTCTCCTCGCCCCAGTGGATGACGAAGTGCGCCCGGACGCGGTCCTCGCTGGGCACCTCCATCATGTCCAGCTCGCCGTCGTCGGGCCACTTCTCCGACTCGGGCCACAGCAGGATCGCGGAGCCGTAGCCGCGGCCGGCGTCGGTGCGGGCGCGGAACTCCCACCGGCCGTAGAGCTGGTCGAACCGGTGGCCCATGCCGCCGGACACCTCGCCGCGGCCGGTGATGCGCAGCTTGCCGTCGACCTGGGAGATGGCCTCGGGCCGGCGGAGGCCGTTGCCGAACCCGCCGACGCCGTTGTAGAGGTTCCACGCGACCGTGTCGAGCGCCGGGGCGTCGAACTCGTCGCCGCCCGTGCGCTGCCAGTCGATCGCGGGCGGGCCGGTCTGCGGCTCCGCGGCGACGCCCGCCGGGCCGCCGGCGGGCAGCGGGGGCGGCGGCGGGGTGGTCGTCGGCCGCGGACGGCGGGTGGTGGTCGGTGCCGCGGTGACGGGCGGCTCGGTGGTCGGCACCAGCTGGGGCGCGCTCGACGGCGGTGGTAACGCCTCGTAGAGATCGGGCGACTGATCAGGGGCGGCCGATTCGGGGTCGGGTGTGCCCGCACAGCCGGCGGCGAGCAGGATCGCCGCACAACCGAGCAACGGTCCCAGCCGTCGGGGCAACCGGGGCATCACACCTCCTGGACCGCAACACCGGTCGGGGGAGCGCCGAGGCGCACCGGTGTGTTCGGTGACCGTACCGGGCAGGTCGATCTTCGCAAAACGCCCCCATTCGGACAGCGAGAACCCGGACGAGGGGCACGTCTTTCACGGAGAGACGTCCACGAGGGCAGCGGGTTGCGTCCGCTCGGCTACGCGTCGGGTACGGATCTCCCCGACTCGCTCAGCGGGCAGCTCGTGCGCACCGCGCAGCGGTCGCAGTCCGGCCCGACGCGCGCCACGAACACCCCGCCGGACGTCTCGTCGGCGCAGCGGCGCACGACGTCCTGCCACGCGGCGATCTCGGCGTCGCCCAGCGGCGGCTGCACCGGCTCCTTCGCCTGCCCGTCCGACTTCTGGTCCGCGACGTACACCAGCCGCGCCCCGCCCGGCTTCGCGCCCGGCCCGAGCAGCTCGCCGAACGCGCCCAGCGCGGCCGCGAGCTGGTAGACGGCCAGCTGCGGGTGCTCGGCCGCGGCCCGCCCGCTGACGGCCGTGCGCCCGGTCTTGACGTCGACGACCACCGGGCGGCCGGCCGGGTCCACCTCCAGCCGGTCGACGCGCCCGCGCAGCCGCAGCCAGGGCCCGCCCGCGGGCGCTCCCGGCTCGCCGGGCACGTCGCCCGCGATGTCCAGCTGCACCGGCTGCTCGACCGCGACCAGCCGCAGCCCCTCGGCGCGGCTGCTGCGCACCCACCCGTCGAACGCGGCGAGCATCCCGCGCACCCGGGCCAGCTCGCGGCGCCCGTACCAGGCGCGCCCGCGTCCAGGCGGGCCCACGCCTCGCGCAGGGCGCCCTCCAGCTCGGCCCCGTCGCGCCGGCGGCGCTGGCCTGCACCAGCGCGTGCACCAGCGACCCGGTGACGGCCGCGAGCGCGCCCACCTCGCCGCCGCCGTGGCGTTCCAGCACCCAGCGCAGCGGGCACCGGACGATCTTCTCGACGTCCGACGGCGAGACGGGCACGACCTCGCCCGGCGCGCGCAGCGGGGCGCCGGTGGTGAGCGGCGCGAGCCCGTACCAGTCGTCGGGGTGCGCGCCGGGCACGCCCGCCTCGGCCAGTCGCGCGAGCTGCACGGCGGCCCGCTGCCGGCGGGCCGCGGCGGCGGGATCGGCGGGATCGGCCTCCGCGCAGACGGCCCGGCGCAGCTCCCCCACAAGCTCGGCGAGCACGAGCGAGCGGCCGGGCCGGTGGACGGGCCGGTCGGCGGCGGTGGCGGGCACCGGGTCCAGCTCGTCGAGGAACCGCGACGGCTGCTCGTCCTCCCCCTGCACGGCGCTGACCAGCAGCGTGTGCCGGGCGCGGGTGCACGCGACGTAGAAGAGGCGCCGCTCCTCGGCGAGCAGCGGCGCGACCCGCGAGACCGTCGTGCCGGCCGGCTCGGACACCCCGGCGAGCAGGTCGACGAGCCGTTCGGTGCCCAGCAGGCTGCCGCGCAGCCGCAGGTCCGGCCAGGTGCCCTCCTGCACGCCGGGCACCGCCACGACGTCCCACTCGCGGCCGCGGGCGGCGTGCGCGGTGAGCAGCGCGACGGCGTCGCCGTGCGGGGCGCGCGGGGCCAGCGAGTCGCCGGGGAGCTGCTGGTCGGCGAGGTAGTCGGGGAAGCTGGCGAGCGCGGCGCCGGGCAGCCGGTCGCTGTGCCGGGCGGCCGCGTCGAACAGGGCCAGCACGGCGTCGAGGTCGCGGTCGGCGGCCGCGCCGACGGGCCCGCCGCGGGCGCTCGCGTCGCGCAGCCGCGCGGGCAGCCCGGACGCCTGCCAGACCCGCCAGAGCGCCTCCTCCGCGCTCACGCCCTCGCGCGCGGCCTCGCCGGCCAGCGCCAGCAGGTGCCCGACGCGCCGCAGCGGCGCCGTCTCCTGCGGGGGCAGCGCGACGAGCGGGTCCGGCTCGCCGCGGGCGGCCGCGCGCAGCGCCTCGACGAGCAGCCGGTCGCTCCCGGTGCGCTCGTCCGGGCCGCTGTCGCCGCCCGCGGCCACGTGCAGCCGCAGCAGCCCGCGGCGCAGCCGGCGCATGCGCATCGGGTCGGCCGAGCCGAGCGGGGACGTCAGCAGCGCGGTGGCGGCGTCGGCGTCCAGGTCGGCCGGACGCGTGGCGTAGCGCAGCACCATCAGCAGCGGGACGGCCGCGGCCTGGCGCGCGACCGGCAGCTCGTCGGGCGGTGCCGCGATCGGCACGCCCGCCGCGAGCAGCGCCCGGCGCAGCGTCGGGAGCGCGCGCCGGGTGGAACGGGCGAGCACCGCCATGCGCGACCACGGGACCCCGTCGACGAGGTGCGCGCGGCGCAGCCGGTCGGCGATCCACGCCGCCTCCTGCGACACCGATGCGAAGACGGTGACCTGCACGGACCCGTCCCCGTCCGGCGGGTCCGGCGGGGCGACCCGCTCGCGGCCCACGCCGGCGCCGGGCAGCCGGGCGGCGATGCGGGCCGCGGCCGCCCGCACCGCGGGGGCGCTGCGCCGGTCGGTGCGGAGCACGACGGTCTCGGCGTCGACGGCCCGCAGCCCGTCCGGGTCGGCGCCGCGGAACGTGAGCACGGCCTGGTCCGGGTCGCCCGCGAGCAGCACCGACTGCTCCGGGTCGCCCGCGAGCAGCACCGATGCGCTGCGCGCCGAGCGCGCGGACCAGCTCCATCTGCTGCGGGTCGAGGTCCTGGGCGTCGTCGACGACGAGGTGGCGCACGCGGGCCCGCTCGGCGGCGAGCAGGTCGCGGTCGTCGGCGAGCGCGTCCAGCGCGGCGGCCACGAGCTCGGCCGCGTCCACGGCGGGCGCGGTGGCCTGCGGCGCCGCCCGCCCGGCCGCCCCGCGCAGCAGGATGACGTGCTCGTACGTGCGGAAGAACCGCCCGGCCGCGGCCCACTCCGGCACGTCGTGCCGCTCGCCGAGCGCGCGCAGGTCGTCCGGGCCCAGCCCGCGTTCGGCCGCCCGCAGCAGCAGCTCGCGCAGCTCGGCGGCGAACCCGGGCAGCCCGATCGCCGGCAGCAGCCGCTCCGGCCAGCCCGACCCGGGCACGGCCGCGGCCGTCTCCCCGGCCAGCAGGTCGCGCACGACGACGTCCTGCTCGGCGCTCGCGAGCAGCCGCGGCGGCGGGTCGCCGCCCCGGGCCGCGTGCAGCCGCAGCACCCCGAACGCGTACGAGTGCACGGTGCGGACCAATGGCTCCCGGGCCCACGCGCCTCGCCGCGGGCGCCATGTCGACCAGCCGGGTGCGCAGCTCGGCGGCCGCCCGCCGGCTGCCGACCAGCACGAGCGTGTGCGCCGGGTCCTCCCCCGCGGCGACCCGGGCGGCGACGGTCGCGAGCAGGAGCGTCGTCTTGCCCGTGCCCGGCCCGCCGACCACCCGCAGCGGCCCGGCCCGGTGGCCGAGCACGCGCTGCGCGGCGTCGTCCCACACGAGCCCGCCGGGTGCGGCGCGCGGCCGGCGGACGAGCCCGGGGGCGAGAGCTCCGGCGTCCATCCGGCGATGGAACCACGCCACTCCGACGGGGGACGCACGGGCTCGCCGGGGTGAGAGGCTCACCGGCATGGACGAGGAGACCGTCGAGCGCGTGCGGGACGCGTGCGGGCCATCCCGCCCGGCGAGACCAGCACGTACGGGGAGATCGCCGAACGCGCCGGGCTGCGCTCGCCGCGGCTCGTCGGCCGGATCCTCGCCGAGGACGGCCACGACATCCCGTGGCACCGGGTGCTGCGCGCCGACGGCACCGCCGCCCCGCACATCGCCGCCGAGCAGGCCGCCCGGCTGCGCGCCGAAGGGGTGTTCCTCGTGGACGGGCGGCTCCCGCGGGAACACCGCCGCTGACCGGCCGCCGACCCGCCGGGAGGCTCCGCTCGGCCCCCGGCGGGCGACGCGGTGAACCGGCGGCGACGCGGGCACGTGTCGTCGGGTGTCGGCGCCACGTCCGGAGCCGCACGAGCCCGAGGAGCCGATGCGATGACCCAGGTCCCCACCCGCAGGAGCAGGTGGCGGGCCGTGCCGGCCGCGGTGACGACCGTGCTGGCCGCCCTGCTCGTGTTCGCCGCGCTCCTCGTCCCGGCCGACGTCACGCGGTTCGGGCTCGCGGCGTTCGTCCGGCTCCCGGTGGAGGCGCTGCTGCTGGGCGCGCTGCTGATCGTGCTGCCGGCGACGCCGCGGCGGGTGCTCGCGATCGTCACGGGTGTGGGCCTCGCGGTGCTGACGATCTTCAAGGTGCTCGACGCGGGCTTCCACACGACGCTCGCCCGCCCGTTCGACCCGGTGCTCGACTGGTCGCTGCTCGACGACGGGCTGAACTTCGTCCACGGCGCGTACGGCACCAGCGGCGCGGTCGCGCCGTCGCCGCGGTGGTGGTGCTGGTCGGGCTCGTGCTCGTGGTCATGACCGGCGCGACGCTGCGGCTGTCCCGGGTGGTCGCGCAGCACCGCCCGGTCACCGGGCGCGCGGTCGCCGCCGGCTCGGTCGTGTGGGTCACCTGTCTCGTGCTGGGCGCCCAGCTCGTGCCGAACATGCCGCTCGCGGCCCGCAGCACCGCGGCGAGCGTCCGCAACGAGGCCGTTCAGGTCGTCGCCGGGATCACCGACCAGCAGGACTTCGCGCGCGAGTCGGCCGTCGACGCGTTCCGCGACGTGCCGGCCGGCGACCTGCTCACCGGGCTGCGCGGCAAGGACGTCGTGTTCGCCGTCATCGAGAGCTACGGGCGCTCGGCCGTGGAGGACCCGGCGATCGCCCCGGGCGTCGACGCCGTACTCGACGACGGGACGCAGCGGCTGGCCGCGGCCGGGTTCGACACCCGCACGGGTTTTCTCACCTCGTCCACGGCGGGCGGCGGCAGCTGGCTCGCGCACGCCACGTTCCTGTCCGGGCTGTGGATCGACAACCAGCAGCGCTACCGGAACCTCGTCTCCAGCGACCGCATGACGCTGACCAGCGCGTTCCACCGGGCCGGGTGGGAGACGACGGCAGTGATGCCGGGCAACACCGCCGCGTGGCCGGAGGCGGCGTTCTACGGCTACGACCGCGTGCACAACGCGTCCGGCCTCGGCTACCACGGCCCCAACTTCAGCTGGGCCACCACGCCCGACCAGTTCACGCTGTCGGCGTTCGAGAAGCTGGAGCGCTCCCGCACGGACCGCGGCCCGCTCATGACCGAGCTGGCGCTCGTGTCGAGCCACGCCCCGTGGACGCCGCTCCCGCGCATGCTCGGCTGGGACGAGCTGGGCGACGGCTCGGTCTACGGGCCGATGGCCGTCGGCGGCGGGGCGCCCGAGCTGATCCTCTCGACCGACCCGGCGCAGGTGAAGGCCAACTTCGGGGCGTCGATCCAGTACTCGCTGCAGAGCCTCGTCTCGTACGTGGAGACCTACGGCGACGACAACCTGGTGCTGGTGCTGTTCGGCGACCACCAGCCCGCACCCGTCGTCACCGGGCCGAACGCGAGCCGCGACGTGCCGATCACGGTCGTCACGCGGGATCGCTCCGTGCTCGACCGGATCGGGCAGTGGGGCTGGACGCGGGCATGCGCCCCGGCCCGCAGACCCCGGTGTGGCCGATGAGCGACTTCCGCGACCGCTTGCTGGGCACGTTCAGCACGCCGGCGTCCCAGCAGCACTGAGTCCCTGTCGGTGGACCGGCTACGCGGGGTGCCGGCAGGCCACCAGCGCGCGTCGTAGCGGCAGCGCAGCACGTCGAGCACCGCGGGATGGTCGGCCAGCGGTGCGGCCACCGCGTCGGCGCCGCAGCGCTCCAGGTTGCGCTGGAAGAGCCCCGGTGCGAGCAGCCACGACGCCACCGCGACCCGGCCGGCGCCCTCGGCGCGCAGCCGCGCCACGACGTCCGCGACCCCGCCACCGGTGAGCGCGATCGGCGCGAGCCCGACCGGCCGGCCGAGCGCCCGTCCGAGCCGGCGGGCCGCGGTCTGCGCGTCGGCCTGCGCGGTCCGGTCGGTCGACGCGGCGACGGCGAGCAGGACGGCGTCGCCCTCGCGCGCGCCGGCCGCCACGAGCCGCGACGCGGCGGCCCGCACGAGCGCCGGGTCCGGCCCGAACGCGCCCGCGAGCAGCACGTCCGCCCGTCCGGTGGCGCGCAGCTGGAGGGGCACGTCGGCGCGCACGTGGTAGCCGGCGGCCAGGAACATCGGCAGCGCGACGGCCGGGCCGGACAGCGTGTTCAGCGCCTCGGCGACGGTCGGGGCCGCGCACGTCCACGAACCCGACGGCCACCCGCACGCCCAGCGCCTGCCTGGCCTGGTCCGCCACGCGCTCGGTGACGACTGCGCCGGCCGGGTCCCGCGTGCCGTGCGCGATCAACAGCAGATCCACTACCCGCCCGTTCAGAAGCAGTGCCCGCCGCCGGGCACGGGCCCGGCACCGGGGTCGAGCGCGAGCCGGTAGCCGCGTTTCACGACGGTCTGGACGAGCTTGGGGTGCCCCAGCGAGGCCCGCAGCCGGGCCATCGCGGTCTCGACGGCGTGCTCGTCGCCGCTGCCGCCGGGCAGCGCGCGCAGCAGCTCGGCCCGCGACACGACCCGCCCGGGCCGGCGCGCGAGCGCCCGCAGCAGCGCCATCCCGGCCGGCGGCACGCCGCGCAGCAGGCCGTCGACGAGCACGGCGTGCCCGCGCAGCTCCAGCCAGTGCCCGGCCACCGGCAGCGCCGCACCCGGGCGGCATCTCGGCCTCCAGCCGGCGCACCATCGCGCCGAGCCGGGACCGCTGCGGCTGCACGGTCGGGATGTCCACGGCCTCCAGCGGCGCGGCCGTCACGGGCCCGACGCACAGCGCCAGCACCGGCCCGCGCATGGCCGCGACCAGCGCGTCCCTGATCCCGCGCTCGGCCGAGCGGGCCAGCAGGCTCGCCGCGGCGGGAGCGCTGGTGAACGCCAGCACGTCGATGCAGTTGGCCAGCACGGCGTCGGTGAGCCGGTCGAGCGGGGCGAGGTCGGCGGGCGGCACCCACCGGTACACCGGCACCTGCACGACCTCGGCGCCGGCGACCGTCAGCGCCTCCACCACGTCCGGGAGCGGCTCGCCGTGCAGCTGGACGGCGATGCGCAGCCCGTCGACGCGCGAGTCGAGCAGGTACTCCAGCACCTCGGCCGACGACTCCGACGGCGGCGACCACGCCTCCTGCAACCCGGACGCCCGGATCGCGCCGCGCGCCTTCGGGCCGCGGGCGAGCAGCTTGCCGGAGCCCAGCGCGGCCAGCAGGTCCTCCGCGACGCCCCAGGCGTCGGCGGCCTCCACCCAGCCGCGGAACCCGATGCCCGTGGTGGCGACCGTGCGTCCGGCGGGCGCGCGATGAGCCCGCGGGTGGCCGCGGCCAGCTCGGTGTCGTCGGCGACCGGGACGATGCGCAGCGCCGGCCCGTGCTGCACGACGGCCCCGCGCCGCTCCAGCATCGTGCTCAGCTCGTCCGCGCGGCGCGCGGCGGTGACGCCGACGGTGTATCCGGCGAGCGGTGGCACGTCGCGCCCGGGGCGAGGGACGGTGTGGTGGTCACGGCGGCCGTCACGGTAGCCCGACCTGCAGCCAGCCGTCCGTCACGCGTGCCGGAAAGACCGGGATCGTAACGTCCGCGTCGTCCAGACACCGGCCCGTGACCAGGCTGAACACCTGCTTGTAAACAGGGGATGCGACGGTCGGCACACCCGCTCTGTCCCCGACGATCCCCCGCGAGAGCACCGCGGCCCCGGAGAACGGGTCGACGTTGCCGACGGCGTGCACGGCGCCGTCGTGGGTGCGGAAGATCGCGACCTGCACACCGTCGGGCAGCAGCGCGGCGACACCGCGTTCGGGCTGCAGCCGGTCGAGTGGGCAGACGGTCTCCCACTGCAGGTCGACGGCCGGTTCGAGCATCTCCGCGGTCATGCCCGCACCCCCGGCATCCCGATGGCGACGGGCTGGTGCGGCTCGCCGGACCGCGGCACCGGCACCGGCTGCCCGCGCTCGCTGACGAACTCGATCGTCGGGTCCGGCGTGCCCGGCGCGTTGACGAACGAGACGAACCGCTCCAGCTTCTCGGGGTCGTCCAGCACCCCGCGCCACTCATCGGCGTAACCCGCGACGTGCGCCTCCATGGCGGCCTCCAGGTCGGCGCAGATGCCGAGCGAGTCGTCCACGATGACCGCGCGCAGGTGGTCGAGCCCGCCGTCCATGGCCTCGACCCACGGAGCGGTGCGCTGCAGCCGGTCGGCCGTGCGGATGTAGAACATGAGGAACCGGTCGATCACCCGCACGAGCGTGTCGGTGTCGAGGTCGGACGCGAGCAGCTCGGCGTGCCGCGGGGTGAAGCCGCCGTTGCCGCCGACGTAGAGGTTCCAGCCGGTCTCCGTCGCGATCACGCCGAAGTCCTTGGAGCGGGCCTCCGCGCACTCCCGCGCGCACCCCGAGACCGCCGACTTGATCTTGTGCGGGGCCCGCAGCCCGCGGTAGCGCAGCTCCAGCGCGATCGCGAGCCCGACGGAGTCCTGCTGCCCGTAGCGGCACCACGTGGTCCCGACGCAGGACTTCACGGTGCGCAGCGCCTTGCCGTAGGCGTGGCCGGACTCGAACCCGGCGTCGACGAGCCGCCGCCAGATCGCCGGGAGCTGCTCGACGCGGGCGCCGAACATGTCGATCCGCTGCCCGCCGGTGATCTTGGTGTAGAGCCCGAAGTCGCGGGCGACCTCGCCCACCGTGATGAGGCCCTCCGGGGTGATCTCGCCGCCCGGGATGCGCGGGACCACCGAGTAGGTGCCGTTGCGCTGGAGGTTGGCCAGGAAGTGGTCGTTGGTGTCCTGGAGGGTGGCCTGCTCGCCGTCGTGCACGTGGCCCGACCCCAGCGAGGCGAGGATCGACGCCACCGCCGGCTTGCAGATGTCGCAGCCGCGCCCGCGGCCGTAGCGGCCCACCAGCTCGGTGAACGTCCGCACGCCGGCCCCGGCGACGATCTCGAACAGCTCGGCGCGGGACTGCGAGAAGTGCTCGCAGAGCGCCTTCGAGACCTCGACGCCCTCCTGCACCAGCAGGTTCTTGAGCATCGGGACGCACGACCCGCAGCTCGTGCCGGCCCGGGTGCAGCCCTTGATCGCCGGCACGGTGTGGGCGCCGTCGGCGATCGCGGCCCGGATCGCGCCCTTCGTCACCGCGTTGCACGAGCAGACCTGTGCGGAGTCGGGCAGCGCGTCGGCGCCCAGCTCCACCCCGCCCGGCGCGATCATCGCCACCGGGTCGGCCGGGAGCGCCGCCCCGACGAGCGGGCGCAGCACCGCGTACTTCGACGCGTCGCCGACGAGCACGCCACCCAGCAGGGTGCCGGCGTCGTCGGAGACCACGAGCTTCGCGTACGTGCCCGCGACCGGGTCGTTGACCACGACCTCCAGCGCGCCGGGGGTGACGGCCTGCGCGTCGCCGAAGCTGGCGACGTCCACGCCGAGCATCTTGAGCTGCGTGGACATGTCGATCTCGGCGGGCGTCATGCGGGCGTCGCCGCCGAGCAGCCGGTCCGCGACCACCTCGGCCATCGCGTAGCCCGGGGCGACCAGCCCGTACGTGCGGCCCTCCAGGGCCGCGACCTCGCCGACCGCCCAGACCCGCTCGTCGGACGTGCGGCAGCGGTCGTCCACCAGCACGCCGCCGCGCTCCCCGACCGGCAGCCCGGCCGTCCGCGCGAGCCCGTCGGCGGGCCGGATGCCCGCCGAGAAGACCACGACGTCCGCGTCGAGCTCGACGCCGTCCGACAGCTTGGCGAGCAGCCGGCCGCGGTCCTCGACGATCTCCTGCACGGAGACCCCGCAGCGAACGGCCAGCTCCTCGGACTCGACGAGCCGCCGCAGCAGCGCCCCGCCGCCCTCGTCCACCTGCACGGGCATGAGCCGCGGCGCGATCTCGACGACCTGCGGGGAGAGCCCCAGCAGGCGCAGCGCGCGGGCCGCCTCCAGGCCGAGCAGCCCGCCGCCGACCACCACGGCCGACCGCCGGCCCGCCCCCGGGCGCTCGACGGCGCGCGGGCCGCGGCCGTGATCGCGTCCAGGTCGTCGAGCGTGCGGTAGACGAAGCAGCCGGGCAGGTCCCGGCCGGGCACCGGCGGGACGAACGGCACCGAGCCGGTCGCCAGCACCAGCGCGTCGTAGGGCAGCTCGCGGCCCGACTCGGTGCGCACCACGCGGGCGTCCCGGTCGAGCGTGACGGCCGGGTCGCCGAGGTGCATCCGCACCTGCGCGTCCAGCCCGGGCAGCGTCAGGTCGTCCGCGCTCTTCCCGTCCACGTAGGAGGAGAGCGCGACCCTGTCGTACGCGGGCCGGGGCTCCGCGCCGAGCACGGTCACCCGCCACTCCTCCGCGCTGTCCCGGTCCCGCACGGCCTGGACGAGGCGATGCCCGACCATCCCGTTGCCGACGACGACCAGATCCTTCATCAGGCGGCTCCCTCCTCGGGGACGGCGGCGAGTGCTGGCGGGTCGGCGTCGGCGAGCCACGCGCAGATGCCCTGCACGGTGTCGCCGCAGCTCCCGCAGCCGGTGCCGGCGCGGGTGGCCCGGCCGAGCGCGGCGACGTCGGTGGCGCCGCCGCGCCAGGCCGCGACCAGCGCGCCCTTCGTGACGGTGTTGCACCGGCAGACCACCGCAGTGGCGGGCAGCCTTCCGGGGTCGGCGGTCTCGGGGGCGCCCGGGAGCGCCCGCCCGAAGAGCAGCCCGAGCCGGTCGGCCGGGGCGGGGGTGCCGGTGTCGAAGAACTGGATCATGGACGCGGCCGCGTCCGGCAGCCCGATCATGGCGCCGCCGACCACCCGGTCGCGCTCCAGCGCGAGCGTCGCGTACCGGCCGCCTGCCGGGTCGGCGAACCGCAGGACCTCGGCGTCCGCGCCGAACGCCGCGGGCTCGCCGACCGTCGCGAGGTCGACGCCGCGCGCCTTCAGCCGCGTGACGGGCCGGGTGCCGTGGTACCGCGCGCCCGGGTCGGCGCCGGTCAGCAGGTCGGCGAGCACCTCGGCCTGCTCCCACGCGGGCTGCACGAGCCCGGCGGGGGCGCCGGGGTGGCGGGCGCAGTCGCCGAGCGCGTGGACGTGCGGGTCGTTGGTGGCGAGCCGGTCGTCGACGAGCACGCCGCGGTCGACGGCGATCCCGGCGGCCGCGGCCAGCGCCGTCTCCGGCCGCACGCCCGTCGCGACGACCAGCGCGTCGGCCGGCACGAGCGAGCCGTCCGCGCAGCGCAGGCCCTTCTCCTGCTCCCACGCCACCCCGGCCGTGCCCAGCAGGACCTCGACGCCCAGCCGGGCGAGCGCGGCCGCGAGCACCCCGCCGCCGTCGGCGTCGAGCTGGCGTTCCATGAGGTGCGGCTTGGGGTGCACGAGCACCGTGTCCACCCCGCGGCCGGCGAGCCCGCGCGCGGCCTCGCAGCCCAGCAGCCCGCCGCCGAGCACGGCGACCCGGGCACCCGGGCGGGCGAGGGCGAGGATGCGCTCGCAGTCGTCGAGGTCGCGGAACGCGGCGACGTTCGGGGCGTCGAGCCCGGGCAGCGACGGCCGGAAGGCGTAGCTCCCGGTGGCCAGCACCAGCTTGCGGTACGGGACGGCGGAGCCGTCGGTGCCGCGCACCACCCGCGCGGCCCGGTCGATCGCCGTCGCGGCGACGCCGGTGCGGACGTCCACGTCGTGCGCGGCGGCCCAGCCCGGCGCGTGCAGCCGCACCGCCTCGGGCGTCAGGCCGCCGGCCAGCACGGTAGAGAGCAGCACCCGGTTGTAGGCGGGGCGGGGCTCCGCGCCGAGCACGGTGAGCGGAACCCGCGGGTCGCGGCGGCGTACGTCCTCCGCGAGGCGGGCCCCGGCCATGCCGTGCCCGACGACGACGATCCCGCTGCTCACGGCACCGACGCTAGGGAGCGGGGATTACGCCCGTGCGGCCCGGCGTGACAGGAACGTAACCTGCCCCGCACATCGGGGGCCGGGCCCGGTGAGCCGGTCGCCGAGGTCACACCCGCTCCAGACGCACCGCCGCGACCTTGAACTCGGGCATCCGGCTCGTGGGATCGAGCGCCGGGTTCGTGACGCGGTTGGCGGCCTGGTCACCGCCGAAGTGGAAGGGCAGGAAGACGGTGTCCGGGCGCAGGCTCGCGACGCACCGGACGCGCGCCCGCACCGCGCCGCGGCGCGACACCACCCGGGCCCAGTCGCCGTCCGCAAGCCCGGCCCGCGCCGCGGTGTCCGGGTGCACCTCGACGAACGCCTCCGGCACGATGCCCGCCAGCTCCGCCACGCGGCGGGTCTGCGCCCCCGACTGGTAGTGCACCAGCACCCGGCCGGTGGTGGCGCGCAGCGGGTGCGCGGCGTCGGGCAGCTCGGCCGACGCCACGTGGTCCACCGGGGACATCCGCGCCCGCCCGTCCGGGTGCGCGAACCGCTCGGTGAACAGCCGGGGCGTGCCGGGGTGGTCCTCGTCGGGGCACGGCCAGTGCAGCGCCTCGCCCGCGTCCAGCCGGGCGTAGGTGATCCCCGCGTAGTCGGCGAGCCCGCCCGCGGACGCCGCGCGCAGCTCGTCGAACACCTCCTCGGGCGCGGCCGGGAAGCCCGGAGCGCCGAGGCGTTCGGCGAGGCCCGCGACGACCTCCAGGTCGGTCCGCACGCCCTCGGGCGGGCGCAGCGCGCGCCGCCGCCGCAGCACCCGGCCTTCCAGGTTGGTCATCGTGCCCTCCTCCTCGGCCCACTGGGCCACGGGCAGCACGACGTCGGCGGCCATCGCGGTCTCGCCCGGCAGCACGTCGGCCACGACGAGCAGGTCCAGCGCCGCGAGCCGCTCGGCCACCGCGTTCGCGTCCGGGGCCGAGACCAGCACGTTCGAGCCGAAGACGAGCATCGCGCGCGGCCCGTCCGGACGGCCGAGCGCGGCCAGCAGCTCCGTCGCGCTGCGCCCGGCGCCGGGCAGCGTCGCGGGGTCGACGCCCCACACGCCGGCGACGTGCGCGCGGGCGGCCGGGTCGGCGATCGAGCGGTAGCCGGGGAGCTGGTCGGACTTCTGCCCGTGCTCCCGCCCGCCCTGCCCGTTGCCCTGGCCGGTGATCGTCCCGAAGCCGGAGCCCGGACGGCCGGGCAGGCCCAGCGCGAGCGCCAGGTTGATCCACGCCGAGACGGTGTCGACGCCGTGCGCGTGCTGCTCGGCTCCGCGCGCGGTGAGCACGTACCGCCGGGCGGCCCCGGCCAGCCAGCCGACCACCGTCCGCATGTCGGCGGCCGCGACCCCGCACACCTGCTCGGCGCGCTCGGGCCACCACTGCGCGGCCACCCGCCACACGTCGTCGAACCCGGTGGTGCGCGCGGCCAGGTACGCCTTGTCCACGTGCCCGTCGACGAGGGCGGCGTGCAGCATCCCGAGCGCGAGCACGAGATCGGTGCCCGGCACCGGCTGCAGGTGCAGCCCGCCCGAGGCGACGGCCCGCTCGGCGGTCGCGCTGCGCCGCGGGTCGACCACCACGAGCCGGGCGTCGCGCAGGTGCCCCATCAGCGGCGGCATCGTCTCGGCGGGGTTGGCCCCGGCCAGCACGACGACCTCGGCGTCGTCGAGGTCCGTCACGGGGAACGGCATCCCGCGGTCGAGCCCGAACGCCCGGTTGCCGGCGGCCGCGGCCGACGACATGCAGAACCGCCCGTTGTAGTCGATCTGCGAGGTGCCCAGCGCGACCCGGGCGAACTTGCCCAGCAGGTACGCCTTCTCGTTGGTGAGCCCACCCGCGCCGAAGACGCGACCGCGTCCGGGCCGTGCTCGGCACGCAGCCGCATCAGCTCGGCGGCGACCCGTCCGAGCGCGTCATCCCAGGTCACGGGTTGCAGCGGGGCGTCCCGGGCGGCCCGCGCGAGCGGCACGGTGAGCCGTTCGGGATGGCCGAGCAGCGCGCCCGCCGTCCAGCCCTTCTGGCAGAGGCCGCCGCGGTTCGTCGGGAAGTCGCGGGCGTCGACGCCGCCGACGCGGTCGACCCACTGCCCGCACTGCAGGGCGCAGTACGGGCAGTGGGTCGCGACCTTCGGGGCGGCCGGAGCGAGCGTCATACGCCCGCGTACGCCATGCGGGGGTGCGCACCCTGGGCCGGCGCGGGCCGCAGGTAGACGACGTAGGTGACCACGACGCAGACCACGTAGAAGGCGAGGAAGGACCAGAACGCCGGGTCACCGGAGCCGACGGTCATGAAGGACTGCCGGAACGCGAGGTTGATGAACAGGCCGCCCAGCGCGCCGACCGCGCCGGCGATCCCGATCACGGCGCCGGAGAGGCGCCGGGCCCGCAGCAGCGCGGCCTGCTCCTCCGCCCCGCCCGCGATCGCGACGCGCGCCTCGGCCCGCGGAAGATCGCCGGGATCATCTTGTACGTCGAGCCGTTGCCGAGCCCGCTCAGCGCGAAGAGCAGCACGAACCCGGCCGTGAACAGCGGCAGCGAGTCGATCGCCGACGCTGTGATGACCACGCCCGTCGCCACGCCCATGCCGATGAAGTTCCAGAACGTGACGCGCGCGCCGCCCAGCCTGTCGGCGAGCTTGCCGCCGTACGGGCGGATGAGCGAGCCGAGCAGCGGGCCGATGAACGTCACCGAAGCGGCCTGCAGCGGCGTCTGCCCGAACTGGTTCTGCAGCACCAGCCCGAACGCGAAGCTGTAGCCGATGAACGAGCCGAACGTGCCGATGTAGAGGAAGGACATGACCCAGGTCTGCGACTCCCGGATCGACTCGCGGAACGCCCCGGTGTCGTTGCGGACCGAGGAGATGTTGTCCATGTAGAGCGCGGCGAGCACCGCGGCGACGATGATCAGCGGGATGTAGATGCCGAACAGGATCCGCGGCGCGCCCGTGCCCGCCGTCGCGATGATCAGCAGGCCGATCAGCTGGATGACGGGCACGCCGATGTTGCCGCCGCCCGCGTTGAGGCCGAGCGCCCAGCCCTTGCGGGCCTCCGGGAAGAACGTGTTGATGTTGGCCATGGACGAGGCGAAGTTGCCGCCGCCGAGCCCGCCGACCGCGGCGACCAGCACGAACACGTAGTAGGGCGTGCCCGGCTGCATGACGATCGCCGCGAGGACGGTCGGGAGCAGCAGGAGGAGCGCGCTGACGATCGTCCAGTTCCGGCCGCCGAAGCGCGCGACCGCGAACGTGTAGGGCAGGCGGAGCACGGAGCCGACGAGCGTCGGCACGGCGACGAGGAAGAACTTCTGGGCGGCGTCGATGCCGTACTCGGGCCCCATGAAGAGCACGAGCACCGACCACATCGTCCAGATCGAGAAGCCGATGTGCTCGGACAGGATCGAGAACCACAGGTTGCGGTTCGCGATCCGTGCGCCGGTCCGCTCCCAGAACCCCGCGTCCTCAGGTCCCAGTGGTCGATCCAGCGTCCCTTGAGCAGTGATCGGGAGGGGGTGGGGTCAGGAGCGGTGGTGGTCACCGGGAGCCTCCGGGTCGTCCGCGGGTGATTCCGTCGCGGCGACGCTATGGAGACCCCGTTACCGGCCCGTCGGGCTTCTGTGACACGAACGCAAAGGCTCGCTCACCCGCGCCCGCCACCCGTGTGAGGGACGGACGGCCGGGAAACAGCTCCGAAGCGGCTCAGAACAGGCGCCGACCAGCGTGGCGGCGCGCTGCAGCCCGGCGAGCGTGCGGTCCGACGCGTCCGGGTGCTGGGCGTGCAGCGCGAGCCGGTGCAGCAGCGCCCGCAGCAGCGCCTGCGGCCACTCGTCCAGGTGCGACCAGCGGTGCAGCAGCGCCGACTCGGCCCCGCCCCACGCCAGCGCATCCACCACGACGACCGCGGCCGCCCACTCCTTCGGCCGCCAGCACGGCACCATCTCGACCAGCGCCGGGTTGCCGTCCTGGTCGAACAACATCGCGCCGAACAGCTCGGGGTGCACAACCTGCGGGACCAGCCGGACCGGCCGGCGCAGCTCCGCGAGCCGCGCGTAGAGGTCACCGCCGAGGCCCGGCTCCAGCGTGAGCCGCCGCTCCCCGAACGCGCCCGCCGCCGAGCGGACGAGCAGGTCGTCGCGGTCGTCGAGCATGCGTGGCCGCGCGACGTTCGCGGTGGCGGCGTGCAGCCGCAGCGACGCGTCGACGACCACGTCGTAGCGCGGCTCCAGGCGGCCCGGCACGTACCAGCAGGCGGCCCAGCCGCCCACCACCCAGCGCCCGTCCGACGACCGGATCGGCCGCGCCACCCGCAGGCCCTCGACCTGCAGGCCGTCGAGGACCGTGGCCGACCAGGCGGCGACGACGTTGTCGGGAACGGGGCGGATCAGGACCTCGCCGCACAGCCACGCCCGCCGCCCGGCCCAGACGACCGGACGTGGCTCGCGTCACCGACCCCGAACGCGGTGCGGACGTGCGGTGGCAGGCGGCCCGGCGGACGGGAGCACGGGCGCGCAGCACGAACGCACGCTACCTGCGACGGCTCGCCGTTCCGGGCTATCACACGCGGCGCGTCGGCGCCGGGTGGGACAACCCGCGATCGGGCGCCACCGGCCCGTCGACGATCACGCGCGGTCGCGGGGCCGCCCGGTCGGACGACGGGGGCGCCACCGTCAGGAGTGCGGGTCGGAACCGTCGTCGCTGTGGTGGTCGCTGTGGTGGTCGCTGTCGCCGCCGTTGTCATCGGCACCGTCGTCGCTGTCGTTGTCGCCGCTGTCGTCGTTGTCGCTGTCGCTGGCGCTGTCGTCGTTGTCGCTGTCGCTGTCGCTGTCGCTGTTGTCGCTGTCGCTGTCGCTGTCGCTGTCGCTGGCGCTGTTGTCGTTGTCGCTGTTGTCGCTGTCGTCGCCGCTGTCGTTGTTGTTGTCGCTGCTGCGGTCGTCGTCGTCGCTGCTGTCGCGGTTGTCGCCGCCGTCGCCGCTGCTGCGGTCGTCGCCGCTGTCGTGATCGCTGCTGCTGCTGTCGTCGTCGGCACGGTCGTCGTGGTCGTCGTGGTCGTCGTGGTTGTCGTCGCCGCTGTCACGGTTGTCGTCCGCGCCGTCGTCACCGCGGTCGCGGCTGTTGTCGTCGGAGTCGCGGTCGTCGGAGTCGCGGTTCTCGTCCCCGGAGTCGTGACCCTCGTCGCCGCTCTCGCGGTTGTCGGCCCGGTCCGCGTCGTCGCTGCGGTCGTCGCCGTTCTCCCGGTCGTCGCCGTTTCGGTCGCTGCCGCGGTCGTCGCTGTTGTCGTCGTTGTCGCTGCTCCCGCGGTGGCCGTCGCCGGAGTCGCCGTCGTCCGACCTGCCCGCCTCGATCGCCTCCCGCACCATGCCGCCGAGGCCCTCGCCGCGCGACATCGACGCGAGGACCGCCCGCGCGACCTCCTCCCGCGTCACCTCCCGGCCGCCGTCCCGCGACTTCCCGCTCGGACGCCGCGACCCGGCGCGCTCCCCGTCCGAGTCCCCGCCCGAGTCGGCATCGGAGTCGGCGTCGGAGTCGGACGAGTCGCCGGAGCTGTCGCGGGAGCCACGGTCGGACCGGCCGGACGAGTCGCCCGCGTCGTCCGAGGACCGGTCGTCGTCGCCGTCCAGGACGCGGCTCGCGTGGACCGCCTCACCGACGGAGCCCGACTCGTCGTCCGAGTCGCCGCCGGAGCCCCGGCCGGAGGATCGGTCGCGGGCC
Organism: Pseudonocardia sp. CNS-139; assembly: GCA_001942415.1. Lineage (GTDB taxonomy): Bacteria > Actinomycetota > Actinomycetes > Mycobacteriales > Pseudonocardiaceae > Pseudonocardia. Next base: position 65,449 of record MKJX01000178.1, read on the forward strand.
TCGTCGGCGGAGTCGTCGCGCGACTCGGAGCGCTCCGCCGACCGACCGGCCGACCTGCCGGCCGGGCGTTCCGCGGCCGGCTCGGCGCGGTCGGCCTCGCCGCCGTCCCCGTCGCCGCCGGCGTCCCGCTCGCCGTCGCCGTCGTCGGCGTCCCCGCCGCCGAGGACCCGGTCGACCGTGTCGGCGACCGGTCCCGAGCCGCCCCCGCCGCGCCGGTCGTCGGCGTCGTCATCGGACCTGTCCCGCCCGGAGCGGGTGGCGGGCCGGCCCGTCAGCACCCCGCCGACGGTCCCGACCGGGCCGCCGACCGCGTCCGCGACGTCCCCGAACGGCCCCCGCTCGTCGTCGTCGCCGGACCGGTCCGAGCGCTCGTCCCCGCCGACCGCGTCGGCCGCGGCCTCCAGCGGGCCGCCGGGCCGGTCGTCGCGACCGCCCTCCCGGTCGTCCTCGTCGCCGCCGCCGGCCAGCACGCCCCCGAACGCGCCGTCGCGCGGGCCGTCGCGCCCGGAGGTGTCCCGGCCGCCCGATCGGTCGTCGCGGTCGTCGTCGCGGTCGCCGCCGAGGACGTCGCCGATCGCGCCTCCGACCTCCTCCACGACGTCGCCCGCGGAGCCCCGGTCCGGGCCGGCCGCATCACGCCCACCAAGGACGTCGCCGGGCCCAGCCTGCGGGCCGGCCGCATCGGGCCCCGCGGCCGGCCGGGACCGCCATCCCCATCCCCCCGCGGACCGGCTGCCTCACGACCCCCGAGCACCCCACCGACCGCGTCCCCGACCTCACCGACGACCTCAGCCCCGGTCCGGGCCGGCCGCATCACGCCCACCAAGGACGTCGCCGGGCCCAGC
>MKJX01000179.1 GCA_001942415.1 Pseudonocardia sp. CNS-139
GCTGCGCCGACCACCACCCGGCCCCCGCCCGCCCCGCCGCACCGCCACCGGCGCCCTGCGCCCGGGCCCGGCCGCCGGGCGCGAACCGCGTTCCCGGCGACGTCATCGACCTCACCGACTGGTACCTCACGCTCCCGACGGGCAGCACCGACGACCCCGACGACGTCTACCAGCCGAGCTGGCCACCTTCAGCGACGAGTGGTTCCGCCTCAACGACACCCGCGACGGCGTCGTGTTCACCGCCAACGCGGGCGGCGTCACCACCGAGGGCAGCAACTACCCGCGCTCCGAGCTGCGCGAGATGGCCGGCCCGGACCGGGCCGACAAGGCGAGCTGGACGAACCTGTCCGGCACGCACGTGATGGACGTGCGCGAGGCCGTCACACAGCTTCCGCCGGTCAAGTCGCACGTCGTGGCGGCCCAGATCCACGACGCCGAGGACGACGTCATCGAGGTCCGGCTGGAGGGGCAGCACCTGTTCGTCGAGTACGACGACGGGAAGGGCGAGGTCACGCTCGACCCGGCGTACGTCCTCGGCACCCCCTACGACCTGCAGATCGCCGCGTCCGGCGGCCGGGTGCGGGTCTCCTACGACGGCGAGCGGAAGGCGGACCTGCCGCTGAGCGGCGAGGGCTGGTACTTCAAGGCCGGCAGCTACGTCCAGTCGAACCCGAGCCGCGGCGAGCAGCCCACCGCGGTCGGCTCCGTCGTGATCTACGCGCTCCACGTCGAGCACACCCCTTGAGCCGCGGCGCAAACGCGTGCGCGGCCCGCCGGGTACGGGCCGGCGGGCGCTCTTCCGGTGAACTGCGGGGATCTGCCCGTGATCTGCGCCGAGTCCGGCGAATGGGACGACGAACGGTCGCCCGCCGGGCCCCGCGACACCCGTTCCGGAGGATGCGGGGAAATGTCGATGTTCACTTGTCCGTGTGTAAATGCACGTGATGGACATCACATCGATTGTTACGGTAAGTTGAACCGATCTTGAAGGGAGTGCGAGGTCACCCACCTGACGGGTGACAGCCCGCAAGCCTTCTAGCTGGCTCTTTCGCTCCGGGCGGGCGACCGCCCTTCAGACCGATGACTACGGAGAGCTACCAGCATCCTCGGCGCGCGTGTGCCCGCGCGGTGCGAAACCATCGCCTTCCACGCGATCGGATTCGTCATCCATACCTGAAGGGCGCACACATTCCATGCAGCTGTCGAGAATCTTCATCGTGGGTTCAGGCGTGGTGCGGGGCGGCGACGGGCGAGGGATTCCTGGCGGCCGGGCACGACGTGACGTTCATCGACATCTCCCTGCAGCGGGTGCGCGAGCTGCAGGACCGCGGCCTGGACGCACGCACCGAGCTGGACCTGTCCGGCGAGCCGGACTCGTTCCTCTTCCTGACGCTCCCGACGCCGCACGAGGGGTGGAACTACGACCTCTCGGCGTTCACCGCCGGCACCGCCGCCGTCGGCCGCGCGCTCGCCGCCTCCCCCGCCACCCACACCGTCGTGGTGCGCTCGACGGTGCCGCCGGGCACCACGGAGGGCCTGGTGCGCAGCGTGCTGGAGCAGCACTCGCGCCAGACCGCGGGCGTCGGCTTCCGGCTCGCCGGCAACCCGGAGTTCCTGCGCGCCGTCTCGGCGGCCGAGGACTTCCGCAACCCCTGGATGACGGTCGTCGCGAGCCGCGACCCGCGCACCGTCGCCGACCTCGCCGCGCTGCTCTCGCCGTTCGGCGGCGAGATGCGGACGTTCTCGGACCCGGCCGAGGCCGAGTTCGTGAAGTGCGCGCACAACATCTTCAACGCCACGAAGATCAGCTTCTGGAACGAGATGTGGCTGGTCGCGCGGGAGGCGGGGCTGGACCTCGACCCGATCGCGTCCACGGTGGCCAAGTCGGCCGAGGGCTCGATCAACCCGCAGTACGGCATCCGCGGCGGCGCTCCGTACGGCGGCGCCTGCCTGCCGAAGGACACCTGCGGGTTCCTCGGCTACGCCGCCACGATGGGCGTCGACATGCCGCTCCTGCGCTCCGTGGTCGAGACCAACAACCGGCTGGAGGCCGTGGTCAAGCGCGAGGTCGAGGCGGTCGTCGAGCGAGCGGTCCCCGGCGGCGTCGAGCTCGCATGACGCTGCCGCTCTACTACTACGTGCTGGGCACCCCGCTCGGGGTGCTCGGCCTGATCCGCTGGGGGATGCTGGCTCGTGCGCCGCATCCCCGCGGTCATGTATCGGCCCGTTCGCAACGACTTCCGGCTCCCGATCAGCGTGGTCGTCCCGGTGTACCAGGAGGACCCCGAGGTCTTCACGGCGGCGATCGAGTCGTGGCTGGCCAACGACGTCGAGGACGTCATCCTGGTCATCGACGTCTCGGACGCCGCCTGCCGGGCGATCGCCTCCCGCTACCCGGTGCGCGTCGTGATCACGGACGTGCCCGGGAAGCGGGACGCGCTGCGGCGGGGGTGGCGGGCCGCCAAGACCGACATCGTCGCGCTGGTGGACTCCGACACGATCTGGGCGCCCGACGTGGCCGCCGAGGTCTGCAAGCCGTTCGCCGACCCGCGGATCGGCGGCGTCGGCACACGGCAGAGCGTCTACGGCTCGAAGGGCTTCTCGCCCGGATCACCGACATGTTCCTGGACCACCGCTACTTCGACGAGAACGCCAGCCAGAGCCTGCTCGGCAAGGCCGTCTCGTGCCTGTCCGGGCGCACCGCGGTCTACCGGCGGCAGCTGCTGCTGGAGATCGAGGACGAGTTCATGGACGAGACGTTCTGGGGCGTCCCGTGCCTCTCCGGTGACGACAAGCGGCTGACCACGCTGATCCTGGAGCGCGGCCACCTCACGTACATGCAGCGCACGGCCGAGGTGTGGTCGACGTTCCCGGACACCTGGAAGATCTTCTTCAAGCAGCGGCTGCGGTGGGCGCGCAACACGTGGCGCTCGGACCTGCGGGCGCTCTCGCGCAAGTGGGTGTGGCGCCACCCGTTCCTCGCGTACACGATGATCGACAAGGCGGTCAGCAGCTTCACGCTGCTGCTCGGCCCGGCGTTCATGACCTACGCGCTGATCATGCAGAACTGGGTGTTCTGCATCGTGCTGGCGCTGTGGTGGCAGATCAGCCGCTCGGCCAAGCTGCTGCCGCACCTGCGGCGGCGCCCGTCGTCGTTCTTCTTCGTGCCCGGGTACGTGTTCGTGTCCTGGGTGATGGCGCTGATCAAGCTGTACGCGCTGCTCACGATCCGCAAGCAGCGTTGGCTCACCCGCCAGGTCGCCGTGGAGAACGGCGAGGTCGTGCGCACGCAGACGGCGGCGGCACCGGCTCCCGTCCCGGTCGCCGAACCCACCCCGCAGGGGGTGCCGGCATGACCGGCCTCGGGAGCACCGGGGTCCGGGTGATCGGCGCGCTGCTCGCGGGCTGCGCGATCTGCGCGACGGCGGCCGTCACCACGGCGGAGCCGGCGGCCGCCGCGCCCGCCGTCGACGTGGCGGCCCCCGGCCGTCACCACGGCGGAGCCGGCGCGCCGCGCCCGCCGTCGACGTGGCGGCCCCGGCCGGTGGCCCCGGCCCAGGAGCCCGAACCCGACCCCGAGGCCGAGCCGCCACCCGACGACGGGAGCGGCGAGGAGTGGGTCGAGCCGGATCCGGGCGTCGACGACGGCACCGACGACGGCACCGGGGACGGCACGGGCGACGAAGCCGGCGGCGGAGCAGGAGACGGGACGGGGGACGGCACCGGCGGCGAGGCCGGTGCCGGGAGCGACGGCAGCGGCGCCGCCGCCCCGGCGCCCGACCCGGCCGCCGCGGCCCGGCAACGGGCCCTCGAACAGGCCCGCCAGCAGGCGCGGGCGGCCCGGCAGGCCCGCCAGCAGGCACAGGCCGCCGAGCGCGCCGCCCGCGCGGCCGCCACCGTCGAGCAGGTGCGCCGCGCGTGGGAGACCCGCGGCCGGCCCCGGCAAATGGTCATCGTCCGGTCCAACCGCTTCGACATCGTCACCGACGGCCGGCTGTCCCGGCAGGCCCCGCGCCGCCCCGGCGTCCCCGTCACGCTCGGCACGCTCGACCGGTTCCTCCCGGGCCCGTGGCTCACGATCGCCGACGGGAAGGCGGTGCTCGCCGCGACCGTCGTGCTGACGCCCATGACCGTGCTGGACGTCGGCGGCGACATCCGCGCGCTGGAGCTGGTGGGCGGCCCCAACCCGGCCGACGCCGCCTCGATCTACACCGGCAGCGGCCGGATCTCGCTGCACGGCGTGTCCGTCACCTCGCTCGACCCGGTCTCGCAGCAGGCCGTGGCCCCGGGCGCGGCCGGCCGGCCGTTCATCGTGGTCTCCGCGAACGGGCGGCTGGACGCCGTGGACAGCACCATCAGCGACCTCGGCACCGGCCCGCTCGGCATGTCCGACGGCCGCGCCGGCGTGGTGTTCAACGCCGGCAGCGGCGGCTCGCTCGTGCGCACCGCGCTGATGCGCAACACCATCGGCGTGCAGCTCTCGCGCTCGGTCGACGTGCGGCTGGAGGACGTCACGGTCGGCCGTTCGGTCACCGACGGGCTCGTCCTGCGCGGCGACCGGGGCACGCAGATGAGCGGCATCCGGGCGGTCGGCAACGGCGGCAACGGCGTGGTCGTCGCGGGCGAGAGCTCCGACCGGCCCGTCACCGGCATCTCGACCGCCGAGAACGGCGCGTACGGCATGGCCGTGATCGGCCAGACCGGCGCCCGCATCACCGGCATCAGCACGGCGTCGGACGCGGCGGGCGGGCTGCGGCTCAACCGGGCGACCGACACCGTCGTCTCCGACTTCACCGCCTCCGAGCAGCCGACCGGCATCTTCACGCACGTCAACACCAACGGCGTGCGGCTGGAGCGGGTGCACACCACGGGCGGGCGGCGCGGCCTCGTCGCCGAGAAGAGCACCCGCGCGATGGACGTCGTGGCCTCGGTCTTCGACAGCGCCCGGGTCGCCGGGCTGTCGGTCGGCGGCCAGGACATCGACCTGGTCGACGTGCAGGTCAGCGACGCCCGCACCGGCGTGCGGATCGAGCGCGGCGCGAGCGACGTGCGCGTCTCGGGGCTCGTCGTCAACGGCGGCCAGGACGGGATCGTCGCGACCCCGGGCACGCGCAACGTCGTCGTCTCGAACCTCGTGGCCAACCACGTCGAGGCGGACGCCGTGCGCACGTTCAGCCCGCAGGCGCAGATCCTGGGCGGCCGGATCACCGGCGGCAGCACCGGCATCGACATCGGCGCGGCCACGACGATCTCCGGCACCGAGATCGCCGGCGCCGACGAGGGCATCCACTCGCGCTCGACCGAGGTCGTGCACGCGAGCGGATCACGGTGGACGCGATCTCCCTCGGCGTCAACACCGCGGAGGGCAGCCCGTTCGTCCTGCGCGACTCCCGGGTGCACGCCCTGGAGGCCGTGCGCGGCGAGGTGGGCCACGAGGGCCTCAACGACGTGAGCCTGCCGCCGCTCAACCTGCTCGGCGCGATCGGCGTCCCGCTGATCCTGCTGGCGCTGGTGCTGGAACTGGCGCACGTCATCCGGCTCCGCCGGTCCGGGACGTCGGCCCGGCGGCGGATGCCGCCCGCCGTGGCGGTGAGCGCCTCGTGAGCCGCCGGACGACCATGCAGGCGACCACCCGGGCGACCCGGCGGGCCGCGACGGCCGTGCTGGCCGCGCTGCTCGTCGGCGTCCCCCTCACGACGGCGTGCACGTCGACGCCCGCGGTGCGGGCCCCGGCCGAGGTGGCGGACCCGGACGTCACCGCGATCGACCTCGAACGGTTCCTCGGCAACGGCCTGCGCTACACCGAGCGCGGCGACTTCGGGCTCGACCGCGGCCAGCTGGTGGCCGACCCCGAGGCGCCGGGCGGCACGCTGCTGCGCGTCCGCTACCCGGCCGGCTCGGCCAGCCAGAGCGGCAGCGACATCGGCGGTGGGCTGCAGGCCTACCTGGAGCTGCCCGACGGGCCCGCCACCGCGGTCGACCTGGAGTACCGGGTGCGCTTCCCGGCCGGCTTCGACTTCGTCAAGGGCGGCAAGCTCCCGGGTCTCTACGGCGGCACCGTGACCAGCGGCTGGAACATCCCCGACGGCACCGACGGCTTCTCCACGCGCTACATGTGGCGGGCCGGCGGGGACGGCGAGGTGTACGCCTACCTGCCCACGTCCGTGGAGCACGGCACGTCGCTGGGGCGCGGGTGCTGGATCTTCACCCCCGGTCGCTGGACGACCATCCGGCAGCGGGTGGTGCTCAACGCGCCGGACCGCGACGACGGGCGGGTGGCCGTCTGGCAGGACGGGCGGCAGGTGCTCGACAGCACCGGCCTGACCTTCCGGACCAGCGACGACCTCCGCATCGACGGCCTGTTCTTCTCGACCTTCTTCGGCGGCGGCGACATGTCGTGGGCGACCCCCGTCGACCAGTACGCGACTTCGCCGGGTTCACCGTCTCCGACGCCTCCACCGCGGACACCCCCGCCGCGGACGAGGCGACCGCCGCCGACTGCCGGCCGGAGGGTGACCAGTGATCCACCGCAACCGCTACGACCGAGCGGATTCCCCATGAAGCCGATCCCCGTCCGCGCCGTCCTCCTGGTGGCCACGCTCGCGGTGTTCGCGGGCTCCTCGTCGTTCCTGGTCAGCGCGTGCTCCCGGCCCCCGCTGGAGCCGCTCGTCCGGCGGGACGTCGCCGCCAACGTGCCCGTCGACCCGGCCCACCCGTGCGGGCGCGGGCCGGTGACCCTCCAGGCGGCGCCCGCCCCCGCACCCGCACCTGCAGACGCGCCCGCTCCCCCCGGCGGCGCCGCCCCGGCGGGCCCCGCGCCCGCCGCTCCCCCGGCGCCGCCTCCCCCGCTGCGCGTCACGTTCGACCCGGCGATGAACACGATCACGGTCGCGTCCGGCCAGGACGTGCCGCTCCCCGACATCGCCGCCGCCGTCGCCAACCCGGACGCGCTGCGCGAGACCGCGCCCGGCGAGTGGCTGCTCGGCTCCCACCTCGACGTGCTCGACGGCGCATCCGTGCAGGTCAGCGCGCCGACCGTGCGCTGGCTGAAGCTGAACAGCGGCGTCGCCGGCTTCGTGACGCTCAAGGCGTTCGGCGGCGGCATCCGCGTCGACGGCGCCTGCGTCACGTCGTGGGACACCGCGCAGAACAAGGCCGACACCGAGTACACCGACGGCCGCGCGTACGTGCTCGCCCGCGACGGCGCCGAGATGACGATCGACCGCGCCGAGCTGCGCTACCTCGGCTACGGCGAGGTCGAGTCGTACGGCTGTCGTGGCGCACGGAGGGCACCACGGGCGCCATCACGAACAGCGTGGTCTCACACCTGTACTTCGGGCTCTACAGCTACGAGGTGGGCGGGCTGACCGTGCAGGACAACGAGTTCCACGACAACGTCCTGTACGGGATCGACCCGCACACCCGCTCGCACAACCTGCTGATCGAGCGCAACGTCGTGCACGACAACGGCAAGCACGGGATCATCCTCGCCGAGGACTGCGTGGAGAGCGTGATCCGGCAGAACGTCGTCTACGACAACCAGCACCACGGGATCGTGCTGTACCTGCGCTCGGACCGGAACCTCGTGGAGGGCAACGAGGTGTTCGGCAACGCGGCGCAGGGCGTGAACATCAACGAGTCGTCCGGCAACACGATCCGCGGCAACAGCGTGTACGACAACCTGGAGTCCGGGATCGGCGTCGGCCAGACGGCGCAGGACAACGTGGTGGAGCAGAACCAGGTGCGCGGCAACCAGCAGGACGGCGTCCGGCTGGTGAGCGAGGCCACCCAGACCACGGTGCGGGAGAACGTCATCGGCGAGACGCCCGCTACGGCGTCTACGTCGACAGCGACGGCCCGTTCGACGTCGCCGACAACACGATCTTCGGCAGCCGCACCGGCGTGATGCTGCGCAGCGCGACGACCGCCCCGGCGGGCAGCAACTCCTACTTCGACAACGAAGAAGGGGACGTCTTCAGCGGGTGACAGCGACTGCATTCTGGAGCCACAACGCGGTGACGGACCCCACCACACTGCGTTACGGCTCCAGAATGCGGTTGCGGGCCCTGTGGCTACCCGCCGATCAGCGCCGAGGGGGTGGGGCGGGGTTAGCCGCGGACGGCGACGCGCACCGCGAAGGGACCCTCCATGCGGGCAGCATCGCGTACGTACCTCAGCGCAGCGGCCGGACCCGGTGCACCTCGGGCCGCGCGAGCTGGGCCGGGTACCGCGGGTGGTACGACGCCGAGCGCTGCCGCGGGACCGCCGCGGCGATGTCGTCGTGGTTCTCCAGCGCCCACATGACGGCGGCCAGGTCGGCGTACTCCCCGGTCGGGAGCGCCCACAGCTCGACGCGCGTGAAGGCGTCGGCGCCGTAGTTCTCCGCGTGCATGAGGATCTGCCACTTGGCCGCCGGATAGGACAGACCGTCGAGCACCTTCGCGACGCGCTCCAGGTTCCTGCGGTACACGACCGTTCCTCCTCGGTACATCCACTGTGATGCCCGTCGCAGGCCGGGTCCCCGGATCGGTCCTGGTCAAACGGCTGGTGGGGGGTGTTGTTGTGCCCGTCCGAGGGCGACCGTAGGGTTGTCCGGCGGTTGAGACAGAGTCCGCCAGGTCCACGCACATCTCGCGAGATCCGAGGAGCCGGTGCGCATGAGCGGCGATCTCCCAGCCGAGCACGGGGGAACGAACGACCCCGACGAACTGGGCGAGGTCATCCGGTTCGACGTCGTCGGCCACGGTGCCAACGCCCGCGTGATGCACGTGGTGGGCGAGATCGACACCCTCACCGCCCCCATCCTGCGCACGCGGCTGGAGGAGCAGGTCGCCGAGGTGCCGCTGCTGGTGCTCGACCTCAGCGAGGTCTCGTTCCTCGGCTCGGCCGGGCTCGCCGTGCTCGTCGCCGCGAAGGACGAGGCCGACCGCCGCCGGCACACGCTGCGCCTGGTGCCCGGCACCCGCATCGTCACGCGCGCGCTGGAGGCCACCGGCCTGCTCGCGCTCTTCGACGTCGCGGACGGGGTGCCGCAGGCGCTCGAGGTCGCCCGCTAGCCGCCCGCTAGCCTCCCCGGCGGAGGTGTGTGGGCGCCTGGTGGCCCCCGCGGTCTTCAACACCGACGTGGCCGAGCACCTCGTCAGGCGGGTTCGATTCCCGTCCGCCTCCGCTCCGTGTCCCCCGCTGACCCGTTCGGCGGCTCGCTCCCGTCCGATCAGGCGAGCCCCGGCCTGTCGGCACCCCCGGGTTGCCGGGCGGGGTGCCATGGTGGGCCGATGGACCCCTCCGACACGCTCACCGCACTCACCGCGGCGGAGATCGGGGCACGCGTCCGGGAGGGCGGAGCACCGCCGTCGACGTCGCCCGCGCGTTCCTGGCCCGCATCGCCGAACGCGAGCCGGCCGTCGGGGCGTTCCAGGAGCACGACCCGGAGCGGGTGCTGGCCGAGGCCGGCGCCGTGGACTCCCGGCCCGACCGGTTCGCGCTCCCGCTCGCGGGCGTGCCGGTTGCGATCAAGGACAACGTCGACGTGGGCGGCTACCCGACGCGCCACGGCTCGGCCGCCACCTCCACCGCCCCGGCCCGCCGCGACGACGACCTCGTCCGGCGGCTGCGCACGGCGGGCGCCGTGGTCGTCGGGAAGACCCGGATGCCGGAACTGGCGATCTGGCCGTTCACGCACTCCGCGCTCGGCACCACGCGCAACCCGCTCGACGAGGCGCTGGACCCGGGCGGGTCGAGCGGGGGCAGCGCGGCCGCCGTGGCCGCCGGGATGGCCGCGCTCGCGCTCGGCACGGACGGCGGCGGCTCGATCCGCATCCCGGCCGCCTACTGCGGGCTGGTGGGGCTCAAGCCGGGGCCGGGCGTCGTCCCGCTGCCCGGCGGGGCCGACGAGCACTGGTTCGGGCTGAGCGCGGCGGGGCCGATCGCGCGCACGGCCGAGGACGCGGCGCTGATGCTGGGCGTGCTCGCCGGCACGGCCGTGGACGTCGACGGGCCGGGGCCGGTGCGCGTCGCGCTGTCGCTGCGCACGCCGTCACCGATCACGAGGATGCGCGCCGAGCAGCAGGCGGCCGCCGTCGGCGCGGCGGCCCGGCTGCGGGCCGGGCCGGGCGGCGCGGAGGTCGCGCTGGCCGACCCGCCGTACCCGCGCGGACTGGCGCGGCGGTGGACCCGTCGCTGGCTCGCCGGCGTCGCGCAGGACGCCGAGACGCTCGGCCTGCACCCCGCGGACGTCGAGCCGCGCACGGCGGCGGTGATCAGGAAGGGCCGTCGGGTGCTGCGGCTCGGCCCGCCCGGCGCGACGGCGCCGGCCGCGTGGCGCGACCGCATGCTCGCCTGGATGGACGCGGGCGGCTTCGACGTGGTGCTCGGGCCCGCGGTGGCCGGCCCGGCGGCCCCGGCCGGCGGCACTCCCGGCCGCGGCTACCTGTCCGCGTACCTCACCGCGGCCGCGCGGGTGCCGTGCACGCAGGCGTGGAACCTCGCCGGCCTGCCGGCCGCGGTGGCTCCGGTGCTGGTCGGCGGCCGGCCCGTCGGCGTGCAGCTCGTCGGGCGGCCGGGGGCCGAGGCGGCCCTGCTGGCCGCCGCGGCGCGCCTGGAACAGCGGGTGGTGCCCACCGCGGTGCGCGTGTAGGAGGGTCCTGAACAACTCCGGCCGTAGCGAGCGGCGTCCAGGTGGTGTCATCGCGAGGCGGACGTCGGGCGATACAACAGACAGGCTAGTCGGTCCCGGACCCGTCCCGACCGCAGCCGAAGTGGCGGCGGCGCAGTAGGCCCGAGTTGTTCAGGGCGCTCCTACGCACCACCCGCCGGGCGGCTCAGCGCTGGTGGCGCCAGGGGCCGGTGATCGCGTACATGATGCCCGGCGTCTGGACGTTGCCGAACAGGATCTTCTTGTCGTGCGAGTACACCGGGCCGGTGAACTCGCTGCCCTCGGCCTCGTCGTTGCGCGCGATCGGGAACGGCTCACCGCTGCCGCTCACGCCGATGAGGTGCTGCACGCCCTCGCCGTCCTCGGCGAGGATGAGGCCGCCCCACGGCGAGACCGAGATGTTGTCCGGCCCGTCGAACGGCCCGTCGACGTCCGGGGTGGCGTTCACGCCGAACCGCACCTTGAGGGTGAAGGTCGACTTCTTCGGGTCGTAGAACCACACCTGGCCGTCGTGCGCGGCGCCCGGGCTCTCCTCACGCGCGTAGCTCGTGACGATGTACGCACCGCCCTTGCCCCACCAGGCACCCTCGAGCTTCGTCCGCGGGTGACCTCGTCCGCGCCGAACTGCTCGCGGGTCGGGGTGGTGCGGGCGTCGCGGTCGGGCACCGTGGTCCACGTGACGTCGTAGGTGGTGCCGATCTCGACGGCGCGGGAGAGGTCGTCGACGAAAGTGCCGGAGGCGTCGGTGCAGCGCATCGCGCCCAGCACGCCGTCGGTGTCACCCAGCGCGCGCAGAGCGCGGTCGCCGCCCTTGAAGCCGTCCGGGGCCTCCCAGCGGTACAGCAGGCCGTTGGGCTCGGACGCGTCCTCGGTGAGGAGGATGTCGAACGACTTGGGGTCGACGACGGCGGCCTCGTGCGCGAACCGGCCCAGCGCCTTGATCGGCTTCGGGTCGAGGTTCAGCTCGCGGTGGTACGGGTTGACCTCGAACACGTAGCGTGGTCCTTGGTCGTGCCGTTCTCACCGGCGAGGTCCTCGGTCTCCTCGCAGGTCAGCCAGGTGTCCCACGGCGTGATGCCGCCGGCGCAGTTCGTCGAGGTGCCGGCGACGCCCACCCACTCGCGGATGCGGTCGCCGTCCTTGTCTGCCTCGACCACCGTGCAGCCGCCCGCGCTGCCCGGGTCGTAGGTGAGCCGGTCGAGGTGCGGCACCGGCAGCTCGGTCTCGGCGAACGGGTCACCGAGCTCGTGGTTGTTGACGAGGATCGTGCCGCCGTGCCTGCCGGGGAACGCCCCGGTGCCGTCGTGGCTCGCCGGGGTCGGCTCGCCGGACTCGAGGAGGGTCTTGCCGGCCTCGGTCACGACCTTGTAGCTGAAGCCCTGGGGGAGCGCGAGACGCCCGGCGGGGTCCGCCACCAGCGGCCCGTACCCGGCGCCCGGCGTCGTCGCGGCCGCGTTGGGGGCGGTGAGGAGGACCTCGCCGGAGCCCAGCAGCACGACACCGGCACCGACCGCAGCGCCCGCCTGGAGGAAGCCCCGGCGGGACAGTCCCTCTGTCATCTGTTCTCCTGTCGCTTACTGTGGCCGGTCGGTTTCACCCGACCGGGTGGTGGCCGGGCGTCACGCTTTCCCATGCACACGACCGGGAGATGAACGGCGAACAACCCGCTCCTATCCGGCGACGGAGCCGTTGACATTCCGTCGGACGCAGAAGGAACGAACCGGACAGACGGCGGCGGACGATGGTCAGGACGGCGGAGTCCACTCCCCCGAGGCGAGGAACCGCTCGATCGCGGCCGTGTACGGGGCGAGGTCCAGCCCCTGCCGGGCCACCCACCCGTCGTCGTAGTAGCTGTGCCCGTAGCGGTCGCCGCCGTCGCAGATCAGCGTGACGACGCTGCCGCGCGTGCCGGTGGCGAGCATGCGGGCCACCAGGTGCCAGACGCCCCACAGGTTCGTGCCGGTCGAGCCGCCCGCCCACCGCCCGGTGACGGCGTGCAGGTGCCGGGCCGCCGCGACGCTCGCCGCGTCGGGGACGGGGACCATCAGGTCGATCACGCTCGGCACGAAGCTCGGCTCCATGCGCGGCCGGCCGATGCCCTCGATGCGCGACGGCATGCCGGTGGCGTAGTCGGGTGCGTCCAGCGTCCAGCCGGGGAAGAACGCGGAGTTCTCCGGGTCGACCACGGCCAGCCGGGTCGGGTGACGGCGGTAGCGCAGGTAGCGCCCGATCGTCGCGGACGTGCCGCCGGTGCCGGCGCCCACCACGATCCACTCCGGCACCGGGAACCGTTCCATCGCGAGCTGCTCGAAGATCGACTCGGCGATGTTGTTGTTGCCCCGCCAGTCCGTCGCGCGCTCGGCGTAGGTGAACTGGTCGATGTAGTGGCCGCCGGTCTCCGCGGCGAGCCGCTGCGCCTCGTCGTACATCGCGGCGGGGCGGTCGACGAAGTGGCAGCGCCCGCCGTACCGCTCGATGAGCGCGATCTTCTCCGGGCTGGTCGAGCGCGGCATCACCGCCACGAACGGGACGCCCACGAGTCGCGCGAAGTACGCCTCAGACACCGCCGTCGACCCGGAGCTGGCCTCGACGACCGTGGTGCCCTCGACGATCCAGCCGCTGGCCAGCGCGTACAGGAAGAGCGAGCGGGCCAGCCGGTGCTTGAGGCTGCCCGTGGGGTGCACGGACTCGTCCTTGAGGTAGACGTCCACGCCCCACTCCGCCGGCAGCGGGAACGTGTGCAGGTGGGTGTCGGCCGAGCGGTTGGCGTCGGCCTCGACGCGCCGGATCGCCTCCGTCACCCACACGCGGGTGCGGTCGCAGGAACGGTCCACGGGCTCGGTCACGGGCGCGACGCTAGCCAGTTCGCGGGGCGTGGGAGCCCGGAGGCGCCGACCACAACACCTCCGGGCGGCCCCCACCCAACCGGAGCCGGCCCCCGTTTCCGCGCCCCCGCGCCGCACGGTCCCCCGATCGGGACCCGCACTCGGAACACAACTCGCGTGCAGTAATCCGGCGACTCGCGTGCAGTAATCCAGCGACTCGCGGGTCGGTGGGCTCCGCCCACCCGCGAGTCGCCGGAAAAGTGTGCGCGAGTCGCGGTGTCAGTGCAGGTGGATGCGGCCTGTGCCGGGGCGGGCGGTGCCGATCACGGCGGACGGCGGGCCCAGCTCGGCGACGGCGCCCGCAGGTCGGGGCGGCGCGAAGAGCAGGCCGCCGGACGCTGGCGTCGCGAGCAGCAGCACGTCCAGCTCGGACCGGCCGCCGGCGTCGACGTACGGGGCGACCCAGTCGCGGTTGCGGCGGGTGCCGCCGGGCACCGTGCCGGCCTCGGCGAGCGCCCGCGCGCCCGGCAGGAACGGGACGGCGTCGGCGTCGAGGTCGACGTCCACCCCGGACGCCGCGGCCATCTTCGCCAGGTGCCCGAGCAGCCCGAACCCGGTGACGTCGGTGCAGCCCGTGGCCCCGGCGGCCAGCGCGGCGGCGGACGCGGGCGCGTTGCTCGCCGTCATCGACGCGACGGCCGCGGCGGCCAGGTCGGGCGGCGCGGTGCCCGCCTTGATCCCGGTGGTCGCCACGCCGACGCCGAGCGCCTTCGTCAGCACGAGATCGTCGCCGGGGCGCAGGCCGGTGTTGGTCAGGACGCGGTCCGGGTGCACCTCGCCCACGACGGCCAGCCCGTACTTGGGCTCGGGGTCGTCGACGCTGTGCCCACCGACCACCACGAACCCGCTCTCCGCGCCGATCTCGGCGCCGCCGGCCAGCACCTCGGCGAGCATCGACACGGGCAGCTCCTCGGCCGGCCACGCGACGAGGTTCAGCGCGAAGACCGGCCGCCCGCCCATCGCGTAGACGTCCGAGACGGCGTTCTGCGCGGCGATGCGGCCCCAGGTGCGGGGGTCGTCCACGAGGGGGGTGAAGAAGTCGGTGGTCGCGACGAGCGCCCGGTCGGGTGACAGCCGCCAGACGGCGGCGTCGTCACCGGTCTCGGTGCCGACGAGGAGGTCCGGGTGCCGGGACGGGGCCAGCCGGCCGAGGACGTCCGCGAGGAGGTTGGGGGCGAGCTTGCACGCGCATCCGGCGCCGTGGCTGAACTGTGTGAGCCGCCGGGCGGCGACGGAGCCGGTCACGGTCCGAGAGTACGGTCAGCTACCGGTGCGAGATCCACCGACACGCGCCGTTTACAGCGATTACCGCCGACCGCATGAACCGGCCCGCCCGCCGATCCCCGGTAGTGTCACACGTGACCAGATAACAAGCTACCGAACGTGACGATCAGCTCCCCTCAAAATCCTGTTCAGACCACCGGGGGCCTCCCGTCCTCCACCGGTCCCTTCGACATCGTCCGCCGCGGTTACGACCGCGACCAGGTGGACGCCCAGCTGCGCGAGCTGCGCGACCGTCTCGCCGCGGCCGAGAGCGGCCGCCAGGCCGCCGAGCAGCACGCCCGCGCGCTGGAGAAGGAGGTCCGGAACGCCCGCCAGCAGCAGGGCGACGCGCCGCTCTCGGCCGAGAGCTTCGGCTTCCGCGCCGAGAAGATCCTCCGCCTCGCCGAGCACGAGGCCGCCGACGTCCGCAACCGCGCCGCCAACGAGGCCACCGCCCTGGTCGAGCAGGCCCGCGCCGACGCCGAGCGCCACCGCCACGAGGTCGAGCAGAAGCTCATCGCCCGGTCCGCCGAGATGGACCAGGAGGCCGCTCAGCGCAACGTGGCCATCCAGGAGCGCGAGCAGCAGCCGCCGCCACCCTCGCCGCCGCCCGCGAGGACGCCGCCCGCATCGCCGAGGACGCCCGGCACGCCGCCGACGCGCTCGTCAGCGAGGCGCAGAACCGCGCCGACGAGGTCCGCCAGCGCAGCGAGCAGGAGCTGAAGCGCCGCCGCGAGGCCGCCGAGCAGGAGCTGCGCCGCATCGGCTCGCTGCACGAGGGCGTCCGCAACGAGATGGCCCGCCTCCACAAGCTGCTGGGGGGCGAGCTGGGCGAGTCCGTCACCGGCGACGTGAGCGAGCGCAGCGCCCTGCCGATGCGCACCGCCCGCCCGCAGCTGGAGAGTTCCTCCGTCAGCTGACACCAGCGACATCTGCCACGGCCGGTCACCGTAGGGTGACCGGCGTGAGCGTTGTCGACCCGCGGCGCCGGGTGCCCCGCACGGACGCCGTGCTCGCCGAGCCGCGGGTCGCGGCCGCCGCACGCCGGCTCGGCCGCGGGATCGTCAAGTCCGCGGTCGCGACCGCGCAGCAGCGGGCCCGCAGCGGTGACGTGCCGCCGGACCACGGTTCGGTCGTCGACGCCGCGCTCGCCGCGCTGCCGGCCACCGCCACCGGCCTGCGGCCCGTGCTGAACGCCACCGGCGTCCTGCTGCACACCAACCTCGGCCGCGCCGCCCTCTCCGACGCCGCCCGCGCCGCGCTCGACGTCGCCGCCGGCACCTGCGACGTCGAGCTGGACCTCGGCACCGGCGGGCGCGGTCCGCGCGGCGCCGGGGCGCTCGACGCGCTGCTGTCCGCGGTGCCCGGGGCGGCCGCCGCGCACGTCGTCAACAACGGGCCGCCGCGCTCGCCATGGTCGCCGCCGCGCTGGCGCCGGGCCGGGAGATCGTCGTGTCCCGCGGGGAGCTCGTCGAGATCGGCGACGGCTTCCGCATCCCCGAGCTGCTCACGGCCGCGGGTGCGCGGCTGCGCGAGGTCGGCACGACCAACCGCACGAGCCCGGCCGACTACGCCGCCGCGATCGGCGAGCACACCGCGCTCCTGCTCAAGGTGCACCCGTCGAACTTCGTGGTCAGCGGGTTCACCCGGGCCGCCGGGATCCGCGAGCTGGCCGGGCTGGGCGTGCCGGTGGTCGCCGACATCGGCTCCGGGCTGCTCGCCCCGCACCCGCTGCTGCCCGGCGAGCCGGACGCCGCCACCGCGCTCGCCGAGGGCGCCGCGCTCGTCACGGCGTCGGGCGACAAGCTGCTCGGCGGCCCGCAGGCCGGGCTGCTGCTGGGCGGCCCGGGCGCGGGCGCCGATCTGGTGCGGCGCATCCGGCGGCACCCGCTCGCGCGCGCCGTGCGCGCCGACAAGCTGACGCTCGCCGCGCTGGAGGCGACGCTCCGCGGCCCGCTGCCACCGGTGCGCGCGGCGCTGGCGGCCGACCGCGACGAGCTGACGGCCCGCGCCGAACGGCTCGCCGGCGCGCTCGCCGCGGCCGGGGTGGACGCCGCGGCCGTGCCGTCCACGGCGGCCGTCGGAGGCGGCGGCGCGCCCGGCGTCACCCTGCCCAGCGCCGCCGTCGCGCTCCCCGAGCGGTACGCGGCCGCGCTGCGCGCCGGGGACCCGGCCGTGCTCGGGCACGTCGAGCGCGGCCGCTGCCTGCTCGACCTGCGCGCCTTGCCCCCGTCCGCCGACGAGCACTGCGCACGGCCGTGCTCTCAGCCCGCGACTCGCGTACATCCAGGGCGCGACTCGCGGACGGGGAAGCCGGATCCCCCGCGAGTCGCGGGCTGAGTGCACGCGAGTCGGGCTGAGCGGTGCACGTCCTCGCCACCGCCGGGCACGTCGACCACGGGAAGTCGACGCTGGTCCGGGCGCTGACGGGCATGGAGCCCGACCGGTGGGCGGAGGAGCGCCGCCGCGGCATGACGATCGACCTCGGCTTCGCCTGGACGACACTGGCGTCCGGCCGGACGGTCGCGTTCGTCGACGTGCCGGGCCACGAGCGGTTCGTCGCGACGATGCTGGCGGGCGCCGGGCCGGTGCCGGCCACCGTGCTGGCCGTCGCGGCCGACGCCGGCTGGATGCCCCAGACCGCGGAGCACGCCGACGCGCTCACGGCCCTCGGCGTGCGCGACGGGCTGCTGGTGATCACCCGCACCGATCTCATGGAACCGGACCTCGCGCTGGCCGACGCCCGCGCCCACCTCGCCGGCACGCCGCTCGCGGACGTCCCGGCCGTCGCCGTCTCGGCCGTCACCGGGGCCGGGCTGCCCGACCTGCGCACCGCCCTGGACGCGCTGGTGGCGCGGCTGCCCGTCCCGGACGCGGCCGCGGACGTGCGGCTGTGGGTGGACCGCACGTTCACGGTCCGCGGCGCCGGGACCGTCGTCACCGGCACGCTCGGCGCCGGCCGCATCCGCCCGGGCGACGAGCTGGAGCTGAGCACCGCCGACGGCGTCCGGCGGGTGGTGGTGCGCGGGCTGCAGTGCCTCGGCGAGCCGGTGCCGGTCGCGGGCGGCCCGGCCCGGGTGGCGCTGAACCTGCGCGGGCTCCCGCACACGGCCGTCTCCCGCGGCGACGCCCTGCTCACGCCGGGCCGCTGGCGCGCGACGGACGTGCTCGACGTGCGGCACCCGAAAGACGCGACGCTGCCGGCCGAGCTGACGTTCCACACCGGCGCCGCGGCGGTGCCCGCCCGGGTGCGCCGCTGGGCCCGGGCACCGCGCGGCTGCGGCTGCGCCGCCCGCTCCCCCTGCGCGGCTGCGGCTGCGCCGCCCGCTCCCCCTGCGCATCGGCGACCGGGCGCTGCTGCGCGACCCGGGCGCGCACCGGATCGCCGCCGGGCTCACCGTGCTCGACGTCGCCCCGCCCGAGCTGCGCCGACGCGGGGCGGGCGCCCGCCGGGCGGCCGAGCTGGCCGGGCTGGACGGCGTCCCGTCGGCGGCCGGCGAGCTGACCCGCCGGGGCGTCGCCCAGGCGAAGGACCTGGTCGCGATGGGGGTCCCGGCCGCGCAGCTGGCGGGCCTGCCCGCCGCAGGCGGGTGGCTCGTCGACCCCGGCCGGGCCCGCACGCTCGCCGCCGCGATCGCCGCCGCCGTCGCCGCGCACGCCGACCCGCTCGCCCCCGGGCTGCCGGTCGAGGCGGCCCGCCGCGCCGCGGACCTCCCGGACGCGCGGCTCGTCGAGACCGTGCTGCGGCACGCGCCCTCCGGGCTCGTGCTGCGCGACGGACGGGTGACGCGGGCGGCCGGCCCGGCGCTGCCCGCCCCGGTCCGCACGGCGATGGCGGCGCTGCGCACCGAACTGGCCCGCGACCCGTTCGCCGCCCCCGACGCGGCCCGGCTCGGCACGCTGGGGCTCGGCCGCCGGGAGCTCGCGGCGCTGGTGCGGGCCGGCGAGCTGATGCGCGTCGCCGACGGTGTCGTGCTGCTGCCGGGCGCGGACCGGCGCGCGGTCGCCGTGCTCGCCGGGGTCGCCGCGCCGTTCACGGTGAGCGCGGCCCGGGAGGCGCTGCGCACCAGCCGGCGGGTGGCCGTGCCGCTGCTGGAGCTGCTGGCCCGCACCGGCGCGCAGCACGCACCGAGGACGGCCGCCACCGCCTCCTGACGTGCGGACGAACCCACCCCGACGCGAGCAGCGCCTGAAGTGGCAGACTCCCGCGGCTGGCCCTACCGTGACCCTCGATGTCCGAGACCCGTGAGAACCTGCCGCCCGGCCCGGCGTCGACCCGACGGGGCTCGGACGCCGACGACCAGATCACCCTGACGATCACGCCCCGGTCGCCCGGCCAGGTCGTGATCGAGGTCGGTGGCGAGGTCGACATGCTGACCTCCCCACAGCTGCGCTCCGCCGTCCTCGACCAGCTCGAACCGGACGCCGGCGTCGAGCTGGTCGTGCTCGACCTGGACGGCGTCACGTTCCTCGGCACCAGCGGCCTCGCGGTGCTCATCGAGGTGCGCGAGGCGGCGCACACGGCGGGCGTCGAGCTGCGCCTGGCGTGCACCGCGCGCCGGGTGCTGCGGCCGCTCACGATCGCCGGCCTCATCCCGCTCTTCGACATCCACGACACGATCGACCGGGCCCTCGCCAGCACCTGACATTCGCTCGGTTCGCCCGCCGAAACCTCACCACCGATGTGAGCTGGGTCACACATCGCGGGTGACGTTTGGCGTCCGAACGCCACGGGAACGTGCCTCTCGATCGCCCAGTACGTCGGGCTTCGAGTGACGAGAAGGTGACGATGAGCGACGTTTCCCGGCTACCCGGCCCGATGGACCACGCGTGGCAGTGGCAGCGCCTGGGAGCATGCCGCGGAATGGACAGCGGGGTGTTCTTCCACCCCGACGGGGAGCGCAACCCGTCACGCGCGCGGCGCACCGCGCAGGCCAAGGAGATCTGCCGGCGCTGCCCCGTGATGGACCAGTGCCGTGAGTTCGCCCTGCAGACGCGGGAGCGTTCGGGGTGTGGGGCGGGCTGGCCGAGGCCGAGCGCCGGATCATCCTGGAGCAGCGCGGCATCCCGATGGCCAGCTGACCAGCGAGACTGCCGCGGGGCGGGTCCGTTCGGACCCGCCCCGCCGTCGTGCGTGAGTGCGCTCAGCCGACGACCGACAGCTCCAGGCACCGGTAGCGCAGCAGCGGGATCCCGTAGACCTGCGCGATGCGCTGGGCCGCCCGGATCACCACCGTGCGCCCTGGGTCGCCGGGTGCGGCCGCCGGCGCCAGGCAGTAGACGCCGGGCTCGGGGTCGAACCCGACGAGCTCGCTCAGCGCCGCCACCAGGTCGTCCTCGGCCGCGACCGGGAACGGCTGGCGCAGCCCGAGCCGGTGCAGCGCGAGCCCGGCGATGCCGAGCCGCCCGATCCCCTCACGGA
This sequence comes from Pseudonocardia sp. CNS-139, assembly GCA_001942415.1. GTDB lineage: Bacteria > Actinomycetota > Actinomycetes > Mycobacteriales > Pseudonocardiaceae > Pseudonocardia. The sequence goes on from MKJX01000179.1 coordinate 20,225, forward strand.
CCTCCGCCGCGGCGGCGTCCGCCCATTCCTCGTCCTCGTCGTCGATCGCCTGCACCGGACTGTCGTCCGCCGCGACGAGCAGGTCGACCTGAGGAAACCCCTCCGCGAGCCGGGCCAGGTCCGACTCGGGACGCAACAGCTCCATCGGGCTCACGGCAACCGCGACGACACGGCGGTGCGTGGGCACGGCGAAGCGACCGGTGACGGCCTCCGCCACCGGCACGGAGACTTCGATCTCCGGAACCGCAACCATCTGCCAACGTCCCCCTCGACGCCCCGGCGTCCGCCCCCGGAACAGCCGGTATGCCGCAGAGTGAACCCTCAATCGAGTCGTCACGCCTGGTGAGAGCGGGTCCTAACGCCGAGCGGCGGCCGTCGATCCGTGAGTGGTGGCTTACCCACCGGTAGCGGCAGGACGGCTCCCACAAAGCGCCATTCGGCGCTGCGGAACGCCTGCCTAGCCGTCGAGCCGGACGGCGAGCAGGGCGACGTCGTCACGCTGCCAGGGCACCCGGCACACCGCGAGCACCCGTTCCACGGCGGTCTCCGCGTCGGTGCCCGGCGCGAGCCCGGCCACCGTCCGCTCCAGCAGCTCGGTGCGCGCGTCCGCGTCCTCACCGACCACGTCGGTCAGCCCGTCGGTGTAGAGGATCAGCAGCGACCCGGCCGGGCAGCGCACCTCGGCCTCCGCACGTCCGGGCCCGGCGCGGCGCCCGAGGCTGCGCACGGCGCCGATCATGGGCGAGCGGTTCTCGTCGAGGCGCACCAGCTCGCCGTCCGGACGCAGCAGCAGCGGGGCCGGATGCCCGGCGTTGGCGTAGCGCAGCAGGCGTTCCCCGGACACGTCCGGCGGCTCGACGCGCGCGTACACGGCCGTCGCCATCGCCGCCATCTCCAGCCCCTGGACGAGCTGGTCGCAGCGGTCGAGCACCGAGCCGGGCGCGCCGCCGTCCCACGCGTACGAGCGCAGCACGCCGCGCAGCTGGCCCATCGCCGCGGCCGCGCCGAGGTCGTGCCCCACGACGTCCCCGACGGCGAGCCCGAGCGCACCGTCGGGCAGGTCGAGCGCGTCGTACCAGTCGCCGCCGACCTGGTTGCCGTCCACGCCGACGAGGTAGCGCGCCGCCACCTGCACGCCCGCGACGTCCGACACGGCGGGCAGCAGGCTGCGCTGCAGCGTGACGGCCGCGGCATGCTCCACCTCGTACAGCCGCGCGTTGTCGACGGTGATCCCGGCCCGGCCCGCGATGTCGGTCACCAGGTGCAGGTCACGCTGCGAGTAGCGGCGGCCGAACGGGTGCTGGGTGAGCAGCGTCAGCGTCCCGAGCACGCGGCCGCGGGCCCGGACCGGCACGACCATGGCCGACCGCAGCCGCAGCTCGTCGTAGACGGCGGCGGCCGGGGCGTCGTCCGGGTAGCGGTCGCGGCCCTGCTCCGGCACCTCGGGTTCGAGCAGCGCGTGCTCGCCGGCCAGCACGTCGCCGGTGCGGCTGCCGTCGCCGGTGCGGTAACCGCGCAGCGCGGCCAGGTACCGCAGCCGCTCCCCGTCGGCCCGGTCCCGCGCGGCCACGGCGACCCGCTGCGGCGCGCCCGCGCCGGGCCGGTCCAGCAGGTCGACGGCGCACAGGTCGGCCAGCGCCGGCACCAGGCTGCCGGCCAGCCGCTCGCACGCGTCGCCGACGCCGAGCGCGCCCGTCATCTGGGACGTCGCGTCGGCCAGCAGGCGCAGCTGGCCGCGGGCCTCCTCGGCCTCGGCGAGCGCGGCGCGCCGCTCCTGCTCGACGACCACACGCTCGGTGACGTCGCTCTGCACGCCGACGAAGTTGACCAGCCGCCCGGCCCCGTCGAAGACCGGGGAGATCGACACCTGGTTCCAGAACGCCGTGCCGTCGCGGCGGTAGTTGAGCAGCACCTCGGTGACGGGCTGGCGGTGGTCCAGCGCGTCGTGGACGCGCCGCACGGTGGCCGGGTCGGAGTTGGGGCCCTGCAGGAACCGGCAGTTGCGCCCGACGACCTCCTCCCGCGAGTAGCCGGTGAGCGTCGAGAACGACGGGTTGACCCAGACCAGCGGGTTGTCGGGCAGCTGCGGATCGGTGATCGAGAACGAGACGTCGGTGGCGACGAGCGCCCGGTCGCGCAGCATCTCCAGCCGCCGGCGCTCGCCCTGCTCGGTGCCGGTGAGCCGGAGCAGCACCACCAGCGCGCGGCGCTCCAGGCGGGCGGCGAGCCCCGGCGGCACCGCAGGCCCCTCGCCCGCGGCGGCCAGCCCGAAGCCCGTGACCCACAGGAGCGTGCCGTCGGCGGCGGCCTCCTGCGCGTCGGCGCTGCCCCCCGAGACCGTCACCGGCTCGCCCACCACCGGCACGCCGGCGGCCACCAGCCACAGCGGCGAGCCCGGGTCGGCCATCCGGCGCCCGGCCATGTCCGTGAGGCCCGCGGCGTCCCCCCACACCCCGACGTCGGCCGGCAGCGGCAGCGGCCCGCCGGTCAGCTCCGCGGCGGCGGTGTTGGCGTGCACGACCCGGCGCGTGTCGAGGTCGAGCACGATCACGGCCGGCGCCTGCGCGACGTGCGGCAGGACCGCGGCTGCGGCCGCGGGGCCGGCACGTGCGGCGTCGTCCCTGGTCACCGGGCCAGGGTAAGCGTGCACCCACCGCATTGGGCCCGACCGATCCGGGTGATAACGGGCGAACGGGTCGGCGCCCCCGACCGTCCGGGTAGTGCCCGGTACGCTGGGGTGATGCGCCCCGGGCGAGCCGACGTGGTGGCCGAACAGCTCCTGGAACTCGTCCTGGACGGCACGTTCCCGGTCGGAGGCGCGCTGCCCAGCGAGTCGGAGCTGGCACAGCGCTTCGGCGTCAGCCGGCTCACGGTGCGGGAGGCGATCCGGTCGCTCGTCCCCACCAAGGTGATCGACGTCCAGCAGGGCCGGTCCAGCCTCGTCAACCCGACGAAGTGCTGGTCGCCGCTGGACGGGCGGCTGCTGCTGGCCCGCAGCCGGGTGGACGGCGACCCGCTGCTCCTGCCGCGGCGGCTCGTCGAGGCCCGGCGCGCGGTCGAGGTCGCGATCGTCGAGCTGGCCGCGTCCCGCCGCACCGAGGCGCACGCGAACGGCTGAGCACGCTCCACCAGGAGATGGTGGAGGCCCACGAGCGCGGCGACGCGGCCACCGCCGCCGAGGTCGACTTCGCGTTCCACGCGGCGCTCTTCGAGGCCGCCGACAACGTCTTCCTCAGGCCCTGTTCGAGCCGCTGACGTCCGTGCTGCGGGCGATGCGGGAGGAGACCTCCAGCGTCGCGGAGTTCCGCAGCCACGCGCTCGGCTGGCACGCCGCGATCCTGCGCGCCGTCGAGGCGGGCGACGCGCAGGCGGCCCGCCGCGCGATGGAGGACCACCTGGAGCAGACCGAGCAGGACGTCGCCCAGTACCTCCAGCCGGCCACTCGTGGCTGAGTTCGCCGAGTCTCCTAGCCGCCGATCCGCAGGCCGAAGACCTGCAGGAGCGTGTAGACGCCCAGCAGCACGATCGCCACGCTGCTCACCACGAGGAGGGTCGCGAACCCGCGGCCGCCGTGCAGGCGCGGGTCGGTCTCGGTGCGCCGCAGGTACCAGACGGCCACCACCGCGGCCACCAGGAAGATCCCGGTGGCGATCCCGCCGATCTGCACCATGATCACCGGCGACTGGATCGTCAGGAAGCAGACGGCCCACAGGACCGGCAGCACCACCGTGAAGACGCGGATCCAGCGCAGCCGGGCCACCGGGTCCTGCCAGTCGAGCACGCCGAACGTCGCGAGCAGGTTCGTGTACATGCGCGACCAGCTCGGGATCGCCGCCCACATCGTGGAACCGAGCACCGCGATCGCCCCGAGCAGGAACAGCACGCTCGCCCACGGGCCGAGCGTGTCGGTGTAGATCCGGGACAGCGTGGTGATCATCCCGTTGCCCTCGGGCGCGAGCCCCTGCGGGTTCAGCACGGCCGCGCCCATCAGGTAGAACGCCAGCGTGCCGAACGTGTAGACCACCCACGAGACGAACGCGTCCTTGTACATCACGCGGATCCAGCCGTTGGCCCGGCGGGCCCACGCCTCGCTGCCGTCGTCGGGGCCGGTCCAGCGCGCGTAGCCCTTCTCCAGGCACCAGTACGTGTAGAACGTGATCTCGTCGGCGCCCACACCGGTGATCCCGAACATCGCCACCGCCGCGCGATCGCCCCACCGGGAGTGAGGAACGTGAGCCCGCTGAGCACGTCGCCGGGCCCGTACGCGAACGGCGTCAGCGGCAGGCCGAGCGCGATGAGCACCGTCACGGCCGTGAAGACGACCACGAGCGCCGCGGCGCCGCGTTCGATCAGCGAGTAGCGGTTGGAGTAGAGCAGCGCGATGCTCGCGACGGCCAGCACGCACGTCCAGACGGTCAGCGAGACGGGTCCGAGCGGGTCGCCGCCGATCGGCAGCAGAATGCTGAACGCCGCGGCGGCGCCGCCGATGATGCCGCCGAGCTGCAGGAGCTTGGAGAGGGCGAGCAGCACCCACAGCAGGTTCACCCAGCCGACCCGGCCGATGCGCGGCGGCACCTTGGCGTAGCCGGTGAGCGCGGGCTGGCCGGTCGCGATCGTCCAGCGGGCCAGCTCGACCTGCACGGCGACCTTCACCAGCGTGCTGACGATCACCAGCCACAGCAGCACGAACCCGGCCTCGGCACCGAGCGCCGTGGTGGCGATCAGCTCCCCGGACCCCACGATCGACGCGCTGAGGATCAGGCCGGGGCCCAGGTAGCGGAAGCTCGCCCGCCAGCCGACGGGCGGCTCCTTGATGCCCTCCGGTGTGAGCGCGTACGGGTCGGTGGTCTCGGCTCCGGTCGCGGTCCCGGTGGGTTCGGGCATCGGCACTACTCCAGTCGGCGGTGACGGCGAGTGTCCGAATGATGTCCAGATGAACCCGTTCGGGTCAATAGCTCATCAGATATGAACCGACCCCGACGCCGCTCACCTGCGGCGGGTCGGCGACAGTAGCCGCATGACACGTCCGACCGTCCTGATGACGGTGCCGATGCACCCCTCCGTGGTCGAGGGGTGCGAGGAACGCTTCGACCTGCTGCGGCTCTGGGAGGCCGCCGACGCGACGCGCTGCTCGCCGAACGCGGACCGGACGTGCTCGGCGTCGCGACGGTCGGCGCGCCGATCGGGCCGGCCCTGCTCGACCGGCTGCCCGGCGTGCAGATCGTCGCGAGCTTCGGCGTCGGCTACGACACGATCGACGTGGCCGCGGCGGCCGCGCGCGGGGTGGTCGTCACGAACACGCCCGGCGTGCTCGACGACGAGGTCGCCGACACCGCGATGGCACTGCTCCTCATGGCCGTGCGCGAGCTGGGCCGCGCCGAGCGGTTCCTGCGGGCCGGGAGGTGGGTGCAGGAGTCGTTCCCGCTGTCGCCCTCGACGCTGGCCGGGCGCCGGCTCGGGGTGCTCGGGCTCGGCCGCATCGGCGAGGCCGTGGCGCGGCGGGCCGAGGCGTTCGGGATGACGGTCGGCTACCACAACCGCAACCGGAAGGACGTGCCCTACCGGTACCACCCGACGCTGCTCGGCATGGCCGCCGACGTCGACACGCTCGTGGTCCTGGTGCCCGGCGGCGCCGCCACCCACCACCTCGTCGACGCCGCGGTGCTCGCCGCCCTCGGCCCCGACGGCGTGCTCGTCAACGTCGGGCGGGGTTCGGTGGTGGATGAGTCCGCGCTGGTCACGGCCCTGCGGGAGGGCACGATCCTGGCGGCGGGCCTCGACGTCTACGAGGACGAGCCGCACGTCGCGGCGGAGCTGCTGGAGCTGGACAACGCCGTGCTGCTGCCGCACGTCGGCTCCGGGTCCGAGCCCACCCGCCGCGCGATGGGCCGGCTCGTCGTGGACAACCTGGAGAGCTGGTTCGAGAAGGGCAGGGCCCTCACGCCCGTCCCCTGACCCACAACTCGCGCACACGAATCCAGCGACTCGCGCGCACTAAAACAGCGACTCGCGGGACTTCCGCGAGTCGCTGGAAAAGTGTGCGCGAGTCGGGGTCAGTGGTTGTCGCGGGGCAGGCCCTTGGTCTGCGTGATCCGCTGGTAGGCCACCGCCGGGCGCAGGACCATGCCCTCGCTGAGCTGGTCGACCATCGACCGCTGGATCTCCTGCCACGGCGTCTGGGACGGCGGGACGGGGTAGCCGCCCGCCTCGTCCAGTGCGCGGCGGCGGGCGGTCAGCTCCTCGTCCGGGACGAGCATGTCGGCGGTGCCCGCGTTCAGGTCGATGCGGACGCGGTCGCCGGTGCGCAGCAGGGCGAGCCCGCCGCCGGCCGCGGCCTCGGGCGAGGCGTTGAGGATCGACGGCGACCCGGACGTGCCGGACTGGCGCCCGTCCCCGACGCACGGCAGCGCGTGCACGCCCTGCTTGATCAGCTCGGCGGGCGGCTGCATGTTCACGACCTCGGCCGCGCCCGGGTAGCCCAGCGGCCCGGTGCCGCGCATGAACAGCAGGGTGTGCTCGTCGATCTTCAGGTCGGGGTCGTCGATGCGGTGGTGGTAGTCCTCCGGCCCGTCGAAGACGACCGCACGCCCCTCCAGGACGTTCGGGTGGTCGGGGTCGGAGAGGTACCGCGCGCGGAAGTCCGGCGAGATCACGCTGGTCTTCATGATCGCGCAGTCGAAGAGGTTCCCGCTGAGCACGAGGAACCCGGCGTCGTCGACGAGCGCGCGGTCGAACGTGCGGATGACGTCGCGGTCGGTGGCGGCGGCGGCGCGGCAGTTGTCGCCGATCGTCCGCCCGTTGACGGTCAGCGCGTCCTCGCGGACGAGCCCGTGCGCCATGAGCTCGTGGACGACGGCCGGCACACCCCCGGCCCGGTGGAACTCCTCGCCGAGGTACTTGCCGGCCGGCTGCAGGTCGACGATCAGCGGCACGCCGAGCCCGAGCCGCTGCCACTCGGTCATCGGCAGGTCGACGCCCATGTGCCGGGCTATCGCGGTGACGTGGATGGGCGCGTTGGTGGAGCCGCCGATCGCGGAGTTGACGACGATCGCGTTCTCGAACGCGCGCGGGTCATGACGTCGGAGGGCTTGAGGTCCTCGTGCACCATCTCGACGATCCGCCGGCCCGTCAGGTAGGCCATGCGGGCCCGGTCGCGGTGCACGGCGGGGATCGCGGAGCAGCCGGGCAGGCTCATGCCCAGCGACTCGGCCAGCGCGTTCATGGTGGACGCGGTGCCCATCGTGTTGCAGTGCCCGGGCGACGGCGCGGACGCCGCGACCATCTCGACGAACTCCGCGTCGTCGATCTCGCCGGCGGCGAGCATCTCGCGGGCCTTCCAGATGATCGTGCCGGAGCCGGTGCGCTCGCCGCGGTACCAGCCGTTGAGCATCGGCCCGCCGGACAGCACGATCGCCGGGATGTTCACGGTCGCGGCGGCCATGAGGCAGGCGGGTGTGGTCTTGTCGCAGCCGGTGGTCAGCACGACGCCGTCGAACGGGTAGCCGTAGAGCGACTCGACCAGGCCCAGGTACGCGAGGTTCCGGTCGAGCGCGGCGGTCGGCCGCTTGCCGGTCTCCTGGATCGGGTGCACCGGGAACTCGACGGCGATGGCCCCCATCTCCCGGATGCCCTCGCGCACGCGGTCGGCGAGCACCAGGTGGTGGCGGTTGCAGGGGGCCAGGTCGGAGCCGGTCTGCGCGATGCCGATCACCGGCTTGCCGGACTGCAGCTCCTCCCTGGTCAGGCCCCAGTTCATGTACCGCTCGATGTAGAGGCGGTCATCCCCGGGTTGTCGGGGTTGTCGAACCAGGCCTGGCTGCGCAGGGGTCGGGGGGACGTCATAGGGGTGAGCTGGACCGCCGTTGATCTCGATGACCTGACCGGTGACGTAGCCGCTCATGGCGGGCGACGCCAGGTAGAGCACGGTGCCGACGCACTCGTCCGGGGTGCCGACGCGGCCCATCGGCACACCGGACAGCATCGCCGCCATCTGCGCGTCGGTGGTGTGCCGCTCGTGGAACGGGGTGGTGATGATGCCGGGCGCGATCGCGTTGACCCGGATCCCGTCGCGGGCCAGCTCCTTCGCCAGGCCCCGGGTGAAGGTACTCACGGCGGCCTTGGCCGTCGCGTAGGCGACCGAGCCGCCCGCGCCGCCGGTGCGCGCCGCCACCGACGTGACGTTGACGATCGCGCCCGCCGCCTGCCGGCGCATCACCGGGACCGCCTGGCGGCAGGTGGCGAACACCGAGGTCATGTTGAGGTCCATCACGCGCGCGAAGTGCTCGTCGCTCATGTCGGCGATCTGCACGCGTCCCTGCAGGTCACCGGCGTTGTTGACCAGCACGTCCAGCTTGCCGTGCGCCGCCACCACACCGTCGACGAGCGCGGCGGGCGCGCCCGGGGCGGTGAGGTCCGCGCCCACCGTGGACGCCGCGCCGCCGGCCTCCTGGATCGCCCCGGCGACCTTCTCGGCGCCCTCGCGGTTGTGCCCGTAGGAGACGACGACGTGCGCGCCGAGCTTGCCGAAGCCCTCGGCGACGGCCGCACCGATGCCGCTCCCCGCGCCCGTGACCAGGACGACCTGGCCGGTGAAGTCGAGCATGCCCATCACATCACGGCTCCCAGCTGCCACGGAACGAACTCCTCCTGCCCGAAACCGAGCTCCTCGCTGAGCGTCCTCCGCCCGGACGCGGTCTCCAGGACCAGCCGGAAGAGCCGCTCCCCCACGGAGTCCACGGACTCCCCGCGGGAGAGCACCACCCCGCAGTCGATGTCCATGTCGCCGGCCATGTGCTCGTACATCGGGGTGTTGGTGGCGAGCTTGAGGCTGGGCGTCGGCTTGCAGCCGAGCACCGAGCCGCGGCCCGTCGTGAAGCACATGACGGTCGCCCCGCCCGCGACGATCCCCGTGACGGACACCGGGTCGTAGCCCGGCGTGTCCATGAACGTGAACCCCTTCGCGGTGACGCGCTCGGCGTACTCGTAGACGCCGGTGAGGTTCGTGGTGCCGCCCTTCGCGACGGCGCCGAGCGACTTCTCCAGGATCGTGGTGAGCCCGCCTGCCTTGTTGCCCGGCGACGGGTTGTTGTCCATCGACCCGTTGTTGATCTCAGTGTAGTGCTCCCACCAGCGGATCCGCTCGACCAGCTTGTCCGCGACGGCCGGGTCGACGCGCGGCGGGTGAGCAGGTGCTCGGCCCCGTAGATCTCCGGGGTCTCGCCGAGCACCGCGGTGCCGCCGTGGCGCACGAGGAGGTCGACGGCCGCGCCGAGCGCCGGGTTGGCCGTGATGCCGGAGTAGGCGTCCGAGCCGCCGCAGTTGAGCCCGAGCACCAGCTCGCTCGCCGGCACGGTCTCCCGCTTCACGTCGTTCGCCTGCGGCAGCATGGCCTGCAGCGCCGCGACGCCCGCACGCACGGTGGCGACCGTGCCGCCCTGCTCCTGGATCGTCATCGTGGCGACCGGGCGGGACGGGTCGAGCCGCCAGCCCTCGGACACGCCCTTGATCTGGTTGACCTCGCAGCCCAGCCCGAGCAGCAGGAACCCGGCGAAGTTGGGGTGCTCGGCGTACCCGGCCAGCGTGCGGCGCAGCACCGCGATGCCCTCGCCGTCGTCGGCCATCCCGCAGCCGGTGCCGTGGGTCAGCGCCACCACGCCGTCGACGTTCGGGAACGCGTCGAGCAGGCCGGGCCTGCGGAACTGGTCGGCGATCATCTTCGCGGCCGTGGCCGAGCAGTTCACCGACGTGAGGATGCCCAGGTAGTTGCGGGTGGCGACGCGCCCGTCCGCGCGCACGATGCCCTGGAACGTCGCCCGCTCCGCCTCCGGCACGTACCGCGTCTCGGTGACGTCGGCGCCCACCGCGTAGTCCCGTTCGAACGCCTGGAACGCCGTGTTGTGCGTGTGCACGTGGTCGCCGGGGGCGATCGGGCCGGTCGCGAACCCGATGATCTGGTTGTACTTGCGCACCGGCTCGCCCGCGGCGATGTCCGCGACGGCGATCTTGTGCCCGCTCGGCACGTCCGCGCGCAGCGTCACCCCCGCCACCTCGCTGCCGGCGGCCAGCGCCTGGGCCGCCACCACGACGTTGTCGGCCGCGTGCAGCCGGACGGTGACATCGCTGCTGGTCACGGCCACGGCAGCAGCCGCCCGTCGGCGTCGAACGCCATCGACGCGGCCTCGCCGGTGACCTCCAGCGTGGGGTCCGCGTCGACGGCGGCCCGCAGCGACTCGGAGACGAGCAGGTGCTCCAGGTTCAGCGTGTTGGGCATCCGCACCAGCGTGACGGCGGCCGGGTCGGCCTGCCCGCAGGTCAGCACGGCCGCGGCGATCGCGTCCCGGTCGGTGGGCATCGCCATCGGGATCTGCGCACGCTGCGGCCCGCCCAGCCCGGACGTCATCGCGTTGATGTAGAGGCTGCGCAGGTCGATCCGCTCCAGCACGCGGAACGGGACGTAGTCGGCCAGCCCCACGCCGACCGCGTTGCCGTGCGAGGCGTCGCTGATGTCGAGCACCGCGATGTTGCGGATGCGCGGGCGGTCGAACTCGGCGCTGCCGCGGATCATCATCCGGCCGATGACGTTGGTGTCCATGCCGGCGCCGGAGTAGTTCTTGCCCAGCTCGTCCACCACGGCCACGTCGACGTCGTCGAACGGGAGCCGGGCCATGCGCCGCTTGGGTCGGCGAGCAGCGCGGTCTCCACGGGCCCGCCGACGTCCTCGCCGCGACGAGCTCGATGCGGGCCGCGCGGTCGTAGGCGTTCTCGACGATCGCGAGGCCGCCGAGGATCTTGCCGGTCTCCACGATCCGCTTCGCGACGGCCGGCACCCAGACGGCCAGGTTGGCCGGGCCGTACCGGTGGATGCCCTCGGCGCCGCGGCGCTTGCCCAGCCCGATCGCGATGATCTTGGCGAGGCCGCTCTCGATGTCGCCGCGGAAGTCGGTGTGCGCCTTGACCCGGTTGATCGCGAGCACGCCGTCGGCCTTGGCCGCGTTGGCGTCCAGGTGCACCGCCGGGCCGTCGGGCAGCCGGTCGATCTCGACCGTCTCCATCGTCGCCCTGATGGGCATCCCGACGCTCTGCCCGGTGATGCCCAGGTCGGCGAGCAGCTGCACCTGGCCCTCGGCCGTCGCGCCGCCGTGCGAGCCCATGGCCGGCACGACGAACGGCTCGGCGCCGGCCGCGCGCAGCCACTCCCCCGCCGCGCGCACGACGGCCGGCTTGTCGTGGATGCCGCGGCTGCCCGCCGTGATCGCCACGGTCATGCCCGGGCGGATGCGGGCGCGCAGCGGCTCCAGCGCGGCGGCCGTGGTCGCGGCGACGTCCTCGACCTTCGCGGGGTCGAAGCGCTGCCGGACGGGCACCAGCCGCGGGAACGGCACGTCGAACGTCAGCTCGCGGACGGCCTCGAACGGGCCGAGGTGCGCGCTCACGACGCGGCTCCCGACGCGGCCCGGGCGGCGAGCCGGGCGGCGGCCATCGACGCGCCGACCGTGACCGCCTCGACCAGCGAGTCGGCGCTCGCCTTGCCGGTGCCGGCGATGTCGAACGCCGTGCCGTGGTCGACGCTCGTGCGCACGATCGGCAGCCCGATCGTCGCGTTCACGCCGGTCTCGAACCCGAGCACCTTCACCGCGATGTGGCCCTGGTCGTGGAACATCGCGATCGTCACGTCGAAGTCGCCGCGACCGCGCGGCCGAAGAGCGTGTCGGCCGGCCACGGGCCGCTGGCGTCGATGCCCTCGGCCTTGGCCCGCTCGATCGCCGGGATGATCGTCTGCTGCTCCTCGTCGCCGAAGAGACCGCCCTCGCCGGCATGCGGGTTCAGCCCCGCGACCGCGACGGACGGGCGCTCCATGCCCATGTCGCGCAGCGCCTTGTGGGCGAGCCGGATCGTGGTGAGCACCCGCTCGGTGGTGACCTTCTCCAGCATCTTGCGGATGCCGACGTGCGTGGTCACGTGCACCACCCGCAGCTTGTGGGCGGTGAGCATCATCGCGAAGTCCGGGGTGCCGGTGAGCTCGGCGAGGATCTCCGTGTGGCCCGGGTAGGGGTGCCCGGCCAGCGCGATGGCCTCCTTGTTGAGCGGCGCGGTGACGATGCCGTCGATCTCGCCGGCCAGCGCCAGCTCGACCGCCTTCGCCACCCCCTCGAACGCGATCTGGCCGGCCTCGGCCGAGAGCGTCCCGACCGGGACCCGCACGTCGGAGGCCACGTTGACCACGTCGAGCGTGCCGGGCGCGAACCGGGCCTCGCCGGGCGCCGCCACGACGTTCAGCTCGGGCGCGTCGGGCACGACCTCGGCCGCCGCGCGCAGCGCCGTCACGCTGCCGATCGCGACGAGCCGGGCCACTCCGACGCGCGGGTCGCTGCCGCCTTGAGGACGACCTCGGGCCCGATCCCGGCCGGGTCGCCGACCGTCAGGCCGAGTACGGGGTTCATGCGTTCGCCTCCAGTGCCGCTTCTGCCGCATCGATCGCTTCCGCGGCGCGCAGCAGTGCGTCGCGCGCCCCGAAGCCGCCGGACTTCGTCACGACGGGAACCCGCAGGTCACCCGCCACCAGCTCGCCGATCGGCAGCCCCTCGGCCACCTCGCCGAGCACGCGCATCTCGGTCGCGCCCAGCGCGGTCGCCACCGCGAGCGCGGTGGTGCCGCCGGTGAGCACCAGACCGGCCCCGGGCGCCGCGGCGAGCACGGCGACCGCCGTGCGCGCGAGCCCGGCGGCGAGCGCGGCCGCGGCCGGGCCCTCCGGCTCGACCTCACCGTCCGGCTCGCAGGCCAGCACCACCCGCCGGCCGGCCGCCAGCGCGGCGGCCGCCACCGCGACGGCCGCCGGCCCGGCCAGCACGACCTGGGCGCCCGCCGACTCCAGCTCGGCCACCTGGGCCCGGGTGACCGGGTGCGGGGTGCCGGCGACGACCAGCACGGCCGTCGCGGGGGCCGGGACCGCGGCGCCGCAGGGCTGCGGCACCAGCACGTCGGCCAGCGCGCGGGACAGGCCGCCGGAGCCGACCGCGACCCGGCCGGCGCCGACCAGCGCGTGCGCGACCGCGACGAGGTCCTCGTGCGTCTCGGCGTCGACGACCTCGACACCGGCCGGAAAGTGGGCCGCGACCTGCGGTTCCGTCTGCCGCCCGTGCACGGACAGGACACCGTCGCGGACCGTGCGGCCCTGGCCCGGGAACGCGGGGGTGGCCACCGCGCCGGGCGCGGGCCACGCGGCGAGCGCGCCTTCCACGTCGGCGCGGACCTGCCCGCGGAGCACCGAGTCGATCTTGACGAAGAGCCGCTGCGCGCCGCGGTCGCGCATCCGCCCGACGGCCGCCCGCGTGCGTGCGGCGGCCTCGGCGGCCGGGCGCGAGCGGTTGTCGGTGAGCACGGCGAGCACCTCGGCATCCGGGGCCGCCTCCGTCAGTGCGACCGCGACCGTCAGGCCGCGGACGGCGAAGGGAGCGGCGGCGTCGGCCGCGCCCGTCAGGTCGTCGGCGACCACGCCCAGGCGAACGGCACCCGCGGTGGCCACGGCGGCGACGACCTCCTCAGACGAGCTGCGCACCCGACCCTAGGTGCGGGCACACCCGCCGTCAACGACTCTCCTCTGATGTCAGACCAGAGACCCCGTTGCAGCAAAGCCACCCTCATGCCGGGTCGCTGCGTGAGGGTGGCTTTGCTGCAAGCGGGGCGGCCGCCAGCGCCTGCCGGGCGACCTCACGGAGCGGGAGGTCCAGGGCCGCGGCGGCGACCTCGACGTCGTCGTGCTCGGGCTTCGCACCCCACGGACCGTGCTTGACCCGCACCGCGTGCCCGCCGACGTCCACGGTGCTGGTGTGCCGCGGCAGCGCCGTGCGGTCCACGGTGGTGCGGCGCAGCCCGAGGCTGCCGGTCTCGGCCAGCACGATCCGCTCGCAGTCCGCCGCCCGCTCGGACGCCGCGAGCACGTGCACGGTGTGCGCCGGCCGGCCCTTCTTCATGACGATCGGCGTGAGCCACGCGTCGGCGGCGCCGGCCGCGAGCAGCCGGGCGACCAGGTGGCCGAGCACCTCGCCGGTGACGTCGTCGACGTTCGTCTCCAGCAGCGTCATCGGGGCGCTGCGCCCGGCGGGCTCGCCGAGCAGCGCCTGCAGCACGTTGGCCCGGCCGGCCGGGTCGCGCCCGCCCGCCCCGTAGCCGACGCCGCGCAGCGCCATGGCCGGCACCGGCCCGAACCGCGCGTCCATCGCGACGAGCAGCGCCGCGCCCGTCGGCGTCACGGTCTCGCCGACGCCGGCCCCCGTGACCGGCGCGTGGGCCGCGGCCAGCAGCGCGGCCGTGGCCGGCGCGGGCACCGGCAGCACGCCGTGGCGGGTCTCGACCGTGCCCGAACCGAGCGCGATCGGCCCGCAGTGCACCTCGGTCACGCCGAGCAGGTCCAGCGCCGCGGCCACCCCGACGGTGTCCACCACGGTGTCCAGCCCGCCGATCTCGTGCAGGTGCACCTCGTCGACGGGGACGCCGTGGATGCCGGCCTCGACCTCGGCGATGGCCCGCACGGCGCGCGCCGCGACGCCGACGTCCCCGACCCGCGCGAGCAGCTCGGCGGCGTGGCGCTCGGTCGCCGTGTCGGTCACGGTGACAACCGCCCGGGTGGCGCCGATCCCTGCGCGCGTCACCCGCTCGGCGGACAGCTGCCAGCCGTCGAGGCCCGTGCGCGCGACCGCAGCGCGCACGCCGTCGAGCGGGGCGCCGAGGTCGAGCAGCGCGCCCAGCAGCATGTCGCCCGAAGCCCCGCTGACGGGGTTGAACCAGACGATCACCTCGGCGCCGGCCGGGTGGCCATGCGGTGCGCGGCCATCGCGGCGCCGAACCCCGAGTCGATGTTGACGACCACCACGCCCGCCGCGCACGAGGTCAGCATCGCGAGCAGCGGCGTCACCCCCTCCAGCGCCGCCCCGTACCCGACGGACGTCGGCACCGCGATCACCGGGCACCCCACCAGCCCGCCGACCACACTCGGCAGCGCGCCCTCCATGCCGGCCACGCAGATCACGGCGTCGGCGGCGCGCAGCTCGTCGGTCTCGGCGAGCAGCCGGTGCAGCCCGGCCACGCCCACGTCGCGCAGCTCGTGCACGTCGAGCCCGAGCGCCCGCGCGACGGCGGCGGCCTCGGCCGCGACCGGCCAGTCCGACGTGCCGGCCGACGCGACCACCACCCGGAACGCCCGCCCCGACGCCGGGCGCCAGACCAGCAGCCGGGCCGTCCCGTCGTACGCGGAGCCGGGGACCTCGGCCGCCACGGCCGCCGCCACCGCCGGCTCCACCCGCGTGACCAGCACCGGGCCCTCGTTCGCCGCGAGCAGCGACCGCACCACACCGACCACGTGCCCGACCGTCTTGCCCGGCCCGTAGACCACCTCGGGCAGCCCCATCCGGGCCTCCCGGTCGGTGTCCGGCCGGGCGTACCCGAGATCCTCGAACCCCGTCATGTCCGCCGTCATGCCCGGCCGGGCATCCCCAGCAGCACGTTCATCCGGCCGCTGGCGAAGCCCTGCATGTCGAGCGCGCAGAAGTCGAACCCGGCGGCGCGCACGCCCGCGTCCAGCTCGGCGCGCAGCCCGGCTGCGCGCGCCACGTCCGCGGCGGGCACCTCGACCCGCGCGACGGACCCGCCGCCGTGCGTCCGCACCCGGCAGACCGCGAAGCCCAGCGCCCGCACGGCCTCCTCGGCGCGTTCCACCTTGCGCAGCACCTCGGCCGTCACCGGGTCGCCGTACGCCACCCGGGACGCGAGGCAGGCCGCGGCCGGCTTCTCCGCCGTGACCAGGCCCAGCTCCGCGCTCACCGCCCGCACCTCGGCCTTGCCGAACCCGGCGTCCAGCAGCGGGGCGATCGCGCCACGCTCGGCCGCGGCGCGCTGGCCCGGCCGGTGGTCGCCCAGGTCGTCGAGGTTGGTGCCCAGCGCGATCCGCGCCCCGGAGATCGCCGCGAGCGGCGCCAGCGCGTCGAAGAGCGCCGACTTGCAGTGGTAGCAGCGGTCCCCGCCGTTCGCGACGTACTCCGGCCGGTCCAGCTCGTCGGTCGCCACCTCGACGTGCGCGATCCCGCGGGCCGCCGTGAACGCCCGCGCGGCCGCCCGCTCGCTGCGCGGCAGGCTCGCCGACACCGCCGTCACCGCGACGGCCCGCTCACCCAGCACCTCGGCGGCCACGGCCGCGACGAGCGCCGAGTCCACCCCTCCGGAGTACGCGACGAGCAGCCGCGACTCCGTGCGCAGCCGCGCGCGCAGGGCGTCGAGCAGGTCGGAGACCGGTGGGCCCGGCCGTTCGGTGTCCACCACACCAGTGCTCACGCGTCGCACTGTAGGTGTGGCGGACGGCGAGCCACCAGCGGTGTTGCGCCACACCGGGGTACGGTCCGGCCCCGGGAGCGGCCAATCCCGACACGAATGACCGGCCGTCCGCCGCGTGATCCGGCGGGCACGAACGTGCTCCGCGGAGGTGATCACGATGCCCGAGCCCCGGACCGACCTCGACGCCGCCCGGCGCCGGCTGCTCGACACCGACTTCGCCCGGCCGCTCCCGGACACGGTGGTGCTGACCGTGCGTGGTGAGATCGACACGCTCACCGCGCCCGCCTTCACCGCCGCCGTCACGGAGCTGGCCGACACGCCCGAGCCGACGCTCGTCGTCGATCTCACGGGCGTGCGCTTCCTCGCGTCCAGCGGCCTCGCCGTGCTGATCAACGCGGCGCACCGGGTGGAGACGCGCGGGAGCCGGCTGCGCCTGGTGGCCGTCACCCGGGCGGTCCTGCGGCCGTTGGAGATAACGGGCACGGAACAGCTCTTCGATCTGCACGCCGACCTCGCGTCGGCGCTGGCCGGTGGCAGCGATTGATCCGCGCCCGCGGCGGGTAGCAAGATGGGCAATCCGCGCACCGAACTCGGAAGGAGACCCGGCAGCGTGACCGACCTGGACTCCCCCTCCCCCGCCGAGACCTTCGACGGGGCGTCCACCGTGGAGATCCGGACGTCGGCGAGTGCCGCGTTGATCCCGACGATCAGGGCCGTCGCGTCCGACCTGGCCGCCCGGGCGGACTTCGACCTCGACGCCATCTCCGACCTGAGGATGGCCGTCGACGAGGCGTGCGCCACGCTCGTCGACGTGGCCGCCCCGACGTCGTCGCTGCGCTGCACGTTCCTCGTGCGGCCGGAGCGGATCGAGGTGCACGCGCAGGTCGAGACGAAACACGCCGACGCGGTCGTCTCCACCGACACCTTCGGCTGGCGGGTGCTGCAGACGCTCGCCGACGAGGTCAGCGTGCTGCACCGGCCCGGCGGCGACGGCGCGGCACCCACGGTGGGCATCCGTCTCGACAAGCGGTCCGGCGACGCACCGCGGTGACCCGAGCCGACTCGGAGTACGGCCACCTCACCCCCCTGCTCGAACGGCACGCCGACCTCCACCCGGACGACCCCGAACGCGAGAAGCTGCGCGACGAGCTCGTGCGCGGCTACCTCCCGGTGGCCCAGCACATCGCGCGGCGCTTCGCGAACCGCGGCGAGCCGCTCGACGACCTCGTCCAGGTGGCGACGGTCGGGCTGATCAACGCCATCGACCGGTACTCCCCCGACCGCGGCAGCGACTTCTTCTCGTTCGCCGTGCCGACGATCAGCGGCGAGGTGCGCCGGCACTTCCGCGACCTCGGCTGGTCGATGCGGGTGCCCCGGCGGCTCAAGGACCTGCACGTCGCCATCAACGGCGTCGTGTCGGAGCTGTCGCAGAGCCTCGGCCGGGCGCCCCGGCCCACCGAGATCGCCGAGCGGCTCGGCGTGCCCGTCGCGGACGTGCTGGAGGGCCTGGAGGCCTCCGAGGCGTACCGCAGCTCGTCGCTGGACGAGATGCTGTCCTCGGAGCAGGGCAGCGCCACCGTCGGCGAGCTGGTCGGCGAGGCCGACGCCGAGCTGGACCGCGTCGACTTCCGGCAGGCCCTGCGGCCGGCGCTCGCCGAGCTGGCCGAACGCGAGCGCACCATCGTCCTGCTGCGGTTCTTCGGGAACATGACCCAGACCCAGATCGCCGATCGCGTCGGCATCTCGCAGATGCACGTCTCACGGCTGCTCGCGCAGACCCTCGACCGGCTGCGCTCCCGCCTCGACCCGGACACGCACGTCATAGCCCGCAACTACGCCGAGCACGGGGGGCCGCGGCCGAGCCGCCGGGTGACCCTCCGCCAGGATTGTGAGCAGGGAGGGGGACCTGATGGCCGGTCGAGCCGGAGCACGTGGTGGTCGTCGGAGCCGGGCTCGGCGGGCTGCGCACCGCGCAGCAGCTGCGTTCGGCCGGGTTCCAGGGTCGGCTCAGCCTCGTCGGGGCCGAACAGCACACCCCGTACGACCGCCCGCCCCTGTCCAAGCAGATCCTCACCGGGGACTGGGCGCCCGAACGCGTCGTGCTCGCCGAGCCGGCCGCGCTCGACGACCTCGGCGTCCGGGCGCACCTCGGGCTGCCCGCCGTCGCGCTGCGCACCGGCAACGGGCTCGGCCGTCCCGGCCACGAGCTGGAGCTGGCCGACGGCGCCACGCTGCACGCCGACGCCGTCGTGATCGCCACCGGCCTCGCCGCGCGGCGGCTACCCGGCCAGCCCGACCGCGTCCACACCCTGCGCACGCTGGAGGACTCCCTCGCGCTGCGCGAGACGCTCGCCGCCGCCGGCTCGCTGCTCGTCGTCGGCGCCGGGTTCATCGGCGCAGAGGTGGCCAGCTCCGCCCGCACCCGCGGCCTCGACGTCACCGTGCTGGAGGCCGCGCCCGTCCCCGCTGTCCGCGCGCTCGGGCCCGAGCTGGGCGCGCTCGCCGGGCGGATGCTCACCGACGGCGGTGTGGACCTGCGCACCGGCGTCGCCATCACCCGCTTCACCGACGCCGCGGGCACGGGGCGAGCTGGCCGACGGCTCCGTCGTGCAGGCCGACGCGGGGGTCGTCGGCATCGGCGGGGTGCCGCAGCTCGACTGGCTCAAGGAGCTGCCGGCCACGGCGCTGGACCCGGCCGGCGGCCTGCACTGCAGCCCCACCGGGCGCGTCCACGGGCTGCGCGGGATCTGGGCCGTCGGCGACGTCGCGAGCTGGGACGACCCCGACGACGGCCGGCCGCACCGCCACGAGCACTGGACCAGCGCGGGCGACCAGGCGGCCGTGGTGGCGCACGACATCCTCGGCGCCCCGCCGCCGTCGTCCACCGTGCCGTACTTCTGGTCCGACCAGTTCGGTCTCAAGATCCAGCTCATCGGCCGCCCCGAGCTGGCCGACCCGGGCCCGCTCGTGCCGCTGCACGGCGCCGGCCTCGACGGCGGCCCGGTCCGCGGCACCGTCGCCGCCTACACCGCGGGCAGCCGGGTCGTCGCGGTCGCCGGCTTCGGCGCCGCGAGGTACGTGGTGCGCTACCGCGCCCTGGTGGCCGCAGGCGCAACGGAAGCCGACGCGAGGGCCCAGGCCGCCGACCTCACCTAGCCGACACCCGGTCGTCGCAGCACGCGGCGCGTCGTCGCAGCCTGTCGACGGTCTGCGCGGACGCCTCGCGGGCTGCGAGGACGGTCAGCGGAACAGGTTGCGGATGAACGCGGCGAGCAGCAGCACGCCGAGCGCGATCAGGCCGTAGCGGATGCGCGGGTCGGAGAGCCGGGCCTGCACGCTGTCCCGGCCCGCGTCGACGAACCGCTTCGGGTTCGCGCGGTCGCCGAGCGCGTCGAGGCTGTCGGCCAGAGCGTCCCTGGCCTGCTCGATCTCACGCTGGATGGTGTCCGGGTCGCGCGCCACGACGACTCCTAAGCCTTGACGTACTACTGGTCGAGGCCACCGTAGATCAGCGGTGCGACCGGCCCGATGCGGCCCACCCCCGCGTGTCAGTATCGACGCATGGCAACCCGACTGGCGCCCGGCGACGCGGCCCCCGACTTCACCCTCCCCGACGCCGACGGCAAGCCGGTGTCGCTCGCCGACTACCGCGGCCGCCGCGTCATCGTCTACTTCTACCCGGCCGCGAGCACGCCCGGCTGCACCAAGCAGGCGTGCGACTTCCGCGACAACCTCGCCGAGCTCGGCGACGCCGGGCTCGACGTCCTCGGGATCTCGCCGGACAAGCCGGCCAAGCTCGTGAAGTTCCGCGACGCCCAGAACCTGACGTTCCCGCTGCTCTCCGACGTCGACCGGGAGGTGCTCACCGCGTGGGGCGCCTTCGGCGAGAAGCAGATGTACGGCAAGACCGTCACCGGCGTGATCCGCTCGACGTTCGTCGTCGACCCCGAGGGAAAGATCGAGCAGGCGTTCTACAACGTGCGCGCCACCGGGCACGTCGCGAAGCTGCGCAAGGACCTCAAGGTCTGAGGTAGGCGGCCAGCAGGTCCTGCGCGACCGCGACCGAGTCCACCAGCGGGTGCTGCGCGAAGGCCCGCAGCGCGAGCGCCGACGACCCCGTCAGCGCCGCCTCGATCGTGTCCTGCTCCACGGCCTTGACCTGCTGCACCAGCCCGAGCATCGCGCCCGTCAGCGGGGCGGTGGCCAGCGGCGTGACGCCGTGCGGACCGGCCAGGCACGGCACCTCCACCACCGCCTCCGGCGGGAGGCCCGGCACGGTCGACCCGTTGCGCACGTCGAGGATCATGGCCCGCGCCGGGCCGCCGGACAGGGCCGCGACGAGGTCCAGCGCCACGCCCTCGTAACCGCCGGCGGCGACGTCCTCGACCGCCCGTTCCCCCGCGCCGCTCGCCGCCCGGCCCTCCGCCATGTACGTGGCGTCGCGTTCCTCGCGCACCGCGGTCCAGCGACGCAGGGCGTCACCGTGACCCGCGTAGAACCGCTCCTGCTGGGCCAGCAGGAACTCGCCCCGCGTGCTCGGCGCCGCGCGGATCGCGGCCACCGCCTCCCGTGCGCGGTAGAAGTAGTACAGGTACTCGTTGGGCAGCGCGCCGAGCGCACGCACCCAGTCGGCCCCGACCAGCCGGACCTCCTCCACCGTCGCGAGCGCGGCGTCGTCCGCGAGCAGCCGCGGCAGCAGGTCCACCCCGTCGACGCGCAGCGCGCGCAGCCAGCCCAGATGGTTGAGCCCGACGTAGTCGACGGCGAGCCCGTCCGGGGGCACCCCGAGCGCGCGGGCCGCCCGGTGCACGAGCCCCGCGGGCGAGTCGCAGATCCCCACCACCCGGTCGCCCAGCACGCGCTGCATCGCCTCGGTGATCATCCCGGCCGGGTTCGTGAAGTTGACGACCCACGCGTCCGGGGCGAGCGCGGCCACCCGCTCGGCGACGCGCACCGCCACCGGCACCGTCCGCAGCCCGTACGCGATGCCGCCCGGCCCGGTGGTCTCCTGCCCGAGCAGGCCGTGGTCCAGCGCCACCCGCTCGTCCACCGTGCGGCCGGCGAGCCCACCCACCCGCATCGCCGAGAACACGAACCGCGCCCCGGCCAGCGCCGCGTCGAGGTCGGTGGTGGTGCGCACGGCCGGCGCGTCCCTCCTGGCGAGCGCAGCCATCTCGGCCAGCACCGCCCCGATCGCGGCCAGCCGCGCGGGGGCGACGTCGTGCAGCACCACCTCGGTGACCGGCGACCCGGCCGCGAGCGCGCGGTAGACGAGCGGCACGCGGAACCCGCCGCCGCCCAGGATCGTCAGTCTCATCTCGCAGGCTTCACGCGAACCGGATCTCCGCGCCGGCGTCGGCGAGCGCCGCGACCGTGGCCGGGTCGGCGCCCTCGTTCGTCACGAGGACGTGCACCGCCTCCGGCCCGCAGACCGGCTGGAGCCCGCTGCCGGGAACTTGCGCCGGTCGGCCAGCACCACCGTCTGCTCGGCGGCGGCCATCATCGCGCGCTTCACCGGCACCTCCACCAGCGTCGAGGTCCATCACCCGCCCGTCCCGGCCCGCATCGCCGCTCGTGCCGAGGAACAGCCGGTCCGCGCGCACCTCCCGCAGCGCCTGCTCGGTGAGCATCCCGACCATCGACAGGTGGTTGCGGCGCAGGATGCCGCCGAGCACCAGCAGCTCGACGGCCGGGTCGTCCCGCAGCTCGTCGACGACCGCGAGGCTGGAGGTGATCACCGTGACCCGCCGCCCGCGCAGCGCCCGCGCGAGCCGGGCCGTGGTGGAGCCGATGTCGAGCAGCACCACGTCACCGTCCGCGACCAGCTCGGCCGCACCGCGCGCGACCCGTTCCTTCTCGTCCAGCACCAGGCCCGTGACCTGCGCGAACGGCACCGGTTCCAGCTCGGCGGCGCAGTCCGCCCCACACGCGGAGAGGTACCCGGCACCGCCCCGCACCCGGCGCAGCGCGCCCTCGGCGTCGAGTGACTGGAGGTCGCGCCGGATCGTGGACGGGCTCACGCACAGCTGCTCGGCGAGCGTCTCCACCGAGACCACACCCGAGTCGCGCACCAGGCGGATGATCTCGCCGTGACGCCGCGCCGGAAGCACGGCGTCACCGTAGCCCAGCAGCGCGCACACCGACAGCAGCTCCGCGCACAATCGCGCAGACCCGAGCAGAACCGCGCGTGAACGGTTGCCATCCCCGCACGCAAAGGGGCACTATCCGGACGGGTGGGAGACGGAGGGCGGCCGGTGACCAGCACGGTGCAGGTGACGATGCACGAGCCGGTCTGGTGGGACCCACTCGCCCAGCTCCGCCGCTCCGAGCTCGCCGAGGGCATCACCGGGCCGCCAGTGGACGTCTTCATGTCCGGCACCGTCTTCCTCGACATCGTCTTCACCGGCCTCCCGGCCATCCCGGCCGCCGGCACCGAGGTGTGGGCCGCCGGCATGGCGTCCTGCCCCGGCGGCATCGCCAACCTCGCCGTCGCCGCCGCCCGGCTCGGCCTGCGCACGAGCCTCGCCGCCGGCTTCGGCGACGACGTCTACGGCGACTTCTGCTGGCGCACGCTCGCCGACCAGGAGCGCGTCGACCTCGCCCGCTCCCGGCGCTTCGCCCGCTGGCACTCCCCCGTCACCGTCTCGATGGCCGTGCAGCGCGACCGCAGCATGGTCACCCACGGCCACCGCCTCCCGATCCCCGCCGACGAGCTGATCGGCACGCCCCCGCGGTCCCGCGCCGTGATCACCGGCATCGGCGAGGGCGCCGCCGACCCGGTGCTCCCGTCCTGGGTGGCGCGCGCCCGGCGCGACGGCGCGCTCGTCTTCGCCGACGCCGGCTGGGACCCCACCGGCGTCTGGGACCCCGCCCTGCTCGGCACGCTCGCCGGCTGCGACGCGTTCATGCCCAACGCCGTCGAGGCCATGCGGTATACCCGCACGTCCAGCCCGCGCGCCGCCCTGCACGCGCTCGCCGAGCACGTCCCGCTCGCCGTCGTGACGTGCGGCGCCGACGGCGCCCTCGCGCTCGACGCCGCCACCGGCGAGGAGGCGTGCGTCCCGGCGCTGCCCGTCGACGCGCTCGACCCGACCGGCGCCGGCGACGTCTTCGGCGCCGGTCTCGTGCTCGGCACCATCGCCGGCTGGCCGCTCGAACACCGGCTGCTCTTCGCCGGCGTCTCCGCCGCGCTCGCCGTGCACGAGTTCGGCGGCTCGCTCGCCGCGCCCGGCTGGGGCGACATCGGCGACTGGTGGCGCCGGAGCCGCGCCACCGACCCCGACCTGCGGGAACGCTACGGGTTCCTGGACGACCTCGTGCCGCGGACGCACGTCTGCGGCGTCCGGCGGGCGGCCGCGACGATCGCCCGGCACTCGGACGTGACCCGCCCGGCGTGATCCCCGCCCCGTCCCGCCATCCGGCTCCCGACACTGCCCGCTTCCTGCTCGTCACCCCAAGGCCGCGGCCACCGTCCACCTGCTCCGGCACGAGTGGCCGGGCGACCTGGGCCGTACCAGGCGCAGGAGATCCTGCGACACACCTGAGGCAATTGTCTGAACATACGTTCGATACGATCAGTCCATGCCTCGTGCACGCAGTTGGACCGACGAACAGCTCGCCGAAGCCGTCCCGGTGAGCAAGACCCTGAGCGAGGTGTGCAAGCGCCTCGGAATCCGGCCGGGCAAGTACGACTTCCTCCGGGCGCACATCGCCCGCCTCGGGCTCGACGCCACGCACATCCCCCGGTCGGGCGAGGTGCCCGGCAGCACCGACGCTCGTGGGACACCGACCAGCTGGCCGCCGCCGTGGCCGAGAGCGACTCGATCTCGGAGGTGAGCCGCCGGCTCGGCTACACGCCCAACGGCGGCATCCATCGCATGGTCGTCGGCCACATCCGCTCGGCCGGCCTCGACACGTCCCACTTCGTCGCACCCGGTGGGCGCGCGGCAGGTCCCTCCCGAAGATCCCGCTGGAGCAGATCCTCGTGCGGAACTCGACGTATCGCCCGACGTCGATGCTACGCAAGCGGCTCGTCGCGGCCGGCCTCCTGAAGGCCGAGTGCGCGGAGTGCGGTCTCACCACATGGCGCGGCCGGCAGCTCCCGTTACACCTGGACCACATCAACGGGGACCATACGGACAACCGTTTGGAGAACCTCCGTATCCTGTGTCCGAACTGCCACTCCCTCACCGACACCTGGTGCAGGAGGAAGCCGGCGTATTCCAACGGCAGAGAAACGGCGCCTAGAACGCCGCCAGTGCGGGTTCGAATCCCGCCGCCGGCACCACCATCGGGGTCTACGACTCCGGCACGTACGTCAGGTCCAGCACGCCGCTCGACAGGGCCGCGCTCGCGGCGAGCGTGAGCTTGTGCGTCGGCGTCTCCTCGAAGAGCCGCTGCCCGTGCCCGACCACGATCGGGTGCACGAGCAGGCGCAGCTCGTCGAGCAGCCCGTTCGCCAGCAGCCACCGGACCGTGGTGGCGCTGCCCGACATGCCGATCCGGCCGTCGACGGTCTCCTTGAACCGGCGCACCTCCTCGACGCTGCCGGTCAGCACCGTGGTGTTGTTCCACTCCGGCTTCTCCAACGAGCTGGAGACGACGTACTTCGGCATCGCGTTGAAGCGGCTCGCGATCGGCTCGTCGGTGCTGTCGGGCCAGTAGGCGGCCCACTCGTCGTACAGCGTCCGCCCCATGAGCATCACCGTGGTCGCCTCGATGCCCGCCCCGACCACGGCGCCCATCTCGTCGTCGAAGTACGGGAAGTGCCACTGGTCGGGGGCCTCGACGACGCCGTCGAGCGAGATGAAGAAGTTCGCGACGATCTTTGCCATGCGCACACCGTAGGAAGCCGGTCAGCCCTCGGTCTTGTACAGGAGCGACAGGGGCTCGGACGGGCCGGGCCGCCGCAGCTGGGTGCCGTGCGGCCGATGAACCGCGCCAGCGAACGGGACAGGTGCGGCTGGTCGTAGTAGCCGAGCCGGTGGACGACGTCGAGCGGCGCCAGGCCGTCGGAGAGCAGCACGGCGGCGGCGCGGGCCCGTTCGATCTGGCGGATCGCGCCCTGCGTCAGCCCGGTCGCGGCCGCGACCCGGCGCTGCACGGTGCGCGCCCCGACCAGCGGGACCTCGCCCGCGACGACGTCGGCGACGAGCGGGTCGCGCACCAGCACGCCCTCGCGCACGAGCCGGTCGACGAAGACCTCGGCGTTGCCGAAACCGGGCATCTCCCACTGCTCGCCACGCAGCACGAACGCGGCGCCGGTGGCGTGCGGACACTCGACGGCGGTGTCGACGAGCCGCGCGACCGGCAGGTGCGGCATCGCCGTGCCGTGCGCGAAGACGATGCCGAACGACGGCGAGTCGTCGGGCACCTCGGCGACGGTCGCGCTCGTCTCCGGACCGCGCACGGCGACCTGCACGCGGCCGCGGTGCTCCCAGACGACCAGCTCCCAGTGCGACGTCGCGACCGACGTCATCCGGGCGACGCCGGAGCTGTGGCTGCGCCAGACGCGCTCGACGTACGGCGAGTCCGACCCGCGGTCCTCGGTCTCCAGTCCCATGCGGCGCAGGCCTACGCGGCCTTGTCCGTCTCGGTCTCCGGCGGGCCGGCGGGCTCGATGGGGGTGGCCTCGACGAGCGGACGGCGACGGGCCGCGACAACCGCGCCGGTGAGCCCGATCAGGCCGGAGACCAGGGAGATCAGGAGCATGGCCGGGTGCGGGTCGCCGCCCACGGCGGCGTCGCCCAGCACCACGATGCCGATCGTGCCGGGCAGCACGCCGAAGACCGTGCCGACGAGGTAGGGCAGGAAGCGCACGCCCGAGAGCGCCGACGCGTAGTTCAGGAGGAAGAACGGCACGGCCGGGATGAGCCGCAGCGACAGCATCGCCAGGAACCCGCTGCGGTCGAGCCGCGCGCGCACCCAGACGAACGCGGGCCGGTGCGCGTAGCGCTCGACCAGCCGCCCACCGATGAGCCTGACCAGCCAGAACGCCGCAGTGGCCGCGAGCGCGGTGCCCGCGACGGCGAGCAGCACGCCCGTGATCGAGCCGAAGAGCACACCCGCGGCGACCGTGAAGACGGTGCGCGGGATGGGCGTCACCGAGACGAAGCCGTGCAGCAGCACGAACAGCAACGGGGCCCAGAGCCCGGCTGCGGCCACGGTCTGGCGGACGTCCGGGATGCCGTCGCGGAAGTAGAAGACGGCCAGACCGAGCAGCGCGAGCGCGCACACGCCCACGACGACCTGTCCCCACCGCCACCGCACACCAGCGAAGGTACCCAGGCGGCGGGGCCGGAGTCGGGAAGGGGTGAGGTCGCCATCCAGCGTTCACCGAGCCGGCAGCTACCGTGCGTCACGTGACGACCGAACCCACGCAGCCCGCCCCCGTTCTCGACCTCGACCCGGCCGGCCTCGCCGTCCGCCGCGAGGTGCTCGGCCCCGACCACGTCGACGCCGCGATCAACCGGGCCGACGGCGTCACGGCCGAGTTCCAGGAGATGATCACGAAGTACGCGTGGGGCCACATCTGGACCCGGCCGGGCCTGGACCGGCGGATGCGCAGCGCGATCACGCTCACGGCGCTCGTCGCGCACGGTCACCTGGCCGAGCTGGAGCTGCACCTGCGCGCCGCGCTGCGCAACGGGCTGACCCGCGCCGAGATCGTCGAGGTGCTGCTGCAGAGCGCGATCTACTGCGGGGTGCCGGCCGCGAACTCGGCGTTCGCGGTGGCCCGTCGCGTGCTCAACGAGAACGAGGAGGCTTAGGCCAGCTCGCGCAGGTGCGGGAGCAGCGCCTGGAGGGCCCGGCCGCGGTGCGAGACCGCGTCCTTCTCCGCGGACCCGAGCTCGGCGGACGTCCGCTCCTCGCCGTCCGGCACGAAGATCGGGTCGTAGCCGAACCCGTTGGTGCCGCGCGGCTCCCGGACGATGCGCCCGCGCCACTCGCCGTGCACGACGACGTCCGGCCGGCCGGGCACCACGAGCGCGGCCGCGCACACGAACGCCGCGCCGAGCCGCTCCTCGGGCACGTCGGTGAGCTGTGCGAGCAGCAGCCGCAGGTTGGCCGTGTCGTCGCCGTGGCGGCCCGACCAGCGCGCGGACAGCACGCCGGGCATCCCGTTCAGCGCGTCGACGGCGAGCCCGGAGTCGTCCCCGACGGCCGCGAGCCCGGTGGCGGCGACCGCGTCGCGGGCTTGGCGAGCGCGTTCTCGGCGAACGTCGCGCCGGTCTCGGGCGTGTCCGGGAACTCGGGGACGTCGGCGAGCCCGAGCACGTCGAGCGGGCCGCCGACGAGGATGCGCCGCAGCTCGGCGAGCTTGCCGGGGTTGCGGGTGGCCAGGAGCAGCTTCACGAGAGCCGGCCCGGGTAGGGCTCGGCGAGCGCGGCGGACTGCAGGTCGGAGAGCTGCCGGATGCCGCCGAGCGCGAGGTCGAGCATCGCGTCGAGGGTGCTGCGGGTGAACGTGGCACCCTCGCCGGTGCCCTGCACCTCGATCAGCGTGCCGGTGTCGGTGGCGACGACGTTGGTGTCGACCTCGGCGCGCGAGTCCTCCTCGTAGGGCAGGTCGAGCCGCACCCGCCCGTCGACCACGCCGACGCTGACGGCCGCGACCTGGCACGACAGCGGCTTCGGGTCGGCGAGCCCGCCGCGGGCGCCGAGCCACGTGACGGCGTCGGCCAGCGCGACGTAGGCGCCCGTGATGGCGGCGGTGCGGGTGCCGCCGTCGGCCTGCAGCACGTCGCAGTCGATCGCGATGGTGTTCTCACCGAGCGCGGCCAGGTCGATGCAGGCCCGCAGCGAGCGCCCGACGAGCCGGCTGATCTCGTGCGTCCGCCCGCCGACACGGCCCTTCACCGACTCCCGGTCGCTGCGGGTGTTCGTGGCGGACGGCAGCATCGCGTACTCGGCGGTGAGCCAGCCCAGCCCCGAGCCCTTCCGCCAGCGCGGCACGCCCTCGGTGACGCTCGCCGCGCACAGGACCTTCGTGTCGCCGAACTCGACGAGCACCGAGCCCGCAGGGTGCTTCTGGAAACCCCGGGTGATGGTCACGGGGCGGAGCTCGTCGTCGGTCCGGCCGTCTGCGCGTGTCACGCGGCCCACCTTATGACCGGGCGTTGAACCGGACGGACCGGGCGCACGTTGTGGGGGGCATGCTCGTGATCGACGGAATCCCGCTCCACCCGCTGGTCGTGCACGCCGTCGTCGCGTTCCTGCCGCTGGCGGCGCTCGGCGCGATCGTGATCGCCGTGCGCCGGTCGTGGCGGCGCAGCTCGGCATCCCCGTGCTCCTGGTCGCGCTGGTCGGCGCCGTCGCCACGCCGATCGCGACGACCACGGGCGAGCAGCTGCAGGCCAACCTCCCCGCGAACCCGCTGCTCCAGGTGCACGCCGACCTGGGCAGCATGCTGACCCCCTACGCCGTCGCCTTCGCGGTGCTGGTCGCGGCCGCGGTGCTCGTCGAGCTGTCGACCGCCCGCGTCGCGGTCTCCGCCGGCTCGCACGCCGCGACGCCGCCCACGCCCGGCCGCTCCCGTCTCGCCGGGGTGCTCGCCGCGCTCGCGGCGCTCGCCGGCATATGGGTGACCTACCTGGTGGTCCGCATCGGCCACGCCGGCGCGACGGTGGTCTGGCAGGGCATCGGCCAGTAGGGCTACACGTCGTACGCACCGCCGGGGGCGACCAGCGCGACCGGCCCGTCGAAGGCCGCCTTGGCCTCGGCCAGGATCTCCCCCGCGTCGAACCAGGCGGCCACGTGCGTGAGCAGCAGCTTCCCGACGCCCGCGGCGGCGGCGTGCTCGCCGGCCTGGCGTCCGGACAGGTGCACGCCGGGCGGCGGCTCGGTCCAGAACGAGGTGACGTGCGGCCAGGTGGCCTCGCAGAGCAGCACGTCGGCGCCGGCCGCCAGCTCCACGAGCGCCGGGCTGGGCCCGGTGTCGCCGCTGTAGACGAGGCTGCGCCCGCCCTGCTCGACGCGCACGGCGTACGCCTCGCAGACGTGGTGCACGGCGCGCGCGCTGACGGTCACGCCGGCCACGTCGGTGCTGCTCCCGTCGGTGACGGGCCGGAACCCGAACACCCCGGTGAGGTCGGTGGCGGCCCGCTCCGCGGCGGAGGGGGCGTACTGCGCGGCGAACCGGTCGGGCGCCTCGGCGGGCGCGACCACCGGCAGCGGGCGCGTGGTCACGTCGAACGGCGGGAACGGGTGGTACCGGCGGTGCACCGCGAGCGCGGAGAAGTCGGCGCAGTGGTCGGGGTGCAGGTGGGAGAACACGAGCCCGTCGAGCGTGAACGGGTCGAGGTGCTGCTGGAGCGGGCCGAACGTCCCGTTGCCGAGGTCGAGCGCGAGCCGGGCGTCGCCGGCCTCCACGAGGTATCCCGACGCCGGGGAGGCCGGGCCGGGACCGCTGCCCGAGCACCCGAGCACGATGAGCCGCATGGCGGCACGCTAACGCGGGCGGGTGTGGCGCAGCCACCACAGGCCGAGGACCGGGAGCACGAGCGGCACGAAGCCGTAGCCGCGCCCGAAGACGGACCAGACGGTGTCGTCCGGGAAGTCTGCGGTGTCGAACACGGTGAGCGTGCCGACCGTCAGCACGCCGACCATCTCGAACCCGACGGCCGCCCAGGCCAGCCGGCGCGCGCCGGGGCCGTGGCCGGCGAGCCCGATCGTCGCGAGGATGTAGACGACACCCGCGAGCGCGGACAGCAGGTAGGCGAGCGGGGCCTCGGAGAAGCGGGTCGCGATCTGGACACCGGCGCGCGCGGTGGCCGAGAGCGCGAACACGCCGTAGACGGCGATGAGGACGCGGCCCGGCCCCGACGACGTGGCGCGGACGGGCTCCCGGGCGGGACCGGAGGCGGGCTCAGGCACCGGCGGCCCACAGCCCGTCGAGGCGCCAGACGGCCACGGCCGTGGCGATCGCGCCGACCGCGACCACGGCGCCGCCCCAGCGGGTCGGTTCGGCCGTCGCGAACTGGGTGGCGATCGGCAGCACGCACACCGACACGACGAGGTAGATGAGGAACGTGCTGGTCTCGGGCAGGGTGACGCCCCCGAAGACCTGCACGGCCGCGATCACGGCCTGCACCAGCAGCAGCGCGGTGACTGCGCCCGCGACCCGTTTGGTCCAGACGTCCGGCGGGCGGTTCAGCGCCGAGAGCGCGATCCCGTAGACCGCGAGCGCGCCGAGCGCCACGAGCACCACCACCCACAGCGCGCCGATCACGGCGCGAGGCTACCCCGGTGGAGTGAGCCACCCGCGGGCACCGGGGGCGCAGCGGGGCCACCGCGGCGATCTCGGGGCCGAGGAACCGGCGGCCCAGCCGGCGGAACGGCTCCGGGTCGCCGGTCGCCAGGAACAGGTGCGGACCGGGCGGCGGCCCGGCCGGGTCGCGCGCGAGGTCGGCCTCCATGAGCACCCGCACCAGGTCCTTCGCCGTCTCGTCGGCGCTGGAGACGAGCGAGACGTCCGGCCCGAGCACGATCTGCAGCACCCCGGCGAGCAGCGGGTAGTGCGTGCAGCCGAGCACGACCGTGTCGGCGCGCGCCCGCTGCAGCGGCTCCAGGTAGCCCTGCGCGAGCCCCAGCACCTGGCGGCCGCTGGTCATCCCGCGTTCGACGAAGTCGACGAACCGCGGGCAGGCCACCGCCGTCACCTCGACGTCGCGGGCTGCGGCGAACGCGTCCTGGTACGCGCCGGAGGCGATCGTGGCGCGGGTGCCGATCACGCCGATCCGGCCGGTCCGGGTGGCCGCGACGGCCCGGCGCACGGCCGGGCGCAGCACCTCGACGACCGGCACGGGGTAGCGCTCGCGGATGTCGGCCAGGCACGCCGCTGTCGCCGTGTTACAGGCGACGACCAGCGCCTTCACCCCGCGCTCCATCAGCGCGTCGCCGACGGCGAGCGCGTGGCGGCGCACGTCCGCGATGCGCAGCGGCCCGTACGGCCCGTTTGCGGTGTCGCCGACGTAGACGACCCGCTCGGCCGGGAGCTGGTCGATCACCGCCCGCGCCACCGTGAGCCCGCCGACGCCCGAGTCGAAGATGCCTATCGGAGCGTCGAGGTCGGGGGCCACGCGGGCGAGCCTAGGCGGTGAGCGAGGGCCTGCTCCCCCGTCGGTCGGCCGAGGCCACCAGCGCGCGGCGAGCAGACCGCCGAGCGCGCCGAACAGGTGCGCCTGCCAGGACACGCCGACCTGGCCGGGCAGTACGCCGAAGAGGATGCCGCCCCAGAAGAAGAACAGCACCACGCCAGCAGGATCTGCCGGCCGCTGCGGGCGAAGAAGCCGCGGGCGAGCAGGAACACCAGCCAGCCGAAGATGATGCCGGACGCGCCGATCGTCGACGTCATGTCCGGGCCGGTCAGCCACACCCCGACCCCGCTGATCACCCAGATCAGCGCGGTGACCAGCAGGAACTGCCGGAACCCGCCCGCCATCGCGAGGAACCCGAAGATGAGGAACGGCAGCGTGTTGGCGAACAGGTGGCCCCAGCTCGCGTGCAGCAGCGGCGCCCAGACGATGCCGGTGAGCCCGCCGAGCTGGCGCGAGATGATGCCGTCGTCGTTGAGGGTGTTGCCCGTCACCTGGTCGCGAGCTCGACGACGTAGAGCACGCCGGTGAACACGAGCATGAAGAGGAAGGCGCGGACCGGGGCGGCCGGGAGCACGCGCGCGATCGGCCGCTGGGGTGTGGGCGCAGGGACGACCATGTGGCCGAGGGTACGGAAACGGGCCCCCGCCGCGCGGATCTTGGGCAGCGGACCCCGGCCGTGATGCGTATCACATAGCTCCAACCCCGCACCAACCGACAGCGTCTCCTGCTGCGTGGCAGATCGGGGGATGTGGCCATGATGATCACGCTCGCCGGAGCGGTGCTCGCCGTCGCGGCCCTGCTGGGACCGGCCGATGCACCCGGCCCGGACGAGGACGAGGCGTTCGTCGCCGCGGACGTCGACGGGGACGGCGTGGCCGACCCCGTCACGCTGCGCCGGATCGGACCGGCCACGCAGTTGCTGCGCGTCGCGCTGGCCGACGAGATCCGCGACGCCGTCGTGCCGGTCGACGACCTCGGCGGACCGGCGCTCCCGCTCGCCGAGCCACGCCCCGCCGACCTCGACGGCGACGGGCGCGCCGAGCTGCTGCTCGTCACTGCCGTGGGCGCGAACACCACCGCCTACCAGGTCTGGCGCTTCACCGACGACCGCGGCCTGCACGCCGTCACCGACGAGCACGGGGAGCCGTGGCGGCTCCACGAGGGCGGCGCGTCGCGGCGATCTCCGGCTACGGCTGCACCGGCGACGCGCACCGCCGCCCGTACGTCGTCGACGCGAGGTGGGACGAGTCACCGCCGGAGTCCGAGCAGATCCGCTACGACGGCGAGGTCGTGACCTTCACGCTCACCGGCGGCGTGGCCCGGCCGGTCGCGACCGCGCCGCTGGAGGACGTCACCTGGGACGACCCGCGGGTGCGGGCCGACCCGGCGACCTGCGCGCCCTGAACCCCGGGATCAGGCCCAGAGCTGGCCGTCGATGCCCTCGGCGGCCTGGTCCAGCTCGCCCGCGTACGCGCCGGTGGACAGGTACTTCCAGCCGCCGTCGGCGACGATGACCACGATGTCGGCCGACTCCCCCGCGCCCGCCGCCTTTTCCGCGACGGCCAGCGCGGCGTGCAGGATGCCGCCGCTGGAGATCCCCGCGAAGATGCCCTCCTGCTCGACGAGCTGCCGGGTGCGGCGGAGCGCGTCGCGCGAGCCGACCGAGTAACGCGCGGTGAGCACCTCGGGGTCGTACAGCTCGGGCACGAACCCCTCGTCGAGGTTGCGCAGCCCGTAGACCAGCTCGCCGTAGCGCGGCTCGGCCGCGATGACCTGCACGTCCGGCTTGTGCTCACGCAGGTACCGCCCGGTGCCCACGAGCGTGCCCGTCGTACCCAGACCGGCGACGAAGTGCGTGATCGTCGGCAGGTCACGCAGGATCTCCGGGCCGGTCGTGCGGTAGTGCGCGTCCGCGTTGGCCGGGTTGCCGTACTGGTAGAGCATCACCCAGTCGGGGTGCTGCGCCGCCAGCTCCTTGGCCAGCGCCACCGCCTGGTTCGACCCGCCCGCCGCCGGCGAGAACACGATCTCCGCGCCGTACATCTCCAGCAGCTGGCGCCGCTCGACCGACGTGTTCTCCGGCATCACGCAGACCAGCCGGTAGCCCTTGAGCTTGCAGGCCATCGCGAGCGAGATGCCGGTGTTGCCCGACGTCGGCTCCAGCACCGTGCAGCCCGGCGTCAGCAGCCCCTCCGCCTCGGCCTTCTCGACCATGGCCAGCGCGGGCCGGTCCTTGATCGAGCCGGTCGGGTTGCGGTCCTCGAGCTTCGCCCACAGCCGGACGTCCGGAGCGGGAGACAGGTTCGGCAGGCCGACGAGCGGGGTGTCGCCGACGGCCTGCAGCAGCGAGTCGTAACGCGCCATGACCGGGAGATCAGCCGCCCGCGACGGCGGGGAGGATCGTGACCGTCGAGTTCTCGCCGACCGGGGCCTCCAGCCCGCCGGCGAACCGCACGTCCTCGTCGTCGACGTAGATGTTCACGAAGCGGTGCAGCGCGCCGTCCTTCACGAGACGGCCGGCGATGCCGCCGTGCCGCGCCTCCAGGTCGTCGATCACCTCGGCCACGGTGCTGCCCTTGGCCTCCACGGTCTTCTCACCGCCCGTGTGGGTGCGCAGGATCGTGGGGATGGACACGGTGACGGCCATGCGGATGCTCCAGGTCGGTTCGGGTGTTCGGCGGGGCGGGGACGGACGTCAGCCGTTGTCCGGCACGTCGTCGGCCCCGGTGTGCGCGAACATGTAAGTCTCCACGACCTCGACCTGTTCCTCCGTGACCTCACCGTCCACGATGCGGAACGAGCGGAGGTCGTGGCCGGTCTGGTTCGGCTCGGCGTCGTCGCGGGTGGACACGAGCACGTAGTGCGCGTCCGGCTCCTGGGCGAGGCCGATGTCGGTGCGCGACGGGTACGCCTCGGTGGCCGTGTGCGAGTGGTAGATCACCACCGGCACCTCGCCACGCGCGTCCATCTCGCGGTAGAGCCGCAGCAGGTCACCGGAGTCGAACTCGTAGAACGTCGGCGAGCGGGCCGCGTTCAGCATCGGGACGAACCGCTCCGGCCGGTCCGAGCCCTCGGTCCGGCGACAACACCGCACGCCTCGTCGGGATGGTCCCGGCGGGCATGGGCGACGATCTCCGCAACGAGATCGGCTCGGATCACCAGCACCCGTCCAGCGTACGGCGCGACCGCGTGCCGACGCACTCCACGCGGCCCGACCTCACATACGTTCCTCCGGAGCGATGATGGGATCCACGTGCGGCGGCAGCTCGCCGAACCACACCGTCTCCGGGTCGTCCTCCACCAGCCACGACGGCCGGCGGTGTTCTTCCTCCCGCGCCCCGCGCCCGGCGCCCCGATGAACGGCATGTGCCCGTACCCCGGAGGCACCGGCGAGCGCGGCCCCTGCGGCGGCGGCCCGCCGACCGACCGTCCGGGTTCCCCGGGCGCGCCCGGGCGGGCCGGCACCCCACCGTCCGCCCCACCCCGCACCGTGCCCGGCTCACCGGGGCCTTGCGGGAACCGCACGGACGGCGGCACCCCGGCCTGCCCGCCCTCCCTCGACGGGGCCGAGATCACCCCGTCGCCGTTGGGGAAGGGGGGCAGCCGGCCCGGGATCCCGCCACCCGGCACCTGCGGCGACCTCGGCGGAACACCTCCGGGCCCCGGCCGTCCCGCCGGCGGGACGGCACCGGGAGGCAGGACGGGTGGGAGAACCGGCGCCCCGCCGCCCGAGACCGGCGGCACGTTCCCGGCCGGTGGGACCCCGCCGCCCGGGAACGCCGGCGGCAAACCCGGCACGACCGCCGGCGGCGTCGGTGCAGGCGCGACAGCCCCGCCGGGGGCCGGGGCTACCGCCCCGGGCGGAACTGCGATGGGCGGGGCGGGCGGCGGGGGTGGCACCGCCGCCGGACCGATCGGGGCCGGGGCGGAGTTCGGTGGCAGGACGGGCGGAGCGGCGAGACCGCCGACGCCCGGACCGGCAGCGGGAGGCGGACTCGGAGCAAGGTCGACCGCGGTGGGTGGGGGTGGCTGGAACGCCTGGAACGCGGTGGTGAGGTTGTGGTTGGTGTTGGTTTGGTACGTCGTCGCGACCGCGACGGCCTGCTCGCGCAGCCGCTCGATCTCGGGATTCGGCGGCACGGGCACCCGGATGCCGATGGCGTAGGGCGCGAGATTCTCGGTGCGCAGCGGGTCCAGATCGGTGCGGGCACGGGCGTGGTACACGGCCTGGTTCTCCAGCGCCATCGCGGCCAGCCGGGCCTGCGCGGCGCCGACGTCGCCGGGCTGGATCAGCGACGCGATGTGCCGGGAGCCGGCCTCCGCGGCCTCACCCTCGTGCGCGGACCGAGCGACGGCCAGCGCCGCCCTCACGGCCTCGGCCGCCGCATCCAAGCCCTTGGCGAGCTCGCGGTAGGTACGGACCGCCGCCTCGATAGCCCCCTGCCCCGGGCCGGCGAACACCGGATCCCGGATGTCGTCCAGCCGCATCGTCTCGAACGGCACCCCGGTCGTGCGGTAGTCCCCCGGCATGCGTCCATCGTGACGGACCGGAGACCGTCCCGTGGGCGTTTCGGGAAAGTCAGCGCAGCGGTGGGAGGTTGGAGATCACGTAACTCGCCATCTGACGGGCGGTGTCGCACGCCGAACGCGGACTGGCGACGAAGCCGGCCGACGTCCACACCAACTGATCATCGGCGACGCCGATGTAGATGGTGCAGAGAGTATCGCTCGCGACGCGGTCTGCACGCACGATCGGCAGTCCATCCAGGTTGCTGGCTCGAACACATTATAAGTGCTCCGTACCAGGTAGAGGCCCTCAAGTCCGCCCACAGGAAAGTCAGGTGCCGAGAAGACTGCGAGGGCGCCGGCTCCATCGACCGTCCGCCAGCTGCATCGACCTGCCTCACCCTGAGTACCGGGACTCTCAGTTTTTCCATCAACCCCGAGTGACGTCCGCTGCGCTTCGGTCAGAAGCTGGCATGCTGGCACACCGCGCGCGTCCCGGGGCTCCGAAACAAGCGGTGCCAGTGTAGGTGCGCCGCCTCTCGGCGGACTACCGATGACCGGGGAGGTCTGCTCCGGCGCCATACCGCTAGCCGCACACGCCGCGATACTCAAAACGACCGCAATGACGAGCAGACCGAGCCGAATCACGCCAGCCTTGCCCTCTGAGCTTCTTCCGCCGCAAGGTAGGTCATAAGCTGAGCATCGAGCGCTGCCGCTGTTTGCTCGAGCTGAATGCGCCACGTCGAAACATAATGTGCTGCATGGTTGGCCATTATCCCAGCCTCCCGAGCAGCATTACGGCTTACTAGGTCAGTCCCAGGCGGTGGAAAGTAGGCCTGCCCGGTGAGTTGCTCTACCTCGATTAGGTTTACCGCCACCGCCCGCAACTGCCGGATGCACTCCTCCGCCCGCTCCGGGTCGACGTAGAACGTCCCACCCCCACCCAACGGCCCCGCGGCAACGACGGCCTCCAGCACCCGCGACACGTCCCCCGGCTCCGGCGGAGCCAGCCAGATCCCCCCACCCGGCGTCGTCATGCCGTGATCGTCCCAGGTTTCCCCGCGGCGTGGGGCGGATCGGGCGGAACAGGCCCTAACGGATCTGCATGCGGGTCTGCACCAGCGCGTCCTGCACGAACGTGAGCCACTGGTAGACGCCGATGTGCTGGGCGCGGGGGTCGTCGTCGGGGAGGTCGTCGGGCATGTCCTCGCTGACGTCGAGCGCGGTCCCGAGCGCGAGCCGGACGTCGTTGAGCGCCGCGAGCCAGCCGTCGGCCTGGCCGGGGGTGAGCTCGATGCGGCCGCCGCCTTCGGGGAGCGTCTCCAGCAGGAGGGTCGCGGCCGCGTTCTTGGTCTCGATCAGCTCGGGCTCGTGCAGGGAGCGGAGCCCGGCGGCGAGGTCGGCGTCCTCGCTGGTGAAGTCGGGGAGCAGGCGGGCGAGGACGCGGTCGGTCGGCCGGGTGGACGGGCCGGTGCGGATCCCGGTGAGGACGGCGAGCTCGTCGGCGGGGTTGTCCGCGGAGCGGCCGGCGAGCATCTGCTGGACCTCGTTGACGAGGCCGCGCAGCACGGCGGCCTCCTGCGGGTCGAGCGACGCGACGAGCCGGGCCTTGGCCCCGCGCCCCGACCGCTTCCAACCGTTCACGAGCGCTGCATCGTGGCCCAGAGGCCGGCTGCGTGCAGCTTGGCCACGTCGGCCTCGATCTTGTCCTTGTCCCCGGACGACACGGCGGCCTTGCCCTTGTGGTGCACGTCCAGCATCAGCGCCGTGGCCTTGGGCTCCGGGTAGCCGAACAGCTTCTGGAGGACGTAGGTGACGTACGACATGAGGTTGACGGGGTCGTTCCACACGATCGCCTGCCAGGGGGTGTCGGCAACCGAGGCCTCGGCGAGGTCCGGCTCCACCTGCGCGTGGGGACGGGAAGCGGCGCAGCCATGTATCCATGGTGACACCTCCCCCATCCGGTGTGCACGGCACATAGGCTCCCTGCATGACTGGCAGTCCGTCGTCGGCCGGGGTCAGCACGGCCCTGTTCACCGACCGGTACGAGCTGACGATGGCGGCCGCGGCGCTCGCCGACGGCACCGCTGCGCGACAGTGCGTCTTCGAGGTGTTCGCCCGCCGCCTGCCCGACGGCCGGCGCTACGGCGTGGTCGCCGGAACGGACCGGCTGCTGGAGTCGATCGAGCGGTTCCGGTTCGGTCCGGAGGAGCTCGAGCGGCTGCAGGGCGTCGTCGACGACGGCACGCTCGACTGGCTGGCCGCCTACCGGTTCTCCGGGGACATCGACGGCTACCCGGAGGGCGAGCTGTACTTCCCGGGCTCGCCGATCCTGACGGTCTCGGGCACGTTCGTGGACGCGGTGCTGCTGGAGACGCTGTCGCTGTCGATCCTCAACCACGACAGCGCCGTCGCGTCGGCGGCCGCGCGCATGGTGACGGCGGCGGCGGGGCGCCCGATCATCGAGATGGGCTCGCGCCGGACGCACGAGGCGGCCGCGGTCGCCGCGGCCCGGGCCGCCTACCTCGCCGGGTTCGCCGCCACGTCGAACCTGGAGGCCGAGCGCCGCCACGGCATCCCGACGACGGGCACGGCCGCGCACGCCTGGGTCCTCCTGCACGACGACGAGCTGGGCGCGTTCACCAGCCAGGTCAAGGCGCTGGGCCCGGACACGACGCTGCTGGTCGACACGTTCGACATCCGCCGCGGCGTCGAGCTCGCGGTCGAGGCGGCCGGCACCGGGCTGGGCGCGATCCGCATCGACTCCGGCGACCTCGGGGAGCTCGCCCGCCAGGCCCGCGACCAGCTCGACGCGCTGGGCGCCACCGAGACGAGGATCGTGCTGTCCGGCGATCTCGACGAGTACGCGATCGCCGCGCTGCGGGCGGAGCCGGTCGACTCGTACGGGGTCGGTACGTCGGTCGTCACCGGCTCCGGCGCCCCGACCGCCGGCATGGTCTACAAGCTCGTCGAGGTCGACGGGCGCCCGGTCGCCAAGCGCAGCACGGCGAAGGAGTCGAAGGGCGGCCGGAAGTCCGCGGTGCGCCGCTACAAGCCGACCGGCACCGCGATCGAGGAGATCGTGCACCCGGTGGTCACCGAGGTCGCGGTCGGCCCGCACGACCGGGTGATCCCGGTCCCGCTGGTCCGCCGCGGTGAACGGGTCCCCGGCCTGCCGACGCTGGAGCAGTCCCGCGCGCACCTGCGCGCCGCGCTCGTGTCCGTGCCGTGGGAGGGCCTCAAGCTCTCCCGCGGCGAGCCCGCTCTCCCCACCGTCTTCGAAGGGACCTGACGCACCGTGCGCGCGCTGATCGTCGTCGACGTGCAGAACGACTTCTGCGAGGGCGGCTCGCTGCCCGTGACCGGCGGGGCCGCGGTGGCCGCCGGGGTGTCCGCGCTCCTGCGGGACGCCGGGTACGACCACGTGGTCGCGACCCGTGACCACCACGTCGACCCGGGCGCGCACTTCTCCGACACCCCGGACTTCGTCGACAGCTGGCCGGTGCACTGCCGCCGCGGCACGCCCGGTGCCTCCTTCCACCCCGACCTCGACGTCGCCCGCATCGAGGCCGTGTTCGACAAGGGCGCGTACGCCGCCGCGTACTCAGGCTTCGAGGGCGCGGAGCCGGGCGGCGCCGGCCTCGCGGACTGGCTGCGGGGGCGCGGCGTCGACACCGTCGACGTCGTGGGCATCGCGACGGACCACTGCGTCCGCGCGACCGCCCTCGACGCCGCGGCGGCCGGCTTCACCACCACGGTGCTGCTGGACCTGTGCGCCGGGGTGGCTGCGGAGAGCAACGAGCGCGCGCTCGCGCAGCTGCGCGACGCGGGCGTGCGCCTCGGCTAGAAGGGCGGGAGCGGTCAGACGCCGCGCAGCCGGAAGGGCTCCAGCAGCGCGGCGAGGTCGCCGACCACGCCGTTGTCGTCAAGCACCTGGTGGGTGCCGACGGCGTCGGCGAGGCCGAGGCACCGGCGCCCGTCGAAGAGCCCGCACGCGTAGCGGACGGTGGTCTCGTCGAGGTCGACCACGCCGATGCGCAGCTGGTGGATGCCGGGGTAGTGCACCTCGGCGAGGTACTGGACCTCCAGCGAGCTGGGCGAGAGGCCGTCGAGCGGGCCGCCGGTCGGGTAGCCGAGCACGTCGGTGTGCAGCTCGGCGAGCCCGTCGAGGTACCAGCCGGCGAGCGCGACGTTGTTGACGTGCCGGTTGGTGTCGAGGTCGCCGAAGCGGGTGCGCACGTCGAGGCGGAACGGGTAGGTCTCGCGAACCAGGCGGGCGGGGTCGCGCTCGGGTCGCAGCGCCGCGGGCCCGTCGACGCGCAGACCGCCGAGCGCCGCGCGGACGGCCGCGGGCAGCGGGGCCGGTCCGGTCGCGTCGGCGTGCACGCTGACGGACTCGCCGGTCGCGACGCACTCCTCCCCGGCGAAGACGCCGTAGGAGTAGGAGAACGACGAGGACCCGACGCGGGTGACCCCGAGGCCGATCCGGTATCCGGCGGTGCTGATGCGCAGGGGCGCGATCACGTCCACGCGGATGGAGGCGAGCAGCAGGCGCATGCGGGCGGTGAGCCCGGCGCCGAACACGTCCCGCTCGACGGCAACGCGGGCGTCCTCGAACCACCGGACCAGCGCGTCCCGGCCGATCCGGCGGCTCGGGTCGAGATCGCTGTAGCGGGCGGTGTGCTCGATGAGCACGGGGTACGCGGACGGCTCGAGTCGGAGTTGGGTGGACGTCACCCCGTACATGATGGCGACGCCGGCCGGGCGTCAGGTGAACGGCGGATGTGGATCACGTGTGAGTCGTGCTACGACTGCTCCGACCGGCCGCACGGCGATCCGCCGCGACACCGAATGGGTGTTCGCCTCCGTCCTCCGGGGACGGCGGTAGCCTCCTCGCGTGCCCACCGCGACCGACCTGCCCGGAGTTGCGGAGCTGCTGGAGGCGGCCGTCACGGCCGTCGGCGGGCAGCGCCGGGAGGGCCAGGACGCGATGGTGCAGGCGGTCCGCAAGGCGATCGCCACCGGCGAGCACGTGGCCGTGCAGGCCGGCACCGGCACCGGCAAGTCGCTCGCGTACCTCGTGCCCGCGATCCACCACGCCGTCGCCAAGGGGTCCACGGTCGTGGTCTCGACGGCGACGATCGCGCTGCAGCGCCAGCTCGTCGACCGCGACCTCCCGCGCCTGGCCAAGGCGCTCAAGCCGCTGATCGGGCGGGCGCCGACGTTCGCGATCCTCAAGGGCCGGCGCAACTACCTCTGCCTCAACAAGCTGCACGGCGGTGACGAGTCCGACCCCGGCGAGGAGCTGTTCGACCCGTTCGCGATCTCCGCGATGGGCCGCCAGATCAAGCGGCTGCACGAGTGGGCCGACACCACGGAGACCGGCGACCGCGACGAGCTGGTGCCGGGTGTGCCGGACTCGACGTGGCGCCAGGTGTCCGTCACGGCCCGCGAGTGCCTCGGCGTGGCGAAGTGCCCGGTCGGGGAGGACTGCTTCGCCGAGCGGGCCCGCGGGCTGGCCGGCCAGGCCGACATCGTCGTCACCAACCACGCGCTGCTCGCGATCGACGCGCTGGAGGGCCGCCCGGTGCTGCCCGAGCACGACGTCGTGGTCGTCGACGAGGCGCACGAGCTGGTCGACCGCGTCACCGGCGTCGCGACCGCCGAGCTGACCGCGGGCCTGGTCACCACGACGTCGCGGCGCCTGGGCAAGCTGATCGACCAGGCCATGGCCGACCGGCTGGCGGAGGCCGGCGAGGGCCTCGCGATGGTGCTGGAGGACCTGCCACCGGGTCGTTGGGAGTCGCTGCCGCAGGCCGCCGTCGGCGCCCTGTCCGCCGTCCGGGACGCGGCGGCGTCGTGCAAGCAGGCGCTCGGCTCGGACCGCCGCGAGGACCCGGACGCCGCGACCGGCCGCAAGATCGCCCAGGCCTCGCTGGACGAGGTCGCCGACACGGCGGTGCGGCTGCTCGGCGCGTTCGACGAGCCCGACCAGGCCAAGCGGTTCGACGTGGTGTGGCTGGGCGAGCAGGCCCGGACGCGCGCGCCACAAGGTGCTGCACGTCGCCCCGCTGTGGGTGGGCGGGCTGCTGCGCGAGCGGCTCTTCGGCCGTTCGACGGTGGTGCTCACGTCCGCGACGCTGGCGCTCGGCGGCAACTTCGACGCGCTGGCCCGGCAGTGGGGCCTGCCGCCGGAGAAGGCCGCGGAGAAGGCCGGGGACGCCGGCGGCGAGACGGACCCGGTGCCCGACCCGGACGCCCCGCGGTGGTCCGGCATGGACGTCGGCTCGCCGTTCGCGCACGCCCGCAGCGGCATCCTCTACGTCGCGAAGCGGCTCCCGCCGCCCGGCCGCGACGGGCTGCCGCCGTCGTACCTCGACGAGATCGCGGGCCTGGTGGAGGCCGCGGGCGGGCGCACGCTCGGGCTGTTCTCGTCGATGCGCGCGGCCAAGCAGGCCACCGAGGCGCTGCGCGGACGGCTGGCCACCCCGCTGCTGTGCCAGGGCGAGGACTCGACGATGCAGCTGGTCAAGCAGTTCGCCGAGGACGAGGCCACGTCGCTCTTCGGGACGCTGTCGCTGTGGCAGGGCGTCGACGTGCCCGGGCCGTCGCTGTCGTGCGTGATCATCGACCGCATCCCGTTCCCGCGCCCGGACGACCCGCTGGTGGCGGCCCGGCAGCGGGCCACCGACGCGCGGGGCGGCAACGGCTTCCTGACGGTCTCCGCGACCCACGCGGCGCTGTTGCTCGCCCAGGGCGCGGGCCGGCTGCTGCGCGGCATGGACGACCGCGGCGTCGTCGCGATCCTCGACCCGCGGCTGGCCACGGCCCGCTACGGCGGGTTCCTGCGGGCGAGCCTCCCGCCGTTCTGGACGACGGACGACCGGGAGAAGGTGCACGCCGCCTTGCGGCGGCTGCGCGGGTCAGGGTGAGGTCGTGACGCAGGTGACCGTGCCCGGCGCGACCTCGGTGAACCCGCCGTCCCGCACCGCCACCGCCTCGCCCCGCCCGGCCGCCGCGCACACCCGCGCCCACGTCGCCTCGTCGGCGTCGCGCACCGCGAAGGACGGCACCGTCGTCAGCCCGTGCGCGGCCGCGTAGAGCATCGACGCGTGCCCGACCTGGGCCGCCGCCTTGCCGACGGTCATGCCGAGCGCGGCGTTGACCCAGATCACCGGCGTCCCGGCGGGCGGCGGGCCGGGCTCGTCGGGTTCGAGCTCGGTGCCGCCGATCTGGAGCCGGGAGACGGCCTTTGGCACGTCGGTCACGGGGCCGGGCACGAGCGCGCGCACCTGCGCGCCGCCGACCTCCCACGTGACGCCGGGCAGTTCCTGCACCGCGTCCCAGTGCGCGCCGCGGGCCCGGCGGGCGATCTTGCGGATGCGGTTGCCGACCCACGCCGCGACGGCCTCGTGCCACTCCCCGCCCGGATCGGCGCGCGGGTCGAGGCAGACGGCCAGCGCGGCGGCGGCCGCGGCCTCCAGCACGGGCGTGCGCGCGGGCGGCGGGCGTTCGAGCCGCAGCACGACCGGCATGGCCCGCACGACGCCGTCGGGCTCGGGCGGGATCTCCAGCGGCCGGTTCGGGTCGGGCCGCACGTACCGGGCCGCGAGCGGCTCCAGCACGGTCGTCATGGGATCGGCCGTCATGGGATCGGCACCCGCCGCAGCAGCCCCTCGGCGGCGTCCGCCCGCTCGACCTCGTCGCGGGTGATGCCCAGCACGAACAGCACGGCGTCGAGGTACGGGTGGCTGAGCGCGGTGTCGGCGACCTCGCGCAGCGCGGGCTTGGCGTTGAACGCGACGCCGAGCCCCGCGCTGGAGAGCATGTCGATGTCGTTGGCGCCGTCGCCGACCGCGACACACTGCTCCAGCGGGATGCCGTAGGTGTCGGCGAAGCGGCGCAGCGCGACGGCCTTCCCGGGCCGGTCCACGATCTCGCCGAGGACGCGCCCGGTCAGCTTCCCGTCGACGATCTCCAGCTCGTTCGCGGCGCAGAAGTCCAGGCCCAGCTCGTCCACGAGCCGGGTGATCACCCGCGTGAAGCCGCCGGAGACCACACCACAGCGGTAGCCGAGCCGCTTGAGGGTGCGGATCGTGGTGCGCGCGCCGGGCGTCAGCTCCAGGTCGGCCGCGACCTCCGCGAGCACCGACTCGGGCAGCCCGGCGAGCACCGCCACGCGCCGCTGCAGCGACTCCGCGAAGTCCAGCTCCCCGCGCATCGCCGCCTCGGTGACGGCGCGCACCTCGTCCTCGGCGCCGGCCCGCGCGGCGAGCATCTCGATGACCTCGCCCTGCACGAGCGTCGAGTCGACGTC
Organism: Pseudonocardia sp. CNS-139; assembly: GCA_001942415.1. GTDB lineage: Bacteria > Actinomycetota > Actinomycetes > Mycobacteriales > Pseudonocardiaceae > Pseudonocardia. The sequence continues at coordinate 64,468 of MKJX01000179.1, forward strand.
GAACACGATCAGCCGCTTGCTGCGCCGGCCCAGCCCGGCCCGCTCGACGGCGACGTCGACGCCGGCCGCACGGGCGACCTCGACGAGCCGCGCCCGCAGCGTGCCCGGCGGGTGGTGCTCGCTGCCGCGGCCCGGGTCGGGCGAGACCATCAGCTCGAGGCCCGTGACCGGGTAGTCGGCGACGCGGCGGATCGAGTCGATGTTGGCGCCGACGTCGGCCAGCGCCGCGGCGATCGACCCGAACGCCCGCGCGGTGATCGGCCGCCCCAGCACGACGACGACGTGCGTCGGGTGCCGGCGCACGGCCGGGTCGTCGCGCACCTCCAGCGTGGTGTGCACCTGCATGGAGATGCTCGCCATCGCCTGCTCGACGGCCTCCTGAAGGCCCTCGGGGTCATGGTGCGCGTTCACGACCACCCCGAGGGTCAGCCGGCCGCGGATCACCACCTGCTCGACGTCGACGAGGTCGACGCCGTGCCGGATGAGCGCGGCGAAGAGCACCGAGCTCACCCCGGGCCGGTCGGGCCCGGTGACCGTGATCAGGACGCTCGTGCCCGTGGGATCCATCGCTGCTGGACGGTACCCGTCAGTGTGCGCGGGGGTCGTCGCCGGGCAGCGTGTCGCCGGCCTGTGCCTTCGCCGCGACCTCGGACGGCGCCGGCCCGTGCCCGACCTCGTTCTCGGCGCGGAGGCGTTCGACGAGGTGCGGGTAGTGCAGCTCGAAAGCCGGCCGCTCCGACCGGATCCGCGGCAGCTCCGTGAAGTTGTGCCGCGGCGGCGGGCAGGACGTGGCCCACTCCAGCG
>MKJX01000180.1 GCA_001942415.1 Pseudonocardia sp. CNS-139
CCACCGCGGCCAGCACCAGGTGCGGCAGCGCCGACGGCGAGAACGTGCGCATCCCCGGTGCCCATCTCGAACCCCGAACTGCAGGCGCCCCAGCCGCCGCAGGTGCTGCGACGCCCTCGGGCACCGAGCCGGCCGTTCTCCGCACCCGGAACCGCACGAGCCCGCACTCGCGCACGCACCACCGACGCGGCGAGCAGGCCGAGCAGCACCTCCGCACCACGGCGGGCACCAGGGCCTGCGGCAGCGCGCCGGCCACCGCGGCCACGGCCGCCACCAGCTCGGCACCGATCAGGAGGCCGGTCCCGAAGAACCGGACCACGGGTTCGTCGCGCCAGACCGACGCGCTCAGCAGGAACGCCGAGTTGTGGCTTCAAGTGCTGCCGGAGTTGGCGAAACCGGCCGCGGCGCCGGCCACCGCGACGAGCGCCAGTGCGCCCGCCACCGCCGTCGCGGGCCGGAACGCGGCCCACGTCGCGAGCCCGCCGAGCAGCACCAGCAGCGCGGCGACGGCCGCGGGGTGCAGCAGCCACCGCCGGACGGGCTGGGCGGGCGCGGACACCGGCCTCAGCTCCCGAGCAGGCTCGGCGGGCGGGCCGCGCCGGAGTTGCTGCTCTCGCCCTCGGACGGGAGCACGCACGCCGCGATCGTGAGGCCGGAGTAGGTGGTGCCGTCGGGGTAGACGGCGTCGGTGATGGCGTCCGAGCAGCGGTAGCCGTTCCAGCGCCACGCGTTGCGCCCGTGGCAGTTGGTGGTGAGCCGGGTCGACTCCAGCTCCTCGTCCTCCCACCGGTGGGAGCCTTCGAGGTGGAAGCCGTCCTCGCAGGGGTGGTGGCCGCGGCGCCAGCCGCCGTAGCAGACGGCGGGGCCCTCCGCGGGCCAGTTGTTCTCCTCCTCGTCGTAGCTGCGCGGGGCGCACCTCTTGTGCTCGCTCGTGTCGTCCGCCGGCTCGCGGTCGCCGGGGGCCGCGGCCGCGCGCCGGCTCAGGTACCAGTCGATCGGGACGAGCGCCGCGGCCGCCGCCCCGACCACCAGCGCGCGCACCACCGCGCGGCGGGACGGGCGCAGCGCCCGGATCCGCGCCACGACCGCGCTCGGCCGGGCGTGCCGCGGCGGGGTGGCGGCGGAGGGGATGTCGTCCAGCCGGTGCCGTGTCGACCGCCCGCTCACGCGCGCGCCACCTCGCCGTCCGCCATCGCCCGGACCGTGGCGACGAGGTCGCTGTCCGGGTCGACGAACACGCGGTCCCGCACCGCACCCGCGGCGTCGACGGCGAGCACGGTGGGCGTGTAGCCCTCGTAGAGGTCGGCCCGGGCGACGGGGTCGACGACGAGCTCGGTGCGCCCGGCGTCCGGCATCGCGAACGCGTCGGCCCGGTCGACGAGCGCGACCACCCGCACGGCCGGGTCGGGCGCGGCGGCGACGAGCGCGGCCAGCACGGCGTGGCAGAACCCGCAGTCGGCGTCCAGGACGGCCACGACGCTCCCGCGCTGGCCCGGGCCGGGCCGGACGACCGCGGGCGCCGGCCGCCCGACGAGCGTGGCGTAGCCGGACAGGCCCGCGGCCCGCGCGGCCTCCAGCCCGCGCACCCGCGCGTACACGGCCACGAGCGCGACCAGCGTGAACAGGGCGACGAGCAGGGCGAGCAGCGCCACCGCCAGCGAGACGGACACGCTCACCCCACCCAGCGGCCGGCGAGCCCGGACAGGGCGTCGACCAGCGCGTCGGCGTCGAGCGGGAGCGCCGGGCGGCCGGACTCGGGGCCGTGCAGCACGACGTCGATCGCGGCGCTCTCGCCCGCGAAGAGGTAGCGCCACTCGTGCGCCGTGCCCGCGACGAGCGCGGCCTCCCGCGGCGCGAGCAGCCGCCCGGCCCGCCACAGCTCCCCGCCCGGCAGCCGCATCCCCGTCCACTGCGGCAGCGCGGGCAGCGCCTCGGCGGCCCGCCGGACGATCACGGTGGAGCGCGGGCTGCGGCCGATCACGGTGACGTCGGTCTGTGTGACGACCAGGTCGGAGACCGGGACGAGGGTGGCGCCGCCCGGCGCGTCGGCGAACCGCAGCGTCGACAGCAGGCCGGCCAGCCCGTCGTCGGTCGGCGCCGGGCCGGCGAACCACGTCGTGGCCTCGTGGTACGGGCCGCGAGCACGAGCGCGGAGTCGCGGCGGTCGGGCGCCTCGAACACCAGCGCGTCGAACCCGCGGACCGGCACCCGGCGCTCGCGCGCCCCCGGCAGCACGTGCGTCGGGACGGCGCGGTGCTCGCCGGCCGGGGCGAGGAAGAACTGCCGTGCGAGGCCCGGCCCGGTGAAGCGGGTGTTGGCGTACCAGCGGTGGACGCCGAACACCTCCGGCAGCGCCAGCTCGACCGGGACCCCGGTCGGCGCGATCCGCGTCACCGCCGTCCACCCGGGCGCCTGGGCTGGGTGCGCCGTCGCGGCGGCAACCGTCATCCTCGACCTCCACGTGCCGTGCCGGACGCGGTCGGCGTCCAGCAGGACAACGAGCGCGACCCGGACGCGGACGAGTGATACCGCTACCGCGTAGCGTGGCCGCCGACGGCCGTCCGAGTGACCGCGTGAGAGGAGCACAGCCGTGCCCGAGCCGACGCAGCCGAACGAACCGGTGGACGCCGAGATCGTGCCCACCCCGGCGCCCGCACCTCAGATGCCGGTCGTGGAGCCGCCCGCCGCCGACTACGACGAGCGCGGCGTGCCCACCCTGGACCACGTCCGGGACAAGATCGAGGGCCGCTACGCGACGTCGCTCGGGGCCACCGAGCTGGCCGAGGCCGCCGCCGGCGACGCGGTCACGAGCGTCGCCGAGCAGGAGGCCGAACGGGCCGAGAAGGCGAAGGCGAAGCTGGAGGAGATCCGCCGCTCACTCGGCGGCTGAGCGGCCTTCCCCTGCGGCCATGGACCGGTTGATCAGCGCCACGATCTCGGCCTGCCCGGCGGCGAGGATCGAGAACCCACGGTCGACCTTCTCCTCGACGCGGTCGAGGCGTTGGTCGACACGGTCGAGCCGGTGGTCGACGCTGTCGAGCCGCCGTTCGACGCCACCGAGCCGCTGGCCGTGCTCGATCTGCGTCTCCCGCAATGCCTGCATCAGCCGGGTCTGCGCGTCGACACGCGTCGTCAGCGCGGCGACGTCGTGGTCGGCTCCCCCGGCCAGTACCCGTGCAGCCGCCCCGTCCTGACGGACGATGCGAATCTGCGACTCCAGCGCGGTGACGCGCCCTTCGAGCTCTTCCATGGACCCCACGAGCCGAAGGGTAACGGCGCGGGTCCGCCGCCGGGCGCGATTCGGGCAGGTCGTCCACGACCCGCCGACGACACGCGCCCGGCGGCGACTACGGCCACCTGATCAGGCGCCGGCCCGCTTGAAGATCTTCTTGCCGAGCCAGACCACCGGGTCGTACTTGCGGTCCACCACCCGCTCCTTGAGCGGGATGAGCGCGTTGTCGGTGATCTTGATGTGCTCGGGGCAGACCTCGGTGCAGCACTTGGTGATGTTGCAGTAGCCCAGCCCGTGCTCCTCCTGCGCCGCCTCCTTGCGGTCGGCGACGTCGAGCGGGTGCATGTCCAGCTCGGCGATGCGCATGAGGTAGCGGGGGCCGGAGAAGGCCTCCTTGTTCTCCTCGTGGTCGCGCACCGCGTGGCAGGTGTTCTGGCACAGGTAGCACTCGATGCACTTGCGGAACTCCTGGCTCCGCTCGACGTCCACCTGCTGCATCCGGTACTCACCGGGGGCGAGCTCCGGCGGCGGCGCGAAGCTGGGCACCTCGCGGGCCTTCGTGTAGTTGAAGGACACGTCGGTGACGAGGTCGCGGACCACCGGGAACGTCCGCAGCGGCGTCACGGTGATCGTCTCGTCCTCGTCGAACGTGGACATCCGCGTCATGCACGCCAGCCGCGGCTTGCCGTTGATCTCCACGCTGCACGAGCCGCACTTGCCGGCCTTGCAGTTCCAGCGGACGGCGAGGTCCTGGGCCTCGGTCTGCTGGAGCCGGTGGATGATGTCGAGGACGACCTCGCCCTCGTTCACCGCCACGGGGTAGTCGACGAGCTCGCCGGACTCGGCGTCGCCCCGCCACACCCGGAAATGGGCGTCGTACGTCATGCCTTCTCCCCCTGGTCCGCGCGTGCCCGCCCAGTTCCTCGCCGGTGTAGTACTTCTTCAGCTCGTCCATCTCGAACAGGTCGAGCAGCTCGGGCCGCATCGCGACCTGCTCCTGGCGCACCAGCTCGACGTTGTCCTCCCCCCAGCGCGGACAGCACCAGCAGCACGTGCCGCCAGTCGGAGTCCATCACCGGGAAGTCGTCGCGGGTGTGCCCGCCGCGGCTCTCCTGCCGCTCCAGCGCCGCCTTCGCGACGCACAGCGAGACGAGCAGCATGTTGCGCAGGTCCAGGGCCAGGTGCCAGCCCGGGTTGAACTCGCGGTGGCCCGTGACGCTCACGGTGCGGGTGCGCGTCGCGATGTCCTCGAGCTTCTTCAGCGCCATCTCCATCTCGTCGGCCTTGCGGATGATGCCGACGAACTCGTGCATGGTCTTCTGGAGTTCCAGCTGCACGACGAACGGGTTCTCGCCACCCTCGGTGGCCGTCGAGAACGGCAGCAGCGCGCGGTCCTGCGCGGCCTGCAGGTCGTCCTCGCGCACGGCCGGCCGGCCGGCGAGCCCGTCGACGTACTCGGCCGCGCCGAGCCCGGCGCGCCGGCCGAACACCAGCAGGTCCGACAGCGAGTTGCCGCCGAGCCGGTTGGAGCCGTGCATGCCGCCCGCGACCTCGCCGGCCGCGAACAGGCCCGGCACCTTGGACATCGCGGTGTCCGGGTCGACCTCCACGCCGCCCATCACGTAGTGGCAGGTCGGGCCGACCTCCATCGGCTCCTTCGTGATGTCGCGTCCGCCAGCTCCTTGAACTGGTGGTGCATCGACGGGAGCCGCCGGATGATCTCCTCGGGCGACAGGCGCGAGGCGATGTCGAGGAACACGCCGCCGTGCGGGCTGCCCCGTCCCGCCTTGACCTCGGAGTTGATCGCCCGCGCCACCTCGTCACGGGGCAGCAGCTCCGGGGGACGCCGGTTGTTGTCGGCGTCGGTGTACCAGCGGTCGCCCTCCTCCTCGGTGGTGGCGTACTGCTCCTTGAACACGTCCGGGACGTAGTTGAACATGAACCGCTCGCCCTCGGAGTTGCGCAGCACACCGCCGTCACCGCGCACCGACTCCGTGACCAGGATCCCCTTCACCGACGGCGGCCAGACCATGCCCGTCGGGTGGAACTGCAGGAACTCCATGTTGATCAGCGTCGCGCCGGCCCGCAGCGCGAGCGCGTGGCCGTCGCCGGTGTACTCCCAGGAGTTCGACGTCACCTGGTAGCTCTTGCCGACGCCGCCGGTGGCCAGCACGATCGCCGCGCGTCGAAGCGGACGAACGTGCCGCTGGCCCGGTAGTAGCCGAAGCACCCGGCGATCCGGCCTGCCTGTCCTTTATCGTCACCAGCCTTGAGGAGGTCGGTGATCGTGGTCTCGTGGAAGACCCGGATGTTGGCCTCGTAGTCGCCGGTGGCCTTGAAGTCCTCCTGCTGCAGCGACACGACCTTCTGCTGCAGCGTGCGGATCATCTCCAGGCCGGTGCGGTCGCCGACGTGCGCGAGGCGCGGGTAGGTGTGCCCGCCGAAGTTGCGCTGGCTGATCTTGCCGTCGGGCGTGCGGTCGAAGAGCGCGCCGTAGGTCTCCAGCTCCCAGACGCGGTCCGGGGCCTCCTTGGCGTGCAGCTCGGCCATGCGCCAGTGTTGAGGAACTTCCCGCCGCGCATGGTGTCGCGGTAGTGGACCATCCAGTTGTCGTTGGGGTTCACGTTCCCCATCGACGCGGCGCAGCGCCCTCGGCCATCACGGTGTGCGCCTTGCCGAAGAGCGACTTCGAGATGATGGCGGTGCGCTTGCCCTGCATCCGCGCCTCGATGGCGGCCCGCAGCCCGGCGCCGCCGGCACCGATGACGACGACGTCGTACTCGTAGCGTTCGATCTGCTCAGTCATCTGCCATCACCTCAGTTGACGATCCGCAGGTCGGGGAACCAGCCCGCCGATACGGCCATGATGTAGAAGTCGGTCAGCGCCAGCGTCCCCAGCGTGATCCAGGCGAACTGCATGTGCCGGGCGTTCAGCTTGGAGACGAACACCCACGCGCGGTAACGCAGCGGATGGCGCGAGAAGTGGTTCAGCCGCCCACCCATGATGCTCCGGCACGAGTGGCACGACAGCGAGTAGCACCAGAGGAAGAACACGTTGACCAGCAGGATGATGTTGCCCAGGCCCAGGCCGAACGTGCCGTCGGTGCGGATGAACGCCATGATCGCGTCGTAGGTGTTGACGAGCGCGACGAGCGTGGCGATGTAGAAGAAGTAGCGGTGCAGGTTCTGGCCGATCAGCGGGAACCGCGTCTCACCGGTGTACTTGCCGTGCGGCTCGGCCACCGCGCACGCCGGCGGCGAGAGCCAGAACGCCCGGTAGTACGCCTTGCGGTAGTAGTAGCAGGTGAGCCGGAACAGCAGCAGGAACGGCAGCGAGACCGCCGCGTAGGGCAGCCACCACACGTCGGGCAGGAAACGGCCGAAGTGCGCGGCCTCCTCGACACAGCCGAGCGACACGCAGGGCGAATAGAACGGCGTGAGGTAGTTGTACGGCTCGACGTAGTACCACTCCTGCATGAACGCGCGGACCGTCGCGTAGACGACCCACGCGCCGAGCCCGGCGACGTTCACCAGTGGTGGTAGCCACCACCGGTCGGTGCGGAGCGTCCGTGCCGCGATCTGCGCCCGACCGGTGGACGCATCTGTGGTGGATGACACGTCAGGGTTTTCCCATCATCTTCTGCGGTGCCGTCGCCGGCCGCAGAAGCCGCGGCGGCGGGACGTCTGATGCGCGGGAGCCTACGACGGTCGCGGGTACCCCGCTCCGGGGGTGGGTGGTGCTTGTTCCCGATCGTGACGCGACTCACGAATGCCCTCTGACCTGCGGACATGCGACAACCACGCTCCTGCCGTGCGGTGCCGGAGCGTGGTTGTCCCGGGCCCGGCGCGAGGCGCCGGGCGGGTCCGTCAGGCCGTGCGGCGCCCCCCGGTCGTTGCGGTCAGGTAGTCGCGGTTGAGCTGGGAGATGACGTCGAGCGGGATCTCCTTCGGGCACGCCACCGCGCACTCGCCGGTGTTGGTGCAGCCGCCGAACCCCTCGGCGTCGTGCTGCGCGACCATGCGCACGACCCGCTGCGTGCGCTCGGGCTGCCCCTGCGGCATCTCACCGAGGTGCGTGATCTTGGCGCCCAGGAAGAGCGACCCGCTCCCGTTCGAGCACGCCGCCACGCACGCCCCGCAGCCGATGCACGCGGCCGCGGTGAACGCGCGGTCGGCGTTCGCCTTCGGGACCGGGGTGGCGTGCGCCTCGGGCGCCGCACCCGTCGGGGCCGAGACGTAGCCGCCGGACGCGATCACGCGGTCGAACGCCGTGCGGTCCACGACCAGGTCCTTCACCACCGGGAACGCGGACGCCCGGAACGGCTCCACGGTGATCGTCTCGCCGTCACGGAAGTGCCGCATGTGCAGCTGGCAGGTCGTGGTGGCCTTCTGCGGGCCGTGCGGCTGGCCGTTGATCACCATGCTGCAGGCGCCGCAGATGCCCTCGCGGCAGTCGTGGTCGAACGCGACCGGCTCGCCCCCGTCGAGGATCAGCTTCTCGTTGAGGACGTCCATCAGCTCCAGGAAGGACATGTCCTCGTCGGCGTCGTCGACGCGGTACCCGACGAGCCTGCCCCGGTCGGCGGGTCCGTCCTGGCGCCAGACGCGCAGGTTCACCTTCACTTGTAGCTCCGCTGGCTGGGGGTCACGTACTCGAAGTGCAGGTCCTCCTTGTGGAGGACCGGGGCCTTGCCCTGGCCGGTGAACTCCCACGCCGCGACGTAGGAGAACCCCTCGTCGTCGCGTGCGGCCTCGCCGTCCTCGGTCTGGCTCTCGGCCCGGAAGTGGCCGCCGGCGCTCTCGGTGCGGTGCAACGCGTCGAGGCACATCAGCTCGCCCAGCTCCAGGAAGTCGGCGACGCGCCCGGCCTTCTCCAGCGACTGGTTGAGCGTGGCGGCCGAGCCGGGGACCTTGACGTCGCGCCAGAACTCGCGGCGCAGCTCCGGGATCCGGTCGAGCGCCTTCTGCAGGCCCGCCTCGGAGCGCTCCATCCCGCAGAACTCCCACATGAGGTGGCCCAGCTCGCGGTGGAACGAGTCGACCGTGCGGTTGCCGTCGATGCCCAGCAGCGTCTCGACGCGGTCGGCGACGGCCTGCTCGGCCGCCTTCACCTCGGGCGCGTCGGCGGCGACCGGCGCGACGCCGCGGGCCAGGTAGTCGCCGATCGTCACCGGGAGCACGAAGTAGCCGTCGGCCAGGCCCTGCATCAGCGCGGACGCGCCGAGCCGGTTGGCGCCGTGGTCGGAGAAGTTCGCCTCCCCGACCACGAACAGGCCCGGGATGCTGCTCTGCAGGTCGTAGTCGACCCAGAGCCCGCCCATCGTGTAGTGGACGGCCGGGTAGATGCGCATCGGCACCGAGTAGGGGTCCTCGCCGGTGATGCGCTGGTACATCTCGAAGAGGTTCCCGTACTTCGCCGCGACGGCCGCCCGGCCGAGCCGCTCGATCGCGCCGGCGAAGTCGAGGTAGACGCCCAGGCCGCCGGGCCCGACGCCGCGGCCCTCGTCGCACACGTCCTTCGCGGCGCGCGAGGCGATGTCACGCGGCACGAGGTTGCCGAACGCCGGGTACTTGCGCTCCAGGTAGTAGTCGCGATCGTCCTCGGGGATCGCGCCGGGCGCGCGGTCGTCGCCCTTGCGCGTGGGCACCCACACGCGGCCGTCGTTGCGCAGCGACTCGCTCATCAGCGTGAGCTTCGACTGGTGGTCGCCGCTCACCGGGATGCAGGTGGGGTGGATCTGCGTGTAGCAGGGGTTGGCGAACAGCGCCCCCTTGCGGTGCGCCCGCCAGCTCGCCGTGACGTTGCAGCCCTTGGCGTTCGTCGAGAGGTAGAAGACGTTGCCGTAGCCGCCGGACGCGAGCACCACGCGTCCGCGAGGTGGCTGCGCGTCTCGCCGGTGACGAGGTCGCGGGCCACGATGCCGCGGGCCCGGCCGTCGACGACGATCAGCTCCAGCATCTCGTGCCGCGGGTACATCGTGACGCCGCCGGCGTCGACCTGGCGCTCCAGCGCCTGGTACGCGCCGAGCAGCAGCTGCTGGCCGGTCTGGCCGCGGGCGTAGAACGTGCGGGAGACCTGCGCGCCGCCGAACGAGCGGGTGTCGAGCAGGCCGCCGTACTCGCGCGCGAACGGCACGCCCTGCGCGACGCACTGGTCGATGATCTGCAGGCTGACCTCGCGAGCCGGTGCACGTTCGACTCGCGGGAGCGGAAGTCGCCGCCCTTGACCGTGTCGTAGAACAGGCGGTGCACGCTGTCGCCGTCGTTGCGGTAGTTCTTCGCGGCGTTGATGCCGCCCTGCGCGGCGATCGAGTGCGCGCGGCGCGGGCTGTCCTGGTAGCAGAACGAGCTGACCTGGTAGCCCAGCTCCGCGAGCGACGCCGCCGCCGAGCCGCCGGCCAGGCCGGTGCCGACGACGATGACCTTCATCCGGCGCTTGTTGGCCGGGTTCACCAGCCTGACGCCGAACCGGCGCCGCTCCCAGCGGGTCTCGATCGGGCCGTCGGGCGCCGCGGTGTCGACCACCGGCGTGCCGACCGTGTAGTCGGAGTAGACCATGGTCACGCCACCAATCCGGTGAGCACGGCGAACGGGACGGAGAGGAAGCCGACGACCAGCAGCACGGCCACCGCGAGCGCCGTGCCCTTGAGGGCGGTCTGGGTGGCGGCGCTGGACCGGCCGATCGTCTGCAGGCCGCTCCACAGCCCGTGCCGGACGTGGAAGCCGACCGCGATCACGGCCAGTGCGTAGAAGAGCGTCACGTACCAGCGGCCCGGCGCGAAGTCGGCGACGACGTTCGCGTGCACCTCACCGTGCACGCCGTTCGGGTTGAGCGTGCCGGTCGTGAGGTCGAGCAGGTGGTAGACCACGAACAGCGCGATGATCACGCCGCCCCAGCGCATCGTGCGGGCGGCGTAGCTGCCCTGCACCGGCGGGCGGTACGCGTACTTGACCGGCCGCGCCCGGTGCGCCCGGCGGGCGAGGATCGTGGCGGAGACGATGTGCACGACCACCGAGACGGTGAGCACGATCCGCACGATCCAGAGCACGGTCTCGGCGGGCAGGGCCGGCTCGCCGACCTCCCGCAGCCACGCCGCGTAGGAGTCGATCGCCTCGGCCCCGAAGAAGATCTTCAGATTGCCGATCATGTGCGCCACCAGGTACAGCAGCATGATCGCGCCGGTCACGGCCATGCCGATCTTGAGCTGGATCGACGTCACCCGCACCGGCCCGGTCCGGCCGGCCTTCGTGCGCACGGCGGGCCGCTCGCCCACGGTCACCATGAGGCCAAGGGTCGTTACCGGAGCCGTTCGCCGTCCAATGCATCGAGGCTGCGGAGGCGATGCACGTAGGCTATTCCCGTGACGTTCCAGCAGCTCGCGTACTTCGTCGCGGTGGCCGACGTGCGCAGCTTCACTCGTGCGGCGGAGTCCTGCGGCGTGGCGCAGCCCACGCTCTCGCGCCAGCTCATGGCGTTGGAGAAGGAGCTGGGCGCGCCGCTCGTGGACCGCGGCGGCCGGGACGGGCCGGTGCTCACCCCCGCCGGCGAGGCGCTGCTGCCGCTGGCCCGGCGGATGCTCGCGGACGCCGACACCGCCCGCACGGCCGTGGCCGAGATCGTCGGGCTGCGCAGCGGGCGGGTGCGGGTGGGCGCCACGCCGTCGCTGTGCATCGGCGTGCTCGCGGACGTGCTGCGGGCCTTCCACGAGCAGCACCCGGACATCGCGCTGGAGCTGTCGGAGAGCGGGTCGCAGCCGCTCGTGCGGTCGCTGGTGCGCGGGGAGCTGGACGTGGCGCTCGTGATCGTCCCGGCCACCGGCGTGGACCCGGCGCTGCGCATCACCCCTCTGCTGCGGGAGCGGCTGTCGGTGGCGTCGCCGACGTCGGAGCGGGCGCCGTCCGCGCGCGGGGCGCTCACGCTGCGCGAGCTGGGCCGGCGGCACCTCGTGGTGCCGCGCAAGGGCTACGACGTGCGGGAGACCACGCTGAACGCGCTGGCCGCGGCGGGTGTGGAGCCGCGGTTCGCCGTGGAGGGCGGCGAGATGGACGCCGTGCTGCGGCTGGTGGAGGCGGGCACCGGGGTGGCGGTGGTGCCGGACCTCGTGTTCGCCGGCCGGCCCCGGCTGCGCCGCACGGTGCTGACCCCGCCGATCTACCGGACCGTCGCGCTGGCCCGGCGCGCCGACCTCGCCCCGACGCACGCCATGCGCGCCTTCCGCAACACCCTGCTGTCGTTCCTCGGGGTGCTGTCGGCCGGGGACGGGTTCTCCGGGGACGTGCAGGTGCTGCGCCGGCCGGAGAGCCGGCCGGAAGACCCGTCGGACGCCTGAGCGTCAGTCGTCGGGCGGCTCGGCGTCGCCCAGCTCGCCCGCCTCGGCGCCGTGCTCGGCGAGGACGTCCTTCACCACCCGGTACGCGACGCCCGCGCCGTAGCCCTTGCGGGCGAGCATCCCGACGAGCCGCCGGGCCGCGGAGGTGCGGCGGTCCGGGGTGTCGAGCGCGAGCGTGCGCAGCTTGCGCTCCACCAGCTCCCGGGCCCGCTGCTCCTCGGACGCGGCGTCGACCTCGGCGAGCGCCTCCCCCGCGTCCTCGTCGCTGACCCCCTTGCGGCGCAGCTCGACCGCGATCGCCCGGCGCGCGAGGCCGCGGTGGGTGTGCCGGGAGCGCACCCACTGGCCGGCGAACGCGGCGTCGTCGATGAGCCCGACCTCGTCGAACCGCTCCAGCACCGTGGCCGCCGCCTCGTCCGGGACGCCGCGCCGCTGCAGGGCCTGGGCCAGCTCGTGGCGGGTGCGGGAGCGGTCGGTGAGCAGGCGGAGGCAGATCTCCCGGGCGGCGGCGACGGGGTCGGCGTGCGGGTCGAGCTCCTGCGGGCCGCGCCGGCGGCCACGCCCGCGTGGCTCGCGGGCCGGGACGTCGTCGTCCGCGGGTTCCGCCGGTGGCTCCGCGGGCGGAGCGGGGCGGGGCCGAGCGGGACGGGGCGGCCGCTGGCGCGGGACCGGCTCGCGCGCGGCGCGCCGGCCGCGGAAGTCGACCACCCGCACGTTGTCGGCCGGCTCGGCCGCCGCCCCGCTCCCCAGGGTGGCGACCGGCGGCGGCGAGGCGACCGGCGCGGCCGTTCCGCCGAGGTCCGCGACCGGGGCGGCGAACGCCGGGTCGAGCGCGGCCGTTCCGCCGATCCCGGCGAGGTCGGCCGGCACGTGCTCCGGCCGTTCGTCGGGTTCGGCCCCGAGCCGGGCCACCGGACCGGCCGCGTCGCCGGTGTCGGCACCCAGCCCGTCGAACCGGGCGACGGTGAACCCGTCGCCGAACCCGTCACCGCCGGGCTCGTCCATCGCCGTCAGAAGTCGACCGGGGCGGGCAGCGGCGTGACGTCGGCGTCGACCTGGGCGCCGATGCCGAGCTTCTCCTTGATCCGCTTCTCGATCTCGTTGGCGACGTCGGGGTTGTCGCGCATGAACTTGCGGGCGTTCTCCTTGCCCTGCCCGAGCTGGTCGCCCTCGTAGGTGTACCAGGCGCCGGACTTGCGGATGATCGCCTGCTCGACGCCCACGTCGATGAGCGAGCCCTCCCGGCTGATGCCGACGCCGTAGAGGATGTCGAACTCGGCCTGCTTGAACGGCGGCGCCACCTTGTTCTTGACGACCTTGACGCGGGTGCGGTTGCCGACCATGTCGGAGCCGTCCTTGAGCGTCTCGATCCGGCGGACGTCGAGGCGGACCGACGAGTAGAACTTGAGCGCCCGGCCACCGGTGGTGGTCTCCGGGGAGTTGTGCACGATCACGCCGTCGGCGAGATAGTTGTGCGAGCCTCCACCTCGATGTCGAACCGGTGCATCGACCGCGTGCGCGGCTTGACCTTCACGTCGAGGACGGGAGCCGGAACCGGCAGAAGCGTGGGTGCGACGAACTCCTGCTCCACGGCGAACCGCCCGCGGAACCGCTCCAGCAGCTTGTGCTGCATCGACGGAGGCACGTACGGCGCGAGGAGCTCGTGCAGCTTGGCCGTCTCGTCCTTGTCGAACACGAGATGGGCCATCCGGCGGGCTCCGCGCTGCGTGAGCGTGGGATGCAGGTCGAACGCGCCGGCCAGATGCTCGACGAGCCGCTCCCGCGACCCGGGGCTGAGCGCCTGCACGCAGATCTCCGACCGCCCGCCGCCCTCACGGGTGCGTTCCTGCAGACCCTCGGCGCGGTTCTGGAACGAGCCGTCGTCGCAGTACCAGACCGCCAGCGCCAGCGGGGTGAGCGCCTTGAGGTACTCCCACGACAGGTGCTTCCGACCGTCGCCCAGGTAGACCGCCTGACGGAGCTCGGCCAGCTCGGGCAACGGGGTGAGGTCGACGAACGCCGCGCCCTTGGCGTTGGTGCGCCGGGACTGCCCGATGTTGCCGAGCAGCGACGCCTTCCAGTCCAGGTACTCCGCCTGACGAGCACCATGGCCCATGCGGAAGCGGGTGCCCAGGCTGCCCGGGATCCGGCCGGGAGACAGACTCGCATCGCCCATCAGCCCGCCGAGGACGACCTGCCACTGCTGCGGCCCCAGCCGGTACGGCTGGGAGAGGAGCACGCGGTCGCCCGGAACCAGCTCACCTGCCTCGCGCCAGCCACCCGGCGTGCGCACGAGATGGTTGGCGGTGAGTCCCATCTGCGCCCGGCCGTTACCGCCGGGACGAGCGGTGGTGATCTGCAGGAACTGCTCGGCAGGACCGTTGTCGAACCATCTGACGACCTTCTTCGGCACGATCTCGCCGCGCTCCGGATCGTACGACAGCACCTCGACCGGCAGCTTCTGGTCGACGATCTTGCCGATCTTCTCCTGCGAGCCGTCGGCGAGGGTGACCCGGGTGCCGTAGGACAGACACCCGAACATCACGCCGATCTTCTCGCGCAGCTGGTTGATGAAGATCGCGGTGGTGCCGGAGTTGCTGAGCGCACCGGTGATCTTCCGCAGCGCCTGGCTCATGAGCCGGGCCTGGAGGCCGACGTGGCTGTCGCCCATCTCGCCCTCGATCTCCGCGCGCGGGACGAGCGCCGCCACCGAGTCGATGACGATGATGTCGAGCGCGCCGGAGCGGATGAGCATGTCGGCGATCTCCAGCGCCTGCTCACCGGTGTCGGGCTGGGAGACCAGCAGCGCGTCGGTGTCGACGCCGAGCGCCTTGGCGTACTCGGGGTCGAGCGCGTGCTCGGCGTCGATGAACGCGGCGATGCCGCCGGCCGCCTGCGCGTTGGCCACGCAGTGCAGCGCGACCGTGGTCTTGCCGCTGGACTCCGGGCCGTAGACCTCCACGACCCGGCCGCGGGGCAGGCCGCCGACGCCGAGCGCGACGTCGAGCGCGATCGACCCGGTGGGGATGATGCCGATCGGCGGGCGCGTGTCGTCGCCCAGGCGCATCACCGAGCCCTTGCCGTGGTTCTTCTCGATCTGGGCGAGGGCGAGCTGGAGCGCCTTCTCGCGGTCAGGTGCTGCGGTCATCGCCGGTTCTCCACCTCGTGCTCGGGTCGTTCGTCTCGATCACCGTCGACGGTAGGGGGGACCACCGACAGTCTGCGGGCCGCCGTCGGATCTGTGGATGGCCGACCCGTGATGTGGACAGCAGCCTAGCGAACACGTGTTCGAGCGTCGCGGCGACACGCCCGCGTGGTAAAAGCGCGGTCCTACCTGCGCGCGGGCGGCACGTCGTAGGCCACGCAGACCGCCCGCCACACCTCGCGCGGCTCGATCCCGGCCTCCAGCGCCTGGTCGACGGTGCGCCCGCCGAGGTCGGCGAACACGTGGTCGCGCGCGACGGCGGCGGCCCGCACCGGACCGAACTCGGTGTCCATGAGCTCCCGGAAGTACGTCAGTCGCACCCGCGCCACCGTAGTGGCACGCTGCGCGGGTGCTGCCGGAGCCGCTTCCCGAGGTCTGGTCGGCGCTCGGGGGTCCGCCCGCCGAGCTCGCACGCCTGTCGTTCACCGGGCCGCCGGCCGCCCTGGCCTCGGCGTTCCCCGTGACGGCCGCGGGCGCGGCGGCCGTCGGCGCGAGCCTGCTGGCCGGGACGCTCGGCACGGGCGCCGCGTCGGGCTCGACACCCGCGGGCTCGCCGTCGCGGTGCGCAGCGAGCGCTACGTCCAGCGCGCCGGGGAGCCGTTCGGGAACCCGTTCGGGCCGCTCTCGGCGTTCCACCGCACCGCGGACGGCCGGCTGCGGCTGCACGCCAACTACCCGTGGCACCGGGCCGCCGCGCTGCGCGTGCTGGGCGTCGCGGACGACGCCGACGTGCCCGCGGCGGTCGCCGGGTGGCGCGCCGCGGACCTGGAGACGGCCCTGCACGCCGCGGGCGGCATCGGGGCGGCCGTCCGCACCGAGGAGCGGTGGCGGGCCGAGACCGGGCCGCCGCCCCCGCTCGTCGAGCGGCGGGTGCTCGGGGCGGCGCCGCCGCGCCCGGCGCGCCGGCCCCGCGTGCTGGACCTGACCAGGGTGATCGCCGGCCCTGTCGCCACCCGCACGCTCGCCGTGCACGGCTGCGACGTGCTGCGCCTCGACGCCCCGGACCGGCCGGAGATCCCGATGCAGGCGTACGACACGCTGCCCGGGAAGCGCAGCGCGCTGCTCGACCTCGGCGCCCGGCCGGACGTGCTCGCCGGGCTGCTGGCCGGCGCGGACCTCGTCGTCACCGGCTACCGGCCGGGCGCGCTGGACCGGTTCGGGCTCGCCCCCGAGGAGCTGGCGGCCCGGTACCCGGGGATCGTCGTCGTGACGCTCTCGGCGTGGGGCCACCGGGGGCCGTGGGCCGGGCGGCGCGGGTTCGACAGCATCGTGCAGGCCGCGTGCGGGATCGCGGTCACGGAGGGCGCCGCCGACGCGCCCGGCGCGCTCCCGGCGCAGCTGCTCGACCACGCCACCGGCTACCTCGCCGCGGCGGCCGCCCTGCTCGCGCTGGACGCGCAGCGCCGCACCGGCGGCAGCCACCACGTCCGGCTCGCGCTGGCCGGCACTGCCGCCTGGCTGCAGGGTCTCCCCCGGGCGGACGCCGCCGACGTCCCGGACGTGGACCCGGGCCCGTTCCTCGTGGAGCTGGACGCCGGCCGGCTCACGCTCGCGGCCCCGCCCGGCACGGTGGACGGGCGCCCGCTCCGGTGGCCGGACCCGCCGCCCGCGTTCGGCGCGGCACCCGCGGCCTGGGAGAACGGGTAGCGTCGGGTCCGTGTCGTCCGCATCGTCCGTTCTGCTGATGGACCCGACGGGCCTCTCGTCGCCGCTCGGCCAGATCCTGGTGGGGGTCGGGCTGGTCGCGGCGCTGGTCGTCCTGCTGCGGTGGTGGTGGACCAACCGCAAGCGGTGACCCCGGTCGCCCGGCCGGGTGATCACGACGGGAGCATGGTGCGGTGAGCGTGATCGCCGTCCCCTTCCACCTCGACGAGCACCTGCCGGAGCTGGAGCTGCCGCTCCCGCCCGACCGCACCGTCGCCCCCGACCTTCCGGCGGGCCCGCCGTGGGACCGGATGGCCGTGCTCCACGAGCAGGTCGCGGCGGCCGTCGCGGACGAGGCGGGGGCCGGGCGCGTGCCGCTGGTGCTCTCCGGCGACTGCACCACGTCGCTGGGGGTGGTCGCGGGCCTGCAGCGGGCCGGGCGGGCACCGTCGCTGGTCTGGTTCGGCGCGCACGGCGACGTCCAGACGCCGGAGACCTCGGCGTCGGGCTACCTCGGCGGGTTCCCGGTGCGCCGGCTCGTCGGCGGGGCCGACCGCACGGTCGCGGACCGGATCGGGCTCAAGCCCGTGCCCGAGGGCGATGTCGTGCTGGTGGGCGCGCGCGACCTCGACCTGCCGGAAGCGGGTTCCCGGCGGCGTCCGCGATCCGGCGGGTGCCGGTGGACGGGCTGGCCGGCGTGCTCCCCTCCGGACCGGTCTACCTGCACGTCGACGCCGACGTGCTCGACCCGGAGGAGCTGCCCGGCCTGCGCTTCCCGGTGCCCGGCGGGCCCGGGCTCGACGCCGTCGCCGCCGCGGTGCGCACGGTGCTGGAGAGCTGCGATGTCGTCGCGGCCGGGCTCGCGTGCACGTGGTCGCCGGGCTCGGACGGGGACTGGGTGGTGGGCGGCCTGGCGACGGAGCTGGCCGGGGCCTGAGCAAGCGCACCCGGAACTGTCGGTGGGCGGGCGCATCATGGACCCCGTGAGCGCGCTCGACGGCTTCTCCCCCGCCACCCGCGGCTGGTTCCGCGGGGCCTTCGCCGCGCCCACGCCGGCCCAGGAGGGCGCGTGGGCGGCGGCGCAGGCGGGCCGGCACGCGCTCGTCGTGGCCCCCACGGGCTCCGGCAAGACGCTCGCGGCGTTCCTCTGGGCGCTCGACCGGCTCGCCACCGCCCCCGCCCCGGCCGACGCGCGGCACCGCTGCCGCGTCCTCTACGTCTCGCCGCTCAAGGCGCTGGCCGTCGACGTGCAGCGCAACCTGCGCTCGCCGCTGGCCGGCATCCGCCAGGCCGCCCAGCGGCTCGGGCTGCCCGTCCCGGAGATCACCGTCGGGATGCGCACCGGCGACACGCCCGCCGACGAGCGCCGCCAGTTCGCCCGTATCCCGCCGGACGTGCTCGTCACCACGCCGGAGTCGCTGTTCCTGCTGCTCACGTCCGCGGCGCGGGAGTCGCTGCGCGGCGTCGAGACGGTGATCGTCGACGAGGTGCATGCCGTCGTCGGCACCAAGCGCGGCGCCCACATGGCGCTGTCGCTCGAACGGCTCGACGAGTTGCTCCCCGTACCGGCCCAGCGCATCGGGCTCTCGGCCACGGTCCGCCCGCTCGACGAGGTCACCGCGTTCCTGGCCGGGGCGCATCCCGTCGAGGTGGTGGCGCCGCCGGCCGCGAAGACCATCGAGGTGCAGGTCGAGGTGCCGGTGCCGGACCTCGGCGCGCTCGACGAGCGCCCGGCCGTGGGCAGCTCCGACGAGGAGGTGGTCGGGTCGGCGGCGGGCACGGCGCAGCGCCCGTCGATCTGGCCCGCGGTCGAACGGCGGCTGCTCGACCTGGTGCGGGCCCACCGCTCCACGATCGTGTTCTCCAACTCCCGCCGGCTGGCCGAACGGCTCACGGCCCGGCTCAACGAGCTGGCCGCGGAGGACGCCGAGGCCGCGATCGACCTCGACTCCTTTCCCGCCGAGGCCGTTGGGCAGTCCGGCATCGGGGGCGGAGCGCCGCCCACCGTCGCGAAGGCGCACCACGGCTCGATGTCGCGCGAGCAGCGCACGCTCGTGGAGGAGGAGCTGAAGGCCGGGCTGCTGCCGTGCGTCGTCGCGACGTCGAGCCTGGAGCTGGGCATCGACATGGGCGCGGTCGACCTGGTCGTGCAGGTGGAGGCGCCGCCGAGCGTGCGTCCGGGCTGCAGCGGGTGGGCCGCGCGGGCCACCAGGTGGGCGCGGTGTCGCAGGGGGTGGTGTTCCCGAAGTACCGGGGCGACCTGGTGTCGTGCGCGGTCGTCGCCGAACGCATGACGGCGGGCGCGATCGAGGCGATGCGCTACCCGCGCAACCCGCTGGACGTGCTGGCCCAGCACGTCGTGGCGATGGTGGCGATGGAGCCGTGGCAGCTCGGCGACCTCGCCCGCGTGGTGCGCCGGGCCGCGCCGTTCGCGGCGCTGCCGGAGTCGGCGCTGCACTCGGTGCTCGACATGCTGGCCGGGCGCTACCCGTCGGAGGAGTTCGGGGAGCTGCGCGCCCGCATCACGTGGGACCGGGTCACCGACACGCTGCAGGGCCGTCCGGGCGCCCAGCGGCTCGCCGTCACGTCCGGCGGCACGATCCCGGACCGCGGCCTGTTCGCCGTGATGACGCCCGGCGGGGCGGACGGGCGCGGCTCCCGGGTCGGCGAGCTCGACGAGGAGATGGTCTACGAGTCGCGCGTCGGCGACACGTTCCTGCTGGGCACGTCGAGCTGGCGGGTCGAGGACATCACCCACGACCGCGTGGTCGTCACCCCTGCGCCCGGCCAGCCGGCCCGGATGCCGTTCTGGAAGGGCGAGTCGATCGGGCGGCCCCTGGAGCTGGGGCGCGCGGTCGGGGCGTTCGTGCGGGAGATGGCCGCGCTGCCGGAGGCCGCGGCGCGCGAGCGTGCGACGTCCGCCGGGCTGGACGGGTGGGCCACCGACAACCTGCTCGCCTACCTGCACGAACAGCGCGAGGCCACGCGTCACGTGCCGAGCGACCGCACGATCCTGGTGGAACGCTTCCGCGACGAGCTGGGCGACTGGCGGCTGGTGGTGCACTCCCCGTTCGGGGCGCGGGTCAACGGGCCGTGGGCGCTCGCGATCGCGGCGCGGATGCGGGAGCGGCGCGGCGTCGAGGTCAACGCGTCCGGCGCGGACGACGGCATCGTGCTGCGGCTGCCGGACGCCGTCGACGACTCGGGCGCGGAGATCGTGCCGACGGCGGAGGACGTGCTGCTCGACCCGGCCGAGGTGGAGCAGGTGGTGGTCGCGGAGCTGGGCGGGTCGTCGCTCTTCGCGTCCCGGTTCCGGGAGTGCGCCGCGCGGTCGCTGCTGCTCCCGCGGCGCGACCCGCGGCGGCGCAGCCCGCTGTGGCAGCAGCGGCAGCGCTCGGCGCAGCTGCTGGCCGTCGCGGGGAGGTACGAGCAGTTCCCGGTCACGCTGGAGGCGATGCGGGAGTGCGTGCAGGACGTCTACGACCTGCCGGGGCTGCGTGAGCTGATGGGCGCGGTGCAGTCGCGCACCGTGCAGGTGGTGGAGGTGGCCACGCCGGCGCCGTCGCCGTTCGCGCGCAGCCTGCTCTTCGGCTACGTCGGGATGTTCCTGTACGAGTCGGCGCGCCGCTGGCCGAGCGGCGGGCCGCGGCGCTCTCGCTCGACTCCACGCTCCTGGCGGAGCTGCTCGGCTCGGAGGCCATCCGGGAGCTGCTCGACCCGGAGGTGCTGGCCGAGGTCGAGGCCGCGCTGCAGCGCACCGCCCCGGACCGGCACGCCCGCGACGCCGAGGGCGCGGCCGACCTGCTGCGGTTCGTCGGCGACCTCACCACCGAGGAGGCCGCCGCGCGCGGCGTGCGGCCGGAGTGGCTGGCGGAGCTGGAGGCCGCGCGCCGGCTGATCCGGGTGCGGATCGGCGGGCAGGAGCGCTGGCTCCCGATCGAGGACGCCGGCCGGGTGCGCGACGCGCTCGGCGCGCCGCTGCCGGTCGGGGTGCCGGAGACGTTCACCGAGCCGGTGGCCGACCCGCTGGCCGACCTGCTGCTGCGCTACGCCCGCACGCACGGGCCCTTCCCGGCGGCGGACTGCGCCGTCCGGTTCGGGCTCGGGGTGGCGGTCGTGACCGGCGTGCTCGACCGGCTACTGGGAATGGGGCGGTTGGTCCGCGGCGAGCTGCGCCCCGGCGCTGAGGGCACCGAGTACTGCGACGCCGAGGTGCTGCGACGGCTGCGGCGGGCGTCGCTGGCCCGGCTGCGCTGGGAACTGGGGCGGTTGGTCCGGCCGGCGCAGCTGGCGCCCCCGGCGCTGGAGGGCACCGAGTACGTGCTGCGCGAGGTGCTGCGACGGCTGCGGCGGGCGTCGCTGGCCCGGCTGCGCACCGAGGTCGAGCCGGTGGAGCAGCGCGCGCTCGGGCGGTTCCTCCCGGCGTGGCAGGGCGTGCAGGCGGCGCCGGGCGGCGACCGGCGGGCCCGGATGCGGCGGGCCCCGGGCGCGAGGACGTGCTCGGGGTGGTGGAGCAGCTCGCGGGCGCGCCGCTGCCGGCGAGCGCGCTGGAGTCGCTGATCCTGCCAGCCCGGCTCCCCGGCTACACGCCCGCGCTGCTCGACGAGCTGACGGCGGCCGGCGAGGTCACGTGGACCGGGTGCGGCCCGCTCGCCGGCACCGACGGGTGGCTGGCGCTCGCCCCGGCCGACGTCGCCGACCTGCTGCTGCCCGAGCCCGAGCCGGACGTGGCGGCCACCCCCCTGCACCGGGCGGTGCTCGCCGCGCTCGGCCGGCCCGATCTCGGCGCCGCGCCGGTCGGCGGGGGTGCGCTGTTCTTCCGGGAGCTGGCCGACCGCGCCGCCCGCACCCTCGTCGACGACGGCGAGGCCGGGCCCGGCGACGACGCCGTGGTCACCGCGCTGTGGGATCTCGTGTGGGCCGGCCTGCTCACCAACGACACGCTCGCGCCGCTGCGCGCCCGGCTCGGCGGACGCGCGTCGGCGGGCCGGGGCGGGCCGGCGCACCGCACCCGCCGCAGCCCCGCCCGGGGCCGGTATGCGCAGCTCAGGGCCGCCCGCCCGACCATGCCGAGCCGCAGCGGGCCGCCGTCCGCCGGCGGGCGCTGGTCGCTGGCCGTCGAACGGGAGACCGACCCGACGCGCCGCGCCCACGCCCGCGCGGAGGCGTACCTGGAACGCCACGGCGTGCTGACCCGCGGGGCGCTGGGCACCGAGCGGGCCGGCGGCGGGTTCGCCGGCGTGTACCGGGTGCTGCGCGCGATGGAGGACTCCGGGCGCGCCCGCCGCGGCTATGTCGTGGAGGGGCTGGGCGCGGCGCAGTTCGCGGTGCCGGGCGCGATCGACCGGCTGCGGGTGCTCTCCCGGCCCGACGGCGGGCCGGACGGGGAGCCGTCGGCGGTCGTGCTCGCGGCGGCCGACCCCGCGCAGCCGTACGGCGCCGCGCTGGCCTGGCCGGAGAACGTCGGCGACACCCGGCACCGCCCGGGCCGCAAGGCCGGCGCGCTGGTGGTGCTGGTCGACGGCGCCCCGGTGCTCTACGTGGAGCGCGGCGGCCGCTCGCTGCTGTCGTTCGGCACCGACCGGGCCGAGCTGGCTGCTGCGGCGCAGGCGCTGGCCGGGGCCGTGCACGAAGGGTGGCTCGGCACGCTGGCCGTCGAGCGGGCCGACGGCGTGGGCTCGCTCGCGTCGGAGCTGGCCGACGTGCTGACCGACGCCGGGTTCCGGGTCACGCCCAAGGGGCTGCGCCTGCGCGCATGACGCGGGGCCGGTGGCAGCGACGCGGCGCGCGCGGCCGAGCGGGCAGACTCCGGCGGTGACCACCGACGGACCCGACGAGGACGACCCCGCCGGACGGGAGCGTCGCGCCCGCCGGCGCCGCAAGCGCGACGACAGCCGGTCCGACGCCGGCGACGGCGTGGAGACGGCCGCGGAGATCGGCTCCGGGTGCTCGCGGCTGTGGCGCGGGCGAGGCGGCGGTCGCGCCGACGACGGGGGCTGCTGCGACGGGTGCGACGGCCCGTGCGACCTCAACCTGCTGCGGCTCTCGACGCTCCTGACGGTGGCGGCACTGCTGCTGCCGGACCGGCCCGCCGCACAGCGGCTCGTGCGCGGGCTCGTCCGGACCTACCGGCGCCGGCTCACCCGCCTCACCCTGCCCTGCCCGTCGACGCCGAGCTGCTCGGCGTACGCGCTGGCGGCCGTCGACGAGCTGGGCGCGCGCCGCGGCCTGCGGGCGGCGGCCGAGCGGATCCGGGGGTGCGGCACCGGCTGACCGTGCGGGCGTCGGACGCCGTCACCCGGATGCCCGAGACCGCCGCCCGTGGCGCTGCCGCGCACCGTGGACGTCGACGACGTCGCCGCGATGCGCGCACGGACCGCCGGCATGTTCGCGGACCAGCCGCCCCCGGACGAGACCGGACTGCTACGCCGCGCTGGTCTGGACGCGGCCGCGGCCCGGACCAGCCCGGTCGGAGGCCGTCGACGTACACGACGACGCGCACGGCCGCCCCGGCGCCGGCCCCTGCCGTGGACAGCCGCAGGAGCATGCCCCTCACGTCGCTCCGGCTACGACCGGGCCGCCTTGCGCCGCCGCCGGCGCAGCTCCGCCTCCGCTCTTCGCCGGGCGGCCACCCGGTCGGTCGGCACCACCGGCGCGGGTGTCACCGCCGGAGCCGGGCGCAGCACCAGCCACTGCTGCACCACCGTCCACCCGCTGTTGGTCATCCAGTAGAGCAGCGTCGCGATCGGGAAGGGGAAGAGCGCGCCGCTCACCAGCACGCCGAGCGGGAAGACCCACGGCGTCCAGCGCACGAACGCCGCCGCGGGCCCGTCGGCGGGCTGCCGGCTCGCCGAGACGCGGGCCGAGAGGTGCGTCGCGAGTGCGGCGAGCAGCACCAGCGGCACGGCGACGGCGGCGACCTGCCAGCGGTCGACGTGCGCCCCGAACGCGTCGAGCAGGTCCTGCGGCATGCTCAGGTACGCCGGGAGCGGCACGCCGAACAGGTGCGCCCGCAGGAACGAGCCGACCTCCGCGGGCCCGAACGCGTAGTTGGGGATCGCGGCGTTCTGCGCGGGCGTGAGGCCGGGCCGGTTGAAGCTGGTCAGCACGTGCAGCAGCCCGACGAACACCGGGATCTGCACGAGTGCGGGCAGGACGCCCGCGACGGGCGCACGCCGTGCTCGGTGTAGAGGGCGCGGGTGCCCTCGACGAGCCGCTGCGGGTTGTCCTTGTGCCGTCGACGCAGGTCGGCGAGCTGCGGGGCGAGCACCTGGAGGGCGCGGCCGGACCGGATCTGCACGAGGAACGGGCGGATCAGCAACGCCCGCAGCGTCAGCACGAGGAAGACGACCGAGAGCGCCCACGCGGCGCCGCTCGCCGGGCCGAACACCAGCCCGAAGAGGGCGTGCCAGCACCACATGACGCCGGACACGCGTAGTAGACGGGATCGAGCAGGGACGGGAAGAAGGACACGGAGGCGCTCCAGAGCAGCCGGGACGGGGACGTCGACCGGCAGCGCGGAACCGCGGTGTGACCTAGCGCGCCGCCGGGAGCGGCGGCGCCGGGGCGCGGGAGCGGGTGCGGCCCGGGGCGTCCGGGTCGCGCAGGCGGGGCACCGCGCGGCGGGCGAGGGCGCGGTGGTGGTCGCGCGCGGCGACGACCGGGCCGTACGCGGCCGAGGTGGGCAGCACGGCGGCGGCCGAGCGGGCCAGCGCGAACGACGCGCAGAGCAGCACCCCGACCGCGCCGACGAACAGCGGCGACGGGTCGGCGGGCGCGACGGGCAGCGCCGCGAGCAGCAGGGCGAGCAGGGGCAAGAGCCCCATCGCCCACCCTCGCCGTGCCGTCACGCCGTCCACGCTACCCGCGGAATCGCGGTGGCGGCCCGCGCCGCGGAGACGGCAGTGTGAGCGGAGTGCTGACCGTCCCGCCCGGCGACCTGCCGGCCCTGCGCCACTGGTTCGCCCCGGAACGGCCGGGGCCGACGATCTTCGAGCACGTCGTCCGCACCGGGCACGGGCGCTGCCGGGTGGACCGCTGGCCGCAGCCGCGGGTCGTGACGGCCGAGCTGCCGTGGAACTACGCGCTGCGCGGCGACCCGGCGAAGGCGTCCCCCGACGACCTGGCCGACGTGGTCGGGTTCGTCGACGCCGGCGCGTCCTGGCTGCCCGTCCTGCGGGCGAGCGACCCCGGCACGGGCACGTGGGAGCGGGTGCACGCGGTGCTCCCCGACGCCGTGGCCGTGCCCGACGCGGCCCCGGACGTGCGGCTGCTCGGCCCGGCCGACGCCCCCGCGTTCGCCGCGCTGAGCCCAGAGCTGAGCTGGATCGGCGAGACGTGGGGCGGCACCGCGGGCCTGCTCGCCGCCCGGGTCGCGCGCGGCGTGGTCGTGGGCGGGCGGGTGGCCGCGCTCGCCGTGCCGTTCTGGGTCGGGGCGGAGCACGAGGACATCGGCGTGATCACGGAGCCCGAGCACCGGCGCCGCGGCCTCTCGGCGGCGTGCGCGGCCGCGGTGGTCGCCGACATCCGGGGCCGGGGCCGCGTCCCGTCCTGGTCGACGTCGCCCGACAACACCGGGAGCCTCGCCGTGGCCGCCCGGCTGGGCTTCACCCACGTGCGCGATGACGTGCTCTACGCGGTGCGCGCACCGATCCCCGGCTGAGCACGAACGGGCTACCCGCGTCCGGCACCAGCAGCCCGCGCTGGTACCCGGCGGCGACGGCGGACGCCCGGTCGCGCACCTCGAGCTTCGCGTAGATGTGCAGCAGGTGCGTCTTGACGGTCGCCTCGCTGATGAAGAGCGTCTGCGCGGTCTCGCGGTTGGTGAATCCCGCGGCGACCAGCCGCAGCACCTCCAGCTCGCGCCCGCTCAGCGTGTCCTCGGCGGGCGC
The DNA here is from genome assembly GCA_001942415.1 of Pseudonocardia sp. CNS-139. Taxonomy (GTDB): domain Bacteria; phylum Actinomycetota; class Actinomycetes; order Mycobacteriales; family Pseudonocardiaceae; genus Pseudonocardia. The sequence continues at coordinate 25,303 of MKJX01000180.1, forward strand.
CCGGACCTGGCCCATCAGCCGGCCGGCCACCGCGGGCGAGAGCACGGCCTCCCCGCGGTACGCGGCCCGCACGGCGCGCAGCAGCTCGTCGCGCGGGGTGTCCTTGAGCAGGTAGCCGGTGGCGCCGGCCTCGATCGCGGGCAGCACGTCCCGGTCGGTGTCGAAGGTGGTCAGCACCAGCACGCGCACCGACGGCGCGATGCGGCGCAGCGCCCCGATCGCCTCGACGCCGCCCATCGTCGGCATGCGCAGGTCCATCAGCACGACGTCGACGGGCTCGGCACCGACCCGGGCCAGCGCCTCGGCGCCGTGGCCGGCCTCCCCCACCACGGCCATGTCCGGCTCGCCGTCGATCACGCCGCGCAGCCCGTCCCGCACGACCGGGTGGTCGTCGACGATCAGGACGCGAATCGGACTCATGCCCGCACCTCCGCCGGGATCGCCGGCACGCTCGCGCTCAGCGCCGCGCCCTCGCCCGGCGCGCTCTCCACCGTGAGCGTGCCGGACACCCGGCGCACCCGCTGCTCCATCGCCGCCAGCCCGAACCCGGACCCGTCGGCGGCCGTGCGGTGCGCCGCCGGGGCGAACCCGCGCCCGTCGTCGCGCACGTCCAGCACCACCACGTCGTCCATGTAGGAGAGCGTGAGCCCGACGCGGCCGGCGCGGGCGTGCTTGCCGACGTTCGCGAGCGCCTCCTGCGCCACCCGGAACAGCGTGACCTCCAGGTCCGGCAGCAGCGGCCGCGGGTCGCCGGTGGTGTCGAGGATCAGCTCGCGCCCGCCGTCTCGGCCCACTTCTTCGCCATGTCGGCGATCGCGTCGGGCAGCTGCGCGGCCGCGAGCCGGCCGGGAGCCAGCGCGTCGACCGACCGCCGGGCCTCGGTGAGGCTCTCCCGGGCCAGCGCCGCGGCGATGTCCATGTGCCGGCGGCGGCGTCCGGGTCGGCGTCGGCGGTGCCGGCCGCCTCCAGCTGCGTGACGATCCCGGTGAGGCCCTGCGCGATCGTGTCGTGGATCTCCCGGGCCAGCCGCGCCCGCTCGTCCAGCACCCCGGCCTCGCGGGCCTGCGCGAGCAGCCGGACGTGCAGCGCCGCGTTCTCCTCCAGCGTCTCCGAGAGCCGCCGGTTGGCGTCGTTCAGCTCGACGATCATCTCGCGCCGCCGCTGCGACTGCTCGGACGTCCGCATGCCGAGGTAGGTGCCGCCGCCCGCGATCAGGGCGTTGAAGAGGGCGATGGCGAGCAGGCCCGCGACGTAGCCGGGGGTGATCCCGTACTCGGCGAACCGGCCGCCCAGCTGCGCGTACGCCACGAAGAGCGCGGTGGCCCCGACGCCCACCCAGCGCCAGAAGCCGCGCAGGAACGCGAGGGAGTGCACGTACCCGGCGAACGCCTGGAACGCGTAGAACGGCGAGAGGTAGGTCAGCACCGCGGACAGGCCGATGAGCCCGGAGACGTACACCGCGCCCCACCGCGTGTTCGTCTCGGCCACGCAGCCGGTCTCCTGCCAGCTGAAGACGGCCGACCAGACCGCCGTGACCAGCACGAGCACCCCGGTCAGGAGCCAGAACGACGGCGTGGCCGGGAACGCGAGCGGCGTGAGGATCGACCCGACGACGAGCCCGACGTAGGCCGCGTAGCGCCCGATGACACCGTCGAAGCTGCGCTCGCGCCGGTCGAGCGCGGTCTCGGCGCCGAGCGTCCGCGCGCGGCTGTCGATGCCCGGCTCGCTCACGGCCCCCACCTCACTCCCACCGGAAGAACCTAGCGGCCAGACCCGTCGCCACCACCGCGATCAGCGCCATCACGAGCAGCTGCCCGGGGTCGGCGCCGCCGCCCGTCCACGCGCCCTGGAACGCGCCGATGCCGGGCGGGACGTACTCGCCGATCCGCACGATCAGGTCCGGCAGCAGGAACTTCGGCAGGTACACCCCGGCGAGAACTGCGTGAGCATGAAGACGATGGTCCCGATGCCGGTCGCGGTGCGCGAGCGCGGTGCGACGGCGGCGATCAGCAGCCCGATCGAGAACACCGCCGCCGTCCCGAGCACGAACGCGAGCACGAAGCCCAGCGGGTGCCGCGGCGCGGGCACGTCGAACACGGCCACCGCGACCGTCACCATCAGCACGGAGCCGACCGCGACCGTGGCGAGGTTGAGCACCAGCTGCACGACGAGCACCGCGAACGGGCTCACCGGGGTGGCCGAGAGCCGGCGCAGGATGCCCTTCTCCCGGTAGGTCGCGAGGCCCGTCGGCAGGTTCTGGACGCCGAGCACCGCGATGCTGACCGCCAGCAGCGACGGCGCGAAGTACTCGACGAACGCGATCCCGCCGAACGTGTCGGTCGGCTCGCGCAGCGCGGGGATCGCGCCGAGGCCCGCGAGCACCGCGGTCGGCAGGAGCACGCCGAGCAGGGTCGTCAGCGGGTCGCGCAGGAACAGCCGGGCCTCGGCCACGGCGAGCGCGAGCAGCGGCCGCGACCGGCTCGGCTCCTGCCGGCGCCGGGCCGGGACGGGGGTGGTGGTCTCGGTCATCGGTGCCACCTCAGTTCTCGGCCCGGCGGCCGGTCAGGGCGAGGAACGCGTCGTCGAGGGTCGCCTGGTCCAGGCGCAGGTCGATGGCCACGACCTGGCGCCGGGCGAGCGTCGAGGTCACCGCGGTCAGCAGCTCGCCGCTGCCCGTCACCTCGACCTGCCGGCCGATCCGCGCACGGACTCCACCTCCGGCAGCGCCAGCAGCACCCCGTCGTCGAACGGGACGGACGGGCGGAAGCGCAGCCGCTGCGCGCCGGGCAGGCCGCCGACGAGCCCGGCCGGCGTGTCGAGCGCGACGACCCGGCCGGCGTCGATCACGGCGAGCCGGTCGCAGAGCCGCTCGGCCTCCTCCATGAAGTGCGTGACCAGCACGACCGTCACGCCGGACGCGCGGATCTGCTCGATGGCCTCCCACGTGTCGCGGCGGGCCTGCGGGTCGAGGCCGGTGGTCAGCTCGTCGAGGATGGCCAGGCGCGGGTTGCCGACGAGCGCGAGCACGATCGAGAGCCGCTGCTTCTGCCCGCCCGAGAGCGCGCTGAACGCCGTCTTCCGCTTGGCGCCGAGGCCCCAGCGCTCGATCAGGTCGTCCGGGTCGGCCGGGTCCGGGTAGAACGCCGCGAACAGCTCCACGGCCTCCTGCACCCGCAGCTTCTCGGGCAGCTCGCTGGCCTGCAGCTGGATGCCGAGCACCTGGCGCAGCTCGGCGCGGTCGCGCTGCGGGTCGAGCCCGAGCACGGAGATCCGTCCTCCGTCGGGGGAGCGCAACCCCTCGATGCACTCCACCGTGGTGGTCTTGCCCGCGCCGTTCGGGCCGAGGATGCCGAAGATCTCGCCCTCCTCCACGGAGAACGAGACGTCGTGGACCGCGACGTGGTCGCGATAGCGTTTGTGCAGCTGGTGCACGTCGATGACGGCCATGAGCCGATCGTGCTGCCGCCGCGGCGGCACCGAATCGACCACGACGACGGCGCTCGGCCGTCGAAGGTGGACCCGGGGTCAACCGATCGGTGGACCGGTACCGTCGCGGGCGTGCCGGAGGGCGACACCGTCCACCTCACCGCGAAGCGGCTGCGGGCCGCGCTCGCCGGGCAGGTGCTGGTGCGCGGGGAGCTGCGGCACCCGCGGCTGGTCGGCCACGACCTCGCCGGACGCACCGTGCTCGACGTCGCGTCCGTGGGAAAGCACCTGTTCACCCGCTTCGACGACGGCGCCAGCCTGCACAGCCACCTGCGCATGGACGGCGAGTGGCACCTCTACCGGCCGGGGATGCGCTGGCAGCGGCCCGGCCACCAGGCCCGCGCCGTGCTGGAGACGGGCGAGCGGGTGGCGGTCGAGTTCGCGCTGCACGACATGGAGCTGCTGCCCACCGCCGAGGAGGACCGGCTCGTCGGGCACCTCGGCCCCGACCTGCTCGACCCCGCGTGGGGCCCGGAGCACGCCGCGGAGGCGCTGCGCCGGTTCACCGCGCGCGGTGCGTCGGAGCTGGGGCTGGTGCTGCTGGAGCAGCGGGTGATGGCCGGGGTCGGCAACCTCTACCGGGCCGAGGTGTGCTTCCTGCTCGGCTGCTCCCCCTGGACGCTCGTGCGCGACCTCCCGGACCCAGCCGCGGCCGTGACGCTCGCCCGTGACCTGCTGCTGCGCAACGCCGACCGCCCGCAGCAGTCGACGACGGGCGAGCTGGCCCGCGGCCGGCAGCACTGGGTGTACGAGCGCACCGGGCAGCGCTGCCGCCGCTGCGGCGCGCGCGTGCGCTCGGGCGAGCAGGGCGACGGCGTGTACGCGCGGTTCGTCTACTGGTGCCCGCGCTGCCAGCCGGGCCCGGGGCCGACGCCGGACGCCGCGCCCGCCCGGTGGTGACCGGGGCGGACGCGCCGTCCGTTCGTTCGTCTCGTCAGGCCGTGCCGGGCTGCTGCTGCGGCGTGGGCAGCTGCTGGGTGGGCGCGGCGGCCTTCTCGCCGCTGGTGACCTCACCCGCGACGGGGGCGCCGTGCAGCGACGCGCGGATCTGCTCCAGACGGCTGGAGCCGGCCATGTCCACGGTGGACTGCTGCACCTCCAGCATGCGGCCCTGCACCGAGTTGGACGCCAGCTCCGCCGAGCCGATCGCGTTGGCGTAGCGCCGCTCGATCTTGTCGCGGACCTCCTCCAGCGACGGCGTGTTGCCCGGTGCCGCCAGCTCGGACATCTGCCGCAGGGACGCGGCCGCCTGCTCCTGCATCTTCGCCTGCTCCAGCTGGCTGAGCAGCTTGGTGCGCTCGGCGATCTTCTGCTGGAGCATCATCGAGTTGCGCTCGACGGCCTGCTTCGCCTGGGCGGCCGCCTGGATCGACTGGTCGTGCAGGGTCTTGAGGTCCTCGACCGACTGCTCGGCCGTGACGAGCTGCGTGGCGAAGGCCTGCGCCGACTGCTCGTACTGCCCGGCCTTCGTCGCGTCGCCCGCGGCGCGCGCCTGGTCCGACAGCACGAGCGCCTGCCGCGCCGACGCCTGCAGCTTCTCGATCTCGCCCAGCTGCCGGTTGAGCTTCATCTCCAGCTGGCGCTGGTTGCCGATCACGGCAGCGGCCTGCTGGGACAGGGCCTGGTGCTGCCGCTGGGCCTCCTCGATGGCCTGCTGGATCTGCACCTTGGGGTCCGCGTACTCGTCGACCTTGGACGAGAACAGCGCCATCAGGTATCTCCAGGCCCTCGTGAAACCGTTGGCCATCTGCTCCGCCCCTCCGAGTGCGGCGCCGCTCGCCGCTGCATGTCTGTGCCTGTGGTCTGTCCGTCGTACCGCCCGCAGGGCTGCGGTTGCGGTGCAACCCATCGTGGCACCGGAGTGCCCCGGCTTCCAGCCACCGCGGACGATATCGGGGATCTTCCGGAGGCCGCAGTCGGGGCGACCCCCGACCCAAGGCTACCGCTGTCACCAGCAATGAGGCGATCGCGGCGCGCCGGGCCCCGATACACCACCGGCGCGCGGCGGCGGCGGGCGCCGGTGATCGACGTCGTGCGGGGTCAGGCCGCGGCGCAGACCGGGCCCTGCGGCTCGATGGAGACGGGCTGCGGGGCGGCCGGCTGCGCGCCGGGGCGCACGGGCTGGTGGGCCGGCATCGGCGAGACGGGCGAGACGGGACCGGCGGGCAGCGGGCCGGGTCCGTCCTCGTTGCCGGCGAAGCGCAGCTGCATGTGGCGCAGCCGACCGGGCGGCGCAGCCGGGAGGCGTCGACCACCTCGACGGCCTCGGCGGCGATGGCCTCGGCAGCCTCGGTGAGCAGGTCGCTGAGCGCGATGTCCAGCGCATCGCAGATCGCGGCCAGCAGCTCGCTGGAGGGCTCCTTGCGCCCGCGCTCGACCTCCGACAGATACCCGAGGCTCACCCGGGCCCGGCGCGAGACCTCCCGCAGCGTGCGCCGGCGCGCCGTGCGGGCGCGCCGCAGACTGCCGCCGATCGCCTCCCGCATCAGCACCGCCATCCGAGCCTCCTCGTCGTCCGCCGGCGACCCGAGAACGCTGCCGGTGAGCCTCACCGTACCGACTGGCGCCCGGTGGCGTCGCCGAGCGACGCGACCGGTCCCGTCCGCCCACGGCGAACACACTCCACCCGCAAGCCCGACTCGCGCGCACTAACTCAGCGACTCGCGCGCACTGATCCAGCGACTCGCGGCAGGCCGCAGGCCACAGGCCCGCGAGTCGCCGGAAAAGTGTGCGCGAGTCGCGGTCAGGACGGGTCGCGTGGGGTGGCCGCGGCGGCCGCCCGCAGCCGGACGGCCTGCAGCACGTAGTCGACGCCGGTGACGACGGTCAGCCCGACCGCGGCGGCGAGCACGGCCAGGCGCACCGCGTCGACCACAGTCGACGGGCCGAGCATCTCGGTGAGCGGCAGCAGGTAGAGCCCGATCGCGACGGCCTGCACGAGCGTCTTGGCCTTGCCGCCCCGGCTCGCCGGGATCAGCCCGTGCCGCAGCACGGCGAACCGCAGCACGGTGATGCCGATCTCCCGCGTCATGATCACCACGGTGACCCACCACGGCACGATCCCCAGCACCGACAGCCCGACCAGCGCGGACCCGGTGAGCGCCTTGTCGGCGATGGGGTCGGCGATCGTGCCGAAGGCCGTGACCAGGCCGCGGCGGCGGGCCAGCTCGCCGTCGAAGCGGTCGGTGATCGCGGCCAGCACGAACACGCCCGTCGCCGCGAGCCGCCACTCCGTGCTGGTGCCGCCGTCGGCGAAGAGCACCGCGAGGAACACGGGCACGAGCAGCAGCCGCACCCCCGTGAGGACGTTGGCGACGTTCAGCAGCGGGGGCGGGCTCGCCGGCGGCGCAGAGCTCACCCCGACTCCCGCGTCACGCCGGAGGCGACGAGCTCGCTGCGCGGCAGCCGTTCCCCGGGCGTGACGAGGAGGTCGGCGCCCTCCGTGCCCACGACAACCGCGCGGACCAGCTCGCCGACCCGCAGGCCGGAGCCGCGCGCCAGCACGCACTCGCCGTCGACCTCGGGGGCCTGGTGCGCGGCGCGGCCGGTGCACTCGAAGTCCTCGTCCTCCGCGGCCTCGACCAGCACCTCCACCTCGGTGCCGACGCGGTCCTCGGCGCGCTGCGCCATCAGCTCGTCCACCAGCGACGACACCCGCGCCACACGGGCGGCGACCTCGTCGGCCGGGAGCTTGCCGTCGTAGCCGGCGGCCTCGGTGCCGTCCTCGTCGGAGTAGCCGAAGACGCCCACGGCGTCGAGCCGGGCCTCGGTGAGGAACGCCTCCAGCTCGGCGAGGTCGGCCTCGGTCTCGCCGGGGAAGCCGACGATCACGTTGCTGCGGATGCCGGCCTCGGGCGCGTGCGCCCGGATCTGCGCGCAGAGCGCGAGGAAGTCCTCCCGCGACCCGAACCGGCGCATCCGGCGCAGCACGGCCGGACTCGCGTGCTGGAACGACAGGTCGAAGTACGGCGCGACGCCCGGCGTGGTCGCGATGACCTCCACCAGGTCCGGGCGCATCTCGGCGGGTTGCAGGTACGACACCCGCACCCGGTCGATGCCCGGGACGCCCGCGAGCCGCGGCAGCAGCCGCACGAGCGCACGGGTGCCGCCGGGCAGGTCCTTGCCGTAGGACGTGGAGTTCTCGCTGACCAGCACCAGCTCCCGCACGCCCTGGGTGGCGAGCCACGCCGCCTCGGCGACCACCTCGTCCGGCGGCCGCGAGACGAGCGCACCGCGGAACGACGGGATCGCGCAGAACGCGCAGCGCCGGTCGCAGCCGGACGCGAGCTTGAGCGGGGCCACCGGCCCGTCGGACAGCCGCGCACGGCCGAGGCCGGGCAGCCACGCGTGCCCGGGCACGGCGACGTCCGCGACCGCCGCGGGCCGCTCGACCGGGGTGAGCGGCAGCAGCGTGCGCCGGTCGACCGGCACGTGCGCGGCGGGGGCGTGCCCGCCGAGGACGTCGGCGAGGCGCTCGGCCAGCTCGGGGTAGCGTCGAAGCCGAGCACGGCGTCGGCCTCGGGCAGGCTCTCGGCCAGCTCGGCGCCGTAGCGCTCGGCGAGGCAGCCGACGGCGACGACCTTCGCGCCCGACTCCTGCGCCGCGTCGGACGCGGCCAGCAGCGTGTCGATCGAGTCCTTCTTGGCCTGCTCGACGAACCCGCAGGTGTTGACGACGATCACGTCGGGCGCGATGGCTCCGTCGGCGTCGACGAGCTCCCACCCGCTGCCCGCGAGGCGCCCGGCCAGCTCCTCGGAGTCGACCTCGTTGCGCGCGCACCCCAGGGTCACCAGGGCCGCTCTCCTTGGTTCCGGCACGACACCCAGGGTATCCGCCGGCCCTCGGTGACCTGCGCTAGCGTGCACGGCCGTGGCAACGGTGGCCGTGCGGCGGGCCCGGACCGCCGACGTCAGGACGATCAGGCGGCTCGTGGACGAGTACGCGGGACGTGTGCTGCTCGCCAAGGAGACGGTCACGCTCTACGAGTCGGTACAGGAGTTCCTGGTCGGCGAGATGGACGGCGAGGTCGTCGGCTGCGGCGCGCTGCACGTGCTGTGGGAGGACCTCGGCGAGATCCGCACCGTCGCGGTGGACCCGCGGGTCCGCGGCCGGGGCGCCGGGCACGCGATCGTCGGGGCGCTCATCGACCAGGCCCGTGAGCTGGGCCTGCGGCGGCTGTTCGTGCTGACGTTCGAGAAGCAGTTCTTCGCCCGGCACGGGTTCGCCGAGATCGACGGCACCCCGGTCGAGCCGGACGTGTTCGCCGCGATGCTGCGTTCCTACGACGCCGGTGTGGCGGAGTTCCTCGACCTCGCGCACGTCAAGCCCAACACCTGGGCAACGTGCGCATGCTGTTGACGCTGGACGGCCATCCGGACGCGCGTAACCTGCGGGAATGACCTCCATGGTCACCGCGGCCACCCCGGCGGCGCTGCGCCCGTACGTCAGCTCGTACACGGGCTACCGCACGGAGGCGATGCCGCCGGGCACGCACCAGGGCGTCGCCTCGGCGCACCTGACGTTCCTGCTCTGCCTCGACGGCAAGGTCGAGATGCTCGCCAATGCCGACCGCAGCAAGCCGCCCGGCGCGTTCGCCGCGCTGGTCGGGGGCCTGCACGCGGGTCCGGCCGAGATCGCGCAGGGCGATCCGCAGACGGGCGTGCAGCTGCGGCTGACGTGGCGCGGCGCCCGCGCGGTGCTCGGCCTCCCGGCGGGCGAGCTGGCCGGCGACACCGTGGACCTCGCGGTCCTGCTCGGCCGCCGCACGGGCCCGCTGCTCGACCGGCTCGCGTCGGCGGCGGGCTGGCCTGCGCGGTTCGCGCTGCTCGACGCCGAGCTGATGCGGCTCGTCGCCGCCGGCCGCGGCGAGCGCGGCGTGCGTCCCGAGGTCGGCTACGCGTGGGACCGGCTCGCCGAGACCGGCGGCAACCTGCGCATCGAGGAGCTGGCCGCCGAGGTCGGGTGGAGCCGGCGGTACCTCGCCGACCGGTTCCGCGCCGAGACGGGGCTCGCACCGAAGGCCGCGGCCCGCGTCATCCGCTTCGAACGGGCCTGCGACCGGCTGCTCGGGCCGGACCGCGCGCCGCTCGCCACCGTGGCCGCGGACGCCGGCTACGTCGACCAGGCGCACCTCTCGCGCGACTTCCGCGACCTCGCCGGCACGACCGCCACCGCCTGGCTGGCGGAGCGCGTCTGAGCTACCCCTGGCTCCAGTCGATCTTGCCGCCCGGCAGTGTGGCCTGGACGTCGAGCTGGATCTGGATCGTCGAGCCGACCACCGGCACCCCGTTGGCGAGCATGTGCTGCCAGTTCACCGTGAAGTGCTCGCGGTGCAGCTCGGTGGTCGCCCGCACGCCGGCCCGCACCCCGTTCCACTCCTGCATGCCGAGGTAGGTGGCGTCGAGCTGGACGTCGGCGGTCATGCCGTGCAGCGTCAGCTCGCCGTCGACCAGCCACTTGTTGCCGCCGGCTCGGGTGAACCGGGTGCTCGTGAAGTGCAGCTTCGGGTAGCGCTCGGCGTGCAGGAAGTCGGGCGAACGCAGGTGCTCGTCGCGCTTCTCGACGTTGGTGTGGATGCTCGCGGCGTCGATGAGCACCTCGGCGTAGGAGTCCTCGAAGCGCTCGTCGATGCGGATCTGCCCGGCGAACTCGCGGAACTGCCCGTACACGCGGGAGAGCGCGAGGTGCCGCGCGACGAACCGGACGGCCGAGTGCGCCGGGTCGATCGTCCAGACGCCCGGCGCCGGCACCGTGAGCGTCGCGTCGGGCTCCAGCGAGAGCGAGCCGAGCGCCACGTGCGCGCCCCAGTCCACCTCGGCCCGCTGGTGCAGGGGCCGGTAGCCGCCCGCCTCGACGCTGATCCGGTAGGCGCCCGGCACGACCGCCGCCGAGAAGAGCCCGTAGCCGTCCGTGTCGGCGTGCGCGACCCGCTTGCTCGCCCGGTCGAACACCGACACCTCGCGCCGGCGAGCGGCCGGCCCAGGTCGTCGCGTACGTCGCCGCTGAGCAGCCCGCCGGTCAACGGGATCGGCAACAACGCCTGCCGCCCCCCGGAGACCTGCTTCGGGCCGCGCCGACGCCTGCTCCACAACATGCCCTTGCAACCCTTCCGACGTCCGTTCCGGCCTCACACTCTGGCACGGACGGCGACGCTCGAACGGCCGATCGGTGTGAGTGAACCCACGAGCGCCGGACGGCCCCGGCGCGCACCGACCCGGGATCAGTCCTCGTCGTCCCCGGGCCCGCCGCCGCCCCGGATCAGCCACAGGACGCCGTCCAGCTCGTCGGGCTTGATCAGCACGTCGCGGGCCTTCGAGCCCTCGGACGGGCCGACCACACCGCGCGACTCCAGCAGGTCCATGAGCCGTCCGGCCTTGGCGAACCCGACCCGCAGCTTGCGCTGCAGCATCGACGTCGAGCCGAACTGCGACGTGACGACCAGCTCGGCGGCCTGCAGCAGCACGTCGAGGTCGTCGCCGATGTCCGGGTCGATCTCCTTGGCCTCGCCGGCCTTCTGCGCGGTGACGCCCTCGGTGTAGGTGGGCTCGGCCTGGTCCTTCGTGAACGCGACGACGGACCCGATCTCGTCGTCCCCGACGAACGCGCCCTGCATGCGGACCGGCTTGTTCGCGCCCATCGGCAGGTACAGCCCGTCGCCCATGCCGATGAGCTTCTCGGCACCGGGCTGGTCGAGGATCACCCGCGAGTCCGTCAGCGAGCTCGTCGCGAACGCCAGCCGGGACGGCACGTTGGTCTTGATCAGGCCGGTCACGACGTCGACGGACGGGCGCTGCGTGGCGAGCACCAGGTGGATGCCGGCGGCGCGGGCCTCTGCGTGATCCGCACGACCGCGTCCTCGACGTCGCGCGGCGCGGTCATCATGAGGTCGGCCAGCTCGTCGACGATGCACAGGATGTACGGGTACGGGCGGTACTCGCGCTCGCTGCCCAGCGGCGCGGTGATCTCGCCGGAGCGCACCTTGCGGTTGAAGTCGTCGACGTGGCGCACCCGGCTGGCCTGCATGTCCTGGTAGCGCTGCTCCATCTCCTCCACCAGCCAGGACAGCGCAGCGGCGGCCTTCTTCGGCTGGGTGATGATGGGCGTGATCAGGTGCGGGATGCCCTCGTAGGGCGTCAGCTCGACCATCTTGGGGTCGATGAGGATCATCCGGACCTCGTCCGGGGTGGCCCGGCTGAGCAGCGACACGAGCATCGAGTTGACGAAGCTCGACTTGCCGGAGCCGGTGGACCCGGCGACCAGCAGGTGCGGCATCTTCGCCAGGTTCGCCACCAGGAAGTGGCCCTCGATGTCCTTGCCCAGCCCGATCACCAGGGGGTGCTGCTCGGCGCGCGCGTTGCCCGAGCGCAGCACGTCGCCGAGGCGGACCATCTCGCGGTCGGTGTTGGGCACCTCGATGCCGACGGCCGACTTGCCGGGGATCGGCGCGAGGATGCGCACGTTGTCGGTCGCCACCGCGTACGAGATGTTCTTGCTGAGCTGGGTGATCTTCTCGACCTTCACGGCCGGGCCGAGCTCGATCTCGTACCGGGTGACGGTCGGGCCCCGGGTGAAGCCGGTGACCTGCGCGTCCACCGAGAACTGGTCGAGCACCGCGGTGATCGACTCGATCATGGCGTCGTTGGCCCGGCTGCGGGTCTTCGGGACGGGCCCGGTGGGCAGCAGGTCGCTGGGCGGGAGCTTGTAGGGCTCCTGGCCGTCGCCGGTCGGCTGCACGGTGAGCCGCAGCTGCTCGCCCACCGCGCCGTCCGGCTCGGGCTCGGCGGGCGGGGCCGCGGGCACGTTCGCCGGGGCGGGCCGCTTCGGCCGGGCGGGCTCCGCCGGCTCCCCGGCGGCGGGGTCGTCGGCGGCCGGGTCGTCGGCGGCGGCCTCGTCGAGGCCCTCGCGGTAGACGTCGGCCGTGCGCGACGCCTGCCGGCGCCGGGACGGGCGGCGCAGCGTCACGGGCGGGGTGTCGGTGATCGCGGGGCCCGGCTCGGTCTCGGGCGCCGCCGGCTCGTCGGCGGCGCGGCCCAGCAGCCGCTGGACCCGGTTCGGCACCTCCCGCACGGGGGTGCCCGTGAGCACGAGGAACGCGTAGCCCGACAGCAGCACCAGCACCGGCACGGCCACCCACACCGTCAGGCCGGTGGCCAGCGGTGTCGCCGCCAGGTAGCCGACCGCGCCGCCGCCCTGCGACCAGGCCGCCGGGTCGTCCGGACGGCCGGCGAAGATGTGGACGAGCCCGAGCGCGCCGAGCACGAGGAGCAGTGACCCGACCGTCACGCGCGGGCGCGACTCCGGGTGCGCCTGCGTGGTCATGAGCAGCACGCCGGCCGAGGCCAGCAGCACCGGCAGCACCACGGACCCGAGCCCGACGACCGCCCCGACGGCGGCCGAGAACCACTGCCGACCGGCCCGCCCGCGCCCCACCAGATCCCGGCGGCGGCCACCACGCCCAGCACGAGCAGCAGCACGCCCAGGCCGTCGCGGCGGTGCGCCGGGTCCAGCTCGCGGGTGCGCCCGGCCGCACGGCCGACGGCGCGCCCGAGCTTCGCGATGCCGCGGCCGACGCCGTCGATCCCGCGGTCGATCAGGTCCGGCCCGCGCTTCGGGGCGGGCTTGCGGGCCGCGGGGCGACGCGTCGACCCGGACGGGCGGCGGGAGCCGGACGAGCGCGGCCGGCCGCCCGCCCGCGCCCCCACCGCGCCCCTGCCCGTGCCGCTCGTGGTCCCGGTGCGCCCTGGCATGGGGCTCACGGTAGCCGGGACGGGTGATCGACACCCGTACCGACGCACCCCTGCCGTGGATCACAGATCGCCTCACACCGCGCGGAAGAAGATCCGCTGATCCGCCATCGCGGCGTACACCCGCACGATTCCCTGACGGTTGCGGTAGACGCCGGGGGCGCCGAGGATCGTCTCCGGTGCCCACTCGCCGAAGGTCGACCACTGTCCCCCGACGCGGCGCGCCCGGTGGACCCGGTCGTCCAGACCACGCACGAAGATCGTCGGCACCCCCGCGTCGTCCACCACCATCGCCGGGGTGGCCTTGGTCTTCCCACCCACGAGGGTGTCCCAGCCCGGCTGGCTGCTGTGCCGCACGACGACGTCGTCCTGAGGGTTGGCCGCGACCATCCAGTACCCGTTGTTCGGGTCGTCCCCGAGGTTGAAACCGCTCCCGTTCGTGGTCATCGGCGGGAAGCTCTCCCTGGTCCACGAGCGCCGGGGTTGGACCCGCCGGTCGAGAGCACGTGCGGGTTCAGGGTGATCCGCTGGGTGAAGACGATGACGAGCCGGTTGGTGGCGCGGTCGACCGCCGCACCGACCGGCTGGCTCGACTCCGCCGCGGTGCCCGGGACGGGCAGCCACGGGTGCCAGGAGCTTCCGTCGAAGTTGGTGCGGAAGACCCTGGTCGTCTCGCTGGGCCCGGGCGGCTGCAGCCCAACGTGGAACAGGAAGAGCCGGTCCTGGTAGGTCACCCCCGCCGGCGGCATGTTCGTCGCGACGCGCCCGGCTTCGAGGAACTCCCGCCACTGGCGGTCGCTGTTGCGGAAGAGCCCATTGCCCCTCGCACCCCGCACGATGTTCCAGTCCGTGCCCCGGAACGGCACGGCCAGCGGCCGGTCGGACGTCGCACCGCCGCCGGACACCTCGCGCCAGTCCTCGGCGGGCGCCTGTGCCGTCTCGACCGGCCCGCGCGTGTCGTTCTCGTCCATGGACCCACTTCCTCGAATGCCCGTACATGCCCCGCCAGGGTCGGCTGCCGCGATGGACGGACGATCGCCTTCCGATCGACGCCGGGCAGGAAGGAACGTCCCGGCCGGGTCAGCGATAGCGGGTCAGGACCACCCACGTCGTGGTGCGGACGGTCTCACGCCAGCCGGAGATGCGGTCGAGCACCGCGTCCAGCTCGCCGGCTGCCGGAGCCGTGACCAGCACCATCAGGTCGTACTCCCCCGTCACCGTCTCCACCTCGGAGACGCCGGGCAACCCGGTCAGCCGCACGACGTAGCCGGCGACGTCCGGGGTGCGCACGACGATCCCCACCCGGGCCCGGTGCGCGGCCGCGGCGTCGGGCAGCACGACGTCGGCGTGGTAGCCGCGGATCACGCCGGCCCGTTCCAGCCGCTGGACGCGGGCCAGCACCGCGGTGCGGGAGACGCCCGACGCTGGCCCAGCTCGGCCATCGGGGCGCGCCCGTCGGCCGCCAGGAGCACCAGCAGCCGCCGGTCCAGTTCGTCGAGCTGACGATCCGTCGGTGCCACGGCCGACATGGTGGCACTTCGCGGGCCAACACCGACGGTCGACGGGCTGCGCCGTCAGGATGACGTCAAGACACTTGACGTATGCCCGTGATCTCGCCCGAGCTGGTCCACGAGACCGGCGTTCTCGACGTCCTGCGCCGCCACATGCTGGTCGACGGCTTCGACCTCGTGCTCGACACCCGGACGAGCCGCGGGTCCTGGCTGGTGGACGCCCGCGACGGCCGCCGCTACCTGGACATGTTCAGCTTCTTCGCCTCGGCGCCGCTCGGGGTGAACCATCCCGCGCTGGCCGAGGACCCGGAGTTCCTGGCCGAGCTGACCGAGGCCGCGGTCAACAAGCCGTCGAACTCGGACGTCTACACGGTGCAGCTGGCGCGGTTCGTCGAGACGTTCGAGCGGGTGCTCGGCGACCCCGACCTGCCGCACCTGTTCCTCGTCGAGGGCGGCGCGATGGCCGTCGAGAACGCGCTGAAGACCGCGTTCGACTGGAAGCGCCGGCACAACGCGATGCACGGGCGGCCCGCGCACCTCGGCACGAAGGTGCTGCACCTGCGCAGGGCGTTCCACGGCCGCAGCGGCTACACGATGTCGCTCACCAACACCGACCCGGTGAAGACCGCGCTCTACCCGACGTTCGACTGGCCGCGCATCGACGTCCCGGCGATCCGGTTCCCGATGGACCCGGCCGAGGTCGAGGCCGCGGAGGCGCGGGCGCTCGCCCAGGCGCGGGCGGCGTTCGCCGCGCACCCGCACGACATCGCGTGTTTCGTCGCCGAGCCGATCCAGGGCGAGGGCGGCGACAACCACATGCGCGGCGAGTTCCTGCGCGCGATGCAGGACCTCTGCCGCGAGCACGACGCCCTGTTCGTGCTGGACGAGGTGCAGACCGGCGGCGGCATGACCGGCTCGCCGTGGGCGTACCAGCAGCTCGGGCTGGCCCCGGACGTCGTCGCGTTCGGCAAGAAGCTGCAGGTCTGCGGCATCATGGCGGGCCGGCGGGTGGACGAGGTGGCGGACAACGTCTTCCGCGTGTCCTCGCGCATCAACTCGACCTGGGGTGGCAACCTCGCCGACATGGTCCGCTCGCGGCGCTACCTGGAGGTCATCGAGTCGGACGGGCTGGTCGAGCGCGCGGCCGTGCTCGGCAAGCGGCTCGTCGACGGGCTCGCCACCGTCCCCGGCATCGACAACGTGCGCGGCCGGGGGCTCTTCGTCGCGTTCGACGTGCCGACGCCGGAGGCGCGCGACGCGACGCTCGCCCGCCTGCACCGCGACGAGCGGGTGCTCATCCTCGGCGGCGGCGAGCGCTCGATCCGGTTCCGCCCCGCGCTGACGGTCGGCGAGGACGAGCTCGACCTGGCCGTGGCCGCGGTGGCCCGGGCGGTCGCGGCATGACCGAGATCGCCTCCTACGTCGACGGGAAGTGGCGCGACGGCCCGACGAGCGGACGGCTCACGTCCGTCGACCCGGCCCGCGGCGCGCCCGTCGCGGACGTCCTGCTCGCCGACGCGGCCTGTTCGTCGAGGCCTGCCGGGTGGCCCGGGACGCGCAGCGCGGCTGGGCCGCCGTCCCCGCCCCGGTGCGGGGGCGGGTGGTCGAGCAGATCGGCCGGCTGGTCGAGGCCAACAAGGACGCGCTCGCCGCGCTCGTCACCCGGGAGATCGGCAAGCCGGTCACCGAGGCGCTCGGCGAGGTGCAGGAGGTCGTCGACACCTGCACGTTCTTCGCGGGCGAGGGCCGGCGGCTCTACGGGCAGACCGTGCCGAGCGAGATGCCCGACAAGCAGCTCTTCACGTTCCGGGTGCCGGTCGGGGTGGCCGCGATCGTGACGGCCGGGAACTTCCCGGTCGCCGTGCCGTCCTGGTACCTGGTGCCGGCGCTGCTGTGCGGCAACGCCGTCGTGTGGAAGCCCGCCGAGTACACCCCGGCGATCGCCCGCGCGTTCACCGAGCTGTTCGTGCGCGCCGGGCTGCCCCCGGGCGTGCTCAACACCGTGTTCGCCGACGGCCCCACCACGTTCGACGGGCTGTCCGCGGCCCTGTCCGCCGGGCTCGTCGACAAGATCGGGTTCACCGGGTCGTCCGCGGTCGGCGTGCGGATCGGCGAGCTGGCCGGGCGCCACCTGCAGACCCCGTGCCTGGAGCTGGGCGGCAAGAACCCGCTGGTCGTGATGCCGGACGCGGACCTCGACCTCGCCGTCGAGGGCGCGCTCTTCTCCGGGTTCGGCACCGCGGGGCAGCGCTGCACGTCGCTGGGCACGGCGGTCGTCCACGCGGACGTGCACGACGAGTTCCTGCGCCGGTTCGACGCGGCCGTCCGCGGCGCGACGATCGGCGACCCGACCCGCACCGACGTGCTCTACGGCCCCATGATGTCGGCCCGGTTCCTGGCGTCGTTCCAACGGCACCTGGACCTCGTCCGGCCGCACCACACGCTGCACGGCTCCAGCGGCACCGGCCGCATCACCGCGGACAACCCGCGCGAGGGGTTCGCCGGGGACGCCGAGGCCGGGCTCTACGCCCACCCCACGATCGTCGCCGGCGTGCGCGCGGACGACGACCTCGCCAACACCGAGACGTTCGGGCCGATCGTGGGCGTCGCGCGGTTCACGGACTTCGACGAGGCCGTCGAGCTGGCCAACGCCCACGGCTACGGGCTGTCGGCGGCCATCTACACGTCCACACCGGTGCACGCGTTCCGGTTCCGCGAGCGGGTGAGCGCCGGGATGGTGAGCGTCAACAACTCGACGTCCGGGGCCGAGGCGCACCTCCCGTTCGGCGGCAACGGGCGCTCGGGCAACGGGAGCCGCCAGTCCGGGGTGTGGGTGCTGGACCAGTTCACCCGCTGGCAGTCGATGAACTGGGACTACGCCGGCCGGCTCCAGAAGGCCCAGATGGACACGGCGGTCCTGCCCGGCGACCCGACCTTCCGCCTGCCGTAGCACGAGAGCCCCCCAAGCAGCATTCTGGCTCCAAACTGCCCTGTGGGAGCCCCCTCGGACTGCATTCTGGCTCCAGAACGCAGTCGAGGCGGCCTGAAACTGCATTCTGGCTCCACAATGCGGTCGGGGCGCTCACACCTCGGCCGTGTCGTAGGTCGCCACGCCCCGCTCGCGCCACGCCGCGAGCAGTCGCCGGGCACCGGACGCCGCCACGAGGTCGCCGTCGAGGAGCTGCTCGGCGGCGACGCAGTGCACGGCGTCGTACCCGCGCAGGCCAGCCGCATGCGCCGCCTCGGCAGCGGTCGCGATCAGCGCCTCGTCGACCTCGATGACCTCGACCTCGGACCACACCTCGTCGAGCAGAGCCCGGGCCCGGCGGTGCGCGGCCGCGTCGAGCCGCGCCATCCGTTGCGCCTGGGCGAGCGCAGCCGCCACCTCGACGTAGGCGAGCCGGCACGTCACCACGTCGTCCGCGTCGTCCCAGAACCGCCGGCACGCCGGAGTTCCTGGCTCGGCCACGATGAGCGGCACGATCGCGGAGGTGTCCAGGTAGCCGATCACCGGCGCTGGTCGTCCACGAGGTCGCTGACCGGTCCGGCACCCACGACCGGCTCGGGCGCGGGCGCTTGCGCCGGGCCGCCGGCCGCACCCGGCCCTCCGCACGGAGCTGTTCCAGCCGGCTCGGCCGGTCGACGGGCACGATGCGCGCGATGGGCCGCCCATGGTCGGTCACGGTGACGGTGCGGCCCTGACGGACCTCGGCCAGGTGCTTGCTCAGGCCGTCGCGCAGCTCCCGGATGCCGATCTCCACAGTAGGGCTCCTTGTGGTCACAAATCTGACCGAGATTCTAGCCACTTCGGCCGCCGTGACGGGCAACAACGAGGCAGAGTGCACCGGTGACCACCGGAACGGAGCGCGCCGCGCCGGGCGCCAAGGGCCTGAGGCCGGGGGCGCTGGGGCTCGTCTCCGGGGTGGTGATCGGGCTGGCCTCGACCGCGCCCGCCTACAGCCTCGCCGCCAGCCTCGGGCTCGTCGTCGTGCTCGTCGGGACCGGACGCCGCTGGTCATGCTGGTCGCGTTCGTGCCGATGTACCTGATCGCCGTCGCCTACCGGGAGCTGAACGCCGCCGAGCCGGACTGCGGCACGACGTTCACGTGGTCGGCGCGGGCGTTCGGGCCGTGGGCCGGGTGGATGGGCGGCTGGGGGATCATCGCGGCCGACGTCATCGTGATGGCGAACCTCGCGCAGGTCGCGGGCCAGTACACGTTCGTGCTGGTCGGAGCCGGCGCGCTGGCCGAGAGCACGCTCTGGACGACGGTCGCGGGCGTCGTGTGGATCGCGCTCATGACCTACCTCTGCTACCGCGGGATCGAGGTCGCCGCCCGGATCCAGTACGCGCTGCTGGCCGTCGAGCTCGCGGTGCTCGTCGTGTTCGCGGTGGTCGCGCTCGCCCGCGTGTACGGCGGCGACGCGCCCGCGGGGTCGGCCGTCCCGCAGGCGGGCTGGTTCTGGCCCGGCGGGCTGGGCCTGTCGGACTTCGTGGACGCCGTGCTCATCGCCGTGTTCCTGTACTGGGGCTGGGACACCGCGGTCGCGGTCAACGAGGAGAGCCACGACCCCGGCCGCACGCCCGGCCGCGCCGGGGTGGTCTCCACGCTGCTGCTGGTCGTGACGTACGTGCTGGTCGCGGTCGCGGCGGTGGCGTTCGCCGGCACCGGCACCGACGGGATCGGGCTCGGCAACCCGGACAACGCCGACGACGTGTTCGCCGCGATGGCGCCCGAGGTGTTCGGCGACGGCGGGTTCGGCGCGACGATGGCGGTGC
Organism: Pseudonocardia sp. CNS-139; assembly: GCA_001942415.1. Classification (GTDB taxonomy): domain Bacteria; phylum Actinomycetota; class Actinomycetes; order Mycobacteriales; family Pseudonocardiaceae; genus Pseudonocardia. Next base: position 44,820 of record MKJX01000180.1, read on the forward strand.
TGCTCGTGCTGGCCGTGCTCGTGTCCGCGGCCGCGTCCACCCAGACGACGATCATGCCGACGGCCCGCGCGGCGCTGTCGATGGCGGTGTACCGGGCGCTGCCCGAGCGGTTCGCCGACGTGCACCCGCGCTATCTCTCCCCCGGCCCGGCGACCTGGGGCATGGGCGTCGCGTCGATCGTCTTCTACGTCGGGCTGACGCTGGTGAGCGAGAACGTGCTCACCGACTCGATCTCGGCGGTCGGGCTGCTGATCGCGTTCTACTACGGGATCACGGGCTTCGCCTGCGCCTGGTACTTCCGCCGCCGGCTGCACGGGCGCGACCTGTGGGTGAAGGGCGTGCTGCCGCTGCTGGGCGGGGTGATGCTGCTCGGCGCGTTCGTGCTGTCGGCCCTCGACTACGCCGACCCCGGGTCGGGCGAGACCACGCTGCTCGGGATCGGCGGGGTGTTCGTGATCGGGATCGGGTCGCTCGTGCTCGGCGCCGTGCTGATGGTCGTCTACAGCCGGATCGCGCCGGCCTACTTCCGCGGCGAGACGCTCCGCCGCGGCGCGGGCTGATCCCGGTTGCGCCGTCAGACCGCGATCACCGTCGGCACGATCATCGGACGCCGCCGGTAGGTCTCCCCGACCCACCGCCCGACCACCCGGCGCACCGACTGGGCGATGCGGTGGGTGTCGGTGATGCCCTCCGCCTCGGTGCGCGACAGCTCGTCCTCCACCAGCGGGAGCACGGCGTCGAGCGCCTTGGGGTCGTCGGAGAAGCCGCGCCCGGAGACCGTCGGCCGGGACACGGCACGCCCGGTGGTGGAGTCGACCGCCACCGTGATCGAGATGAAGCCGCCCTCGCCGAGCACCAGCCGGTCGCCGAGCGTGCCCTCGCCGATGTCGCCGACTGCGAGCCCGTCGACGTACACCCGGCCCACCTCGACGCGCCCGGTGATCGCGGCCTTGCCGTCCACGAGGTCGACGACCACGCCGTCCTCGGCGAGCACCACGGAGTCCTCCGGCACCCCGGTGCGGACGGCGAGCGCGCCGTTGGCCCGCAGGTGCCGCCACTCGCCGTGCACCGGCATGACGTTGCTCGGCCGCACCGCGTTGTAGAGGAACAGCAGCTCGCCGGCCGGCGCGTGCCCGGAGACGTGCACCTTCGCCGTGCCCTGGTGCACGACAGTGGCGCCGAGCCGGGTGAGCCCGTTGATCACGCCGAACACGGCCGTCTCGTTGCCCGGAATGAGCGAGCTGGCCAGGATGATCGTGTCCTGGGACTGGATGCGCACCGACCGGTGGTCACCGCGCGCCATCCGGGCGAGCGCGGAGAGCGGCTCGCCCTGCGACCCGGTCGAGACGATCACCAGCTCCTGGTCGGGCAGGTCCATCGCGTCGTCGATCTCGACGAGCAGCCCCTCGGGCACGTGCAGGAAGCCCAGCTCCGCCGCGAGCCCATGTTGCGCACCATCGAGCGTCCGACCAGGCACACCTTGCGCCCGTGCGCCGCCGCGGCGTCGAACACCTGCTGGACGCGGTGCACGTGGCTCGCGAAGCACGCGACGATGATCCGCGCCTCGGCCCGGTGGAACACGCCGTCGATCACCGGCCCGATGTCGCGCTCGGCGATCGTGAAGCCGGGGACGTCGGCGTTGGTCGAGTCGACGAGGAACAGGTCCACACCCTCGTCGCCGAGCCGGGAGAACCCGGCCAGGTCGGTCAGCCGCCCGTCCAGCGGGAGCTGGTCGAGCTTGATGTCGCCGGTGTGCAGCACGAGCCCGGCCGGCGTGCGGATCGCGACGGCCAGCGCGTCCGGGATCGAGTGGTTGACGGCGAAGTACTCGCAGTCCCACGCGCCGTGGCGCAGCCGGGAGCCTCGTGCACCTCCAGCAGCCGCGGCGTCAGCCGGTGCTCCTTGCACTTCTCCGCGACGAGCGCGAGCGTGAACCGGGAGCCGACGACCGTCAGGTCCGGGCGCTGGCGCAGCAGGAACGGCACCGCGCCGATGTGGTCCTCGTGGCCGTGCGTGAGCACCAGCGCGTCGATGTCGTCGAGCCGGTCCTCGATGGCCCGGAAGTCCGGCAGGATCAGGTCGACGCCGGGCGAGTCCTCGGCCGGGAACAGCACGCCGCAGTCCACGATGAGCAGCCGCCCGTCGTACTCGAACACGGTCATGTTGCGGCCGACCTCGCCGATGCCGCCGAGCGCGACGACCCGCAGCCCGCCGTCCGGGAGCGGGGGCGGCGGCGCGGTCGGCAGCTCGGCCCGGTTGACCTCCTCGGGCGGCGCGGAGACCGGCCGGCCCTGGTCGCGCCGGAACGAGCGGTGACGACGGTCGGACCGGGAGCGGTCGGACCGTGCGGGCGGGCGACTCAACTAGTTCCTCGCAGTGCTGGTGATGACGCCGTGCTGGTGACGATGCCGTGCTGGTGAGGACGGTGGTGCGGGGCGGGCGGGGCCCGTCAGCGGTAGGCGACCTCGGCGCCGAGGTCGGCGGCGGCGCGCGGGCCCAGCGCGCCCTGGCCCCGTTCGCCGTGGTTGTGCGCGTCGGGGAGCGCGACCCCGGCGGCGGCCAGCTGCGCCGCGATCGCCGAGACCTGCTCGTCGGTGGCGGGGGGCAGCGGCAGCCGCGGGTCGCCGACGTCGATGCCGCGCATGCGCAGCGCCGCCTTCGCGAACACCACCCCGCCCACCGGCCCCATCGCCCGGACGATCGGGAGCATCGCGTAGTGCAGGTTGCGGGCCCGGTCCACCTCGCCCGCCTCGTACGCGTCGAGCATCGCACGCAGCCGGTCGGCGACGACGTGGCCGATCACGCTGACGAACCCGACGGCCCCGACCGAGAGCCACGGCAGGTTCACCGGGTCGTCGCCGGAGTAGTACGCGAGCGTGGTGGTGGCGAGCACCTCCGTGCCGGCGCGCAGGTCGTTGCGGGCGTCCTTCACCGCGACGATGCGCGGGTGCTCGGCGAGCCGCTGCAGCGTCTCCACCTCGATGGGGATCACGCTGCGCGGCGGGATGTCGTAGAGCATCACCGGCAGGTCGGTGGCGTCCGCGACCGTCGTGAAGTGCAGCACGAGCCCCGACTGCGGCGGCCGCGAGTAGTAGGGCGTGACGAGCAGCAGCCCGTGCGCGCCCGCCTTCTCCGCCTCGCGGGAGAGGTGCACGCTGTGCGCGGTGTCGTACGTGCCGGTGCCGGCCACCACCGTCGCCCGGTCGCCGACCGCGCTCACCACGGCCCTGACCAGCTCGGACTTCTCCTCGTCGCTGGTGGTGGGGCCCTCCCCCGTGGTCCCGTTGACGACGAGGCCGTCGTTGCCGAGGTCGACGAGGTGGGCCGCCAGCTCCTCGGCCCGGCCGAGGTCGAGTCGGCCGTCGGCGTCGAACGGGGTGACCATGGCGGTCAGCACCCGCCCGAACGGACGGCCCGGACGCGGTCCGGTCGCGGTGGAACTCATGGGGTGACGGTACCGCCCCGGACCCCGCGCATCGCCTCCCCGCGCGTGTGTGCCGTGCCGCGAACCTGGTCAGACGCCCCGGCCGGCCGATGCGAGCGCCGCCACGTCGGGCCCGGCGCCCTCCGTGGTGACCCGTGCGGCGCTCCGGCCGAAGGCGTGCAGCAGCAGCTCGACGGGCTCGCCGGTGACCGTCACCACGCCGTCCCCGGCGCGCGCCTGCACCTGCTCGCCGGACGGGTGGCGCAGCACCACGCCGACCGGGCTGCGCCGGTACATCATGCGGGCCGAGCGCCGCACCAGCGCCCACGCCTCCCCGTCGCGCTCGCGTCCGGCGGGCGCGGCTCCCATCCCGGCTCGCCGCGGCGCAGGTCCTCGTGGTGGACGAGCAGCTCGGCGCCGTTGGCCGCGGCGTCGACCCGGGCCGGCCGGAACGGCGACCACACCGGCGGCCCGGCGCGCAGCAGCCCGACCCGCTGCGCCCACGGCATGGTGTCGAAGCCGCGCATCGCCCGCTCGGTGACCGGCGCGAGCGCCGGGAGCAGGATGCCGGCCGACGCCCACGGCTGCCGCTCGCGGACGAGCAGGTGCGCGAGCAGCTCACGCGCCAGCCAGCCGTCGCACAGGGTGGGCCGCCCCGGTCCGGACCGGTCGAACTCGTCGCTCAGCGCCGCCCGTTCCCGGCTGGCCAGACTCATGACGCCGACCCTACTCGCGGGTATCCGGCCGCCGTCAGCCCTCGGTGACGAACGGGCTGGACGCGATCTCCGTGCCGTCGTCGAGCTTGCCGATCTCGAAGTCGTTGAACACGTTGGGGACCTCGCGCTGCAGCTGGCGCAGGCACTCGACGGCCAGCTCGCGGATCTCGACGTCGGCGTGCTCGGTGGCGCGCATCGCGATGAAGTGCCGCCACGCCCGGTAGTTGCCGGTGACCACGATGCGGGTCTCGGTGGCGTTGGGCAGCACCGCGCGCGCGGCCTGGCGGGCCTGCTTGCGCCGCAGCGTCGCGTTGGGGACGTCGGCGAACCGCTTCTCCAGGCCCTCCAGCAGCGCCTCGTACGCCTGCACGGACGCGGCGGCGGCCTCGGTGAACAGCGCGTGCAGCTCGTCGTCCTCGGCGATGGCGGCCGGCTCGACCATCGCGGCGTCGCGCTCGGGGACGTAGCGCTGCGAGAGCTGGCTGTAGGAGAAGTGGCGGTGCCGGATCAGCTCGTGGGTGAGCGAGCGGGACACGCCGGTGAGGTAGAAGCTGACCGTGCCGTGCTCCAGCACGGAGAGGTGCCCGACCTCCAGGATGTGGCGCAGGTAGCCCGCGTTGGTGGCGGTGGCCGGGTTGGGCTTGGACCACGACTGGTAGCAGGCCCGCCCGGCGAACTCGGCGAGCGCCTGGCCGCCGTCGGCGTCCGTGCTCCACGGGACGCCCTCCGGTGCGACGAACTCGGTCTTCGCGACGAGCTGGACGCGCAGCGGGACGATGTCGGGCATGGCCGCAGCGTAAACCGGAGGTCTGACGGAACCTCGGCCGCCACGGGTTGACGTCACGAGTTTCTTGACTGACGTCACGAATGACGCCACAGTGGTGTCATGGATCTGAGCCAGTACGTCCAGCGGCTGCGGGAGGACCTCGCGTCCGCCGCTGCGGCGGGCGACGAGCAGACGCGGCGCACCGCTGCCCTGCTCGGCGCCGCGATCGATCCCGCAGCCCGGCTGGCGCTCATGAACGCGCTGTCCGACCTGGCGGCCGAGGTCACGGCCGCGCTCGGCGACCGGGTGGTCGAGGTCCGGCTCGACGGGCGCGACGTGCGCGTGTCCGTGAGCGGCGAGCCGGCCGCCGACCGGGGGCCCGAACCCGGGCCCGGGCCGGGCCACGAGCCGCCGCCCGGGCCGGGGCCGTTCCGCGGCTTCCCCGGTGGCGACGCCGGCGACATCAGCCGCATCACGCTGCGGCTCGTCGAGCAGATCAAGAACCAGGCCGAGCAGGCCGCCGCCGCGCAGGGCATGTCCCTCAACTCGTGGGTGGCGCAGGCCGTGCAGGGCGCGCTCGCCGGCGGGCACGGCCAGCGCCGCACGCGTCCCGAGTGGCGCGACGACCGGGGCGGCAAGCGGCTCCGGGGCTGGGTCGAGGGGTGACGGGTCGAGGGATGACGGAGATCATCGAGATGACGGACGACTACGAACCCGGCGGCGGCTCCGGCGAGCCCGGCCCGGTCCTCGTGCGCCAGCAGGCCTGGCCCGTCGACGGTCCTGCCGAGCTGGAGCTGACGGTGGACGTCGGGCGCATCCGGGTGCACCTGGACGAGCAGATCGGCGACGGCGCCGACGGGCCCGACGGCACGGCCCGCGAGGTGCGGGTCGAGGTGCGCCACGACCCGGCCGCCGGCGGCGGCTGGAGCCAGGGCATCACCGGTCTCATCAACTGGCTGGGCAGCGCCACGGGCATGGCCACCGGCACCGGCACCGCCGAGGACCTCGCGGCCGCGGCCGTCGCGGCGGCGGAGATCAGCTGGTCGGAGGACGGGCGCCGGCTCGTCGTGCGCTCGTCGCAGGAGCTGCCGCTGCGGGTGGTGCCGCTCGCGGTCACCGTGTCGGCGCCACCCGGTCCCCGCTCGCCGCCCGCACGGGCGCCGGCGAGGTCCGCGTCACCGGGCAGGCCGCGTGGGCGGGCGTGCGCACCGGCACCGGGCAGGTCGCGCTGGCCGTCGTCGACGGCGACGTCGACGTCACGACCGGCGCGGGCGACGTCGAGATCGGGCCGGTCAGCGGCCGGGCCCGGCTGCGCACCGGCACCGGCTCGGTGACGGTCGCGGCCACCGGCGGCACCGCCGAGATCAAGACGGGCAGCGGCGACGTCTCCGTCGGCACGGTGGCCACCGACCTCGGGGTGCGCAGCGGCTCCGGTGACGTCGCCGTGGCCGACGTGCGCGGCGGCGAGCTGCACCTGACCACCGGCTCCGGCGGGCTGCGCATCGGGGTGCACCCGGGCGTGCGCGCGGAGCTGGACCTCTCGTCGGGCTCCGGACGGGCGCACAGCGAGCTGCAGGTCAGCTCGGTGGCGCCGGAGCTGCCCGCGGCCGTGCACGTGCGCGGCCGCACCGGCAGCGGCGACGTGCTGGTCACCCGGGCGACCGTGCCCGCCTGACCGCCGGACGCAGGACCTCCGGCCGCGTCGTGGGGACGCGCGGCCGGTGCGTGTGGGGAGACGCGCCCGCTCGGCCCGCCCAGGGGTCGGGCCGGGCGGGCGCGCGACCCGCCTACGCGGCGGACGTCCTCAGGCCGGCCGCGGCGAGCGGGGCCGCGAGGTCGCCGCGCCCGCCCACCGCCACCCCGTCCAGCTCCAGCCACTGCGCCATCACGGCCAGCTCGGCCGCCAGCTCCGCGGCCACCCGCGGCACGTCCGCGCCCGGCTCGGCGAACGCCCCGGGCACGCGCAGCAGCCCGGCCGCCCGGTCGGCCTTGAGGTCGACCCGGCCGACCAGCTCGCCGTCCAGCAGGAACGGGAACACGTAGTAGCCGAACTCGCGCTTGGACTCCGGCACGTAGATCTCGATGCGGTAGCGGAAGCCGAAGACCCGCTCGGTGCGGGCGCGCTCCCAGATCAGCGGGTCGAACGGGCAGAGCAGCGCCCGGCCGGTGACCCGCCGCGGCATCCGGGCGCCGGGCACCCGGAAGGCCGGGCGGCCCCACCCGCGCACGTCGACACGCTCCAGCTCCCCCCGCCTCCACCAGCTCGGCGATCGCCTGCCGGTTGAGCGGGGGCGCGATGCGGTAGTAGTCGCGCAGCTCGGACTCGGTGGCCACGCCCAGCGCGGCGGCCGAGCGCAGCACCAGCGCCCGCGCCGCGTCGGCCGCGCTCGGCGCCGCCGCGGCGAGCACCTCCGGCGGCAGGACGCGTTCGGGCAGGTCGTAGAGCCGCTCGAAGTGGCGGCGGGTGCCGGTGGTGAGCACGCCGATGCCGAACAGGTACTCGCAGATCCGCTTGACGTCCGACCGCTCCCACCACGTGGCCCCGGGCGGGCGCTTGCGGGTGGTGCCGCCCAGCGCCGCCTCCAGCGTGCCCGCGCCGACCGGCCCCAGCTCCTTCACCGCGGCGAGCACGTCGTCGACGATGCCCGGCCGCTGGTGGACGAGCGCCTGGTAGTGCCGCCACCAGCCCTCGCGCTTGGGGCCCGCGCGCAACAGCGGCCAGTCCTGCACGGGCAGCAGGCTCGCCTCGTGCGCCCAGTACTCGACGAGCAGCCGCGGCGAACGCGCCGAGTGCGCCCACGCGGCGTCGTCCACGAGCGAGCGCGCGTAGGGCCCGACGCGGCTGAACATCGGCATGTAGTGCGCCCGGACCGCCACGTTGACCGAGTCGAGCTGCAGGAGCTTGACGTGCCCGAGCGTGCGCACCAGGTGCCGCCGGGTGAGGGGGCCGGTGGGGCGCGGGGCGCCGAACCCCTGCGCGGCCAGCACGGCGCGGCGCGCGGCGTCCGGCCCGATCGTCTCGACGGCAGGTGGGGTCACGAACCGGATGGTGCCAGTTCCCCCCGACGTCCGGGGGCCGCTCCTGCGGGCCGTTCCGCCGCGATCACCACGACCACCGCGACCAGCACGATCGCGCCCCCGACCAGCTGCGGCCCGGAGAACCGCTCTCCCGCGACGAACACCCCGAGCAGCACGGCGATCACCGGGTTGACGTAGGCGTAGGTCGCGACCGTCGACACCGGCAGCACCGAGAGCGCGTACGCGTAGGCGCTGAACGCCGCCAGCGAGACGACCACCGCCATGTACCCCCACGCCCACCAGGCCGTCGGCGACACCGCGGCCAGGTCCGGCCGCTCCCCGCTCACCACGCTCGCCGTCGAGAGGATCACGCCGCCGACCAGCATCTGCGTCGCGGCCAGCGCGAACGGGTTGGGCGGCACCGGCATGCGGGTGGTCGCGAACGTGCCCGTCGCCCAGCCGAGGCCGGCGAGCAGGATCAGCCACGGCCCCCACCACGCGTTGCCCTCGGTGCCGCCGGAGCCGGTCTGCCCGGCGCCGAGCAGCACCGCGAGCCCCGCGACGCCGACCGCGACACCCGCGACCGTCGCCATTCGCGGCCGGTCGCCGCTGATCGCGCGCATCACGATGATGTAGAGCGGCACCGCCGCGATGAGCAGCGCCGCGATCCCGGACGCCACCTGCTTCTGGCCGATCGTCACCAGGCCGTTGCCCCATGCGGGCAGCAGCAGCCCGGAGAGCGCGACCGTGCCGAACTGGCGCCACGTCATCCGGAACGCGCGGCGGCCGGCGACGGCGAGCACCACGAGCGCCAGCAGCGTCCCGCCGACGAGGAACCGCGCGCCGCCCGTGAAGAGCGGCGGCACGTCCGTGATGATGAAGCGGTTGGCCAGGAACGTCGAGCCCCACAGCACCCAGACGACGCCGAGCGCGCCCCAGGCGACACCGGGGCGGGAGGGAGCGGCGGGGTCCACGGGAAGACGTTGTCATGGCCAACGACCTCCTGTCGCGCCCGTTCGGCGTGAGAACGCACACCGGACCCGCCGCGCCCGGCCGGGGCGCGTGGGTTTGGATGGGGCGCATGGCCGTCGCCGCCGTCCGCCCCGCCGTCCCCGAGGACGTCGGCGAGATCGTCCGCATCCAGGCCGGGACCTGGGAGACCGCGTACTCCGGGCTGGTCCCGGCCGCCGCCGTCGCGCAGCTGCGCAGCCCGGAGGCGCACCGCGCGTGGACGGCCGCCGTCACCGCGGGCGGTGCGCACCACGTGCTCGTCGCGACCGAGGGCGAGTGGACCGTCGGCTTCGTCGCCGCCGCCCCGGCCGCCGCGCCGGGGGGCGCCGCCGCCCAGCCGGCGCCGACGCTGGGCGCCGAGGCGTGGGCCGAGGTCGGTGCGCTACTCGTCGAGCCGCGGTGGGGCCGGCGCGGGCACGGCGGCCGGCTGCTGGCCACGGTGGCGCAGGCGCTGCGCGCCGACGGCGCCGTCTACGGGCTGGCGTGGGTGCCGGAGGCCGACGCGGCGACCCGGAAGTTCTACTCGGGCGCGGGCTGGGAGCCCGACGGCACCGTCCGCGTGCTGGACACGGGCGAGGGCGAGCTGCGCGAGGTCCGCGTGACGGGCGCCCTCGACCTGACCCTGACGCCGTAGCCGGGGCCGCGCTACAGGCCGAGCAGGGGCTCGATGCCGACCGTCAGGCCCTCGCGCTCCCGCACCGCGCGGACGGCCAGCAGCACCCCGGGCATGAACGACACCCGGTCGAACGAGTCGTGCCGGATGGTGAGCGTCTCGCCGAGGGTGCCGAGCACCACCTCCTGGTGCGCGACGAGCCCGGGCAGCCGCACCGAGTGCACGTGCACCCCGTCGACCAGGGCGCCGCGGGCGCCGGGCAGCTCGGTGGTGGTGGCGTCCGGGAGCGGGCCGGCGCCGGCCTCCGCCCGCGCCGCCGCGACCAGCGCGGCGGTGTGCACGGCCGTGCCCGACGGGGCGTCGACCTTCTTCGCGTGGTGCAGCTCGATGACCTCGACGGACTCGAAGAACCGCGCCGCCGTGCGCGCGAACTGCATGGCCAGCACGGCACCGACCCCGAAGTTCGGCGCCACCAGCACGTGACCGGGGCGCCGCGCGAGCCGCGCGCGCACATCGCCGAGCCTGGCCTCGTCGAACCCGCTGGTGCCGACGACCACGGCGATGTCGTGGTCGAGGCAGAACTGCAGGTTGTCGAGCACCGCGCCGGGGTGGGTGAAGTCGACGGCCACCTGCGCGCCCGCGTCGACCAGCGCCGTCAGGTCGTCGCCGGCGTCCACCCGGGCGACGAGCTCCAGGTCCGGCGTCCCCTCGACGGCCCGGCAGACTTCCGCACCCATGCGCCCCTTCGCGCCGAGCACCCCGACCTTGGTCACGTTGTCCGTCACGCGGCGATGCTAGGCCGGGCCGTCAGGCGAAGATGACGGCCCCGGCCCACCCGGCCGCGATGAGCAGCCCGGCCGCCAGCTCGATCACGACGCTCCACCCGACCGCGACGAGCGCCTGCCGGGTGGACGGCCAGGCGGCGTCGTGGCCGCGCAGCCGCCGCAGCTCCATCAGGTAGACGCCCAGCACGAACCCGATGAACAGCCCGACCACCGGGATCACGAAGAACAGGACGACCCCGAGCACGGCGCCGGCCGCGATCGTCAGCCCGGGCACCCCGGAGTCGCGCAGCTGCCGGCCCGGGAGCAGGTACTTCACCACCGAGCCGACCACCGCGATCAGCACGGCCGCGCCGAGCACCCACCAGGCCACCGCGTCGCCGCGCGGGACCGCCCACACCGCGACGCCCGCGACCACCAGTACCAGCCCGGGCAGGATCGGCAGCACGATCCCGGCGATGCCGGTGGCGATCAGCAGCGCGGCGATGACGGTAGCGACGACCACACCCCGATCATGGCACCCTCGCCGGTGCCGGCCGCCCCCGGTCAGGCGAGCGAGCGCAGCGCCGGCGGCAGGTCCTTCTCGTCGTCGTAGGGACCGACGACCGCGGCCGTGAGCGGCGCGGTGAGCAGGTCCGCGGCCAGCTGCGCGACCTGCTCGCCCGTGACGGCGGCGACGCGGTCGAGGCTCTCGGTGATCGTGCGCTGGCGGCCGTGGTCCAGCTCGGAGCGCCCGATGCGGTTCATCCGCGACGGCGTGTCCTCCAGCCCGAGCACGATCCCGCCGCGCAGGTTGCCCTGTGCCCGGGTCAGCTCGGCCGGGGTCAGCCCGCCCTTGGCGACGTCGGCGAGCACGTCCCGGACGACGCCCGCGACCTCGTCGAGCCGGTCCGGCGCGCACCCCGCGTACACCGCGACGCTGCCCGCGTCGGCGTACGACGCGAGCGACGAGTACACCTGGTACGCGAGCCCGCGCTGCTCCCTGACCTGCTGGAACAGCCGCGAGCTGGGTCCGCCGCCGAGCGCGGTGTTGAGCACCTGCAGCGCCGTGCGCCGGGGGTCGTGCCGGGAGACGCCGGGCATGCCCAGCATGAGGTGCGCCTGCTCGGTGTCCTCGGTGCGCAGCGCCAGCCGGGGCCCGGTGTCGAGCACCGCGAGCGCGGGCCGCCGCGGCGGAACGGGCGCGGCCGAGCCGGCCCGCGCCATGGCCGGGCCGAGGGCCGCCCCCACCAGCGCGACGACCTCGTCGTGCGCGAGGTTGCCGGCCGCGGCGACGACCATCCGCGGGGTGGTGTACTGCCCGCGCCAGAACTCGTGCAGCGTCTCTCGGGTCATCCCGCGGATCGACTCCTCCGAGCCGATCACGGGCCGGCCGAGCGGGTGCGCGCCGAAGAGGGCCTCGTCGAACAGCTCGCCGAGCAGGTCCTCGGGGTCGTCGTCGCGCATGGCGATCTCTTCCAGCACCACCCCGCGCTCGACCTCGACGTCCGGCGGCGCGAGCGTCGCGTCGGTGACGACGTCGGCGAGCACCTCCACGGCGAGCGGCAGGTCGGTGTCGAGCACCTGCGCGTAGTAGCAGGTGTGCTCCTTGGCGGTGAACGCGTTGAGGTCGCCGCCGACGGCGTCGAACTGCTCCGCGATCTCCACCCCGGACCGCCGCCGGGTGCCCTTGAAGAGCAGGTGCTCCAGGAAGTGCGCGGCGCCGGCCTGCCGCGGCGCCTCGTCGCGCGCGCCGATGCCGATCCAGATCCCGAGCGACACCGAGCGCACGCCCGGCACCGTCTCGGTGACGACCCGCAGGCCGCCGGGCAGCTCGGTGCGCAGGACGCCGCCGGGGGCGGGGGCCGTGGCCTCCGCCCCCGGCGTCAGCGTTCCCGTCAAGAGGCCGGGACCTCGGCCTCGGTGTCGGCGGCGGCCTCGGCCGGTGCGGTGTCGGCGGGCGCCGCGCCGTTGGCCGACTCCTCCGCCACCGGGACCAGGCTGATCTTGCCGCGGTTGTCGATGTCGGTGACCTCGACGCGGATCTTGTCGCCGACCTTGACGACGTCCTCGACCTTGGCGATGCGCTTGCCCTGGCCCAGCTTGGAGATGTGCACCAGGCCGTCCTTGCCGGGGACCAGCGAGACGAACGCGCCGAACGCGGCCGTCTTCACCACGGTGCCGAGGAAGCGCTCCCCGACCTTCGGCAGCTGCGGGTTGGCGATCGCGTTGATCATCCCGATGGCCGCCTCGGCGGACGGGCCGTCCGCCGCACCGACGTAGATCGTGCCGTCGTCCTCGATGGAGATGTCGGCGCCGGTCTGCTCGGTGATGGAGTTGATCATCTTGCCTTCGGGCCGATGACCTCGCCGATCTTGTCGACCGGCACCTTGATGGCGGTGACGCGCGGCGCGAACTGGCTCATCTCGTCCGGCCGGTCGATGGCCTCGCCGATGACGTCGAGGATGGTCAGCCGGGCGTCCTTGGCCTGCGACAGCGCGGCCGCGAGCACCTCGGACGGGATGCCGTCGAGCTTCGTGTCGAGCTGCAGCGCGGTGACGAACTCCGCGGTGCCGGCGACCTTGAAGTCCATGTCGCCGAACGCGTCCTCGGCGCCGAGGATGTCGGTGAGCGCGACGTAGCGGGCCTGCCCGTCGACCTCGTCGCTCACCAGGCCCATCGCGATGCCCGCGACCGGCGCCTTGAGCGGCACACCGGCGTTGAGCAGCGACATCGTGGACGCGCAGACCGAGCCCATCGACGTGGAGCCGTTGGAGCCGAGCGCCTCCGACACCTGCCGGATGGCGTAGGGGAACTCCTCGCGCGTGGGCAGCACCGGCAGCAGCGCCCGCTCGGCGAGCGCGCCGTGGCCGATCTCGCGGCGCTTCGGCGAGCCGACGCGGCCGGTCTCACCGGTGGAGTACGGCGGGAAGTTGTAGTGGTGCAGGTAGCGCTTGTGCGTCTCCGGGCCGAGCGCGTCGATCTGCTGCTCCATGCGCAGCATGTTGAGCGTGGTGACGCCCAGGATCTGGGTCTCGCCGCGCTCGAACAGCGCCGAGCCGTGCGCCCGCGGGACGACCTCGACCTCGGCCGAGAGCGGCCGGATGTCGGTGATGCCGCGCCCGTCGATGCGGACCTGGTCGCGCAGGATGCGCTGGCGCACGAGCTTCTTGTTCAGCGACCGGAACGCGGCGCCGATCTCCTTCTCGCGGCCCTCGAACTGCGGGGCGACCTTGTCCAGCACCGCGGCCTTGACCTCGTCGAGCCGGGCCTCGCGCTCCTGCTTGCCGGCGATCGCGAGGGCCAGCGCCAGGTCGTCGGACGCGTGGGCGGAGACCGCCTCGAACACGTCCTCCTGGTAGGCCGGGTAGGTCGGGAAGCTGCCGGTCGGCTTGGCGGCGACGTCGGCCAGCTGCTGCTGCGCGAGGCACAGGCTGCGGATGAACGGCTTGGCCGCCTCCAGGCCGGACGCGACGACCTGCTCGGTGGGCGCTGCGCGCCCCCGGCGACCAGCTCGACGGTCTCGGTGGTGGCCTCCGCCTCGACCATCATGATCGCGACGTCGTCGCCGACCACGCGGCCGGCGACGACCATGTCGAAGACGGCCCGCTGCAGGTCCTCGTACTGCGGGAACGCGACCCACTGCCCGTCGATGAGCGCGACGCGCACGCCGCCGACCGGGCCGGAGAACGGCAGGCCCGCCAGCTGGGTGGACGCCGACGCGGCGTTGATGGCCAGCGCGTCGTAGGGGTCCTGCGGGTCGAGCGACAGGACCGTGACGACGATCTGGATCTCGTTGCGCAGCCCGTCGACGAAGGACGGGCGCAGCGGCCGGTCGATGAGCCGGCAGGTCAGGATGCGTCGGTGCCGGGGCGGCCCTCGCGGCGGAAGAAGGAACCCGGGATCTTGCCGATCGCGTACATGCGCTCTTCGACGTCGACCGTGAGCGGGAAGAAGTCGAACTGCTCCTTCGGCTGCTTGGACGCCGTGGTGGCGGACAGCAGCATGGTCTCGTCGTCGAGGTAGGCGACGACGGATCCGGCGGCCTGGCGGGCCAGGCGGCCGGTCTCGAACCGCACGGTGCGGGTGCCGAAGCTGCCGTTGTCGATGACGGCGGTGGTCTCGTGCACCGTGTCGATGTCGTTCTGGGTGTCGGTCATGAAGGTGGACATCTCCTCGGATGGAGGGCGACCCCACGCGACACCGGGAGATCCTCGGCCGAGCCGGTCTTCGATCGAAGCCCCCGGGTGGCCTTCGCGGCCCGGGAGCCACTACCGAGGACCGGCGGATCGTCTGCCGGCGGCGTGGCGTCGTGGAGTTGTCGGGAGTTTCGGACGGCCGGCCCGGGCGGGGAGCCCGGGCGCGACGTGGTGCCGGCCCGGACCGTTGGGGTCCGGGCCGGCGAGGTTCAGCGGCGGAGGCCGAGGCGCTCGATCAGCGACCGGTAGCGCGCGACGTCGACCGAGGCCAGGTACTTCAGCAGCCGCCGGCGGCGGCCGACCAGCAGCAGCAGCCCGCGCCGGGAGTGGTGGTCGTGCTTGTGCTGCTTGAGGTGCTCGGTGAGGTCGCTGATGCGCTTCGTCAGCAGCGCGACCTGCGCCTCGGGCGACCCGGTGTCGCCCTCGTGGACCCCGTAGGTGTCCAGGATGGACTTCTTCTGTGCGGCGTCGAGTGCCACGTGCTCCTCTTTCGTCTGCTGTGCCGTGATGCCCGCTCCCGGGAAGCCGGGGCGGAAGACGGTCGCGGCCGCCACGGACTGCAGCCGGACCCAGCACTACACGCTACCAGCCACGATGCAACGGGCCCGGCAGGCGTCCCCCGCGCGCCGTGATCAGCCGGCTGCGAGGCGTACCCGGTGGACGGGACGGTAGCGCGACCCGCCGCGGGCCGGCTCGCCGGCCACCAGGAGCACGTCGGCCGGCTGCCACCACGGGCCGCGGTGGTCGGTCCAGGTGGGCCGCGGGTCCGTCACGGCGCCCGGTCCCGGGCGCGCGCGCCGGCGCAGCACCGAGACGTGCGGGACGTACGACCCGGGATCGCCGCCGGCTGCCGTGACGAGCCCGGCCAGGCGCTCCGTCGCGCACCCGTCGGCGGGCTCGACGCCGGCCCACCGCACGCCGTCGAACTCCCCGGCCCCGGCGATCCGCAGCCGCGCGCCGGCAGGGCGTTGACCGCGCGCTCCAGGTGGCGGGCCAGCACCCCGGGGTCGGCCTCGCCGTGGAACGCGAGCGTGACGTGCCAGGAGCCGGCGGCAGCGCCCGCCACGGCCGGGCGGCGCCGCACGCGTCGGTGTCGGCACGCACGCGTCGGTGTCGGCGGCGAGCGCGGTGACGCGTCCGGCGGCGGCCAGAGCGCCGTGAAGAGGCGCACGGCGCTACCCCGCCGGCCGGCCGGCGGCCTGCCGCAGCACCTCGGCCAGCTCCGGGAAGCCGGGGCCGAGCGCGGCCGCGGCGGCCGTGAGGCGGGCGGGCTCGGCGATGCCGCGCAGCACGGCGGCCGCCGACGGGTCCGGCATCCGCCGCACCGGGAGCCGGCGGGCCCCGGACGGGCCGGCGGCCGGCGGCTCGGTCCACTGCCAGCGGGTGCGGGCGGCGTCGGCGAGCAGCCCGTCGACGACGTGCGGCTCCGGCCGCGGCGGCAGCGCCTGGCTGCACCGGTCGAGCAGCAGCAGCCGGGCCAGCACGGCCGGGTCGCCGATCTTGACGCGCCGGGCGCTCACGAGCTGGCTGAGCATGGCCGGGCTAATCCCCAGCGCCCGCGCGAGCCGGGCCTGCGAGATGCCGAGCGCCGCGGTGAGCCGGCGCACCAGGTCGCCCAGCGGGGCCCCGTACAGCTCGCGCTGGCGCTCCCGGTTCTGCGCCCGGCGCGCCGCGATCCCGTCACCGGGCACGTCCTCCATGCGAAGGATGCTGGCACCTCGCCGCCGCCCCCGTGGCCGAACGCGAAACTCGCCGCGCGCGACTCGCGCACACAAATCCAGCGACTCGCGGGGCGCGAAGCGCCCAGGCCCGCGAGTCGCTGGAAAAGTGCGCGCGAGTCGCGCAGTCAGTGGCCCAGCAGCTCGCGGGTGCGCGCGACGTCCTTGTGCATCTGCTCGATCAGGGCCTCGACGTCGGTGAACCGCTCCTGGCCGCGCAGCCGGTGCTCGAAGTCGACCGCGACCTCGAAGCCGTAGAAGTCCTCGTCGACGTCCAGCACGTACGCCTCGACGGTGCGGACCCGGCCGGAGAACGTCGGGTTGGTGCCGACCGACACCGCGGACGCCAGCGACCGGCCGCCGATCACGAACCGGCCGGCGTAGACGCCGTCGGCCGGCAGCGCGGTGTACGGCGGGCTCGCCAGGTTGGCCGTGGGGAAGCCCAGCTCGCGGCCGCGGCGGTCGCCGTGCACGACCACACCCTCGACCCGGTGCGGCCGGCCGAGCGCGGCGGCGGCCGCCTCGACGTCGCCCGCGTCGATGCACGACCGGATGTACGTGGAGGAGAAGGTGATGCCGTCGTCGGTGATCAGCTCGACGCCCTCGACGCCGAACCCGAACCGGGTGCCCAGGTCCGCGAGGAGCGCGACGTCGCCCTTGGCGCGGTGGCCGAACGTGAAGTTGCGCCCTACCACGACGTCGGCCGCGTGCAGCCGCTCGACCAGCACCTCGTGCGCGAACTCGGCCGGCTCGGTGCGCGCCAGCTCCGGGGTGAACGGCAGCACGCAGAACGCGTCGACGCCCAGCTCGGCCACCAGGTCCGCGCGCCGCCGCAGCGACGTGAGGCGGGCGGGGTGGCTGCCCGGCCGCACCAGCTCCGCCGGGTGCGGGTCGAACGTGACCAGCACGACCGGCAGCCCGCGCTCCCGCCCGCGTTCGACGGCGCGCCCGATCAGCTGCTGGTGGCCGCGGTGGACCCCGTCGAAGACGCCGACGGTGACGACGCTGCGGCCCCAGCCGGTCGGCACGGCCTCTAGCCCTCGCCAGCGCTGCACGGCTGCGAGCCTACGAAACCCGCGTCCGGGTCCCGCGCCCGCCGTCCCGGGGTGCCGGTCACGTGGCGGCCGGGGCGAGCACCACGAGCGGACGGGCCTGCTCACCGCGGTCGGCCACCAGCGCGAGCGCGCGGCCGTCCGGGGCGAACACCCCGTAGGTGCCCGCGGCGCCGGTGGCCGGCAGCGGGCGGCCGTGCGCGATGTCGGCGGCGAGCGCGGCGCCAGGCGCGGCGCGGGAACGCCACCCCGACCGCGGCGTCAGCGACAGGCTCAGCCCCGGCTCGGCGTCCAGCTCCTCCAGCGTGCGGGCGTGCGCGAGCGTGAACGGGCCGACCCGGGTGCGGCGCAGTGCCGTCAGGTGCCCGCCGACGCCGAGCCCGGCGCCGAGGTCGCGGGCCAGCGCCCGCACGTACGTGCCGGACGAGCACGCGACGTCCACGTCCAGGTCGGGGCCGCGGCGCGCGAGCAGCGCGAACCGGCTGACGGTGACCGGCCGGGCCGGGAGCACGACGTCCTCCCCGCCCGCACCCGCGCGTAGGCGCGCTTCCCGTCGATCTTCACGGCGCTGACGGAGCTGGGCACCTGCTGGATCGCGCCGGTCAGCGCGGCCATGCCGGCGGCCACCGCCGCGTCGGTGACGCCGGACGCGTCGGCCGTGGCGAGCACCTCGCCCTCGGCGTCGTCGGTGGTGGTGGCGGCGCCGAGCCGGATGGTCGCGGCGTACGCCTTCGTGTCGAGCGCGAGGTGCCCGAGCAGCTTGGTGCCGCGCCCGACGCCGCAGACGAGCACGCCGGTGGCCATCGGGTCGAGCGTGCCGGCGTGCCCGACCTTGCGGGTGCGCAGGATCCGGCGCAGCCGCGCGACGACGTCGTGCGAGGTCATCCCGCCCGGCTTGTCGACGATCACCAGGCCGGAAGGGGGGTCCACGGTCACGGGCCCATTCTCGGCCGGCAAACCGGGCGCCGGACGCCGGGTCGCCCGGCTACGGTCGCGCCGTGCCTCCCGACCCGACCACGGCAGGCGGCGTGCTGCGCCGCGCCGCGGGCCGCCGCGCGGGCGAGCTCGCGGGCGCGTCGGCGCTGGTCGCCGGCCACCAGCTCGCCGAGGCGGCGGTGCCGGTCGCCGTCGGCTGGGCGATCGACCTGGCCGTCGCGACCGAGGACGGGGTCGCGCTGCTGCGCTGGGTCGCGGTGCTCGCCGGGGTCTTCGCCGTGCTCGCCACCTGCGGGTTCTTCGCCTACTGGCTGGTCAGCCGGAGCGAGCGGATGGCGGCGCACGGCCTCCGGATGGACGTGGCCGCCCGGGTGCTGCACCCGGCGGGCGGCGCGCCCGGCCGCTCCGGCGAGCTGGTGAGCCTGGCCGGCTCCGACGCGGAACGCAGCGGGCTGGTCTGCCA
Source organism: Pseudonocardia sp. CNS-139 (assembly GCA_001942415.1). Classification (GTDB taxonomy): domain Bacteria; phylum Actinomycetota; class Actinomycetes; order Mycobacteriales; family Pseudonocardiaceae; genus Pseudonocardia. The sequence goes on from MKJX01000180.1 coordinate 63,497, forward strand.
GGCGATCGCGACCGCGGTCGGGGCGCTGGCCGCGCTCGCCGGCGGCGCGGTCGTGCTGTTCGACGCGTCGCTGCTGCTCGGGCTCGTCGTGCTGGGCGGGGTGCCGGTGGTCATGCTCGCGTCCCGGCTGCTGTCGCGGCCGCTCGTCGCGCGGGCGGAGGCGGAGCAGGCGGCGCTCGCCGCGGCCACCGGCGTCGCGACGACGTCGTCACGGGGCTGCGCGTGCTCAAGGGCATCGGGGCCGAGCGGGCCGCCGCGCAGGGCTACCGCCGGGCCAGCCGCGCCGCGCTGCACGCCCGCTCGCCTCCGCCCGGCTGGAGGGCGGCTACCTGGGCGCCACCAACGTCGTCACGGGGTTCCTGCTGGTCGTGGTGGCGTGGGTCGGCGGGCGGCTCGCGCTGGAGGGGACGATCAGCGTCGGTGAGCTCGTGGCCGGCACCGGGCTCGCGATCTTCCTGATCGGCCCGCTGGAGGCGCTCACCGAGGTCGGCGCGCTGTTCGCGGGTGCGCACGGCTCGGCGCGGCGGGTGGCCGCGCTGCTGGGCGCCCCGCCCGCCGTGCGCGAGGGCGAGGGCGGGCTGCCGGCCCGGCCCGCGGGCGCGCTGCGCGTCGGCGCCGTGGAGATCGCCGCCGGCACGCACGTCGGGATCGTCGCGCCGGACCCGGCGGACGCGGACCGGCTGCTCGACGCGCTGGCCCGGGACTCCGACGCACCCGTCGAGCTCGACGGCACCGACCTGCGCGACGTGCGCCTCGACGACGCCCGCCGCGCCGTGGTCGTCGCCCGGCACCACACCACGCTCTTCGCGGGCGCGCTGGCCGCGACCACCGGACGGGACCCGGACGTGCTCGCCGCGGCGGCGGCCGACGAGGTCGTCGACGCGCTGCCTTGCGGGCTCGACACGGACCTCGACGCGGGCGGGCGCACCCTGTCAGGAGGGCAGCGCCAGCGGATCGCGCTGGCCAGGGCGCTGGCCGCGGACCCGCCGGTGCTCGTGCTGCACGACCCGACCACCGCCGTCGACGCCGCCACCGAGCACCGCATCGCGACGGGCATCGCCACGCTGCGCGCCGGGCGCACCACCGTGCTGGTCACGTCGAGCCCGGCGCTGCTGGCCCGCTGCGACCGGGTGCTGCTGGTCGAGGGCGGCGCGGTCGCCGCCGTCGCAGATCAGCGTGACGACGCTGCCGCGCGTACCTGCGCGGAGTCGGTGCCGCA
>MKJX01000181.1 GCA_001942415.1 Pseudonocardia sp. CNS-139
GCGCGGCCGCTTACTCGAGGGTCCAACCCCACCAACACGGTGAGCTCCTTAGAAAGGAGGTGATCCAGCCGCACCTTCCGGTACGGCTACCTTGTTACGACTTCGTCCCAATCGCCAGTCCCACCTTCGACAACTCCCTCCCACAAGGGGTTAGGCCGTCGGCTTCGGGTGTTACCAACTTTCGTGACGTGACGGGCGGTGTGTACAAGGCCCGGGAACGTATTCACCGCAGCGTTGCTGATCTGCGATTACTAGCGACTCCAACTTCACGGGGTCGAGTTGCAGACCCCGATCCGAACTGAGACCCACTTTAAGGGATTCGCTCCACCTCACGGTCTCGCAGCCCTCTGTATAGGCCATTGTAGCATGTGTGAAGCCCTGGACATAAGGGGCATGATAACTTGACGTCATCCCCACCTTCCTCCGAGTTGACCCCGGCAGTCTCCCATGAGTCCCCGGCATAACCCGCTGGCAACATGGAACGAGGGTTGCGCTCGTTGCGGGACTTAACCCAACATCTCACGACACGAGCTGACGACAGCCATGCACCACCTGCACACCAACCACAAGGGAAAACGTATCTCTACGCCTGTCTGGTGCATGTCAAACCCAGGTAAGGTTCTTCGCGTTGCATCGAATTAATCCACATGCTCCGCCGCTTGTGCGGGCCCCCGTCAATTCCTTTGAGTTTTAGCCTTGCGGCCGTACTCCCCAGGCGGGGCGCTTAATGCGTTAGCTGCGGCACAGAGACCGTGGAATGGCCCCCACACCTAGCGCCCACCGTTTACGGCGTGGACTACCAGGGTATCTAATCCTGTTCGCTCCCCACGCTTTCGCTCCTCAGCGTCAGTATCGGCCCAGAGACCCGCCTTCGCCACCGGTGTTCCTCCTGATATCTGCGCATTTCACCGCTACACCAGGAATTCCAGTCTCCCCTGCCGAACTCCAGTGATGCCCGTATCGACCGCAAGCTCCCAGTTAAGCTGAAAGTTTTCACGACCGACGCGACACACCGCCTACGAGCTCTTTACGCCCAATAATTCCGGACAACGCTCGCACCCTACGTATTACCGCGGCTGCTGGCACGTAGTTGGCCGGTGCTTCTTCTACCCCTACCGTCACTCACGCTTCGTCGAGGTCGAAAGAGGTTTACAACCCGAGGCCGTCATCCCCCACGCGGCGTCGCTGCGTCAGGCTTCCGCCCATTGCGCAATATTCCCCACTGCTGCCTCCCGTAGGAGTCTGGGCCGTGTCTCAGTCCCAGTGTGGCCGGTCGCCCTCTCAGGCCGGCTACCCGTCGTCGCCTTGGTAGGCCATCACCCCACCAACAAGCTGATAGGCCGCGGGCCCATCCCCCAGCCGAAAAAACTTTCCACCCACCACCATGCGATGACAGGTCATATCCGGTATTAGACCCAGTTTCCCAGGCTTATCCCAGAGCTGAGGGCAGGTCACCCACGTGTTACTCACCCGTTCGCCGCTCGTGTACCCCGAAAGGCCTTACCGCTCGACTTGCATGTGTTAAGCACGCCGCCAGCGTTCGTCCTGAGCCAGGATCAAAACTCTCCAACAAAACCTGGCCAAAACAACGTCGAGACGGGGGCCTCGACAAAAACAAACTGGCACAAAAACCAATCCGCCAAAAAAAAACAAGCTCGACACACTGTTTGAGTTCTCAAAAAGACACCCCGCACGAGGGGCCTCATCCTTTTCGGACCCCCGGCCCGGGGCAACTTTCACAGAGTACGTGGTGCTGGACGCGGAGTCAACCTCCGCCAGACCCACATCCGTCAGGCGGCACCGAGGTGCTTTGCCTTCCGGGGCGGCCGCCGTATCCGGGGGCTGACTCTGGGCCGGAGGATCTCCGTCCCGGTCTGTCGTGCTGCCCGCCGTGGCGACGAGGAGAAAGTTACACGGACGCTTCAGGGGGGTTCACACCGGGGGTCCCCTTTTGACGTCTTCGCACGTCAGGGGGCATTTCCGGCATCCGGGAGCGCACCCGCGGCCCGCACGGCCGAGTGGCCGTCCGGACCCGCCCGTCCCGCGGATCCGGACCCGGCCGGCTCAGCGCGCGCGGACCCGGCGAGGTTCCGCTTGCCCCGGCGCACCACGGCCCACCCGCCGGGCAGGAGGTCGTCCGCGCCGAGCGTCCACACCTCGTCCGTGATCTTGGTGTTGTTCACGTACGCCCCGCCCTCGCCGACCGTGCGCCGAGCGGCACCCCGGCTCTCCACGAGACCGGTGGCGACCAGCAGGTCGACGATCGTCGGCCGTTCGGCGATCGCCACGTCGCGTGCGGTGCCTCGGCCAGCGCGGCGCCGAGCGTTCCCGCGTCGAGATCGCGCAGCTCGCCCCGGCCGAACAGCGCCGCGCTCGCGGCGACCACCTGATCGGTCTGCCGGGCGCCGTGCACGAGCGTGGTGAGCTCCTCCGCCAGCCGGCGCTGCGCGGCGCGCGCCTGCGGCCGTTCGGCGACGGCCTTCTCCAGCTCGTCGATCTCCTCCGGCGGCAGGAACGTGAAGAACCGCAGGTAGCGGACCGCGTCGGCGTCCGGGGTGTTCACGAAGTACTGGAAGAGCGCGTACGGCGTGGTCATCTCCGGGTCGAGCCAGAGGTTGCCGCCGCCGGTGGACTTGCCGAACTTGCGGCCCTCGCTGTCGGTGACGAGCGGTGTGGTCATCGCGTGCACCGTGGCGCCCTCGACCCGCCGGATCAGCTCGACCCCGCCGACGATGTTGCCCCACTGGTCCGAGCCGCCGATCTGCAGGCGGCAGCCGTACCGGCGGTGCAGGTGCAGGTAGTCCTGGCTCTGCAGGAGCAGGTAGCTGAACTCCGTGTACGACATGCCCTCGCCGGCGAGCCGGCGCTTCACCGTCTCCCGGTTGAGCATCACGTTCACGGGGAAGTGCTTGCCGACGTCGCGCAGGAACTCGAGCGTGGTCTGCTGCGCGGTCCAGTCGAGGTTGTTGACGACCACCGCACCGGTCGGCGACCCGTCGAAGTCGACGAACCGCTCCAGCTGCCCCCGGATCCGGGTGGCCCAGTCGCGGACCGTCTCGGCGCTGTTGAGCGACCGCTCGCCGACGTCACGGGGGTCGCCGATCATCCCCGTCGCGCCGCCGGCCAGGACGATCGGCCGCGCCCCCGCCTGCTGGAACCGCCGGAGCGTGAGCAGCGGCACGAGGTTGCCGGCGTGCAGGCTGGGCGCGGTGGGGTCGAACCCGCAATAGAGCGTGAGCACGCCGTCGGTCAGGTCGCGGCGCAGCGCGTCGCGGTCGGTGCTCTGCGCGATCAGGCCGCGCCAGTCCAGCTCGTCGAGGATGTCGGTACCCACGTCATCGATCCTCCCCCACCGCAACCAGCGGTTATCAGCCGCCCATGCGCGCCGCGAACTCCGCCGGGAGCGTGTCGAGCAACGACGGCAGGCTGAGCACGCTGCTGAACGAGAGCGCGACGCCCTGCTCCTCGGTGAGACTCACCACACGGTTCTCCTGGCCCACGCGCAGCGCCGGATAGCCCGGCTGCTGCTCGATCGCCGCGTTCGGCGTGCCGGGGATCGTGATCCACGCCACGACGTCGTCCTGGTCGAGGAGGTCGAGCCGCTCCGAGCTGATCTCGGCGTAGAACCGGTCGCCGGCGAGCTCGTCGAACGTGGGCGGCACCGTGAAGCCGAGCGAGGTGAGGAACCGGCCGCGGTTGTCCTGCGACGTCCAGGCGAAGTAGGAGCCGGTCCCGTTCGAGCTCGCCGCGGCGACGGCCGCGGACCGCCCGGCGAACTGCGGGTACTGCGCGCGAACGGCCGCGAACCGGCCCTCCAGGTCCGTGACGAGCCGCTCGGCCTCGTCGGACCGGCCGAGCGCGGCGCCGATCTCGCGGGTGGCGTCCTGCCACGCGGTCTGGAAGGGCTGCTGGCCGACGGGCTGCGTGATCGTCGGGGCGATCCGCGAGTACGTGTCGTACTGCTCCTGGGTGAGCCCGCCGGAGAGGGCGACGATCAGGTCCGGTCGCAGCGCGGCGACCGCCTCCGTGCTGATCTCCCCGCTGAGCACCTGCGGCTGCTCGCCCTGCAGCCGGTCGCTCGCCCACGGCCAGGTCGCCGACGGCCGGTTGCCGGTGAACTCGCGGATCGCGACCGGCACGACGCCGAGCGCGAGGATCGTGTCCTGGTCGGTGTAGCCGAGCGAGACGACGCGCTGCGGCTCCGCGGGGATCACGGTGCTGCCGAGCGCGTGCTGCACCGTCACCGGGAACGCGCCCCCGGACGGCGCTGGCGCCGCTCCCCCGGGTGCCGTGCTCGGGCCACCGCACGCGGTCAGGACGAGGGCGGTGGCGAGCAGGCCGGCGGCCGCGCGCAGGAGGCGGGGAGCTCGGAGGGTCACGGGCGGAGGCTAGGCTTGCCTATCCTTCGCGTCCAGCCGGGGCGACCGGCGCGTTGCGTCCCGGCCGGTACGGGCTGACGGCCGGCGAGCCGTCCACCCAGAACCGCCACGGCAGGTCGTGGGCGGCCGCGACGCCGACCCGCGGGCCGCTGCGCACCTGCGCCGGGTCGACGGGCGGCCCGGCCAGCAGCCGCACGGGCGAGGCCGGGTCGGTGACGTCCAGCCCGTTCTGCTCCCGGCCCAGCCCGAGCAGGGACGCCAGCCGGGCCGGACCGCGGGCGAGGTCGGCGGCCCGGCGCGCGGCCGGGCGCCGGGCGTGCGCGACCCCCGGGTCGGAGACGACCTCGCCGGCCCGCAGCAGCACCCCCGACGGCCGCCCTTCGGGCAGGCAGCTGATGTTGGCGCAGAAGTGCATCCCGTACACGAAGTAGACGTACAGGTGCCCGGGCGGGCCGAACATCACGCCGTTGCGGGCCGTGCGGCCGCGGAAGCTGTGCGACGCCGGGTCGTCCGCGCCCCGGTACGCCTCCACCTCCACCAGCCGGACGGCCACCGGGCCCTCCGGGACGTCGGCGACGAGCGTGCAGCCCAGGAGCCGGACGGCGGCGTCGAGCACGTCGCCGGCCAGCTCCTCGCGATCCAGCAGGTCGCCGTCGGTCACGGCGTCTCGGTGGTCGTCTCGGTGGTCACTGCGTCTTGCGCTCGGCCAGCGCGAGGCGGACGCACACGGCCACCCCGTACATCGCCTTCTCGACCTCGGCCAGCGGCGGGAACGTCGGCGCGAGCCGGATGATCGCGTCCTGCGGGTCGTCGCCGTAGGGGTGCGTGGCACCCGCGGGCGTGAGCGCGAGGCCCGCCTCCTTGGCCAGCCGGACGATCTCCGCGGCCGCGCCGTCGGGCACCGTGAGCGTGACGAAGTACCCGCCCGTCGGCTTCGACCACGCCACCCCGGGGGTGTCGGCGAAGTTGCGGGTGAGCACGTCGTCGACCACCGCGAACTTCGGCGCGATGATCTCGCGGTGCTTGCGCATGTGGGCGCGCAGGCCGTCCGCGTCGCGCAGGAACTGCACGTGGCGCAGGTGGTTGGTCTTGTCCGGGCCGATCGTGCGCTTGCCCGTGAGGCCGATCCACCACGCGATGTTGGCCGCCGACGAGCCGAGGAACGACACCCCGGCGCCGGCGAACGTGATCTTGGACGTGGAGCCGAACACGAACACGCGGTCCGGGTGCCCGGCCTCGGCGCACAGCGCGAGGATGTCGGCGACCTCGGCCTCGTCGTCGGTGAGGTGGTGCACCGCGTAGGCGTTGTCCCAGAAGACCCGGAAGTCCGGTGCGGCGGCCGGGGTGGCCGCGAGCCGCGCGCGGTCGCGTCGGAGTAGGTCACACCGTCCGGGTTGGAGTACTTCGGGACGCACCAGATGCCCTTGACCGCCGGGTCCTTGACCAGCTCGTCGACGACGTCCATGTCGGGGCCGTCGGGCGTCATCGGCACGGCGACCAGCTCGATGCCGAGCCGCTCGCACAGCGCGAAGTGCCGGTCGTAGCCGGGGACGGGGGCGAGGAAGACCACGCGCTCCTCGTCCACCCAGCGCCGCGGCGCACCGGGCAGCGGGCTGAGCAGGGCGTGCACGACGGTGTCGTGCATCAGCTCCAGGCTGGAGTTGCCGAACGCGACCAGCTGGTCGACCGGCACCTGCAGGACCGGCGCGAACAGCTCCCGCAGCTCCTTCAGGCCGTGGAGGCCCTGGTAGTTGCGGGTGTCGGTGCCGTCGGCGGCGAGGAAGTCGGCGCCGGGCAGGCTCAGCATCGGGGTGGCGAGGTCGAGCTGCTCGGCCGAGGGCTTGCCGCGCGTGAGGTCGAGCCGCATGCCCTGGGCCTTGAGCTCCTCGTAGGCGGCGCGGGCGGACTCGACGTCGAAGCGAGCCACGTCGGCTGGCGATGTCATGCAGATCCTCCGGATGAGGGTTCGAGCGCGGTGCGGGCGGCGGTGACGGCGACCCGCAGCTCGGCGAGCTGTTCGGCGACCCGCTCCCCCGCCGTGCCACCGCGCGCGGACCGGGACGCGATGGAGCCTGCCACGGTCAGTACGCCGCGCACGTCCGGGGTCAGGGCCGGGTGCACGGCGGCCAGCTCGGCGTCGGTGAGGTCCTCCAGACCGGCGCCGCGGGCCTCGGCCGCGCGCACGCACCCGCCGGCGGCCTCGTGCGCCTCGCGGAACGGGACCCCCTGGCGCACGAGCCACTCGGCGACGTCGGTGGCGAGCGTGAACCCGGCCGGGGCCAGCGCGGCCAGCCGGTCGGTGTGGAACGTGAGCGTCGCGACCATCCCGGCCACGGCGGGGAGGAGCAGCTCCAGCTGCTCGACGGAGTCGAACAGCGGCTCCTTGTCCTCCTGCAGGTCGCGGTTGTAGGCGAGCGGGAGGCCCTTGAGCGTCGCGAGCAGCCCCGACAGGTTGCCGATGAGCCGGCCGGCCTTGCCCCGGGCCAGCTCCGCGACGTCGGGGTTCTTCTTCTGCGGCATGATCGAGCTGCCCGTGGAGAAGGCGTCGTCCAGGGTGACGTAGCCGAACTCGGCCGTGGCCCACAGGATCACCTCCTCGGCGATCCGCGAGAGGTCCACCGCGGTCATGGCCAGCACGAACGCGGCCTCGGCGGCGAAGTCGCGCGACGCGGTGCCGTCGATCGAGTTGGCCGCCGACGCGGCGAACCCCAGCTCCGCGGCCACCGCCTCCGGGTCGAGCCCGAGGGACGAGCCGGCGAGCGCGCCCGACCCGTAGGGCGAGACGGCCGCGCGCCGGTCCCAGTCGCGCAGCCGGTCGACGTCGCGCAGCAGGGCGTGCGCGTGCGCGGCGAGGTGGTGGGCGAGCAGCACCGGCTGGGCGTGCTGGAGGTGGGTGCGGCCGGGCATCGGAGCGGCCGGGTGCGCCGCGGCCTGCGCGACCAGCGCGTCCACGACGTCGAGCACACCCGAGCCGACCCGGCCGGCGGCGTCGCGCAGCCACATCCGGAAGAGCGTGGCGACCTGGTCGTTGCGCGAGCGGCCGGCGCGCAGCTTGCCGCCCAGCTCGGGCCCGGCCCGCTCGATCAGGCCGCGCTCCAGCGCCGAGTGCACGTCCTCGTCGTCCGGGGCGGGCCCGAACGCGCCGGACTCGACGTCGGCGGCGAGCTTGGCCAGCGCGTCGAGCATCCCGGCCAGCTCGGCGTCGGTGAGCAGCCCGGCCCGGTGCAGCACGCGGGCGTGCGCCATCGAGCCCCGCAGGTCGTAGGGGGCGAGGCGCCAGTCGAACTGCGTGGACCTCGACAGCGCGGCCAGCGCGTCGGCCGGGCCGGACGCGAACCGGCCGCCCCACAGCTGCGAGCCGGCCATCAGTCGGTGCCCGCTTCCAGGGCGACGTCGTCGAGGGACGTCGCGGACCCGCGCTCGCCGGCCTCTTCGGCGTCCGCGATCCGGTCGAAGCCGCCCGCGGGCAGCTCGCCGAAGAGCGTGCCGTGCTCGACGAGCACCGTGCCCTGTTCGAGCGGCTGCCCGGCGTAGGCCTCCAGCTTGGCGCGGGAGTCGGCGATGTCGAGGTTGCGCATGGTGAGCTGGCCGATCCGGTCCATGGGCCCGAAGGCGGCGTTCTCGACCCGCTCCATCGAGAGCCGGTCCGGGTGGTAGGAGAAGCCGGGGCCCTGGGTGTCGAGGATCGTGTAGTCGTCGCCGCGGCGCAGCCGGAGCGTGACGGTGCCGGTGACGAGCGAGGCGATCCACCGCTGGATCGACTCGCGCAGCATCAGCGCCTGCGGGTCGAGCCAGCGCCCCTCGTAGAGCAGCCGGCCGAGCTTGCGGCCCTCGAAGTGGTAGTTGGCCAGGGTGTCCTCGTTGTGGATCGCGTTGAGCAGCCGCTCGTAGGCGGCGAAGAGCAGCGCCATCCCCGGCGCCTCGTAGATGCCGCGCGACTTCGCCTCGATGATCCGGTTCTCGATCTGGTCGGACATGCCCAGGCCGTGGCGCCCGCCGATGGCGTTGGCCTCCAGGACCAGGGAGACCTGGTCGGCGAACCGCGTGCCGTTGATCGCCACCGGGTGGCCGGCCTCGAAGGTGACCGCGACGTCCTCGGTCTCGATCCGGGTCTCCGCATCCCAGAACCTGACGCCCATGATCGGGTCGATGGTCTCCAGGGACACGTCGAGGTGCTCCAGGGTCTTGGCCTCGTGGGTGGCGCCCCAGATGTTGGCGTCGGTGGAGTACGCCTTCTCGGCCGCGTCGCGGTAGGGCAGCCCGTGGGCGGTGAGCCACGCGCTCATCTCGTGGCGCCCGCCCAGCTCCTGGACGAAGTCGGCGTCCAGCCACGGCTTGTAGATGCGCAGCTCGGGGTTGGCCAGCAGGCCGTAGCGGTAGAACCGCTCGATGTCGTTGCCCTTGAACGTCGAGCCGTCGCCCCACACGTTGACGTCGTCGGCCTGCATCGCCCGCACCAGCAGTGTGCCGGTGACGGCGCGGCCCAGCGGCGTGGTGTTGAAGTACGTCCGGCCCCCGGACCGGATGTGGAAGGCACCGCACGCCAGCGCGGCCAGCCCCTCCTGCACCAGCTGCGGCTTGATGTCGACCACACGGGCGATCTCGGCGCCGTACTGCTTCGCGCGCGCGGGCACGCCGGAGACGTCCTGCTCGTCGTACTGGCCGAGGTCGGCGGTGTAGGTGCAGGGGATCCCGCCCTTGTCGCGCATCCAGGCGACCGCCACGGAGGTGTCGAGTCCTCCGGAGAAGGCGATGCCGATCCGCTCGCCCTTGGGGAGGGAGGTCAGGACCTTGCTCACGAGTGGGTGCTCCTTGGTCGGTGTTCGCGGGCGGTCAGAGTGCGCGCAGGCGCGCGACGAGTCCGGCACCGGTGAGGGGTTCCCGGGCCACGACCATGACGGTGTCGTCACCCGCGATGGTGCCGACGACGTCGTGCAGGGCGGCGCGGTCGATCGCGCTCGCCAGGTAGTGGGCGGCTCCGGGCGGGGTGCGCAGCACGGCGAGGTTGCCGCTGGCGTCGGCCGACACCATCAGCTCCGCCAGCAGCCGGGCCAGCCGGACGGTGCCGCCCTCGATGCCGCGGACCGGGCTGCCGTCGTCCGGGATCACGTAGACGGGGGTGCCGCCGTCGGCCCCGCGCAGCTTGACCGCGCCCAGCTCCTCGAGGTCGCGCGAGAGCGTGGCCTGCGTGACGCCGATGCCCTCGGACTCGAGCAGCCCGAGCAGCTCGGTCTGGCTGTGCACCCGCCGGTCCCGGATCAGGTCGACGATCCGGGCCATCCGCGCGACCCGGGTGCGCCCGGAGACGCCGGGGGTCATCGTCGTTCCCTCATCGCGGCTCCCGTCCCTCTCCCTGCTCCAGCAGCCAGGCGAGCAGTGCCTTCTGCGCGTGCAGCCGGTTCTCGGCCTCGTCCCAGACGGCGCTGGCCGGGCCGTCGATCACCTCGTCGGTGATCTCGTCGCCGCGGTGCGCGGGCAGGCAGTGCAGCACGATCGCGCCGGGCGCCGCGCGTTCCAGGAGCGCGGCGTTGACCTGCAGCGGCCGGAACGGGGCGCTGCGGTCGAGCCCGTCGTGCTCCTGTCCCATCGACACCCAGGTGTCGGTGACGAGCACGTCGCGCCGTCGACGGCCTTGTGCGGGTCGGCGACCACGTCGACGCTCCCGCCGGTGCCGGCCGCCCGGGCCGACGCGTCGCGCAGCACGCCGCCGTGCGGCTGGAAGCCCTCGGGCGCGCAGACCCGGACGTGCATCCCGGCCGTCGCGCCGCCGAGCAGCAGCGAGTGGGCCATGTTGTTGGCGCCGTCGCCGAGGAAGGTGAGCGTGACGCCGACGAGCCGGCCGAGCCGCTCGCGGACCGTCTGCAGGTCGGCCAGCACCTGGCACGGGTGGAACTGGTCGGTGAGCGCGTTGACCACCGGCACCGTCGCGACGGCCGCCATCTCGTCGATCCGCGACTGGTCGCCCGTGCGCCAGACGATCAGATCGACGTAGCGGGAGAGCATCCGCGCGGTGTCGCCGATCGTCTCGCCGCGGCCCATCTGGCTGGACCGGGCGTCGACGATCAGCGGATGCCCGCCGAGCTGCGCGATGCCGGCCTCGAACGACAGCCGGGTGCGGGTGGAGGACTTGTCGAACAGCACCGCCACCGGACGCGGGCCGGCGAGCGGCCGGTGCGCGTAGCGGTCGGTCTTCATCGTGTCGGCGAGGTCGAGGACGGCCTTCTGCTCGTCGGGGCTCAGGTCGTCGTCGCGGAGGAAGTGCCTGACCATCTCATCCCTCCCCCGATGCACGGGCCAGGAACCCCGGGAGCGCAGTGAGCAGCTCGTCGGCCTGCCCCTCGGTGAGCACGAGCGGCGGCACCAGCCGCACGCGGTCGGGCACCGCGTTGTTGACGAGGAACCCGCCCTCCCGCGCGGCCGCGGCGACCTGGGCCGACACCGGCTTCGTGAGCCCGATGCCGATGAGCAGACCGGCACCGCTGACCTCGCGGACGAGCGGGTGACCCAGGCCCTCGACGGCGGTGGCGATGTGCTTGCGACCAGGGTGACGTGCTCCAGCAGGCCCTCGTCGGCGATGGTGCGCAGCACGGCGAGCGCGGCGGCCGCGCACACCGGGTTGCCGCCGAACGTGGTGCCGTGCTGGCCCGGTTCCAGCAGGTCACCGGCAGCCCCGATGCCGATGCACGCGCCGATGGGCAGCCCGCCGCCGAGGCCCTTCGCGAGCGTGACGACATCGGGCACGACGCCGGCCTGCTGGAACGCGAACCACGAGCCGGTGCGCCCGATGCCCGTCTGCACCTCGTCGAGCACGAGCAGCGCGCCGCGGGCGGCGGTGATCTCGCGGGCCGCGGCGAGGTAGCCCTCGGGCGGGTTGACCGCGCCGGCCTCACCGAGGATCGGCTCCAGGAACACCGCGGCCGTGTCGGCGCCGACCGCGGCGTCGAGCGCCGCCACGTCGCCGTACGGGACGTGGGTGACACCGGGCGTCATCGGCTCGAACGGCGCGCGCTTGGGCTGCTGGCCGGTGAGCGCGAGCGCGCCCATCGTGCGGCCGTGGAACGCGTTCTCGGCGGCGACGATCTTCGGCCGCCCGGTGCGGCGCGCCATCTTGAACGCCGTCTCGTTGGCCTCGGCGCCGGAGTTGGAGAACAGCACCCGGCCGGGCTGGTCGACCAGCTCCAGGAGCTTCTCGGCCAGCGCGAGGGGCGGCTCGGTGATGTAGAGGTTGGACGTGTGGCCGAGCGTCGAGAGCTGCCGGGTGACGGCCTCGACGACCGCCGGGTGGGCGTGGCCCAGCGCGTTGACCGCGATGCCGCCGACCAGGTCGAGGTAGCGGCGGCCGTCGGCGTCCCAGACCTCGGCGCCGCTGCCGCGCACGAGCGCGAGCGGCGGGGTGCCGTAGTTGTCCATCATCGCGGCCTGCCACCGCGCGGCGAACGCCGTCATGACGGGACCACCATCGTTCCGACTCCTTCGCTCGTGAAGACCTCGAGCAGCACCGAGTGCGGCACCCGCCCGTCGATCACATGGGCCTGCGGCACGCCGCCGCGCACCGCGCGCAGGCACGCCTCCATCTTGGGGGCCATCCCGCTCTCCAGCCCCGGCAGCATCGGCTCCAGCTCGTCGGCGGTGAGCGCGCTGATCAGCGACGCGCGGTCGGGGTAGTTGCCGAACAGGCCCTCGACGTCGGTGAGCACGACGAGCTTCGCCGCGCCGAGCGCGGCGGCCAGCGCGGCGGCGGCGCTGTCGGCGTTGATGTTGTAGACGGTGCCCTCGACGTCCGGCGCGACGCCGGCGACCACCGGGATGCGCCCGGCCCGCACGATGTCGAGCACGGCGTCCGGGTTGACCTCGACGACGTCGCCCACGAGCCCGATGTCCACCGCCTCACCGTCGACGAGCGCGGTGCGCTTCTCCGCCGTGAACAGCTGGGCGTCCTCCCCGGACAGCCCCACGGCGTAGGGGCCGTGCTGGTTGATCAGCCCGACCAGCTCCCGGCCGACCTGCCCGACCAGCACCATCCGCACCACGTCGATCGTCTCCGGCGTGGTGACGCGCAGGCCGCCGCGGAACTCGGCGGGCAGCCCGAGCCGGTTGAGCATCGACGTGATCTGCGGGCCACCGCCGTGGACGACGACCGGGTGGATGCCGGCCAGCCGCAGGAACACCATGTCCTGCGCGAAGGCCTGCTTGAGCGTGTGGTCGACCATGGCGTTGCCGCCGTACTTGACCACGACGATCCGGTCGTGGAAGCGCTGGAGCCAGGGCAGCGCCTCGGCAAGCACGGCGGCCTTCTCGCCCGCCCGCTCCAACCGCTCGCTAAGAGGAGTACGCACTGTTCTCCTCCACGTAGGCGTGCGACAGGTCGGTGGTGAGGATGTCGGCGGCGCCGTCGCCGAGCCCGAGCGCGACCTCGACGAGGACGTCCTCGCCCTTCAGGTCGGCGGCGGTGCGGTCGCCCGCCGCGACGCCCCCGCGGCAGAGCAGCGTGCCGTTGATCGTGACGTCGAGCCGGTCGGGGTCGACGGCCGCGTCGGAGTAGCCGACCGCGGCGGCCACCCGCCCCCAGTTGGGGTCGGAGCCGAAGAGCGCGGTCTTGACCAGGCTGTCGCGCGCGACCGTGCGGGCGACGGTGACCGCGTCGTCCTCGCTCGCCGCGCCCGTGACGCGCACGGTGATCCGCTTGGTGACGCCCTCGGCGTCGGCCTGCATCTGGCGAGCGAGGTCCATACAGACCGCGGTGACCGCCGCCGTGAACGCCACGGGGTCGGGCGTGACGCCGGACGCACCGGAGGCCAGCAGCAGCACCGTGTCGTTGGTGGACGTCGAGCCGTCGACGTCGAGCCGGTCGAAGCTGACCCGCACGGCGGCGCGCAGCGCCGTCTCCAGCGCCGATGCGTCGACGACGCGGCGGTGGTGACGACCGAGAGCATCGTGGCCATGGACGGCGCGATCATCCCCGCGCCCTTGGCGAGCCCGCCGACGCTCCACCCGGCCGGGTCGGCGTGCGTGGCCTCCTTGGCGACGGTGTCGGTGGTCATCACCGCGGTGGCGGCGGCGCGCCCGGCGTCGGCACCGGTGGCCAGCGCCGCGTGCGCCGTGGCGACCCGGCGAGCACCTTCTCCCGCGGGAGCTGCGCACCGATCAGCCCGGTGGAGCAGACCGCAACCTCGACGGCGCCGCATTCGAGCAGCTCAGCGGCCTTCTCGGCGGTCGCGTGCGCGGTCTGGAAGCCCTCGGGGCCGGTGCACGCGTTGGCGCCGCCCGAGTTGAGGACCACCGCGCGCAGCCGCCCGGTGGCGAGCACCTGCTCCGACCACAGGACCGGCGCGGCCTTGACCTTGTTGCGGGTGAACACCCCGGCGGCGGCCTGCTGCGGGCCGTCGTTGACGACGAACGCGAGGTCGAGGCCACCGCTCGTCTTGAGGCCGGCCGCGACCCCGGAGGCCCGGAACCCGGCAGCTGCCGTGACGCTCATCGGCCGGCCTCGCTGGGCTCGGCCGACGCTTCGCGAAGGCGCTGTGTCATCGGTTCGCTCGCAAGCTCGCTCACGGGGCGACCCCCGTGACCGGGAGGCCGGCGGTCTCGGGCAGGCCGAGCGCGATGTTCATGCTCTGGATCGCGCCGCCGGCGGTGCCCTTGGTGAGGTTGTCGATCGCGGCGACCACGACCAGCCGCTGCGCGTCGGCGTCGACCGCGACCTGCAGGAGCGCGGTGTTGGCGCCGAGGGTGGCCGCGGTGGTGGGCCAGCTGCCCTCCGGGAGGAGGTGCACGAACGGCTCGTCCGCGTAGGTCTTGGCGTAGACCTCGGTGATCTCGGCCGTCGTGGCCCGCGTCGGCGCGGTGCACGTGGCGAGGATGCCGCGCGGGAGCGGCGCGAGCACGGGGGTGAAGCTCACCGAGACCGGCGTGCCCGCCGCGGCCGAGAGGTTCTGCACGATCTCCGGGGTGTGCCGGTGCGTGCCGCCCACGCCGTAGGCGGAGAGCGCGCCCATCACCTCGGCGCCCAGCAGGTGCGGCTTCGGGGACTTGCCGGCACCGGACGTGCCGGACACCGCCGTGACGACGACCTCGGGCTCGACGAGCCCCGCGGCGAGCGCCGGGAACAGCGCGAGGCTCGCGGCCGTCGGGTAGCAGCCGGGCACGGCCACCCGCTTCGCGCCGCGCAGCGCGTCACGGGCGCCGGGCAGCTCGGGGAGCCCGTAGGGCCAGGTCCCGGCGTGGGCGTTGCCGTACCAGCGCTCCCACGCGGCGGCGTCCGTGAGCCGGTGGTCGGCCCCGCAGTCGATCACGAGCGTGTCGGCGGGGAGCTGCGCGGCGACCTCGGCCGAGCGGCCGTGCGGGAGCGCGAGGAAGACGACGTCGTGGCCGGCCAGGGTTTCGGGCGTGGTGTCCGCCAGCACGCGCTCGGCCAGCGGGAGCAGGTGCGGCTGGTGCTCGCCCAGCCGCGTGCCGGCGCTGCCGCCGGCCGTCAGAGTTCCGATCTCCACCTCGGGATGTGCGAGCAGGAGCCGGAGGAGCTCTCCCCCGGCGTACCCGCTCGCGCCCGCCACCGCGATCCGCACCATGTGCATGATTATGCGGATCGATGCAAGTCGATGCAAGCCGGTTCGGCCGGCCCACGGTCTAACCCATCGTCTTCTGGCCGTCCAGGGCCTCGCGGATGATGTCGGCGTGCCCGGCGTGCTGTGAGGTCTCGGCGACGATGTGCAGCAGCACGCGGCGCGCCGACCAGCGCGCGCCGGGCTCGTACCAGGGCGCCGCCGGGAGCGGGTGGCTCGTGTCGAGGTCGATGGTGGCGACCAGCTCGTCGGTGCGGCGGGCGACCCCGTCGTACTCGGCGAGCACGCCCGCGAGCGTCTCGTCGGGCAGCAGCGTGAACGCCGATGACCAGGCTGCGAGCACCTCGGCGGGGATGTCCTCGGGCCGGCTCCAGTCGATGTCGCCGTCCGCCGGGGCGGGGCCGTCGACGATGAAGTCCGCCCAGCTCCTCTCGGTGGCGGCGACGTGCTTGACCAGGCCGCCGAGCGTCAGCTCGCTCGGGGTGGTGCGCTGCCGGGCCTGGTCGTCCGTGAGGCCCTGCACGGTGTGGCGGAGGAAGCCGCGGTGCCGGCGCAGGCTCTCCAGCAGGTCGGCGCGTTCCCCGGTCAGTGCGGTGGGTGCGTTCGTCATCGTCGGTGCCTTCCCTCTCGGCGTCTGTGAGAACTCTAGGAGCCTCAAGTGCCACTTTCTGTCCTCAATTCGCGGAGAATCGGGGACATGGCCAACACGAGCTCGCGGACGCTGCGGCTGCTGTCGCTGCTGCAGACCCACCGGTACTGGCCCGGCCCCGAGCTCGCGGAGCGGCTCGGCGTCTCGGTGCGCACGCTGCGCCGCGACATCGACCGGCTCCGGGAGCTCGGATACCCCGTCGAGGCCAGCCGCGGCGTCGAGGGCGGCTACCAGCTCGCCGCGGGGGCCGCGCTGCCGCCGCTCGTGCTCGACGACGAGGAGGCCGTCGCGCTCGCCGTCGGGCTGCAGGCCGCGGCCCAGAGCGGCGTCGCCGGGATCGCCGAGGCGTCCGTCCGCGCGCTGGCCAAGGTCGTGCAGGTGATGCCGCCGCGGCTGCGGAGGCGGGTGGACGCGCTGCGCGCGATGACCGTCCCGGCCGGGTGGAGCGGGCCCGCCGGCGGCGTCGACCCGGACGTGCTCACCGTGTTCGCGCAGGCCTGCCGGGACACCGAGCGCGTCGAGTTCGGCTACACCTCAGCCGGGGGCGAGCGGACCGCGCGGCACGTGGAGCCGCTGCGGCTCGTGCGCTGGGCGGCGCTGGTACCTCGTCGCGTACGACCTCACCCGGCACGACTGGCGCCGCTTCCGGCTCGACCGCGCCGAGGCGCCGCGCACCACCGGCGCCCGGTTCCGGCCGCGCGAGCTGCCGGCCGGGGACGTCGCCGCGTTCGTGCGGGACGGGGTCGACCAGCACCCGGACTGGTGGGCGGTGGAGGTGCGCGTCGCGGCGCCGGCCGACACCGTGGCGCGGCACGTCGGACGGTGGGGCACCGCGACGCGGACGGCGACGACCCCACACGGTCCGTGCTGCGGATGCGGGCCGAGTCGCTGGAGTGGCCGGCGATGCTGCTCGGGGCGATGGGGGCGGACTTCGAGGTCGTGACACCGCCCGACCTGCTCGACCACGTGCGGCGGTGGGCGGAGACGTTCTCCCGGGCGACGCTCGCGGAGCGGGAGCCGGGCTGACGTTTCCGGGCGGTCTGTGGATGGTTCACACCCATCGCCGCAGAACTGTCGGTGCGGTGTGGAAGTGTGGAATTCGGGGGTCCCCCACGGACCCGGCGGGGTTTCGCGGGACGAATCGGGTCCGTCGTCGCCGTTACCGGCCGGTTGTGGACAACTCGCCGTCGCGGCCGGATTCCGGTCCGGAAATGTCGGTCTCGTGTGGAAACGTGGAATCCGGGGGTCCCCCTCGGGCCGGGCCGGCCTCGCGAGGAATGGTCGCGCGGCGGCCGGTCGCGCGGCCGCGGAACTGTCGGACCCCTGTGGCAGTGTTGAAACCGGGGGTCCCCCTCGCCGTTCGGCCCCGATCGACCCGGCCCGCCGCCGTCCCGGAGTCGTGTCGACCGCGTAACGTCGCCCCGTGCATCCCATCGCCGACGCGTTGCGCACCGGCCTGGCCGGGCTCGCCGATCCGGTCGCCGCGGAGGCGATGCAGAGGTACATGAAGTCCGCGATGCCGTTCCGCGGCGTCGCGAAACCCGCCCGCCGCAAGCTCCTGCGGGTCACCGTGGCCGCGCACCCGCCGCTCGACGCCCCGTCGCTGCGCACGGCCGCCGCCGAGCTGTGGGACGGGGCCGGGTACCGCGAGGAGCGCTACCTCGCGCTGTCGCTGCTCGACGTCCCCCGCCACGCCGCGCTGCTGGACCCGACGTGGGTGCCGCTGCTGCGCGAGTGGATCGTCACCGGGGCCTGGTGGGACTTCACCGACGAGATCGCGAGCCGCCGGATCGGCCCGCTGCTGCGCGCCGACCCGGCCGATCTGACCCCGACGCTGAAGGCGTGGGCGGCCGACCCGGACCGCTGGCTGCGCCGCACGTCGGTGATCTGCCAGCTCGGGTCGGGAGCCGCCACCGACGTCGACCTGCTCACCACCGCGATCGAGGCCAACGCCACCGACACCGACTTCTTCCTGCGCAAGGGCATCGGCTGGGCGTTGCGCCAGCACGCCCGCACCGACGCCGAGTGGGTCCGCCGGTTCGTCGCCGGGCACCCGGAGCTCTCCCCGCTCACCCGCCGCGAGGCCCTCAAGCACCTCGGGGAGTAACCGGGCGCCGACGGCCGTTGGACCGGCGTGGAGATCGGTGTCTACACCTTCGCCGACGTCAGCCTCGACCCCGGCGGCGTCGGGCCGGCGCAGCGCGTGCGCGAGGTCGTCGAGGAGATCGCGCTCGCCGACGAGGCCGGGCTGGACGTCTTCGGCCTCGGCGAGCACCACCGCCCCGACTACGCCGCCTCCGCGCCCGGGACGATCCTCGCGGCCGGTGCCGAGCGGTCGTCGCGGATCCGGCTGACGAGCGCGGTCACCGTGCTGAGCTCGGACGACCCGGTCCGGGTCTTCCAGCAGTTCGCCACCCTCGACCTGCTCTCCGGCGGCCGCGCCGAGATCATGGCCGGGCGCGGCTCGTTCACGGAGTCGTTCCCGCTCTTCGGCTACGACCTCGACGACTACGACGCGCTGTTCGCCGAGAAGCTCGACCTGCTGCTCGCCGTGCGGGACGGCGGGCCGGTCACGTGGTCCGGACGGCTGCGGCCGCCGCTCGTCGGGCTGGCCGTGCACCCCCGCCCGGTGCAGGACCCGCTGCCGGTCTGGGTCGCGGTCGGCGGCAACCCGCATTCGGTCGTGCGGGCCGGGCTGCTCGGGCTGCCGCTGGCGATCGCGATCATCGGCGGCTCCTACGGGCCGTTCGTGGGCCTGACGCAGCTCCACCGCGAGGCGCTGGCCCGCGGCGGCCACGGGCCGCAGCCCCACAGCCTCAACCTGCACGGCTTCCTCGCCGACACCTCGCAGCGGGCCGCCGACGTCTACCACCCCGGCCACTCCGAGGTCATGAACCGGATCGGGCGGGAACGCGGCTGGGGCCCGACGAACCGGGCCGCGTTCGACGCGCAGGCCGCGCCCGGCGGCGTGTACGTCGTCGGCTCGCCGCAGCAGGTGACGGAGAAGCTGCTCGCGCAGCACGAGCTGTTCGGGCACGACCGGGTGCTGCTCCAGTTCGCGATCGGCGCCGTCCCGCACCGGGACGTGCTGCGCGCGATCGAGCTGCTCGGCACGGAGGTCGCGCCGGCGGTGCGCGCCGAGGTCGCCCGGGCGGGCGCGGGCATCGGCTGACGGATGTTCCGAACCGGCCCACCGCGGCCGGCCCGGCGGCTACGGTCGCCGCGTGCGACGCGCGTGGCTGGGACGGGCCCTCGCGGGCCTCGCGCTGGCCACGATCCCCGTGACGGCCGCCTGCACCGCGGTGGTGCCCGGCCAACCGGCGCCCGCCCCGCCGTCGGCACCGGCGGAGACGGCCGACCCCACCGAGCCCGCCGACCCCGCAGCGCCGCCCGACGCGGCCGAGGCGCCACCCGGAGAGCCGACGCCCGGAGAGCCGACGCCCGGAGAGCCGACGCCGGAGCCGGCGCCGCCCGGAGAGCGGTCCGCGATCGACGTCGCCGCGCTGCCCGACGAGTGCCTGCTCGACGCCGCCGAGATCGGGGCGCTGGTCGGCACCCCGGTGCACCCGCCCCGGCAGCGCCCGGTCGAGCAGGCCGGCCGCCCCCGCACGTCCAGCTGCGTCGCGACGGCCGGCAACCGGCCCGTCGCGCTGGTCAACGTCTACACGGTCCGTACCGGCACGCCCGCCGACTACGTGCGCGCGGGCGGCACCGCCGGGCGCCGCGAGCTGCGCGGCGCGGGCGAGGCGGCCGTGGTGGTCGACACGCACAGCGGCCCGACGCTGCAGCTCGCGGGCCGGCGGTTCCTCGTGACGGTCCTCGTGTTCCGCGGCACACCGTCGGACGACGCGTGGCGCGCCGCCGCCCGCGCGCGCTCGCCCGGCTCCCCGGGTGAGCGCCGGTGCGCGTCAGGCGCGCAGCGTGGCCTCGTACCGCTGGGCCGCGACCGCGACGGCGGAGTCGCGCGCCGCGTTGGCCTCCTCGCTGGTCAGCGTGCGGTCGGGGGCGCGGAACCGGAGCGTGAACGCCAGCGAGCGGCGGCCGGCGCCGACCTGTTCGCCGGTGTAGACGTCGAAGAGCCGCACGTCCTCCAGCAGGTCGCCGCCGCCGTCGGCGAGGGCGTCGGCCAGGTCCGCGGCCGGCACGCGCGCGTCCGCGACGAGCGCGACGTCCACCGCGACCGGCGGGTACGGCGACACGCGCGGCGCGGGCCGGGCGTCGGTCAGCGGGATCGCGTCGAGGTCCAGCTCCATCGCGCAGGTGCGCGGCGGCAGCCCCAGCGCCTCGACGACCTTCGGGTGCAGCTCGCCGGCGTGCCCGACGATCCAGTCGCCGACGCGCAGCGCGGCGCAGCGGCCCGGGTGGAACGGCGGCAGCGCGGCCGCGGTGACCCGCAGCTCGACGCCCGCGGCCAGCCCGGCCAGCCGCCCGGCCTGCACGGCGTCCGCCCAGCTCGCCGGGCGTCCCGTGCCCCACCAGCCACGCGTCTCGCGGTCGCCGGCCAGCACCGCGGCGACGTGCACGGGCTGCGCGGGCAGCGCCGCCTCGATCTGCGCCAGCTCGGCGGCGGACGGGCGGCGGGTCACGTCCGGGTCGGGCATCGGGACGGGGTCCGCGTGCGGCAGCACGACCTGCCCGATGTGGTAGAGCCCGAGGTCGGTGGCCCCGCGGGAGTGGTTGCGCACGAGCGTGTCGAGCAGCCCGGGCAGGAGCGAGCTGGCCAGCTCGGCGCGGTCGGCGTCGAGCGGGTTGAGCACGTGCACGGTGCGCCGCCGCACGTCGTCCGCGGCGAGCCCGAACGCGTCCCAGACCTGCGGCCCGACGAACGGGAACGGCTCCACCTCGACGTATCCGGCCTCGGCGAACGCGCGCGAGACCGCGCGGCGGCGGTTCTGCGACCCGGTGAGCCCGCGCCCGGGCGGGGCGGCCGGCAGCACGGACGGGATCGTGTCGTAGCCCTCCAGCCGCAGCACCTCCTCGACGAGGTCGGCGGGCTGGGCGAGGTCGGGGCGCCAGGACGGCGGGGCGGCGACGACCTGCGCATGCCCGTCGGCGGCGGTGCCGAGGTCGACCGCGCAGCCGACCTGCGTGAGCCGCCGGACGGTCGCCCCCGGCGCGTACGCGACGCCGGCGACGCGGTCGGGCAGGTCCAGCGGCATCGTGACGGGGGTGCGCACCGGGGCGGCGCCTGCGTCGGTGCGGCCGGCGGCGAGCGTGCCGCCCCCGTACTCGACGAGCAGCTGGGCCGCCCGCTCGGCGGCGACCGGCGGCAGCTGCGGGTCGACGACCCGCTCGAAGCGCCTGGACGCCTCGCTCGGCAGCTTGTGGCGACGCGCGGCGCGCGCGATCACGGCCGGGTCGAAGTGCGCGGCCTCGATCAGCACGTCGATGGTGCCGTCCGGGCCGGGCCCGGCGATCTCCGTGGACGCGCCGCCCATCACGCCGGCCAGCCCGATCGGGCCGGAGTCGTCGGTGATGAGCAGGTCGTCGGGGTCGAGACGGCGCTGTGTGTCGTCCAGGGTCACGAGCGTCTCGCCGGCCGTCGCGCGCCGGACGACGATCGGGCCGGCCACGCGCGCGGCGTCGTAGGCGTGCAGCGGCTGGCCCAGCTCGATCATGACGTAGTTGGTGACGTCGACGACCAGCGAGATCGGCCGCATGCCGGCGGCGAGCAGGCGCCGCTGCATCCACCACGGCGCGGGCGCGGCCGGGTCGACGCCGTCCACCCGCCGGGCGACGAACCGGGCGCACCCGGGGTCGGCCAGCTCCACCGGCCACGCGTCGCCCGCGGCGGCCGGCACGGCGACGCGGGAGGCCGGGTCGGTGAAGTCGGCGTCCAGCGCGCAGGCCAGCTCGCGGGCCAGGCCGCGCACCGAGAAGCAGTAGCCGCGGTCGGGCGTGATGTTCAGCTCGACGACCGGGTCGTCGGCGCCGAGCAGCGCGATCGCGTCGTCACCGGGCTCGCCGCTGCCGGGGGGCAGCACGAGGATCCCGGCGTGGTCGGAGCCGATGCCCAGCTCGCGGGCCGAGCAGATCATCCCGTCGGACACGTGCCCGTAGGTCTTGCGCGCGGTGATCGCGAACGGGCCGGGCAGCACGGCGCCGGGCAGCGCGACGACGACCAGGTCGCCCGCGGCGAAGTTGGCCGCCCCGCAGATGATGCCGCGGACCTTCTCGCCGACGTCCACCTGGCACCAGCGGATCGGCTTCTTGAGCCCGTCGAGGACCTCGAACTCCAGCACCCGGCCGACGACCAGCGGCCCGGTCAGCTGCGGCGGGCGGTGGACGTCCTCGATCTCCAGGCCGACGCGCACGAACGCCTCGGCGGTGTCGTCGACCGGCGGGACGTCGCCGAGGACGTCGGCGAGCCAGGACTGCGGAACGCGCACGGGAATGCTCCTGGGTGGATCGGTGGCCGGGTGCGGCTCAGACGCCGAACGCCCGGCTGAACCGGACGTCGCCCTCGACCATGTCGCGCATGTCGGGGATGCCGTTGCGGAACTGCAGGGTGCGCTCCAGGCCCATGCCGAACGCGAAGCCCGAGTGCACCTCGGGGTCCACGCCGCAGGCGCGCAGCACGTTGGGGTTGACCATGCCGCAGCCGCCCCACTCGACCCAGCCGGCGCCGCCCTTCTTCTCCGGGAACCACACGTCCACCTCGGCGGACGGCTCGGTGAACGGGAAGAACGAGGGACGCAGGCGGGTGCGGGAGCCGGCGCCGAACATGGCGCGGGCGAACGCGTCGAGCGTGCCCTTGAGGTGCGCCATCGTGATGCCCTTGTCCACCGCCAGCCCCTCCACCTGGTGGAACACCGGGGTGTGGGTGGCGTCGAGGGCGTCGGTGCGGAACGTGCGGCCCGGGCACACGACGTGGACGGGCAGGTCGCGCTCCAGCAGCGCACGGATCTGCACCGGGGACGTGTGGGTGCGCAGGACCGTGCCGGACGACTCGGATCCGCCCAGGTAGAACGTGTCCTGCATGGTGCGGGCCGGGTGGTCCTTGCCGAAGTTGAGCGCGTCGAAGTTCAGCCAGGACGACTCCACCTCGGGCCCCTCCGCGACCTCCCAGCCCATCGCGACGAACACGTCGGCGATGCGCTCGGCGATCTGCGTGAGCGGGTGCCGGGCGCCGCGCGGGACGCGGTCCCACGGCAGCGTGACGTCGACGGTCTCCTCCGCGAGCACCCGCTCGTCGCGTTCGGCGGCGAGCACGGCGCGGCGGGCGTCGAACGCGTCCTGCGCCTGCTGGCGGGCGGCGTTGACGCGCTTGCCGGCGTCGGCCCGCTCGGGGCCGGGGAGCGATCCCAGCTCCCGGCGGGCCAGCAGCAGCGGCGCGCGGTCGCCGAGGTGCGCCGGGCGCACGGCCGCCAGCTCGGCGAGGTCGGACGCACCCTCGAACGCCCGGACGGCCGCGGCCACGGCGGCCTCCAGCGCGTCCGGGTGCAGGGGACTCATCACGTCCGTGCTCTCAGTCATGGTGGGTCGATCCTAAGGTCGGACGCCTAGCGGCTTTCGGGGGACCGCCTGCGCCGCGCGCCGACGCTCGCGTACAGGCACACGGCCGCGGCCGTCGCCAGGTTGAGGCTCTCCGCGCGGCCGAGGATCGGCACCCGCACCCGGTGGTCGGCGCGGGCCGCGGCGGCGGCGGGCACGCCGTGCGCCTCGCCGCCGAACACCCACGCGACCGGCCCGGCGAGCACGGCGTCGGCGGCGGGGTCGTGCAGGTCCAGCTCGCCGCCGGCGTCCGCGGCGAGCAGCGTCAGCCCCGCGGCGCGGCAGGCGTCGAGCACGGCGTCCGGGTCGCGGTCGCGGGCCAGCGGCAGGTGGAAGACGCTCCCGGTGGACGCGCGCACGGCCTTGCCGTTGTGCGGGTCGACGGCGTCACCGGCGAGCAGCACGGCGTCGGCGCCGGCGGCGTCGGCCACCCGGATCACGGTGCCGGCGTTGCCCGGGTCGGCGATCTCCGCGCAGACGGCGACCAGCGCCGGCCGCTCCCCCAGCGCCGCCGGGAGCGGCACGTCGAGCAGGTCGCAGACGGCGACGAGCCCCTGCGGGGTGACGGTCTCGGAGAGCGCGGCGGCCGCCCGGTCGGTGACGGGGCCGACCCGGGCGCCGGCGGCCGCGGCGGCCGCGACCAGGTCGGGGTGCCGGTCCGCGGCGGCGTCCGTCACGAACAGCTCGTGCACCGTGCCGTAACGCACCGCCTCGCGGACGGCCTGCGCCCCCTCCACGAGGAACCGCCCGGCCCGTTCGCGGCCGGCGCGCCGCAGCAGCTTGCGGGCTGCGGCGACACGCGGCGTGCGTTCGGTGCCGGGCGGTCCGACGTGCTGTTCGGAAACCTCTGAACCTGCCATTTCAGGTGAGGACCGAGCCTGCGGGCGACGGGGGTCCGGGGGCGTGCCCCCGGCCGGGGCGTGGGGGCTGGGCCCCCACACGACACGACGATGGTCGACCGTGGCGAAGCCGTGCCCGGCGAGCACGGCTCGCCGTCGCCCGAGTGCTCAGGCGGCGGTCCCGTCCTGCGCACCCTGGGCGGGCACGTTGGCGCGGGCGAGCTCGACGAGCGCGGTGAAGGCGCCGGGGTCGCTGATGGCGATCTCGGAGAGGTTCTTGCGGTCGACCTCGACACCCGCGGCCTTGAGACCCTGGATGAAGCGGTTGTACGTCATGCCGTTGGCGCGGGCGGCGGCGTTGATGCGGGTGATCCACAGCTGCCGGAAGTCGCCCTTGCGGGCGCGCCGGTCGCGGTAGGCGTAGTTCAGCGAGTGGAGCATCTGCTCCTTCGCCTTGCGGTACAGGCGCGACCGCTGGCCGCGGTAGCCGCTCGCCAGCTCCAGGGTGGTGCGGCGCTTCTTCTGGGCGTTCACCGCGCGCTTCACGCGTGCCATGCGGGTGTTCCTTCGTCTCGGGCCGGGGGCGGGCCGGGGGCGCCCGTCCGCGCCGGCGGGTGGAGGTCGGCGGGCCGCCGGGTCAGCGGCCGAGCAGCTTCTTGACGCGCCGGACGTCGGCCTTGTTCACCGGGACGACGCCGGAGAGGTCGCGCGTCTCCTTGCTGGACTTGACCTCCAGGCGGTGCCGCAGGCCGGCCTGCTGGCGCAGAAGCTTGCCGGTGCCGGTGACCTTCACCCGCTTGGCGATGCCGCTGTGCGTCTTGTTCTTGGGCATGGCTGTTCCTACTCCACGGTGCACCCCGGTGGTCCGGGGTGCCGGTCTTGGTCGTGCCGGGCGGTCCGCAGACGCGGACCCACCCCGTGAGGGGTGGTGACAGGTCGTGCTGGGCCCTAGCCGGCGTCCGCCGGGGCGGCGGCCTTCCGGGTGGGGCCCTTCTTGTTCGGAGCGATCACCATCGTCATGTTGCGGCCGTCCTGCTTGGGCGCGGCTTCGACCGTGCCCAGCTCCGCCACGTCCTCGGCGAGCCGCTGCAGCAGTCGGAACCCCAGCTCGGGGCGGGACTGCTCACGGCCGCGGAACATGATCGTGACCTTGACCTTGTTGCCACCCTCGAGGAAGCGCACGACGTTGCGCTTCTTGGTCTCGTAGTCGTGGGTGTCGATCTTCGGCCGGAGCTTCTGCTCCTTGATCGTGGTGAGCTGCTGGTTGCGGCGGGACTCCCTGGCCTTCTGCGCGCTCTCGTACTTGAACTTGCCGTAGTCCATGAGCTTGCAGACCGGCGGGCGGGCCTGGGCCGCGACCTCGACGAGGTCGAGCTCGGCCTCCTGGGCGAGCCGAAGGGCGTCCTCGATGCGCACAATGCCGACCTGTTCGCCGTTCGGTCCGACCAGGCGGACCTCGGGAACGCGAATGCGGTCGTTGATGCGCGTCTCTGTGCTGATGGGGTCTCCTCGTATCGACGTCGTCTGGCGCGACGGAGCGGAGACCCGAACGGTCACGAACGAACGAGCCGATGGCTCGTGCGCCGGACCGGACCCGAACGCCTGAAGCGGCGGGTGGGAGCGGGGCTCCACTTGTACGCCCTGACGTACGCCTCAACGCGCGACAGGGTGGTCGCATTCCGGAGGGTAGCAGGGCGCGTGCGGCGGCGCCGACCGGGTCGGTCGTCCCGGCGCCGGGACACCTCCCGACGGTCGGCAGCCCGTTAGGCGGTTCGGACCACTTCGCCCGGTTCGGGTGTCGCCCGCGCGCCGCCGGGGGCAGCATCGTTGCCTCCCGGTCCCGACCTGGAGAGCCTGCCATGACCGCCACCGACCGCAGCCCTGCCCCCGCGACCGCCGAGGAGTTCGGCGAGCGGATGTTCGGCGCCGTGCTCGGCGCCCAGCTCGTGCAGTCCGCCTACCTGGGCGACCGGCTCGGCTACTACCGGGCGCTCGCCGCCGCCCCGCGCACGCCGGGCGAGCTGGCGGCGGCGACCGGCACCGCCACCCGCTACGCCCGCGAATGGCTGGAGCACCAGGCCGTCACGGGCGTCCTGACCTGCGACGATCCGGACGCTCCCGCCGACCGGCGGCAGTACCGGCTCCCGCCGGGGCACGCCGAGGTGCTCACCGATGTGCTCAGCCCGAACCACGTGCTGCCGCTCGCGCGCATGGTCGCCGGGCTCGGCCGCCACATCGACGCCCTGACCGGCGCGTACCGGTCCGGCGGCGGCGTCTCGTGGGCCGCGTTCGGCACGGACGCCCGGGAGGCGCAGGCGGCCGCCAACCGCCCGCTCTTCCTCGGCGCGCTCGCCCGCGAGCACCTCCCGTCGGTGCCGGCGATCCGGGCCGTGCTGGCGAACGGCGGGCGGGTCGCCGACATCGGCTGCGGCTACGGCTGGTCGGCGATCGGCGTCGCGCTCGCGCACCCGGCCGTCCGGGTCGACGGCTACGACCTCGACGCGCCCTCGATCGCCGCGGCCCGGCAGAACGCGCAGGACGCGGGCGTGGCCGACCGCGTCCGGTTCCACGAGGCCGACGCCGGCACCGCGGCCGGCACGTACGACCTGGTCGCGGCGTTCGAGTGCATCCACGACATGCCCGACCCCGTCGGCGTGCTCACGACCATGCGGCGGATCACCGCGCCCGGCGGCGTCGTGCTCGTCGTGGACGAGCGGGTGGCCGAGACGTTCACCGCGCCCGGTGACGACGTCGAACAGCTCATGTACGGCTGGAGCATCACGTGCTGCCTGCCCGACGGGCTCTCGCACACCCCGTCGGCCGGCACCGGCACCGTGATGCGGCCGGACACGCTGCGCGGCTACGCCCGCTCGGCCGGGTTCTCCGACGTGCACGTGCTGCCCGTCGAGGACCAGTTCTTCCGCTTCTACCGGCTCGTCTGACGGGCCCGCGGGTACCGCCGCGCGTAGTGCGTGGGCGGCTCGCCGAAGAGGTCCGTGAAGTCCCGGACCAGGTGCGCCTGGTCGGCGTACCCGAGGTCGGCGGCGAGCGCCGCCCAGTCGACCGGGGTGCCGGCCGCCATGCGTTCGGTCACCTCGTGCAGCCGGTAGCGGCGGATCACCCACTTCGGGCCGACGCGACGTGCTCGGCGAAGAGCCGCTGCAGCCGCCGCACGCCGACGCCCGTGGCCGCCGCGAGCTGGTCGACCCGGGCGATCCGCCGGTCGGCCACGACGAGCGCCACCGCGTCGCCCGCCTCCCGGCCGGCGGGGTCGGCGCCGGCAGCCGGTGCTCCAGCCACCGCTCCAGCGCGCGGACGTCGACCGGCTCGGCCGGGCCGGCGCCCGCCAGGCCGGGGACGTCGGCGGCCGGCACCACGCGGTCGGTGAGGTCCGCGACCGGCGCCCGCAGGAACGGCCGGAACGCGCCGGGGCGGAACGCCGCGCCGACGACCGAGCCGCGGCCCTCCAGCGTGCGTACGGCGTGCCGGCTCGCGACCCCGGTGACCTGCGCAGATGCACCCGGCCGGACGGTCACGTGCACGTTCGGGTACGGCACGACCTTCTGCTGGTAAGGCGTGGCGTAGTCCCACTCCACCGCCCAGAAGTGCGCGACGAACGGCGCGAGCGCCGCCGACGGCGGCACCTGCGCGTGCCGCTGGTGGCGGGTCCACGCCCCGGAAAGCTCACGCGGGTCGCGCTGCTGCGGCATGCCGCCAGTGTCGCGCGCCCCGGTGTCGCGTTCCTTCAAGACGGCCCCGCGGCCCGGGCCTAGCCTCGCCCGCATGTCGCTCGCACTCCAGCCCACGCAGGTCGTCGCCGGTGCCGCCGCCGCGTACCCGGCGATCGTCCGCGCCGCCGCGGCCGCTCCCCCGACGGCGCCGACGCCGTGCGCCGGGTGGGACCTCGCCGCGCTGGTCCGGCACCTCCTGTACTGGGCCCCGTTCCTGGCGGCCGCGGGCCGGCGGGCCGAGCCCGTGCCCGTCGCCGAGCGGGAGGAGGACGTCGTGCTGGCCGGCTGGCCCGACACGCTGGCCACCGCGCACGCGGACGTCGTCGCGGCCTGGTCGGACCCCGCGGCCTGGGAGGGCACGACGTCCATGGGCGGCCCGGACCGGCTGCCGGCGCCGATGATCGGCGGCATGGTGCTCGGCGAGCTCGTCGTGCACGGCTGGGACCTCGCCCGCGCCGCGGGCGTGCGCCCGGAGTGGCCGGACGGGGTGCTCGCGCCGGCCCGCGACGCCGTGGCAGGTATGGCCGAGCAGGGCCGCGCGATGGGTGTGTTCGGGCCGGAGGTCGCCGTGCCCGCGGACGCCGGCCTGCTGGCCGCGACGCTGGCGCTGACCGGCCGCGACCCGGACGGCGCCTGACCGGGTCCCCGGGTCGTCAGCTGGCGGCGGCCGCCTTGCGGCGCCGGGCGGGCCTGCGCTCCTCCGCGTCGGGTGTGACGAGCCCGCTGAGGAACTGGCCCGTGTAGCTCGTGGGGTGCGCCGCGACCTGCTCCGGGGTGCCCTGCGCGATCACGGTGCCGCCGCCGGACCCGCCCTCGGGGCCCATGTCGATGATCCAGTCGGACGTCTTGATCACGTCGAGGTTGTGCTCGATGACGATCACCGAGTTGCCCTTGTCGACCAGCCCGTTGATCACGTCGAGCAGCTTGCGGATGTCCTCGAAGTGCAGGCCGGTGGTGGGCTCGTCGAGGATGTAGATCGTGCGCCCGTTGGAGCGTTTCTGCAGCTCCGAGGCCAGCTTGACGCGCTGCGCCTCGCCGCCCGAGAGCGTCGGCGCCGGCTGCCCCAGCCGCACGTAGCCCAGCCCGACGTCCACCAGCGTGCGCAGGTAGCGGGAGATCGAGTTGATCGGCGCGAAGAACTCCGCCGCCTCCTCGATGGGCATGTCGAGCACCTCGGCGACCGTCTTGCCCTTGTAGTGCACCTCGAGCGTCTCGCGGTTGTAGCGGGCGCCCTTGCACACCTCGCACGGGACGTAGACGTCCGGGAGGAAGTTCATCTCGATCTTGATCGTGCCGTCGCCCGAGCACGCCTCGCAGCGCCCGCCCTTGACGTTGAACGAGAACCGCCCCGGCTGGTAGCCGCGCACCTTCGCCTCGGTGGTGGCCGCGAAGAGCTTGCGGACCTGGTCCCACACGCCGGTGTAGGTGGCGGGGTTGGACCGCGGGGTGCGGCCGATCGGCGACTGGTCGACCCGCACCAGCTTGTCGAGCCCGTCGAGCCCGGTGATGCGGGTGTGCCGGCCCGGGACCTGGCGCGCGCCGTTGAGCTTGTTGGCGAGCACCGTGGCGAGGATGTCGTTGACCAGCGTGGACTTGCCCGAGCCGGACACGCCCGTGACCGACACCAGGCAGCCGAGCGGGATGTCGACGTCGATGCCGCGCAGGTTGTGCTCGCGCGCGCCGACGATCGTGAGCTGGCGCTTGCGGTCGAGCGGGCGCCGGATGGCCGGCACCGGGATCGAGCGCCGCCCCGACAGGTACGCGCCGGTGAGCGACGTGTCGTGCGCCTCCAGCTCGGCGACCGGCCCGCTGTGCACGATCTCGCCGCCGTGCTCCCCCGCGCCCGGCCCGATGTCGACGGCCCAGTCGGCCGCGCGGATCGTGTCCTCGTCGTGCTCCACGACGATCAGCGAGTTGCCCAGGTCGCGCAGCCGCAGCAGCGTCTGGATCAGCCGCCGGTTGTCGCGCTGGTGCAGCCCGATGGACGGCTCGTCGAGCACGTACAGCACGCCGACCAGGCCGGACCCGATCTGCGTGGCCAGCCGGATGCGCTGCGCCTCGCCGCCCGACAGCGACCCGGCGGCCCGGTCGAGCGACAGGTAGTGCAGCCCGACGTCCAGCAGGAAGCCCAGCCGGGCCTGGATCTCCTTGAGCACCCGTCCGGCGATCATCGCCTGCCGGTGGTCGAGCACCATCCCGTCGAGGAACTCGGAGCACTCCGCCACCGACATCGCCGAGACCTCGGCGATGGACCGCTCGCCCTGCTCGCGGTGGGCCAGCGTGACGGCGAGGACCTCCGGCTTGAGCCGCGCCCCCTTGCACGCCGGGCACGGCACGTCGCGCATGTAGCCCTCGTAGCGCTCGCGCTGGGTGTCGGACTCCGTCTGGTCGAGCCGCCGCTCCAGGAACGGGACGACGCCCTCGTAGTTGGCGTAGTAGGAGCGCTCCCGGCCGTAGCGGTTGCGGTAGCGGACGTGCACCTGGTCCTGCGTGCCGTGCAGCACGGCCTTCTGCGCCGTGGCCGGGAGCTTGCGCCACGGCGTGTCCGTCCGGAACCCGACCGCCGAGGCCAGCCCCTCCAGCAGCCGCCCGAAGTACTCCGCCGACTGCCCGCCCGCCCACGGCGCGATGGCCCCGTCGGCGAGGCTGAGCTCCGGGTCGGGCACCACGAGCTCCGGGTCGACCTCCTTCTTGATGCCGATGCCCGTGCACTCCGGGCACGCGCCGTAGGGCGAGTTGAAGGAGAACGTGCGGGGCTCGAGGTCGTCGAGCGCGAGCGGGTGGCCGTTGGGGCAGGCCATGCGCTCGGAGAAGCGGCGCTCGCGGTGCGGGTCGTCCTCCGGGAGGTCGACGAAGTCGAGCACGACGAGCCCGTCGGCGAGCCGCAGCGCGGTCTCCACCGAGTCGGTGAGCCGCTGCTTGGCCGACTCCCGCACGGCGAGCCGGTCGACCACCACCGCGATGTCGTGCTTCTCCTGCTTCTTGAGCTTCGGCGGGTCGGTGAGCGGGTGGACCGTGCCGTCGACCAGCACCCGGGAGTAGCCCTGGGTCTGCAGGTTGGCGAACAGGTCGACGAACTCGCCCTTGCGGGTGCGCACGACCGGGGCGAGCACCTGGAACCGGCTGCCCTCCGCCATGGCGAGCACCTGGTCGACGATCTGCTGGGGCGTCTGCTTCTCGATCACGTGGCCGCACACCGGGCAGTGCGGGACGCCCGCGCGCGCGTAGAGCAGCCGCAGGTAGTCGTAGACCTCGGTGATCGTGCCGACCGTGGACCGCGGGTTGCGGTTGGTGGACTTCTGGTCGATCGAGACCGCCGGCGACAGGCCCTCGATGAAGTCGACGTCGGGCTTGTCCATCTGGCCGAGGAACTGCCGGGCGTACGCGCTCAGCGACTCGACGTAGCGCCGCTGCCCCTCCGCGAAGATCGTGTCGAACGCCAGGCTGGACTTGCCGGACCCGGACAGGCCGGTGAACACGACGAGGCTCTCGCGCGGCAGGTCGAGGTCGACGCCGCGGAGGTTGTGCTCGCGCGCGCCGCGCACGACGAGCCGGGGAGCGTCCTTGCGCTCGTCTGCGCTGCTGACGGCCACGGTGGGGAGCCTCCAGGATCGTCGAACGGGAGGGTGGTGCAGGGCCCTCGTTCCATGCTAGGCGCGACCACCGACAGAACCGGACCGTCCCGAGGGTCGCACGGACGTTCGAACGGCTCGCGCCCGGGGTCGGCTAACGTCGGGCCCGTGGGAGAACCCAACGTCTGGTCGTCCGCCACGCTTCCCGACGGCGACGGGCGGGCGGCCGGAGTGAACGTCAACGGGCACGAGCTGAGCTGCGAGATCCCCGCCGACCACACCGCGGAGCCGGCGGGCGCCACCCCGTTCGGGCTGCTCGCGGGCTCGCTGTCGGCGTGCACGGCGATGTCGGTGCGCACGTTCCTGCAGCGCTGGGAGATCGAGCCGGGCGAGGTGGTGGTGCACGTCGCGTTCCGGCCCGGGCGCCCGCCGGTGATGGAGCGGCGGGTCACGGTGGCCGCGCAGGTCGGCCAGGACCTGCGGGAACAGCTCGCCGGGGAGGTCGACCACACGCCGGTCACCGTCCTGCTGCGCGACGTGGTGACCATCCGCACGGAGCTGCGGACCGGCGCCGCCTGACGGTCAGGCGCGCACGCCGGCCAGCACCGTCACCGGCACGTCCTCGACGAGCCCACCGGCCGGCTGGGCGGAGCGCACGGCCGTCGCCACGGCGTCGGCGAACTCCCGCATGTCGGCCGGCAGCCACTCCGGCGGCATCGCCGACACGAGGTTCCCCGCGAGCCACTCCGGCGTGACAGCGGCCCGGAGGTCGAGGCGGTGCTGCTCGGTGGCCAGCCCGGCGGCGGCCATGTCCTCCCGGCAGCGGGCGAGCACGGCGGCGTCGGTGCAGCGCGAGCCAGACGCGTCGGTGCCGTAGCGCTCCCCGAGGAACCGCCGCAGGGCCCGCGACCAGGCCGGGTCCTGCAGCCAGACCGGCGTCCCGTTGGCGATCACCGCGACCCGCCCGCCCGGCGCGAGCACGTCCGTCAGCCCCGCGAAGAGCCGACCGGTGTCCATGAAGTGCACGGCGTTGCTGATCGTGACCGCCTGCACGGCGGACCGGCCGAGCAGCCCGGCGAGGCCGGGGACGTCGGCGTCCGACCCGAGCATCCAGCTCGTGGCACCGGTCGCACCGGCCCGGCCCGCGGCGGCGTAGGCGTGCCGGAGCATGTCGGGCTCGGGGTCGACGCCGAGGACGTGCCGGACGTGCGCGGACAGCGGCACCGCGAGCTGCCCCGTGCCGCAGCCCAGGTCGACGACCAGCGCGTCCGGGCCGGCCCGCAGCCGCTCCCGGACGAACGCCAGCGCCGCCGGGCCGAAGCCCCGCCGGTAGCGCGCGTAGTGGTCGGCGATCTCCCCCGCGAACGTCACCGCCGCGATGCTGCCGCCCCGCCGCGCCCCGGATCCACCGCGTGCGCGCAGGGCGAACGGCGCCCCGGCACCCGGTCCGGCTATCGCCGAGGCCGGGTGACCTGGTACAGATCGTGTACGTCGAGTCCGGCGGTCTCACCCGTCATCGTCAGCGACGTCGACCAGCACGGTGATGGAACGTCCGTGCGCGTGACCGACCACCGACAGCGCGGAGCGAGCCCCACCGTGAACAGCGACGCCATCTGGACCCTGACCCTGCAGGGCCAACCACCCGTCCCGATCACGATCGACCGGGTCGACGGACCGACGACCTGGTGCCACACGACCGCGGACGTGCGCTTCGACCAGCCCGGCGGGCAGCGCACCATCCGCGCCACCCTCACCGCGCCGGACGGGAGCGAGGAGGCCGGCATCGGCGCGCTCGACGGCGTCGTCCGGCTGGCCGACGACACGCGGGCGACGCGGCTGACGTTCACCGAGATGACGGGCCGTTACTGACGCGCCGCTCGGCGGGCGGTGGCAATCTGGAAGACGTTGCCGAACGGATCGCGCACCATGGCCCGCCGGTCGCCGTACGGGGTGTCGAACGGTTCCTCCAGCACCGTCGCGCCCGCGTCCGCCGCGCGCCGGAAGGCCGCGTCGGCATCATCGACGTACACGTGGAGGAACACGGGGAAGGCCTCGCGCTCCTCGGTGCCCGAGACCATGACCAGCGCGTCCCCGATCCGGATCTCGGCCGGACGGCCCTGCGGGACGTCACCGGCCGCGCCGAACACGGCCCGCAGGAAGTCGACCGCGCCGGCGGGGTCGGCGACGAACATCCGCGGGATGACGGTCGGGCGCCGGGCGGGCGTGCGGTGGTCACCGGCCGGGCGTGGCGCTCACCAGCCCCGCGCCCGCCACTCCGCGAGGTCCGGGCGCTCCTTGCCGAGGGTCGTGTCGTCCCCGTGCCCCGGGTAGACCCAGGTCTCGTCCGGCAGCCGGCCGAACACCCGCTCCTCGAGGTCGTCCATGAGCTGGAGGTGGTCCTCCGGCGTGGCCGTCCGGCCGTGGCCGCCGGGGAAGAGCGAGTCGCCGGTGAAGACGTGCGGGCCGTCCTCGCCGCGGTAGACCAGGGCGATCGAGCCGAGCGTGTGGCCGCGCAGGTGCACGACCTCCAGCTCGATCTCCCCGAACCGGACGGTGTCGCCGTCCTCCACCAGCTCGTCCATGGGGATCGGCAGCTCGGGGGCGTCGAGCGGGTGCGCGATCTGGCGGGTCTGGAACATCCCCGCGACCGCGCCGAGGGCCTGCCAGTGGTCGGCGTGGCGGTGCGTGGTGACGAGGTGGTTCAGCTCGGGGCGGGTGGCGCCGGAGCCGACGAGATCCGCGAGCCGGTCCGGCTCGTTGGCCGCGTCCACCAGCAGCGCCTCGTTCGTCGCCGTGCAGACGAGCAGGTAGGCGTTGTTGTCCATCGGGCCGACGGAGACCTTCGTGATGCTCAGGGCACCGAGGTCGCGGCGGATGGCCGGGCCGCCCGGGTCGGTGTGGCCGGAGTAGCTGTCGAGGACGTCCACCCTGCCAGCCTAATGGGGCCCGTCGGCCGTCGGCCCCGACCGCACACACCTCCCGGCCGCCGCACACACGTCCTGACATGTGTGCGGAGTGCCGGAGGTGTGTGCGGTCAGGCCTGCGGCTGGCCGATGTTCACCATCCAGCTGAGGCCGAAGCGGTCGGAGCAGGCGCCGTACTCGTCGCCCCACATCTGCTTCTCCAGCGGCACGGACACGGTGCCGCCCTCGGCGAGCCGCTCGAAGTAGCCGCGCAGCTCGTCGGCGTCGTCGCCGCTGAGGGAGACGACGATGTTGTCGCCGGGGTTGTACGCCATCCCCGGCGGGACGTCGGACGCCATGAGCACGTACCCGCTGGGCGTCTCCAGCTGGCCGTGCATGATCTTGTCGGCCTCGGGGGCGTCCGGCGCGCCGTACTCGCCGAACGTGTGGAGGGTCAGCTCGCCGCCGAAGACGTCGGCGTAGAACTCCATGGCCTGGCGGGCGGTGCCGTCGAAGCTGACGTAGGGGTTGAGCCGTGATGCCATGACGCGCTCCTCGGATCGGGTCGGTCCCCGGGTTCCCGCGTCCGGGTTCCCATTCGTTCAAGCCGCGGGCGGCTGCGGCGGCCTAGCGTCCCGTGCCATGAGCATCCACGCCACACTCCGCTACGACGACCCGCGGGCCGCCATGGCGTTCCTGACCGGCGCGCTCGGGTTCGTCGAACAGGCCGTCCACCTCGGCGAGGACGGCACCGTCGCACACGCCGAGCTGAGCTTCGGCGACGGGGTCGTCATGGTCGGCACGCGCCGCGGCGGCGCCGACCCGTACGACACCGGACGCGCGGTGCTGTACCTCGTGCTGGACGATCCCGCCGAGGTCGACGCGCACCACGACCGGGCCGTCGCCGCGGGGGCGACCGTGCTGTCGGGGCTGGTCGACCAGCCGTACGGGTCGCGGGAGTACGCCGTGACCGACCCGGAGGGCAACGTGTGGTCGGTCGGCACCTACCGCCCGCAGGTGAAGCCGTGAGTGGCCGCGCGCCCGCCGCGGAGCGGGCCCGGCTCGCCGAGCTGGTCTTCGGTTTCTTCCCGGCCCAGCTCGTGCAGACGCTGGCCCGGCTCGGCGTCCCGGACGCGCTGGCGGGCGGCCCGCGCACGGTCACCGACCTCGCCGCCGCGACGGGCACCCGTCCCGACCCGCTGGCCCGGCTGCTGCGGGCGGCCACCGGGCTGGGCCTGGTCCGGCCGGGCGACGGCGGCACGTACGCGCTGACGGAGGGCGGCGAGCTGCTGCGGACGGGCGTGCCCGGCTCGATCGGCAACCTCGCGCAGCTCTTCTGCGGCGACGCGGTCTGGCGGGCGTGGGGCGAGCTGGAGTGGAGCGCCCGCACCGGCGAGGTGGCGTTCGAGAAGGTCACCGGGATGCCGGCGTTCGAGCACATGGCCGCCGACCCGGTGCTCGGCGCGGTCTTCACCGAGGCCATGGCCGAGGGCACGCGGATGGCCGCGCCCGGGGTCGTCGCGACGTGCGACCTGACGGGCGTGCGCGCGCTCGTGGACGTCGGCGGCGGCAACGGCACGCTGCTCGCGGCGTTCCTCGCGGAGCACCCGGGCCTGCACGGGATCCTGTTCGACTCGCCCGAGGCGTCGGCGACGCGCGGGACGTGCTCGGGGCCGGCGCCGAGATCGTGACCGGCGACTTCTTCGCCTCCGTCCCGGCCGCGGACGCGTACGTCCTCAAGAGCGTGATCCACGACTGGGACGACGAGCGCGCCGCCGCGATCCTCACCCGGGTGCGTGCGGCCATGCCGGCGGACGGCGTGGTGTTCGTCGTGGAGCCGGTGCTGGCCGAGGACCCGGACGCGCTGGCGCGGCAGCGGATGACGCTCATGAGCGACCTGAACATGCTGGTCTGCACGGGCGGCCGGGAGCGCACGGAACGCGAGTTCGCCGCGCTGCTCGGGGCGGCCGGGCTGCGCCTGGACTCGGTCGCGCAGGTGCCGCCGCCGACCGGCTACTCGGTGCTGCGGGCGGTGCCCGCGTGACGGACGACCCGCTCGACCGGCTGCGCGCGCTCTGCCTGGCGCTGCCCGAGGTGACCGAGAAGGTCAGCCACGGCGAGCCGACGTGGTTCGTGCGCCGCACGTTCGTCTCCTACTCCCTCTACCACCACGACGACCGCGTCGCGTTCTGGTGCGCGGCGCCGCCGGGTGTGCAGGAGGAGCTGGTGGCGGGCGACCCGGAGCGGTTCTTCCGCCCGCCGTACGTGGGCGGGCGCGGGTGGCTGGGTGTCTACCTCGACGTCGAGGGCGTCGACTGGGCGGAGATCGGCGAGATCGTCACCGACGCGTACCGGACGGTGGCGCCGAGGAAGCTGGTCGCGCTGCTCGACCGTTAGCCTCAGGTGTGCCCGATCTTCCGCTGGTGGAGGTGCCGGGCGGGCGCGTCGAGTACGACGACGTCCCCGGCGACCCCGCGCTCGCCCCGCTGCTGTTCCTGCACCACGGCCTCGGCTCGGTGCGGCTGTGGCGCCGGTTCCACCAGCGGGTGGCCGCCGCCACCGGCCGCCGCGCCGTCGCGTACTCGCGGCTCGGGCACGGTTTCTCCGAGCCGCCGCCCAGAGAACGCACGGCCAGGTTCCTGCACGAGGAGGCGGCCGGGGTCGTGCCGGCGTTCTGCGCAGCGCTCGGGCTGGAGCGGCCGGTGCTCGTCGGGCACAGCGACGGCGGCTCGATCGCGCTGCTCGTGGCGAGTGCGTCCGACGTGCGGGGGCTCGTCGTGCTCGCGCCGCACGTGTTCGTCGAGGAGCACGGGCTGCGCGGCATCGCGGCGACCCGCGCCGCCTACGCCGACGGCCTCGCCGCCCGCATGGCCCGCCACCACCGCGACGCCGACCTGACGTTCCGGAGCTGGAACGACGTGTGGCTCTCCCCGGAGTTCCGCGGCTGGGACATCCGCGCCGAGCTGGCCGGCATCCACTGCCCGGTGCTCGCCGTGCAGGGCAGCGCCGACGAGTTCGGCACGCTCGCGCACGTCGAGGCGGTGCGCGACCGCGCCGCCGGCCCGGTGGAGCTGCTGGTGCTCGACTGCGGCCACGAGCCGTTCACCGAGGAGCCGGAGGCGACGGAACGGGCGGTGGCCGAGTTCCTCCGCCGACTCTGACGGCACACACCTCCGGGACGCGGCACACATGTCCGGACGTGTGTGCGGAGTACGGGAGGTGTGTGCCGTCAGGTCGCCTGCCAGGACGTCCAGCGCAGCGGGGTCACCACCAGCACCGGGCCGCGCGGCGGGGTCGTCGCGTAGGACTCGTACTTCGCCGCCAGCGCCGCCGCCACGTGCTCCGGAACGCGGTCGAGCACCTCCGCGGTGCCGTCGAGGCGGACCCACCAGAGCTGCGTCCAGTCGTCCGCGTAGTGGTCGGCGACGAGGCCGACGCGGGGGTCGCGGGCCACGTCGGCGAGCCGGGCCAGCCGGGTGGTGGTCTTCGGCTTGACCTCGTCCACCGCCGACCACACCAGCCCGTCCACCAGCACGAACGTGATCGGGACGAGCCGCGGCGAGCCGTCGGCGCGCAGGGTCGCGAGCCGCGCGACGGGGGCGGCGGCGAACCGTTCACTGGCGCTCGACACGGGGACCAGTCTCGCGCTGCGCGGACAGCCCCCGGGCTAGGGTCCGGGGGCATGGCTCCTCCTGCCGCCGTGGCCATCGCCCCGGGCGTCTTCCGCATCCCGACCATCGGGGCGTGGGGGACGAACTCGTTCGCGTTCCTCGACGACGACGGGTCGGTCACGCTCGTCGACACCGGGTTGAAGAGCGCGCCGCCCAAGATCGTCGCCGGGCTGGCCGCGATCGGGAGGCACCCGTCGGACGTGCGGCGGATCGTGCTCACCCACGCCCACCCCGACCACGCGGGCGGGGCGGCCGAGCTCGCCGCGAGCACCGGCGCCCCGGTCGCGGTGCACGAGGCGGACGCCGGGTTCGTGGAGGCCGGGACGCCCCCGCCGATCGACTCGTCGTTCCTGGCCGGCCGCATCTTCGGCCGCCTGCCGCAGGGCGGGTTCCCGCCGGCCGGCGTGGGCGAGCGGCTCGTCGACGGGCAGGTGCTCGACGTCGCGGGCGGGGTGCGCGTGGTCGCCACGCCGGGCCACTCCCCCGGGCACGTCTCGCTGGTGCACGGCCCGACCGGCACGCTGATCACCGGGGACGCGCTCTTCAACGTGCTCGGGGTGCGCCACTCCCCGCGCATGCTCTGCTCGGACTTCCGCCTCACCCGCCGGACGGCGCACACGCTCGCGGATCTGGAGTACGAGCGGGTGGGCTTCACGCACGGACCGGAGATCCTCACCGGCGGCCGGGAGGCGATCCGCCGGTTCCTCGCGAAGGCCGTCACCCGGACGACACCGGAGTAGCCCGGACGGCCCTCGGGTTACCCCCGGCCGCCCCGGAGCGGCCTGTGTCACACGCTGTGTTTCGGCGGTGTCAACACCTGTCAGATGACCTTGGCGGGCCGTCTGTATACAGACTACGTTCCCCCGACCGGATGACGGGGGAAAGGGAACGCATGGCTCTCACCACGGCCGTGAGCAGGGCAGGTGCCGGGTTGCGGCGGACGGGGGTGATCATCGCCGCAGCCGTCGCGCTCGCCGCGTGCGCCCCGGTCCAGCAGGCGGCCGGGCCCGCCACGGGGCCCGCGCCCGACAGCTTCGGCACCCCGGCCGACCCCGCCGCGGTGCAGGCGGGCGGGACGCTGACGATCGCCCTTTCGGCCGAGCCGGACATGCTCGACCCGACGCTGTCGCGCTCCCTCTACTCGCGCTACGTGTTCCACACGATGTGCGAGAAGCTCTACGACCTCGACCAGGACACGGCGATCGTCCCGCAGCTCGCCACCGCGCTGCCCACGATCTCGGCCGACGGGCTCACCGTGACGATCCCGGTGCGGGAGGGCGTCCGCTTCGGCGACGGCACCCCGTTCGACGCCGCGGCCGTCGTCACGTCGCTGCAGCGGCACCTCACGATGTCCGGGTCGGGGCGGCGCAGCGAGCTGGGGCCGGTCACGGCGGTCGAGGCGCAGGGCCCGAGCACG
Organism: Pseudonocardia sp. CNS-139; assembly: GCA_001942415.1. GTDB lineage: Bacteria > Actinomycetota > Actinomycetes > Mycobacteriales > Pseudonocardiaceae > Pseudonocardia. The sequence goes on from MKJX01000181.1 coordinate 39,218, forward strand.
GTGGTGATCCGGCTGTCGTCGCCCTTCGCCCCGCTCACGGCGGCGCTCGCCGACCGGGCCGGGATGGTCATGAGCCCGGCCGCGCTCGCGCAGCTGGGCGACGACTTCGCCACCGCGCCGGTGTGCGTCGGGCCGTTCCGGTTCGAGAACCGGGTGGCCCAGAACTCGATCGACGTGGTGCGCGACCCGAACTACTACGACGCCGCCCGCGTGCACCTGGACCGGATCACCTACCGGATCATCACCGACGCGAGCATCCGCGCGGCCAACCTCCAGTCGGGCGACGCGCAGGTCGGCGACTCGCTCTCCACGCAGGACACGCCCGCGCTGCGCACGACACCGGGCATCACGATGCTGGAGTCGAACCGGCTCGGCTACCAGGGCGTCACGTTCAACATCGGCAACGTGGCCGGGCAGGGCAACCCGTGGGGCGACGTCGGCACGCCGCTGGCCAACGACGCGCGGGTGCGTCAGGCGTTCGAGCTGTCGATCGACCGCGAGGGCCTGGTCCGGACCGTGTGGGGCGGGATCTACTCGGTGGCCTGCTCGCCGATCAGCCCGGACACGGACTTCACGAGCGAGGCCGCGCAGGCCTGCACGCCGCACGACCCGGCGCGCGCGCGTGAGCTGCTGCAGGCCGCCGGCGTCCAGGTCCCGTACCCGATCCGGATGATCACGTCGAACAACCCGGACTCGCTGCGGCTGGCCCAGGCCCTGCAGGCGCTCGTCGCCGACGGCGGGTTCGACCTGCAGATCGTGCCGACCGAGTACTCGGCGCTGCTCGACCAGCAGGACCGCGGCGACTTCGAGATGCTGCAGCTGGGCTGGTCGGGCCGGATCGACCCGGACAACAACATCGCCAACTACCTGCGCTCGGACGGCGGCTCGAACGTCGCCGGCTACAGCGACCCGGCGCTCGACGCGCTGCTCGACCGGGCCCGCACGAGCACCGACCACGCCGAGCGGGTACGGCTCTACGGGGACGTCGTCGCGGCCATCCAGACGGCCGACCCGATCATCTACCTGTACCGCGAGCGCAACCTCACCGGCGTGACGGACGCGTCGCGGGGGTGCAGGTGTTCCCGGACGGCATCCTGCGGGTGGCGTTCGCGGGCCTGACGCGCTGACGTCCGGGGTCGGGGGATGCGGACATACCTGCTGAACCGGCTGTGGCAGTCGGCGGTGACGCTGGTGCTCGCGACGGTGGTGGTGTTCGCCGGCGTGCGCGCGCTGCCGGGCGACCCGGCGCTGGCGTTCGCGGGCGAGGAGCGGGACCCGGCGGCGATCGCGGCCATCCGCGAGGACCTGGGCCTGAACGACTCGGTGCTCGTGCAGTACTGGCGGTTCGTCACCGCCGCGGTGCAGGGCGACCTGGGCACGTCCACCCGCACCGGCATCCCGGTGGCGGAGATGATCGGCGTGGCGCTGCCCGTCACGATCGAGCTGGCGCTGCTCGCGCTGCTGGTCGCGATCGTGCTGGGCGTGGCGGCCGGGGTGGTGGCGGCGGTGCGGCGCGGGCGCCCGGCGGAGTGGCTCGCCAACGGGCTCGCGCTGCTGGGGCTCTCGGTGCCCAACTTCTGGCTGGGGCTGGTCGGCATCCTCTACCTGTCGGTGGGGCTGGGCCTCTTCCCGGCGTCGGGTTTCGTGCCGTTCGGGCAGGACCCGGTCGCAACCTGCACCACCTCGTGCTGCCCGCGCTGGTGCTGGGCACGGGCATCGCGGCGATCGTGATGCGCCAGACGCGGTCGGCGATGCTGGAGTCGCTCGGCGCGACTACATCCGCACGGCGCGGGCCAAGGGCGTCTCGCCGCGCGGCGTGATCGGGCGGCACGCGCTGCGCAACAGCCTCGTCGTCGTGGTCACGGTGGTCGGGCTGCAGCTGGGCATCGTGATCTCCGGGGCGGTCGTCACCGAGTCGATCTTCGGGTTGCCCGGGTTCGGGAAGATGACGATCGACGCGGTGTTCCAGCGCGACTACCCGGCGATCCAGGGCGTCGTGCTCGTGACGGCCGCGGCCTACATCCTCATCAACTTCCTGGTCGACGTCGCGTACTCGCTGATCGACCCGCGGATCCGGGTGGCGGGGGCGGCGTGACGGCGACGGAGATCGTCACCCCGCCGGGCGCGGGGGCCGAGCCGGCGCGGCGGCGGGCCGCCCTGCGCAGGCTGCGGCGCAGCCCGCTGGGGGTCGCCGGGTTCGCCGTGCTGGCCGTGGCCGTGGCGGCCGCCGTGCTCGCGCCGGTGCTCGCCCCGTACGACCCCGCGCAGGTGCACTTCGAGGCGCCCTTCCAGATGCCGGGCACGGTCGGGTTCCCGCTCGGCACCGACGACCTGGGCCGCGACGTGCTCTCCCGCATCCTGTACGGGCTGCGGGCGTCGCTGCAGGTGGGCGTGCTGGCGGTGGCGCTCGCGCTGGCCGTCGGCGTGCCGCTGGGGCTCGCCGCGGGCTACTTCCGCACCCTGGACGGGCTGGTCTCGCGGGCCACCGACCTGATGCTCGCGTTCCCGTTCCTGCTGCTCGCGGTGGGGCTCGCGGCCATCCGCGGGCCGAGCCTGGGCAACGCGGCGCTGGCGCTGGGGATCTCGCAGATCCCGCAGATGATCCGGGTGGTCCGGTCGGAGACGCTGCGGCTGAAGAACCTGGACTTCGTCGCCGCGTCCGTGGTGGACGGGGCGGGCGACGTGTGGGTGCTGGGCCGGCACATCCTGCCCAACGCGCTGTCGGCGGTGATCGTGCAGGCCACGGTGGCGATCCCGCAGGCGATCATCGGGGAGTCCGTGCTGTCGTTCCTCGGGCTGGGCATCCAGCCGCCGGACCCGAGCCTGGGCATGATGCTGTCCGCGGCCCAGCAGTACGCCACCACCGCGCCGTGGACGGCGGTCGTGCCGGGCCTGGCGATCATGCTCGTGGCGCTGGCGTTCAACCTCTTCGGCGACGCGCTGCGCGACGCCCTCGACCCGAGGAGCAGCCGGTGACCGCCCCCGTGCTGTCCGTCCGGGACCTGCGGGTCGCGTTCCGCACCGACGACGGGACCGTCTCCGCGGTGGACGGGGTCACGTTCGACGTGGCGCCCGGCGAGGTGCTGGCCGTGGTGGGCGAGTCCGGCTGCGGCAAGTCCGTCACCGCGATGAGCATCGCGGGCCTGCTCCCGGACTCGGCGACCGTGACCGGCTCGGTGCGGCTGCGCGGCACGGAGCTGGTGGGCGCGCCGGAGGCGGCGCTGCGCGCGGTGCGCGGCAACGAGATCGCCTACATCTTCCAGGAGCCGATGACCTCGCTGAACCCGGTGTTCACGGTGGGCGGCCAGATCGCCGAGACGCTGCGCATCCACCAGCGGCTCTCCCGGCGGGCGGCCCTGGACCGGGCCGCGGAGCTGCTGGCGCTCGTCGGCATCCCGGAGCCGCGCCGGCGCGTCCGGGACTACCCGCACCAGTTCTCCGGCGGGATGCGGCAGCGCGTGATGATCGCGATGGCGCTGGCCTGCGACCCGGCGGTGCTCGTCGCCGACGAGCCCACCACGGCGCTGGACGTCACCGTGCAGGCCGCGGTGCTGGACCTGCTGCGCGACCTCGGCACCCGGCTGGGCACGGCGATCGTGCTCATCACGCACGACCTCGGCGTGGTCGCGGACATCGCCGACCGGGTGCTCGTGATGTACGCGGGGCGGCCGGTCGAGACCGCCGGCACCGAGGCGCTCTTCGACGGCCCGCGCCACCACTACACGCTCGGGCTGCTCGGAGCGGTGCCCACGGCGGCCGGGCGCGGCGGCGAGCGGCGGCTGCGCGAGATCCCCGGGCTCGTGCCGGTGCTGCACGCGCAGCCGGACGCGTGCACGTTCGCCGACCGCTGCCCGGCCGCCGACGCCCGGTGCAGCGCCGCCGCGCCGGCGCTGCTCCCCGCCGACCCGGGCGCACACCGGGTGGCCTGCTGGAACCCGAGCGGAGGGTGAACGTGGAGACCGGTGACCCGGCTCTGGAACTGGCCGACCTCGTCATGCACTTCGGGCCGGTCCGCGCCGTCGACGGGGTGAGCCTGCGGATCGAGCGCGGGACCGTGCTCGCGCTCGTCGGGGAGAGCGGGTCGGGCAAGTCGACGGTCGGGCGGTGCGTGGTGCGGCTGCTGGCGCCGACCGCCGGGACCGTCCGGCTCGGCGGCACCGACGTCACGCACCTGGGCCGGCGGCGGCTGCGCCCGCACCGGCGTGACGTCTCGATCGTCTTCCAGGACCCGGCGAGCTCGCTCGACCCGCGGCTGCAGGTCGGCGACATCGTCGGCGAGCCGCTGCGGCTGCTGCGCCTCGGGCTCTCCCGGGCCGAGCGGGACCGGCGCGTCGGCGACGCGCTGGAGCAGGTGGGGCTGCGCCGGCAGGTCGCCCAGCGCTACCCGCACGAGATGTCCGGCGGGCAGCGCCAGCGGGTGAGCATCGCCCGGGCGCTGGTGTCGTCGCCGCGGCTGCTCGTCGCGGACGAGCCGACGAGCGCGCTGGACGTGTCGGTGCAGGCGTCGGTGCTGAACCTGCTGGCCGACCTGCAGCGCGACCTGGGGTTCGCCTGCCTGTTCATCACGCACGACCTGTCGGCCGTCGAGTACGTGGCCGACGAGGTGGCCGTGATGTACCTGGGCACGCTCGTCGAGCACGGGACGCGCGAGGCGGTGCTGGACGCGCCGATGCACCCCTACACGCAGGCGCTGCTCTCGGCCGCGCCGCTGCCGGACCCGCGCGCGCAGCGGGCGCGGCGCCGGGTGCTGCTCGACGGCGAGATCCCGTCGCCGACGGCCCCGCCGCCGGGCTGCCGGTTCCACACGCGGTGCCCGGTGGCTCAGGACCGGTGCCGGACGGAGGTCCCGCCGCTGCGCGCCACGGCCCGGGGCCGCGTCGCCTGCCACCTCGTGGCCGACGACGGGACGGGCCCCGACGTGCGTCGGGTGGCTCGGGAAGAGACCGCGCTCCGGTACGGTTCACGAAGGTAGTTGTCGCATCAACTTCCGGAGGTCCCGATGCCCGCCGTCACCGTCGCCGACGTCACCACGCTCCCCCGCGTGCCCGAGCCCGGCCCGGACGCGGCCGAGCGCCCCGTCCGCTCCGTCACGACCGCCCCGTCCGGGTTCGAGGGCGAGGGCTTCCCGGTGCGGCGCGCGTTCGCCGGCATCGACCTGCGCGACCTCGACCCGTTCCTGATGATGGACCAGATGGGCGAGGTCGACTACGCCCCCGGCGAGCCGAAGGGCACGCCGTGGCACCCGCACCGCGGCTTCGAGACCGTCACCTACATCATCGACGGCACGTTCGAGCACTCCGACTCGCACGGCGGCGGCGGGACGATCACCGACGGCGACACCCAGTGGATGACGGCGGGCAGCGGCCTGCTGCACATCGAGCGCCCGCCGGAGTCGCTGGTCGTCAGCGGCGGGCTGTTCCACGGGCTCCAGCTGTGGGTGAATCTGCCGAAGGCCGACAAGTTCCTCCAGCCCAAGTACCAGGACCTGCGCGCGGGCGAGTCCGCGCTGCTCACCACACCCGACGGCGGCGCGCTCGTGCGCGTGATCGCCGGGGAGCTGGCCGGGCACCGCGGGCCGGCTCGACGTTCACGCCCATGGCGATGATGCACGCGACCGTCGCCCCCGGCGCGACCGTGCGCCTGCCGTGGCGGCGCGACTCAACGCGCTGGTCTACGTGCTGTCCGGGGCGGGCACCGTCGGCGCGAGAAGCGGCCCGTGCAGAGCGGGCAGGCCGCGCTCTTCGGGCCGGGCGACGCGATCACCGTCTCCGGCGACTCGCGACAGGAGTCGCGGCTGGCCGGGATGGATGTGATCATTCTCGGCGGGCAGCCGATCCGCGAGCCGATCGCCTGGGCCGGGCCGTTCGTGATGAACACCAGGTCCGAGGTGCTGGCGGCGTTCGAGGACTACCAGAAGGGCAAGCTGGGGGTCGTGCCCGCCACGTACGTCCCCCACGGCTCCCTCGGAGGCAGCGCATGACCGAGACCGACCGCAACAACCACAACGTCACCGTCCACGACGTGCCGGAATGGGGCCGGTTCGAGATCCACCTCGACGGCAGGCTGGCCGGGTTCGCGCAGTACCGCGTGTCGCCGGGGACGATCACGTTCACCCACACGGAGATCGACACCGCGTACGAGGGCCGCGGCCTGGGCAGCTCGCTCGCCAAGGCCGCGCTCGACACGGCGCGGGCGCGCGGCTGGGCGGTGCACCCGCTGTGCCCGTTCGTCCGGCGCTGGATCGAACGCCACCCCGACTACCAGGACCTCGTGCCCGCCGGGTTCCACCCGGGCGACCCCGACTGACCCCCGCCGCGCGACTCGCGCACACCAATCCAGCGACTCGCGCGCAGTAATCCAGCGACTCGCGCGCAGTAATCCAGCGACTCGCGCGAACGGCCCGCGAGTCGCTGGAAAAGCGTGCGCGAGTCGCGGTGTGGGCGAGGGGTTGTCGGGGTGGCTCCGTAGCCTGGCTGCGTGCTCGCCGTCCACGCCCTCTGGTCCCCCGGCCGCGGGGTGCTGCTGTGGGCCGAGGACGGCGAGCGGCCGGCCACCTCGTCCAGCCGGTCGCTGCGCTCGGCCCGGCCGCACCCGTTCGCGGCGCCGGCTGCCGCGCTCGCGGCGCTGCACCCGGGCAAGCCGGCCACCGCCACGCTGCTGCTGCCGTCCCGGCCGGGCGGTCCGCTCGCCTCTCCGGAGCTGGTGCGCAGCACGGGCCGGGCGGGGCCGCCGCGGGGCGGGCCGGTGCTGCGCCCGTGGTCGGTGCCCGCGCTGGCCGTCGACGTCGCCGAGCTGGAGGACCCCGCCGACGAGGCGCGCTACGGCGCGTCCGTCGCGCACCTGCGGGCCGTCGCGGCGCTGGCCGACGACCTCGCCGCCCGCGGCCGGGTGCTGCCCACCCTGGTCCGCCACGGCGTGGCGGCGTTCGCGCGGTGGCGCCCGGTCGTGCAGGGGCTCGACGCCGTCACGTTCGACGCGCTGGTGGCCGCGCTGCCGCCGGTCGGGCGGGCCGAGGCGGGTGACGCTGGGGACGGCGGGGCGGACGCCCGCGAGCTGGTCACCGACGCGCTGCACGCCCTCACCGACACGGCGGTGCGCGACCGGCTGGCCCGCGCCGTGCCCGTCGACGTGCTCCCGCCGCGCCGCGGCCGCACCCCGAAGCAGCTCCCGGCCGCCGAGGCGTGGCTCACCGCGCTGCTGGCGCCCGACGGCCGCGTCGGCGCGACCGAGGGGTGCCGGCCACGGAGCTGGCCGCGCTCGCCGATGCCGTCGCCGAGTGGGACGAGCACGGCGCCGGCCCGGCCGGGGAGGCCCGCGCGTGCTTCCGGCTCTCCGAGGTCCGCACGCTGCACGACCCGTCCGACGAGGCCCCGGACGTCCTGGACCAGACCGGCGACGGCACCCGCTGGGTGCTGGAGTTCCTGCTGCAGGGCAGCGCCGACCCCAGCCTGCTCGTGCCGGCCGCACAGGTCTGGGCCGGTGGCGTCGAACGGCTGATCGCCGACCCGCAGGAGCTGCTGCTGGCCGAGCTGGGCCGCGCGTCGCTCGTGCTCCCGATGCTGGGCGACGCGCTGCGCGAGCCCGCGCCCACCGCGCTCGACCTGGACGTCGAGGGCGCCCACGACTTCCTCACCCGCGGCGCGGCGCTGCTGGTCGGGGCCGGGTTCGGGGTGCAGCTGCCGGCCGGGTGGGACGGCGCCCGCCGCGTCGGGCTCACGCTCTCGGCCCGCTCCACCCCGGCCGACCGGGTGCTCACCCGCAGCGGGCTCGGCCGCGAGGAGCTGGCGCAGTTCCGCTGGTCGGTGGCGGTCGGCGACGACGAGCTGTCGGAGGAGGAGATCACCGAGCTCGTCGCCACGAAGGCGCCGCTCGTGCGGCTGCGCGGGCGCTGGGTGAGCGTCGACGCCGACCGGCTGCGGGCCGGGCTGGCCTTCCTGCACCGCACGCGGGACCGCGGCGGCCCGCTCACGGCCGGCGCCGTGCTCGCGCTCGCCCAGCACCACCCCGACGACTGGGAGCGCGACGGGCTCGACGGCGAGGGCGTCCCGCTGCCCGTCACCGCCATCCACGCCGACGGCTGGGTGGGCGACCTGCTCTCCGGGCGGGTCGACCGGGCGATCACGCCCGTCGCGCCGCCGGCGTCGTTCCGCGCGCAGCTGCGCCCCTACCAGCAGCGCGGCGTGTCCTGGCTGGCGTTCCTGTCCGCGCTCGGGCTCGGCGCGTGCCTCGCCGACGACATGGGCCTGGGCAAGACCGTGCAGATGCTCGCGCTGGAGGCCTACGAACGGGCGCAGCGCGAGCGCGGGCCCACGCTGCTCGTGTGCCCGATGTCGCTGGTCGGCACGTGGCAGCGGGAGGCCGCGCGGTTCACGCCGGACCTGCGGGTGCTCGCCCACCACGGCGCCTCCCGGCTGCACGGCGACGCGCTGCGCGACGCGGTGCGCGCGGCCGACCTCGTCGTCACCACGTACGCGACGGCCACCCGCGACGCCGACGAGCTGGCCGCCGTCGGCTGGCGGCGGCTCGTGCTCGACGAGGCGCAGGCGGTGAAGAACAGCCGGGCATCGCACGCGCGGGCCGTCCGCCGGATCGACGCCGAGCACCGCGTCGCCCTCACCGGCACGCCGGTGGAGAACCGGCTCTCGGAGCTGTGGTCGATCATGGACGTGCTCAACCCCGGCATGCTCGGCTCGGCCGACCGGTTCCGCCAGCGCTACGCCGTGCCCGTGGAGCGGCACGGCGACACCGAGGCGGCCGCGCTGCTGCGCCGCGTCACGCGGCCCTACCTGCTGCGGCGGGTCAAGACCGACCCGACGATCATCGACGACCTGCCCGACAAGATCGAGATCACCCAGCACTACCGGCTCACCCGCGAGCAGGCCACGCTCTACCGCACGGTCGTCGACGACATGATGGAGAAGATCGAGGACAGCCGGGGCATCGAACGCCGCGGCAACGTGCTGGCCGCGATGGCCAAGCTCAAGCAGGTCTGCAACCACCCGGCCCAGCTCCTGCACGACGGCTCCCCCGTCGGCCGCCGCTCCGGCAAGATCATCCGGCTGGAGGAGATCCTCACCGAGATCCTCGACGAGGGCGACCGGGTGCTCTGCTTCACCCAGTTCGCCGAGTTCGGGCACCTGCTCGTCCCGCACCTGTCGGCCCGGTTCGACACCGACGTCGCGTTCCTGCACGGCGGCACCCCGAAGAGCGCCGCGACGAGCTGGCACCCGCTTCCAGGAGGGCGACGGGCCGCCGGTCATGCTGCTCTCGCTCAAGGCCGGCGGCACCGGGCTCACCCTCACCGCCGCCAACCACGTCGTCCACCTGGACCGCTGGTGGAACCCGGCCGTCGAGAACCAGGCCACCGACCGCGCGTTCCGCATCGGGCAGCGGCGCAACGTCCAGGTGCGCAAGTTCGTCTGCCCGGGCACCGTCGAGGAGCGCATCGACGAGATGATCACGAAGAAGCAGGCGCTCTCGCAGATGGTGGTCGGCGACGGCGAGGGGTGGCTCACGGAGCTGTCCACCGACACGCTGCGCGAGCTGTTCACGCTCTCCACGGAGGCGCTGGAGGAACCGGAGGCGGCCGATGCCTGAGCCGGACCCGTTCTGGTGGCGCGACGAGCCGCCGGCCCGCCCGATCAAGGTCGAGGGCGGCATCCAGATCAACCGGACGCGCGGCCAGGTGGCGCGCACGTGGTGGTCGCGCCGGTTCCTGTCCGTGCTGGAGCAGCTGGGCGTCGGCGGACGGCTCTCGCGCGGGCGCAGCTACGCCCGCGCCGGCCAGATCGTCAGCCTCGACGTCGACGCGGGCGGCGTGCTCGCCCAGGTGCAGGGCACCCGGCCGCGGCCGTACAAGGTGCGGATCGGGGTGCCGGCGTTCGGCAAGACGGAGTGGGCGGCGGTCACCGAGGCGCTGGCCGGCGAGGCGTCCTACGCGGCGGCGCTGCTCAACGGGGAGATGCCGCGCGACGTCGAGGCCGTGTTCGCCGGCGTCGGGCTCTCGCTCTTCCCGGCCGACCAGCGCGACCTGGCGATGGACTGTTCCTGCCCCGACGTCACCGTCCCGTGCAAGCACCTCGCCGCGGTGTTCTACGTGCTCGCAGAGCGGTTCGACGCCGACCCGTTCCAGATCCTCGCGCTGCGCGGCCGCGACCGGGACGACCTGCTCGCCGAGCTGCGCACCCGCCGCGCAGCCGCCGTCCCGGGCCCGGCGGGGTCGGGCCTCGCCGACGTCATGGACGTGTACTGGACCGCGCCGCGCCCTGCCCGAACCGCTGGCCGGAGCCGACACCCCGCCGGACGCGCTGCTCGACCAGGTCCCGCCGTTCACGGTGGACGTCCGCGGGGCCGCGGTCGCCGACCTGCTCCGCCCCGTGTATGCCGCAATGGCGGGCGACGACCAGGGCTGAGCGGGTACGAAGGCCGGGTGACCGACCACTCCCCGCTCCCCCCGCCGCACCTCGCCACGCTCGCCGTCCACGCCGGCAACGCCGTCGACGCCGGGAGCGGCGCGATCCGCCGCCCGCTCGTGACGGCCAACTCCTACGCGCTGCCCGAGGACCCGTCGGAGCTGTCGTGGTCGGGCACCGGCGTGCCGCTCTACACCCGCAACGGCGGCGCCAACCAGCTGTGGCTGGAGGAGAAGCTCGCCGCCCTCGACGGCGGGACGGCCGCGGTCGCGCTGGCCAGCGGCATGGCCGCGCAGCACGCCGTGTTCTTCGCGGCGCTGCGCGCCGGCGACCACGTGGTGTGCTCCGACAACACCTACGTCGGCACGTACCGGCTGCTCACGGACCTGCTGCCGGCGAAGTACGGGATCACGGCCACGCTCGTGGACAGCTCCGACCCCGACGCCGTGCGGGCCGCGATCCGGCCGGAGACGCGGCTCGTGCACGTCGAGACGCCGGCCAACCCGACCACCCGCATCACGGACGTCGCCGCCGTCGCCGGGATCGCGCACGCGGCCGGGGTGCCGCTCTCGGTGGACGCCACGTTCGCCACGCCGGTGCTGCAGCGCCCGCTCGCGCTCGGCGCCGACGTCGTCGTGCACTCGCTGACGAAGTACGTGAACGGCCACGGCGACGCGATGGGCGGGGTGGTCGTCGGCGCCGGGGACGCGGGCACGGCGCTCGTCGCGAAGGTGCGGGAGGAGGCGATGGTCAACGTGGGCGGCGCGATCAGCCCGTTCAACGCGTGGCTGATCATGCGCGGCTCGGTGACGCTGCCGCTGCGGATGCGGGCGCACTGCGCCAACGCGCTGGCCGTCGCGGAGTTCCTGGCGCAGGACCCGCGCGTGGCGTACGTCGCCTACCCGGGGCTGGCGTCGCACCCGCAGCACGACCTCGCCGCCCGCACCCTCGACGGCGGGTTCGGCGGGATGCTCGCGTTCGCGGTGCGCGGGGACGCGGCCGCGCAGAACCGGTTCGTCGCGGCGCTGCGGGTGGTCACCTCGGCCGTGTCGCTCGGGCACGACGAGTCGCTGATCGTGCACGTGGCCGGCGACGACGAGCGGGCGCGGTACTACCCCGAGGAGTTCCGCAGGTGGGGGCACCTGCGGTTCTCGGTGGGCCTGGAGGACCCGCGTGATCTCGTCGCGGATCTCGACAACGCACTGACGGTAGCCGGTGTATCGCAGTAGCGTGACGGGCGTGAAGGTCCGCATCGGCATCGGGTCGGTTCCGCTGGCGGGCGGGCCGGGTCCCGGCCCGGAGCTCGCACAGCTGGTGGACGAGCTGGAGGCCCGCGGCGTCGACTCGCTGTGGCTGGCGGACCAGGCGGGCGTCCCGTCGATCGACCCGCTGGTCGGGATGGGGTTCGGCGTCGCGCGCACCCGCAAGCTCAAGATCGGCACGGGTGTTGTGGTACTCCCCGGCCGCAACCCCGCGCTGGTGGCGGCCCAGCTCGCGTCGCTGGCGGCGCTCGCGCCGAGGCGGATCCTGCCGGCGTTCGGGGTGCGGCCGGCGCGGGCGGGCGAACGCCAGCTCTTCCCCGTGCCCGACGGGGAGCGCGCGGCGGTCTTCGACGAGGCGCTCGTGGTGGTGCGGCGGCTGCTCGCCGAGCCGAGCGTCACGCACCACGGCCGGTTCTTCCAGCTCGACGGCGCGTCGGTCGCCCCGCTGCCGCCGCGCCCGCTCGACATCTGGCTCGGCGGGCGCGCGCCGGCCGGGCTGCGCCGCATCGGGCGGCTGGCCGACGGCTGGCTGGGCAGCGTCGTCACGCCGGACGAGGCCGCGGCGGCGCGCAAGGAGATCGAGCGCGCGGCGGCCGACGCCGGCCGGGAGATCGAGGACGACCACTACGGCACCAACATCGCCGTCGTCCCGCCCGGCGCGTCCGACGCGGACCTCGCCGCCGCCCGCGAGCAGGTCGCCCGCCGCCGCCCGGACGCCGACGCCGCCCGCATCGTGCCCGCCGGCTGGGCGCAGGCCCGCGACCTCGTGCGCGGGTTCGTCGACGCGGGCCTGACGAAGTTCGTCGTACGGCCCGGGGTGCCGATCCGCGAGTGGGGCGGGTTCCTGGACCAGTTCGACGCGGAGCTCCGCGGCCTGGAGTCGGAACTCAGCAGCTGACCTGCCGCCGGCCCAGCCGCATTGTGGAGCCATAACGCAGTTCGGGGGCCCGCCGAACAGCGTTATGGAGCCAGAATGCGGTTCGGGGGGCTCCCCAGCCGGCTGGTTCGGCGGCCACGCCCCCACTCCGCCCGACGCCCCGCACCGGCCTTCTACCGGATGTCGAAGAACGCTATCGCCGCACGTCCAGGTACTGCGGGTCGACCGGCGGCAGCGGCAGCGCCGGGGCGTTGCCGAGGATGCCGGTGGCGGCCTGGAAGAACGTGCGCGCCGGGACGGTGCCGCCGAAGAGCGTGCCGCTCCCGCACGAGCGCGGCGGCGAGCCGTCGCAGATCGGGCGGGGCGAGGACGAGTCGTCGAACACGATCGACGCGCCCGCGAGCTGCGGGGTGATGCCCACGTACGCGCCCGACTCGGACGTCTGGGTGGTGCCGGTCTTCGCCGCGATCGGCCGGTTCCAGCCGGCGGCGGCCGCGGCGGCCGCGCCCGTCCCGCCCGGGCCGACGTTGTGCGAGAGGCCGGTGAGGAGCGTGTCGGCGAGCCCGGGGTCGACGGCCTGCGTGCAGGCGGGCTCGCTGATCGGCACCGGCGCCCCGTTCGGGTCGGTCACGGACGCGATCGGCGTCGGCGGGCACCAGGTGCCGTGGCTCGCGAGCGTGGCGCCGACGTTGGCCAGCTCCAGGTCGCTCGTCGGCGACACGCCCAGCGTGAACGACGCCTGCTTCTCGGCCTTGGCGCGGTCGGCCACCGACGGCGCGCCGGGTGCGTTGCTCACCGGGTCGCCGAGCGAGGTCATCCCCAGCCGCTGCGCCATGTCGACGATCGGCGGCACGCCGGTGCTCTCCTCCAGCTTCACGAACGCCGTGTTGGGCGACTGCGCGAGCGCGTCGGTGAGGGACAGCTCCGGGGCGAGGCCCTGCTCGGCGTTGCGCACCGGGACGGGGTGGCCGGACCCGTCCCGGTAGATGGGCGAGAGGTAGCCGCTGGGCGGCACGGGGATCACCGTGTCGATCCCGGCGACGCCCTCCTCCAGCGCGGTGGCCGCGGTGAAGATCTTGTAGACGGAGCCGGCGCCGAGGTTCTCCGGCTGGTAGGGCAGCCCGTAGCTGGACTGGCCCTGCGCGTTGCCGTACGTGCGGTTGGCGGCCATGGCGAGCACCGGGTGCGAGGTGGCGCCGGGCGCGACGAACGCGAGCACGTCGGCGACGTGCGGGGTGCCGGCCGGCACCTGCCCGTCGACGGCGGCCTTCGCCGCGGCCAGCGCGTGCGGGTCGAGCGTGGTCCTCACCGTGTAGCCGCCGGTCATGAGCGTGTCGCGGGAGAGCCCGGCCTGGTCGAGGTACTGCAGCGCGTACGCGCAGAAGAAGCCGGCGTCGCCCGCGCCGGTGCAGCCCTCCCCCGGCACGCCCGGCTGCGCGACGACCCGAGCGGTGCCGCGGTGGCGGCACCCGCGTCGGCCGCGGAGATCGAGCCCTGCTCCTGCAGCTGCTGGATCACGACGTCGCGGCGGGCCTTGGCCGCGTCGGGGTGGGCGACGGGGTCGTACTGGGTGGGGCTCTGCACCATCCCGGCGAGCAAGGCCGCCTGTGGCACGGTCAGCGCGGCCGCCGTCGTGCCGAAGTACGCCTGCGCGGCCGCCGCGACGCCGTAGGCCCCGTGCCCGAAGTAGACGAGGTTGAGGTAGCGCCCGAGGATCTCGTCCTTGCTCAGCTGGTGGTCGAGCTGGACGGCCAGCTCGGCCTCCCGCAGCTTGCGCGCGACGCTCGGGGCGACGGCCGCGCGGCGCTCGGCGTCGGTCGTCGCGGCGACGTACAGCTCGTAGTTCTTCACGTACTGCTGGGTGAGCGTCGAGCCGCCCTGCGTGGACCCGCCGCCCGCGTCGTTGACGAGCGCCCGGACGGTGCCGACCGGGTCGACGCCGCCGTGGTCGAAGAACCGGCGGTCCTCGATCGCGACGATCGACGCCTTCATCGCCGGCGCGATCTGCGCGGCCGGCACCGGGGTGCGGAACTGGGTGTAGAGGTAGGCGATCGGCTTACCCGTGGAGTCGGTCACCGTGGTGACCGACGGCGTGGTGCCGGCCTGCAGCTCGGCCGGGAGGTCACCGCCCGCCGTGTCCACCCGGGCCGCCAGCAGGCCCACCCCGCCGACCGCCGGGAAGATCATCGCGGCGAGCACGACCGCCGCGACCACACCGAGCACGGCCAGCCGCGCAGAAGCCCGAACGACACCCACGCACCTACGTCTACCAGCAACGATGCGTCCGTGCAGGTCTCGGACAAGCGGCCACGAGCCGCCCGTACGGTGACAGTCGTGGACAAGGTGGAGATCACGGACGACCGGTCGCGCATCGATGTCGAACTGGTGCACCGCGAGCTCGCGGCCAGCTACTGGTCGCCCGGCATCCCGCGGTCGGTCGTCGAGGCGGCCATCGCCGGGTCGGAGTGCTGGAGCGCGCACCGGGACGGCCGGCAGATCGGGTTCGCCCGCCTGGTGAGCGACCGCGCCACCTTCGGGTGGCTCGCCGACGTGTTCGTCGTCGCGGAGGCGCGCGGCGCGGGCGTCGGCACGGCGCTCGTCGCGGCCGTCAGCGAGCGGGCCCACGGGTACGGGCTGCGCCGGTTCATGCTCGCCACCCGCGACGCGCACGGCGTCTACCGCCCGTTCGGCTTCACCGACCCGGCGCCGGGGATCCTGCTGGAGCGGACCGTCGACCCGGCCGTCCTGTACGGGGTGTAAGCCGTATCACATCCGGACTAGCCTGCCTCGTTCCCCGGTCCGAGGGGAGGGAGCGGCATGGACGAGCCACCGGAGGTGCGCCCGGACGACACGGGCCACCGGCACGACCGGCGCTGCTACTGGGACGTCGAGCGGTGCAGCTGGGTCTGCGACCGCCGCGAGCCCGAGACCGAGCCGGACCCGAGCGACGCAGGCTAGTGCCCCGTCCGGGAAGGTTGGGGCGGGAATCGGCGGATCCAGGCGTCCAGTTCCGTGGCGAACCTTTCCGGACGGGGCACTAGCTCACCAGCGGTCGTGCACGTGCGGGCGCACCAGCTCGTCGTACACGTCGCGGACGGCGGCGTGCGTCGCGGCGTCGAGCTGGGGCAGCGCGGCGGCCGCGGCGTTGCCCCGGGCCTGCTCGGCGTTGCGCGCACCCGGGATCACGACGGTGAGCTGCGGCTGGTCGAGGATCCAGCGCAGCGCGAACGCCGCCATGCCCACCCCGGCCGGCACCAGCGGGCGCAGCCGCTCGACGGCCGCGAGGCCCACGTCGAACGGGACGCCGGCGAACGTCTCGCCGACGTCGAACGCCGCGCCGCGGCGGTTGTACGTGCGGTGGTCGTCCGCGCCGAACGTGGTGGCGGCCGTGTAGCGCCCGGAGAGCAGCCCGGACGCCAGCGGCACCCGCGCCACGATCGCGACCCCGGCCTCGGCGGCCGCCGGCAGCACCGCGTCGAGCGGCTTCTGCCGGAACGGGTTGAGGATGATCTGCACGCTCGCCACGCCGGGCCGGGCGATCGCGGTGAGCGCCTCGCCGGCCGTCTCGACGCTCACGCCGTAGGCCGCGATGCGCTGCTCGGCCACCAGCTCGTCGAGCGCGTCGTAGACCCCGTCCGCGGAGTAGACGGGCGTGGGCGGGCAGTGCAGCTGCACCAGGTCGAGCGTGTCGACGCCGAGGTTGGCGCGGGAGCGGTCGTTCCACGCGCGGAAGTTCGCCCGCGAGTAGTTCTCCGGCAGCTGCGCGGCGCGCCTGCCCATCTTCGTCGCGACGGTCAGCCCGGCGTCCGGGCCGCGTTCGCGCAGGAAGCGGCCGACGAGCGTCTCGCTGCGGCCGTCGCCGTAGACGTCGGCGGTGTCGAGGAACGTGACGCCCTCGTCGGCCGCGGCATGCAGCACCGCCAGCGCGTCGGTGTCCTCCACCCGGCCCCAGTCGGCCCCGAGCTGCCAGCAGCCCAGGCCGACGACCCCGACCTCGCGGCCGAGCCGCTTCGCCATGCGTGTCTCCACGGCGCCGACCCTATGCGCCGGCCCGCTCGTGCAGGCGGGCCCGGATCTCCTCCGGCGTGTACGCGCGCCGGCGCCGCTCGGCCCGCGCCACGACCACACCCGTGGCGGCCACGCCCGCCAGCCCGGCGAGGCCGAAGAGCTTCCAGCCGTGCGACCGCAACCAGGACACCGCGCCACGAACCACCCGGCTAACCTACCGGCCGTGCCGCGCAGCGTGATCACCCTCGACGAGGCCGGCGAGCTGGTGCGCACGGGCGACGTGTGGCTCTTCCGCGGCAGCAGCGGCGCCGACCGCGCGATCCGCGGCGTCACGAACGCGCCGGTCAACCACGTCGGCATGGTGATCGCGGTCGACGACCTCCCACCGCTGATGTGGCACGCCGAGCTGGGCCGCGGCCTGCCGGACCTCTGGTCGGGCACGCACCACCGCGGCGTCCAGCTGCACGACATGCGCGCCGCCGTGCTCCAGTGGGGGCACCGCTACGGGCAGCGGGCCTGGCTGCGCCAGCTCGACGGGCCGGTCGACGCCGCGACGGAGGACGCGGCGCTGCGGGCCGTCGCCCGGCTGGACGGCACCCCGTTCCCGTCGACGGCGCGGCTGGCCGGGCGCTGGCTGCGCGGCCGGCTGCCCGCGCTGCGCCGCCGCTCCGGGGAGCCGGCCGCTGCCCTGGGGACACTGGAGACGGCGTACTGCGCCGAGGTCGTCGCCCTGACGTACGAGGAGATGGGCCTGCTGGCGCCCGGCCGGAGCCCGAGCTGGTACGACCCCGGCCGCTTCTGGAGCGGCGACGACCTCGCGCTCACCACGGGTTTCCGGCTCGGCGGGGAGATCGAGGTGACCCTCCCGCCGGCCGCGCCGGCGGCGCGCTGACGGGTCAATCGGCAGGCCCGCATCCAGCCGACTGCCAATCCGATTCCGCGAACCGGGCCGCGGCGCCCGCCGGGTAAGACCCCGATCGACAATACGGCCGGTGCTCCTTTATCATCGTTCCGCAAATAGCATCAGCCTCGTCCGGAAGCCGTGGTCCCCTTCCCCCGTTCGTCGGGGTGCCCCGGCATACCCGGAAACCCCGGAAAGGCAGTGGCACGTGGCGAAGCAGACCACCGTCACCCTGGTCGACGACATGGACGGCAGTGAGGCCGACGAGCAGGTCGAGTTCTCGGTGGACGGGAAGTCCTACGAGATCGACCTCTCCGCGGCCAATGGCGCCAGATTGCGCGAGGCGCTCGCGCCCTACATTTCCGCTGCTCGCCGCACGGGCGGTCGGCGGCGTTCGGCCGGCGCCGCCCCCGCGGCCGCCCGAGCAGCGACCGGGAGCAGAACCAGGCCATTCGGGAATGGGCCCAGCAGCAGGGGATGAAGATCTCCGAGCGCGGCCGCATCCCGTCCAACGTGCTCGAGGCCTACCACAAGAACCACTGATCGCCCGCGGGCCGGACGCCGATCTGCCAGGGTGGGCCGATGATGCGGGCCGCAGCGCGACAACCCGTGGCCGTGCACCTCGACCTGCCGGGGAGCGTCCCGCCGTGGACGGCCACGGGCCTCACCGTCCGGCGCGGCGACCGCGTCACCCTGCTGGGCGCCGGCCGGATCCGGTGGGCCGACGGGTACGACGGCGGCCCCCGGTACCACCTGTGGGGCCGGGTGCCCGGCGGCGCGGTCTTCGGGTGCACGCAGGACACCACCACGGTGGTGGCCGACCGGTCCGGCCCCCTGGAGCTGTGCGTCTACCTGGGCGCGTGGGCCGACCGGACGGGCACGCTCGCCACCGGCCACGACGCCTACGGGCCCGAACGCGGCGCGCTGTCGGTCACGGTGCTGCGCTGGCCGCGCGGCGTCGACCCCGCCGACGGGCTGGCGGCGCTGCCCGCCGACACGGCCGACCCCGCGCTGGTCCGGGCCGAGCGGGCCCGGCTGCTCGACCCCGTCGTCCCGCCGCCGGGCTGGACCTACCTGCTGGACGTCGGCCCGGCCGACGTCTTCCGGCACGCCGTGGCCGACGGGCGCCCGGCCGTCGAGGTGCTCGCCCAGGACGACGCGGGCGTGCTGGAGAAGGACGTCGGCGTCGCGCTGGCGGCCGGCACCACCGTCGAGTGGAGCTGGCGGGTGGAGTCGCTGCCGGGCCGCGGCCCGGAGAACACCCCGTGGGGCCGCGACCTGGTCGGCGTGGCCGCCGTGCTCGGGCCGGGCGCACCGGCGGCGACGAGCATCACGTGGTTCTGGAGCACGAGCCTCGCCCCCGAGGACGACACGTTCGTCTGCCCCGCCCGCGCGCACGCCGAGCGCGCCGTGCACGTCCCCGTGCGGCGCGGCCCGGCCGGGCTCGGCCGCTGGCGCCGCGAGGTGCGCGACGTGTGGGCCGACCACGAGCGCTTCGTCGGCCCGCCGCCCGCCCGGCTCTCGGCGGTGCGCCTGGTGGCGGTCAGCCACTTCGCCCACGGCACGGCCCGCGCCACGTTCCGCGACGTCGTCCTCCGCACGGGGAACCGCACGACGACGCTCCTCTGATAGGCGCCCCAACGCCGCCCGCAATGCCGGGAAAGCCACTTCAGGGCGGCGGGTGACCTGAATGCGGCTTTCCCGGCAGTCGGACGGGCCGCTACCGGGGGGCCATCCGGATCGCGCCGTCGAGACGGATCACCTCGCCGTTCAGCATCGGGTTCGCGACGATGTGCGCGACCAGCGCGCCGTACTCGGCCGGGTCGCCCAGCCGCGCCGGGTGCGGCACCTGCTGCCCGAGCGAAACGCGGGCGTCCGCGGGCAGCCCGGCGAGCAACGGCGTGTCGAACAGGCCCGGTGCGATCGTCACCACACGGATGAGGGAACCGGCCAGGTCACGCGCGATCGGGAGGGTCATTCCGACGATCCCGCCCTTCGACGCCGAGTAGGCCGCCTGCCCGATCTGCCCGTCGAACGCGGCCACCGACGCGGTGTTGACGACAACACCGCGTTCCTCGCCGACCGGGTCGTGCTTGAGCATTCGCTCGGCCGCGAGCCGGATCACGTTGAACGTGCCGACGAGGTTGACGTCCACGACCCGCTGGAAGTCGGCGAGCGGGAACACGCCGTTCCTCCCGATCGTGCGCACCGCGCTGGCGGTGCCGGCGCAGTTCACGGCCACCCGCAGCGGGCCCAGCTCGTCGGCGGCGTCGAGCGCGGCCGCGACGTCGTCCTCGCTGCGGACGTCGGCGGGCGCGAACCGGGCGCCCGCCAGCTCGGCGGCGCGGTCGGCGCCGGCCGACGCCGGCAGGTCGACGATCACGACCTTCGCCCCGGCCGCGGTGAGCGCCCGCGCGGTCGCGAGCCCGAGCCCGGACGCGCCGCCCGTGACCAGCGCGACGCCGTCGGTGATGTCCACGTGGGTGAGCCTCTCTCGTTACCGGGAAGGGGGCGCCTGCAGCCGCCACACCACGTCGAGGCCGGCCTCCCCGGCCGTGCGCTCCTCCTGCGGCGGGCGCCGGGTCACCTCGGTGAAGCCCAGCCGCCGCGGGATCGCGCCGCTCGCGACGTTGGCGATGTCGTGCACGATCTCGACGTGGTCCGCGCCGATGCGGAACGCCTCCCGCGCCAGCGCGGCCGCCGCGGCGGTGGCGTAGCCGCGGCGGGTGTGCGCCGGGTGCACCCAGTAGCCGATCTCGAAGCCGCCGGGGCCGATCCGGGCCATGATCGAGCAGCTGCCGGCGATCGCGTCGGGGGGCGCGACGATCGCGTAGTCGTAGGTCGTGCCCCACGCCTCGGCGGCCGCGGCGAGGAACGCCTCGGCGTCGGCCGCGGTGTAGCCGTGGGCCGCCCACGGCATCCAGGGCGCGAGGTGGCCGAGCGACTCCTCCACGGCCCGCAGCAGCGCGCCGGCGTCGGCGGGGCGCCAGCGGCGCAGCGTGACCGGTCCGGCGTGGAGCTCCTCGGCTGCGGTCACCACGGCCCCGATCGTGCCATCCCCGGCTCAGCGCGCACGGTGCGCGTACCGGGAGCGGGCGAACCAGGCGGCCGCGGCGAGCGGGACCGCGATCACCAGCGCGACGACGAACACCGTGTGGAACGCGCCGGCGTCGGCGAGCGGCCCGGCCGCCGCGGTGCCGGCCGAGCTGCCCAGGAAGAGCAGGGCCGCGAACACGGCGACCGCGGTGGCCCGCTCGTGCGGGACGACGTCGGTGGCCCAGCTCTGCAGTGTGGTGTGCAGGAACGCCCACGAGCCGCCGAGCACCAGCCCCGCGACGGCGATCGTCGGGATGGTGACGGCGATCGCGAGCACGCCCCAGCCGGCCACGAGCAGCCCGCCCCCGACGGCCGCGAGCCCGGCCGCCGGAAGCCGCCCGACCAGCAGCCGCACCAGCCGCGACCAGCCCAGCGCACCGACCCCGAAGGTCGCCGCGACGAGCCCGGCCACGGCGGCCGACGACCCGAGGTACTGCACGGCGGGCGCGAGGTAGGTCAGCGTGCCGAGCACGACCACGCCCTCGACCAGCACCAACGCGAACACGGCGAGCGCCCAGCGGTGCCGCAGCACCGTCGCGACCGAGCGCAGCGGGCTGCCTGTCACGGGCGGGCGGTCCGGCTCCGGGAGCCGGCGCAGCGCCAGCCACAGCACGGCGGCCGCGGCGCCCGTCACCGCGGGGACGGTGCGCCAGCCGACGAGGTCGGCGAGCGCGCCCGCACCGGCCGTCGCGACCGCGATCCCGAACGACGACGCCGCGAGCACGTCGGAGAGCGGGCGCTGGCGCACCTGCGGCGGCCACATGTCCCCCACGTAGACGAGCGTGGCCGGGATGAGCGCGGCGAAGCAGCCGCCCGCGACGGTGCGGGTGATGCCGAGCGTCACGAGGTCCGGCGCGAACGCCGACCCGACGCCGGCCAGCACGCCGCCGAGCAGCGCGACGCGCATCACGCGCACCCGCCCGATGCGGTCGCTCACCATGCCCCACACCGGCTGCATCAGCCCGTATGCGAGGAAGTACGTGCTGGCCACGGCCGCGGCGGCGGAGAGCGGCGCCCCGAAGTCCCGGCCGATCGCCACGAGGATCGGCGCGAGGGCGAACCGGTCGCAGGTGCTGGTGAGGGCGGTGAGCTGCAGCAGGCGGATCCTGCCCCGCTCCCCGACGCCGGAGGCGGCTTCGGTCGGCACCTGACGACCATGCGCCGTGCGGCTCCCGGACGCCGCATCGGACCGACGTGAGAACGGCCACGCGGGATCTCCGGGATACCGTGGCGCGCATGGCCGACCTCGACCCCGACGAGTTCCGCAAGCTCGGTCACGCCGTGGTCGACTGGGTCGCCGCCTACCGGGAGGGCCTGCCCGAGCGGCCGGTCCGGCCGGACGTCGCGCCGGGCTGGGTGCGGGCGCAGCTGCCCACCGCGCTGCCCGAGGAGCCCGGCGGGCTCGCCGCGCTGCTCGGCGACGTCGACCGGGCCGTGGTGCCGGCCACCACGCACTGGCAGCACCCCGGCTTCCACGGCTTCTTCCCGGCCAACGCGTCGCTGCACTCGCTGCTCGGCGACATTCTCTCCGGCGGGCTCGGCGTGCAGGGGATGCTCTGGTCCACCTCGCCCGCGGCCACCGAGGTCGAGCAGGTGCTGCTCGACGGCATGGCCGCGGCGCTCGGCCTCGACCCCGGGTTCACGTTCGCCGGCGGCGGGGGCGGGGTGATCCAGGACTCGGCGTCGTCCGCCTCGCTCGTCGCGCTGCTCGCCGCCCTGCACCGTTCCTCTCCGGGCTGGCGGGAGACCGGCGTCGACGGCACCGAGCGCGTGTACGTCACCGCGGAGACGCACTCGTCGCTGGCCAAGGCGGTGCGGGTGGCCGGGCTCGGCGCGCGGGCGCTGCGCGTGGTCGACCCGCTGCCCGGGTCGCTCGCGATGTCGCCGTCGGCGCTCGCGGCCGCGATCGAGGCCGACATCACCGCGGGGCTGCGGCCCGTGCTCGTCTGCCCGACGGTGGGCACCACCGGCACCGGGGCGGTCGACCCCGTGCGGGAGGTCGCGGAGGTCGCCCGTCCGCACGGCACGTGGGTGCACGTGGACGCGGCCTGGGCCGGGGTCGCGGCGCTCTGCCCCGAGCTGCGGTGGGTGGTGGACGGCGCGGAGCTGGCCGACTCGTTCGTCACCGACGCGCACAAGTGGCTGCTCACGGCGTTCGACGCGTCGCTGCTGTGGGTGCGCGACGTGCGCGCGCTGCCGGCGGCGCTGTCGATCACGCCGGAGTACCTGCGCAACACGGCGTCGGAGTCCGGCGAGGTCGTCGACTACCGGGACTGGCAGGTGCCGCTCGGGCGCCGGTTCCGCGCGCTCAAGCTGTGGGCGGTGCTGCACGGCGTGGGCCTGTCGGGGCTGCGCGAGCACGTCCGCGGGCACGTGGCGCTGGCCGCCGAGCTGGCCGGATGGGTGCGGGCCGAGCCCGGGTTCGCGCTCGCCGCGCCGCCGTCGCTGGCGCTGGTCTGCCTGCGCGCCGACACCGGCGACCCGGCCGCCGACGACGCGGCGAGCCGCGCCGTGCTGGAGCACGTCAACGCCTCGGGCGCGGCGCTGCTCACCCACACGCTCGTCGACGGGCGGTACACGATCCGGGTCGCGATCGGCTCGGTCGCGACCGAACGCGCCCACGTCGTGGACCTGTGGGAGCGGCTCCGGGGCGCCCGAGCGTTGGTCAGGCAACCCTAATCACGGAGTTATGCTCCCCGGCAGCCGTCGTGGGGGGAGGTCGCATGGTGAGCGGCGCGCAGGTGCTGCGCACGGCCGCGCGGGAGCGTTGGCGCACGTTGCTGGCGGCGTCCGCGCTGCTCGTGGGGCACCAGGCCGGTGAGGCGCTGGTGCCGGTGATGATCGGCGTGGTGATCGACCGCGCGGTCGCCACCGGGGACCTCGCGGCCCTGCTCGGCGGGCTCGCCGTGCTCGCCCTGGTGTTCGCGGCGCTCTCCACGTGCTACCGGTTCGGCGCCCGCCGCAGCTGGTGGGCCGACGTCGACACCGACCGCGACCTGCGGCTGCGGCTCACCCGGCGGGTGCTGCACCCGCGCGGCGGGGCCGAGGCCGGGCGCCTGTCCGGCGACCTCGTGTCGGTGGCCGTCGGCGACGCCAAGCGCGTCGGGGTCGCGCTCTTCGCCATCCCCAACGGGCTCGCGGCGGTGGCCGCGCTCGTCGTCGCGGCGGTGGCGCTGCTGGGCATCTCGCTGCCGCTCGGGCTGCTGATCCTGCTCGGCACGCCGCCGCTGCTCTACCTCGTGCACCTGCTCGGCCGGCCGCTGGAACGGCGCAGCGGGCACGAGCAGGAGCGCGCCGCGCGGGCGTCCGGGGTGGCGGCCGACCTGGTCGGCGGCGTGCGCGTGCTCAAGGGCCTCGGCGCCGAGCGCGCCGCGGTGGAGCGCTACACCGCGACCAGCCGCGAGTCGCTCGCCGCGACGCTGCGCGCCACCGGCGCCAGGCCTGGTACGGCGGCGCGATCCTGACCGCCAACGGGCTCTTCCTCGCGCTCGTCGCGCTGGTGGGCGGGCGGCTCGCGGCCGAGGGTGCGATCAGCGTCGGCGAGCTCGTCGTCGGCGTCGGGCTCGCGCAGTTCCTGCTCGG
>MKJX01000182.1 GCA_001942415.1 Pseudonocardia sp. CNS-139
TGCCCCGTCCGGAAAGGTTCGCCACGGAACTCGACGGCCCAGCCGCCCGCCGGCCACGTTGCCGACCGGGCCGAGTACGCCCGGTACGAGGCCCGGCCGGCGCCTTGCCGGCGAACGCCTGGATCCGCCGATTCCCGCACCAACCTTCCCGGACGGGGCACTAGTGGAACGCACCGTGGCGCTGCCGGACGGCGAGCGGATCGCCGCGCTCGGGCAGGGCACCTGGTACTTCGCCGAACGGGCCGCCCGGCGCGCCGCCGAGATCCGGTCCCTGCGTGCCGGCCTCGACCTGGGCCTCACCGTGGTCGACACGGCCGAGATGTACGCCGACGGGGCCGCCGAGGAGCTGACGGGGGAGGCCCTCGCCGGGCGGCGCGAGGAGGTGTTCCTGGTGAGCAAGGTGCTGCCGTACCACGCGACCCGCCGCGGCACCGTGCGCGCGTGCGAGGAGAGCCTGCGCCGGCTGCGCACCGACCGGCTCGACCTCTACCTGCTGCACTGGCCCGGGTCGGTGCCGCTGGAGGACACGCTCGCCGGGTTCGCCGACCTCGCCGCGGCCGGGAAGATCCGGCACTGGGGCGTGAGCAACTTCGACACGGCCGAGATGGTCGCGGTGGAGGCGCTGCCCGGCGGCGCGGCCGTCGCCACCGACCAGGTGCTCTACAACCTCACCCGGCGCGGCCCCGAGTTCGACCTCCTGCCGCACTGCCGCGAGCGCGGGGTGCCGGTGATGGCCTACTCGCCCGTGGAGCAGGGCCGGCTGCTGGGCCGCCCGGTGCTGGCCGCCGTCGCGGCGCGGCACGGGTCCACGCCCGCGCAGGTCGCGCTCGCGTGGACGCTGCGCGACGGCGGGGTCTGCGCGATCCTGCGCACCGGCAACGCCGAGCACGTGCGGGAGAACGCCGCCGCGCTCGACCTGGTGCTCACGCCGGCCGATCTCGCCGACCTGGACGCGGCGTTCCCGCCGCCCCGCCGGAAGACGCCGCTCGAACTGCTCTGACCAGCTCGTCCATGAGTCTGTGGTCGGTGGCGTCCTCCTCGGGGTGCCACTGCACGCCCACCACGAACGGATGGCCGGCCAGCTCCACGGCCTCCACCAGCCCGTCGGCGGCCCGCCCGGTGACGGTGAGCCCGTCGGCGAGCCGGTCGAGCGCCTGGTGGTGGTGGCACAGCACGGTCGCGGCCGTCCCGAGCGCGGCCGCGACCCGGCTGCCCGGCGTGAGCGCGACGGTCGTGGGCGCGAAGACGCCGGGGGAGGGGTTGTGCCCGGTGTGCCCGACGGCGTCCGGCACGTGCTGCACGAGCGTGCCGCCCAGCGCGACGTTGAGCACCTGCGCGCCGCGGCAGACCCCGAGGACCGGGATGCCGCGGGCCAGCGCCCGGTGCAGCGTGGCGGTCTCGGCGGCGTCCCGCTCCGGGCGGGGTGCGCCGGTGGCCGGGTGCGGCGCGGCGCCGTAGCGGGCCGGGTCGACGTCCGGGCCGCCGGCCAGCACGAGCGCGTCGATGCGGTCGACGGCCGCCTCGACGCCCGGCGCCGCCGGGAGCAGCACCGGCACCCCGCCGGCCGCGACCACCGCGTCCGGGTAGGTGCCGGGCACCATCGCGACGTGCTGGTCCCACACGCCGTACGCGACGCGCTCCCGGTAGGCGGTGATCCCGACGACCGGCGGCACGTCAGCCACCGGTGTCGGCGAGCGCGGCGAGCACCTGCTCGCCGTACTTCGCGAGCTTGTTCTCGCCCACCCCGCTGACCGTGCCCAGCTCGGCCAGGCTCCCGGGCACGCGGGTGGCGATCTCGCGCAGCGTGGCGTCGTGGAAGATCACGTAGGCCGGGACGCCCTGCTCCTTCGCCGCCGCCCCGCGCCAGGCCCGCAGCCGCTCGAACACCGGCGCGGCGCCGGCGGGCAGGTCGGCCGGGGCCGCCTTCGCGGTGCGGGTGCGCCTGGTGGTGCGCTCGGGGTCGCGGCGCAGCATCACCGGCTGCTCCCCGCGCATCGCGACCCGCCCGGCGTCGGTCATCGCGAACGTCTGGTACGTGCCGACGACGGCGAGCAGCCCGCGGGCCGTGAGCTGGCGGACCACACCGCGCCACTCGCCCTCCGACAGCTCCGCGCCGATGCCGAACACCGACAGCTCGTCGTGCCGGAACTGCTCGACCTTGGGCGTGCGCTTGCCCAGCAGGATGTCGACGATCTGGCCGGCGCCGAACTTCTGGCCGCGCTCCTTGTCGAGGCGCCACACGGTGGAGAGCACCTTCTGCGCCGGCACCGTGCCGTCCCACGCCTCGGGCGGGGTGAGGCAGGTGTCGCAGTTGCCGCAGGGCTGCGTACCGCGCTCGCCGAAGTAGTTGAGCAGCTGCACCCGCCGGCACTCGACGGTCTCGCAGAGCGCGAGCATCGCGTCGAGGTGCTGGGCCAGGCGGCGGCGGTGGGCGAGGTCGCCGTCGGAGTCGTCGATCATCTTCCGCTGCTGCACCACGTCGGCCAGCCCGTACGCCAGCCACGCCGTGGACGGCAGCCCGTCGCGCCCGGCCCGGCCGGTCTCCTGGTAGTAGCCCTCCACGGACTTGGGCAGGTCGAGGTGGGCGACGAACCGCACGTCCGGCTTGTCGATGCCCATGCCGAACGCGATGGTCGCGACCATGACCAGGCCGTCCTCCCGCAGGAAGCGGGCCTGGTTGGCCGCGCGGGTGCCCGCGTCGAGGCCCGCGTGGTAGGGCAGCGCGGCGATGCCCTGGCCCACGAGGAACTCGGCGGTCTGCTCGACGGAGTTGCGGGAGAGGCAGTAGACGATGCCGGCGTCGCCGGGGTGCTCGGCGCGCAGGAAGTCCAGCAGCTGCTGGCGCGGCCGGTCCTTCGGGACGATGCGGTACTGGATGTTGGGCCGGTCGAAGCTCGCGACGAAGTGCCGGGCCCGCCCGCCGGGGCGCAGGTCCAGCCGCTGCGCGATCTCGGTGTGGGTGGCCTCGGTGGCGGTGGCCGTGAGCGCGATCCGCGGCACGTCCGGCCAGCGTTCGTGCAGCTCGGACAGGGCCAGGTAGTCGGGCCGGAAGTCGTGGCCCCACTGCGCGACGCAGTGCGCCTCGTCGATCGCGAAGAGCGCGATCCTCCCGCGGCCCAGCAGGTTCATGGTGGACGGGACGCGCAGCCGCTCCGGGGCGAGGTAGAGCAGGTCGATCTCGCCGGCGAGGAACGCCGCCTCCGCGGCGCGGCGCTCGTCCGGGAGCTGCGTGGAGTTGAGGAACCCGGCCCGGACGCCGACCGCCTGCAGCGCGTCGACCTGGTCCTGCATCAGCGCGATCAGCGGCGAGACCACCACGCCGACGCCGTCGCGGACCAGGGCGGGGATCTGGTAGCACAGCGACTTCCCGCCGCCGGTGGGCATCAGCACGAGCGCGTCGCCACCGGCGCAGACGTGCTCGATGATCTCCGCCTGGCTCCCGCGGAACGCGTCGTAGCCGAAGATCCGGTGCAGGACGTCGAGGGGTTCGCGGGCGGGGGCCGTCACCCGGGCGATCCTACGGACGGCCCCCGACGGCCCGCGGGCGAACGGGTGGTGACGCGATCACGACCTCGGGGGTCGCCCGCGGGTGCAGGAACGCCAGCAGCGCGGCGCCCTCCGTCGCGACGTCGGCGCGCTCGGCGGGGGTGAACGGGCGGAACCCGCGCACGGTGAGCGTGGCGGTCGCCGTGGCCTCGACCGCCTTCCAGGTGCCGGCGGCGGTGCCGTCGAGCAGCAGCGTGGAGGGCTGCTCCTGGTTGCCGCCCCCGAAGCCGTGCGCGGCGTAGTCGGCGCCCTCCACCACGCGGCTCCGGTCGGCGTGGGAGAGCAGCAGGTTGTCGAAGTCGTAGAGGAACCGGGCCGGCGCGGGCGTGTCCGCGGGCGGGCGCGGTGCCTCGGGGAGGTCGAACAGCTCGCGCCCGCCGGGGTCGCGGAACGTGCAGAGGCCCGCGCGCATCCCGTCGAGCACCTCGGCGAGCCGGGTGAGCCCGCACCACGCCTGCACGTCCGCGACCGTGGCCGGGCCGAACGCGGCCAGGTAGCGGCGCACCAGCTCGGCCGGCGCCATCGGGTCGCCCGGCGCGCACCAGCTCGCGAGCGCGGCCTGCCGCGGCAGCCCCGGCCGGCCCCACACCCCGCGCGGCGGCACCTGCACCATCGGCAGCCACGCCCGCGCGCCCTGCGCCAGCGCCTCCGGGTCGTGCCCGGGGAACCGCTGCGCGAGCCGGCGGCCCAGCTCCGCGGCCGCGAGCGGTTCCGCGTCCACGAGCTCGCGCGCGGCCGCGACCAGCGCGGACGCGTCGACGCCGCCAGCCGCCTGCCGAACGCACCGCGCGTGACGCGGTCGATCACCGGGTCGACCAGCGGCCGGAGCGCGACCGCGTCCGCGGCGGTGACCAGGTGGATGGTCGAGCGCATCAGCGGCAGCCGGACGAGCCGCCGGTGTTCCAGCGCCGCGCCCGTCGCGGCCGCGTCGAACCCGGCCAGGCGCGTCCACAGGCCGACGTACCAGGTCTGCGCGGTCTGGGCCTGCAGGCCGGCGAGGTGCCCGACCGCGTCCACCGGGGCCAGCGTGCTGCGTTCGAGCAGGAGCTGCCGGGCGAGCGTGGCCCGGTTCAGCTCCCGCCTGCTGAGCGTCCGCATGCCCCGACGGTACGAGGGAAAGCGGTCACTTCCTGTCCGTTGCCAGCGGTGGTCAGGCGAGCGAGGCCCGCCAGGCCGCGTGCAGGTCGGCGAACTCGCCACCGCCGGCCAGCAGCGCGTCCGGCGAGCCGTCCTGCACGACCCGGCCCTCGGACATCACGAGCACCCGGTCGGCGATGAGCACCGTGGACAGCCGGTGCGCGATCACCAGCGCGGTGCGCCCGGCCAGCACGGTCTCCAGCGCGGCCTGCACGGCCCGCTCGGACGGGATGTCCAGCGAGGACGTGGCCTCGTCGAGCAGCACGACGGCCGGGTCGGCCAGCACCACCCGGGCCAGCGACACGAGCTGGCGCTGCCCGGCCGAGAGCCGCCCGCCGCGCTTGCGCACGTCGGTGTCGAAACCGTCGGGCAGCGCCTCCACGAACTCCCGCGCACCGACGGCCTCGGCCGCCGCGACGATCTCGGCGCGGGCCGGGTGCCCCGCGGCGCCCATCGCGATGTTGTCCGCGACCGACCCGGAGAACAGGAACGCCTCCTGGGTGACCATCACCAGCGCCGCCCGCAGGTCGCGTCGGAGAGGTCGCGCAGGTCCACCCCGTCGAGCCGGACCGCGCCCGCCGTCGGGTCGTGGAACCGGGCGGCGAGCTTGGCCAGCGTCGACTTGCCCGCGCCGGTGGCCCCGACCAGCGCGACCGTCTGCCCGGCCGGGACGTGGAGCGTGAGCTCGGGCAGGATCGTCCGGTCCGGGGCGCGGCGGTAGGCGAACCGCACCCGGTCGAGGTCCAGCTCGCCGCGCACCGGCTGCGCGAGCCGCGCCGGGCGGGCCGGCTCCGGGAGCCCGACCGGGGTGTCGAGCACCGACGCGATCTTCTCCAGCGCGGCCGCCGCCGACTGGTAGGAGTTGAAGAACTGGGCCAGGTCGTCGAGCGGGTCGTAGAACCGGCGCAGGTACAGCACGAACGCGGTGAGCGCGCCCAGCGCGAGCGCGCCGTCCACCACCCGCAGCCCGCCGATGAGCAGCACGAGCGCGAGCGTCGTGTTGCCGACCAGCCGCACCCCGGCGACGTAGCTCGCCACCGTCAGGAACGCCGACGCGTTCGCGTTGCGGTACGCGGCCGACAGCCCGTCCATGATCTGGTCGTTGCGGGGCTCGCGGCGGAACGCCTGCACCGCCCGGATCCCGTTCATCGACTCCACGAAGTGCACGATCAGCCGCGCGACCGTGCTGCGGGTGCGCCGGTAGCCGGCCCGCGACCGGCGCTGGAACCACCGGGTGAGCAGCAGCAGCGGCCCGAGCCCGGCCAGCACCACCACGGCGAGCACCGGGTCGAGCCAGAACAGCAGCACGGTGATCCCGACGACCGAGAGCAGCGCGCCGAGCAGCCGGTCCATGCCCTTCTCGATGAGGTCGGACAGCGACGCGATGTCGCTGGTCAGGCGCGAGATGAACCGTCCGGACGTGTACGACTCGTGGAAGTCGAGCGACAGGCGCTGGCCGTGGGCGAACACGCGGCGCCGCAGGTCCAGCAGCACGTCCTGGCCGATGCGCCCGGAGAGCACGAGGAACGCCGCGCGCAGCCCGGCCCCGGAGAGCCCGCACGCCGCGTACCCGCCGATCGCGAGCGCCAGCGGCGCGGGCTGCCCGGCGAGCGCGGCCGGCACGCCGGTGTCGATCGCCGTCGCGACGAGCAGCGGCCCGGCCAGCATCACCGCGTTCTCGGCGACGAGCAGCGCGAACGCCAGCACGACCGCGGCCCGGTGCGGCCGCAGCACCTCGGCCACCAGCGCGCGCGCCCGCCGCTGGAGGGCGAGCCCGGTGCGCCGGTCGACGGTGTCGGCCTCCTCGTCCTCGACGGCGAGGCCGCGCCAGCCCTCGTCGTCCTGGGTGGGCTCCGGGGCAGCGGAGTCGGTGGCGGTCATGCGCCCACCTCCTCCCGGTCCTCGTCCATGCTGGCCAGCACCCGCCGGTAGCCGGGGTGGGTGGCCAGCAGCTCGGTGTGCCCGCCCACGGCCGTGATGCGCCCGTCCTCCAGCAGCGCGACGCGGTCGGCGAGCTGCACGGTGGACGGGCGGTGCGCCACGACCAGCGCGGTGACCCCGCCCAGCACCCGCCGCAGCGCCGCCTCGACCTCGGCCTCGGTGTGCACGTCGAGCGCGGAGAGCGGGTCGTCGAGCACCAGCACGGGCGGGCGCCCGACCACGGCCCGGGCCAGCGCGAGCCGCTGGCGCTGGCCGCCCGAGAGCGAGAGGCCCTGCTCGCCGATGCGGGTGTCCAGGCCCCACGGCAGCGCGGCGACGAAACCGTCGGCGTTCGCCACCCGCAGCGCGCCCCACACGTCGTCGTCCGTGGCGTCCGGCGTGCCCAGCGCGACGTTCTCCCGGACGCTCGCCGAGATCAGCACCGGGTCCTCGAACGCGGTGGCGACCGCGGCCCGCAGGTCGGCCAGCCGCAGCCGCCGCACGTCCACGCCGTCGAGCAGCACGGGCCCGCGGTGCGTCGTGGAGCCGGGTGACCAGCGCCGTCAGCGTGGTCTTGCCCGAGCCCGTGGCCCCGACCAGTGCGAGCGTCTCGCCCGGGCGGACGGTGAGGTCCACGCCGGTGAGCTGGTCGTCCGGCGTGCCCGGGTAGCGGAAAGCGACCCCGCGCAGCTCCAGCTCACCGCGCACCGGCGCGGGGAGCGTGACGGGGTCGGCCGGGTCGGTGATCGCCGGGACGACGTCGCGCACCTCCCAGTACCGCCGGTTGGCGGCCGCGGCGTTGCTGGCCTCGGCCAGCAGCCACCCGATCGAGGCGATCGGCCAGTACAGGTACGTCATCACCGTGACCGCGGCGACGAGCGTGCCGAGCGTGAGCGTGCCCTGCGCGACGCCGTACGCGCCGAGCCCGAGGATCACCGCGATCGCGGTCTCCGGCAGCACGACCAGCACCGCCCACAGCGCCGCGAGCAGCCGCACCTTGAGCAGCTCGGTGCCCCGCAGCCCGCGCGCGTCGCGCACGAACCCGGCCGTCAGCCGGCGCCCGCGGCCCAGCGACTTGAGCACCCGGATGCCCAGCGCCGACTCCTCCACGGTGGTCGCGAGGTCGCCGGCCTGGTCCTGCGCGCGCCGGGCCGCCACGGAGAACCGGCGCTCCAGCACCATCGTCAGCACGGTGAGCGGCACGGCCGTCACGCCGATGACGAGCCCCAGCACCGGCGACAGCCACAGCAGCACACCCACGCCGACCACCAGCGTCAGCGCGTTGACGACCAGGAAGATCCCGGAGAACGCGACGAACCAGCGGATCGTGGTGAGGTCGGTGGAGGCGCGGGAGAGCAGCTGGCCCGACGGCCACCGGTCGTGGAACGCGAGGGGCAGCCGCTGCAGGTGGGCGTAGAGGTCCGCGCGCATGTCGGCCTCGATGCGGGTGCTCGGCCGGGCCACCAGGTAGCGGCGAAGGAACATCAGCCCGGCCTCCAGCGTGCCGAACGCCAGCACCCCGAGCACCAGCCAGGGCAGCGCGTCCAGCTCGCCGCGCGCGATCGGGCCGTCCACGATCGAGCGGGTGATCAGCGGCACGACCAGCCCGGCCAGGGTGCCCAGGAGCGCGGCGAGCCCGCCCCCGATCAACGGCCACCGGTAGGGCCGCAGGTAGGGGCGAGGCGGCGCAGCGAACCCAGGGTGGCCCGGTCGGGCTGGTCGGGGTGGCTGCCGGAAGGAGGTTCTGCGGGCGGTGGCCCGCTCGACGGCTCGGTCATGGCTTGACCCACGGTAAGTCGTCGACCCGGGAAGGGCATGCGAGTTCCGGGGCGTGAAACGCGACGCACGAGCGACCCGGGGCCGGAGTGGCAGGCTGGGGGCCGGCAGGATCACCGTGGAGAGGACCAGGACGTGGCGTTGCGGGTCGGTTACAAGGCGTCGGCGGAGCAGTTCGGGCCGCGCGACCTGGTGGAGTACGCCGTGCGGGCCGAGGAGGTCGGCCTGGACAGCGTGGTGGTGTCGGACCACTTCCTGCCGTGGCGGCACGAGGGCGGGCACGCCCGTTCGCGCTGGCGTGGCTGCCGGCGGTGGGCGAGCGGACCTCCCGGGTGATGATCGGCACGTCGGTCCTCACGCCGACGTTCCGCTACAACCCGGCGGTGCTGGCGCAGACGTTCGCGACGCTGGGGCTGCTCTACCCCGGGCGGGTGATGCTCGGGCTGGGCACCGGCGAGGCGCTGAACGAGATCGCGGTGTCCGGGCGGGAGTGGCCGGAGTTCAAGGAGCGGTTCGCGCGGCTGCGCGAGGCGGTGCGGCTGATGCGGGCGCTGTGGACCGAGGACGAGGTGTCGTTCGAGGGCGAGTACTACACGACGGTCGGGGCGACGATCTACGACCGGCCGAAGGACCCGGTGCCGGTGTACATCGCCGCGGGCGGGCCGGTCGTCGCGAAGTACGCGGGCCGGTCGGGCGACGGGTTCATCTGCACGTCGGGCAAGGGCATGGAGCTGTACACCGAGAAGCTGGTGCCGGCGGTCGAGGAGGGCGCGGCGGCCGCGGAGCGCGACCCGGCGGGCGTCGACCGGATGATCGAGATCAAGATCTCCTACGACCGCGACCCGGAGAAGGCGCTGGAGAACACCCGGTTCTGGGCGCCGCTGTCGCTCTCGGCGGAGCAGAAGCACTCGGTCGGGTCGGCGGTCGAGATGGAGCGGCTGGCCGACGAGCTGCCGATCGAGCAGGTCGCGAAGCGCTGGATCGTGGCCTCCGACCCGGACACCGCGCTCGCGCAGATCAAGCCGTACGTGGACGCCGGGCTCAACCACCTGGTGCTGCACGGGCCGGGGCACGACCAGGAGCGTTTTCTCACCCAGTTCGCCGAGGACGTGCTGCCGGGGCTGCGTGCGATGGGCTGACGGCCGCGGGTCAGCCGCGGGCCCTGGCCGTCGCCCGGGTGCCCGCCTTGCGGATGGCCTTCACCAGCTCGTCCTTGCGCATCGTCGAGCGGCCGCGGATGTCGAGCCGGCGCGCGACGTCGAGCAGGTCCTCCTTGGACGCGCCGGCGTCCACGCCTCCCTTCGCCGCCCCGCCGGACGGGCCGGGGCGCGCTTGGGCTCCCAGTGGTCGCCGACCTTGTCGTACGTGCGCTTGAGGGTGTCGTACGCGGCGCGGCGGGCGCGGGTGCCGTCGTCGTAGGTCGCCATCGCGGAGTCGTACGTCCTGATCCAGGTGCGCACCGCCTTGGCGTCGGAGCGGGCGACCGTGCTGGGGAGTTCGTCCTTTCCGGGCATGGTCGCCAGATACCCGGGCCGCGGCCCCGTACACGACGAAGGCCCGGCCGAACGTCGGCCGGGCCTCGGGGAGGAACGTCTCCTGCTAGCGCGCGCTGCCGGGGTTGGCGCCGCCCGCGACGAGCCGGCGGCCGCCGTAGGCGCCACGCGCGGCCCGCAGGCCGGGCAGCTGCACGGCCGACCGCGGCATCGGGCGGCGGACGCGCATCACCGGCCACACCGGGGACGGCGGGAACAGCGCCTCCAGGCCGTTGGAGGCCGGGCCGACGCTGGAGCGCAGCAGATCCTCGTAGTCGTCGTACGCGGCGACGGCGGCGGCGATGTTGCCCTCGGCGAGGTGCGCCTCGATGAGGGTGCGCCGGGCGCTCTCCCTGCTCGGCGCGGCCCGCACGGCCGTCTGCGCCATCGCGACGGCGGCGGCGTAGCGCCCGGCCGCGGTGAGCCGCAGGCTGCGCTCCTCCAGGGCGTGCAGCCGCAGCTGGCGGAAGCGCTCGCGCTCCACGGCGATCCAGGTGGCGGTCCAGCCGGGGAGGATGTCGGCGCCGAGCAGGGCGATGTCCGGGGTGTCGGTCACCGGGATCTCCGGCAGGCCGCGGACCAGCCCGAGCGCGTCGGCGAGGTCGACCTCGACGTGCGCGGCGAGCGCCAGGTGGCCGCCGGCCTCGTCCTCGTCGGCGAGGAACAGGCCGGGTACGCCGACCGCGGCGACGGCCTCGGTGAGCACGCGCGCGGCCGCGGCGGGCGCTACGCCGGGCCAGAGGTCCGCGGCCAGCGCGACGCGGTCCTGCGGTCGCGGGTGGATGGCGAGGTAGGCGACGAGCCGGCGCGAGTCGACCCCCAGCGGAACGGTGTACCCGTCGGCGGTGAGGGTGAAGGAGCCGAGCACCGAGACGCGGTGCCGGGCGCGAGCCTGCGCCGTGCGAGATCGTCGCTGATCGTCAGACATGGTTGTCCCACATATTCGGTCGTGCTCGGATGTGATGCTCGCAGTGACCCGTCCGCAGCCCCCATGGCGCTCGAGTCCGCCGAAGAGTCTTCTCCCGAGCGACGGGGTTGCCAAGGGGCCTGTTCATCACACTTCTGGCTGTTGAGCGGCCGTCGGGTGACGATCCGGACGATGTCGATCGTACTCACGGGGTGGCCCGCATCCGGACATGGGTGCCGCGGCCGTCGGCCCACACGTGCAGCGAGTCGCAGACCTGCCGCGCGATCCACACGCCGCGCCCGCGCGCCTCGGCCGGATGCGGGGCCTGCAGGCCGGGCAGCGGGTCGCGGAGCGTGCCGCCGTCGTCGATCTCGCAGGTGAGCCCGTCGGGGCCGGTCCACAGCGACAGCCGGGCCTCGGGGGTGCCGTGCTCGACGGCGTTGGTGGCGACCTCGTTCACCGCGAGCACGATGTCCTCGGCCCGCTCGTGGCCGTAGTCGGCCGGCCGCAGCGCCGCCTCGACGGCCCGGCGCACCTCGTGCAGCTGCCACGCGGAGAAGTCCAGCCGCACGTCCGGCGGGCCGAGCAGCACCGGCGCCGGGGCCGGGCGGGTGGAGAGCACCTCGCGGGGCCCGATGTGCTCCGAGTTGGGGCGCAGCTGCCCGTTCCGCAGCACGAACGGGTGGTTGCGCCGGGCGCCGTCGAGGATCTCCAGGTGCAGCGGCAGCTCCGGGTAGAAGCAGGTCACCCGGACGGGGAGGTCGGCGAACGCGAGGTTGACCGCGGCGTCCAGCTCGGTCCAGTAGCGCCCGTCGACGCCGTCGAGCCGGCTGATGTGCTCGGCGAGCACGGTGACGGGCCGGCCGGTGGTGGCGGTGATCTCCCGCAGCTCCAGTGCCCGGCGGGTGGCGACCGTCTGCCCGCACGCGTTCTCGGCCGACTCCGGGTGGTGCAGCCGGGCCAGCCCGCGGGTGCCGCCGAGCCGCTCGACCAGCGCCTGCTCGGTGGCCGGGTGCAGGGCGAGCGCGACGGTCTCGCCGGCGCGAGCGCCCGATCGGCCAGCATGACGAGCTGGCCGAGCAGCTCGGCGGGGGAGCCGGCGAAGGCGGCGCAGTGCTGGAGCCGGACGGACGCGGCCGAGCGGGTGGTCTCGATCCTCACGCCGGGCCGCCCGCCGGGTCGGCGTCGTCGCGCGACCGCACGACGAGCTGGGCGGCGAACGGGGCGCCGCAGCGGTCGAGCACCCGCATCACCCGCGGCCGGACGCCGGTGAGCACCAGCCGGTGCGAGCTGGGGAACTCCTCGGCGGCGTGCACCAGGCTGATCGCGCCGGCGACGTCGAGGAACCGCAGCGAGGCCAGGTCGAGCGTGATGTCGGTGGGCGCGGCGTGCGAGCGCAGCGCGTCGTCCAGCGCCGACTCCAGCAGCCGCCGGATGCGCGGGCGGTTGCTGTGGTCCACCTCGCCGGCCACCCGCGCGGCGCCCGGGCCGACCCCGGTGATCCGCAGCAGGCCGTCGTCGTAGATCGCGGGGACCACCAGCTCGGTGTGGTGGCGGGCGCGCATCTCGTCGATCGCGCCCTCGGGGAAGCGGCGCCGGTCGTAGAGGCACAGGACGCGCACCGGGCGCTCGCGGCTCACGTCGTCGAAGACCGTGTCGTACTCGGCGAGCGAGACCCCGCCCGCGCGCTGGAGCGCGTAGTTGAACTGTCCCGTGAGCCGCACACCTGCGTAGCCCTGCGCGACGGCGCCGTCGACGGTGGCCGACACGATCTCGGCGACGGCCGGCAGCGGGCTGCGCAGCGCGGTGCGCGTGGCGTCCGGCGGGACGATCGCGAGGCTGCCGTCCTCGATGGCGGGCCGGACGGCCACGGCGTCGTCGCGCAGCCGCTCCAGCACGTGTGCGGAGGTGCCGTCGTCGAAGTAGACGACCTGCTCGCCGCGGCTGAGCCCGGCGGCGACGAACTCCGACGTCATCTCCCAGAGCTGCTCGTCGCTCACCGGTATCGCGCACGCGTGGCCGACGGACCGCAGATCCTCGACCGTTCTCGTCATCACGTTTCCAGCGGCTCGGCAGGAGGGTGCCGGGAGGGCCCGGCTGAGCGGACGTGCTGATCGCGCTGTGCGCGACGCAGCGTCACATGAGAAGCACCGTACGTCGGTCGGCCGGGTGGAACGCAGTCCGGACGGGGCAGTGGCGGCGAACCGACCGGCCGCCGCGCCGAACGGGCCCGTCCGGCGCAACGAGCGGGCCGGAGCGCGTGTCATGACTCGTCGACGCGAGCCGAGCAGTACCGGCGAGCGGGCGGACGGCACAGCATCTGTGTGGGACGTCATCTGTGTGGGACCCGGCCCGGTGTCACGGCACCAGCGACGGCACCACCGCGTCCACGAGGAACGGACCCGGCTCGGCCGCGGCCCGGCGCAGCGCCGCGGCGAGCTCCTCGGCGGTCGTCACCCGGACGGCGGGCACCCCCATCCCGTTCGCCAGCGCGACGAAGTCGATCTCGGGGCGGCCGAGGTCGAGCAGCGCGCGGGCCCGCGCGCCGTCCCCCTGGACGAACCCCGCCGCGCCGACCTGCTGCAGCTCCAGCCGCAGGATCGCGTAGGCGCTGTTGTCGAAGACGATCGTGGTGACGTCGAGGCCCTCACGGGCCTGCGTCCACAGCGCGGAGATCGTGTACATCGCGCTGCCGTCGGCCTCCAGGCACCAGACGGGCCGGTCCGGGCACGCCACGGCCGCCCCGGTGGCGGCGGGCAGGCCCCAGCCGATCGCGCCGCCGGTGACGGTCAGCCAGTCGTGGCGGGGTGCGCCCGCGGTGGGAGGCGGCAGCAGGAAACCCGACGTCACGGACTCGTCGACGACGATCGCGCCCTCCGGCAGCAGCGCGCCGACCACCTCCGCCACACCCTGGACGGTGAGCGGCCCGGACGGCAGCGCGGGCCGGGCGAGCGGGGCGAGCACGGGCGCGGTGTCCGGCGCGACCAGCGCGGCCAGCTCCTCGAGCGCCGCCGCGGCGCCGGTGCGGGCGGCGAGCGGGTGCACCGCGCAGCCCTCCGGCACAAGGTCCGACGGCTTGTCCGGGTAGGCGAAGAACCCGACGGGCGAGCGCGCCCCGGCGAGCACCAGGTGCCGGGCGCCGTCGAGCTGCTGCACCGCCATGTCCGTCAGGTAGGCGAGCCGCTCGACGGGGGTGACGCCGGCGCCGCGCTCCAGCCGGGTCGGGAAGGTCTCGGCGAACAGGCGCGCCCCGGTGGCGGCCGCGATCCGCCCGGCCGCGGCGAGCCCGCCGGCCAGCAGCGCGTCGCCGCCGACGAGGAGCACGGCCGGCTCGCCCGAGGTCAGAGCGGCGGCCGCGGCGGCGACCGCGTCCGCCTCCGGGACGGGCGGCGCGGGTCCGGGGAGCGGCGGCCGGCTCGGCGCCGTCGTCCCAGCTCACGTCGGCGGGCAGGACGAGCGTCGCGACGTGTCGCCCGGCCCGCGCCGCGGCGACGGCGTCCGCCGCGTCCGGCCCGACGTCCGCCGCGCTCGTGCTGCGCCGCTGCCAGCCCGACACCGCGCCCGCGATCGCCGCGATGTCCGACTCCAGCGGCGCGTCGTACTTCGTGTGGTGGGTCGCGTGGTCGCCGACGACGTGACCAGCGGCACCCCGGCCCGGCGCGCGTTGTGCAGGTTGGCCACCCCGTTGCCCAGGCCCGGCCCGAGGTGCAGCAGCGTCGCGGCCGCGCCCGGCCATCCGCGCGTAGCCGTCGGCCGGCCCGGTCGCGACGCCCTCGAAGAGCGTCAGCACCGCGCGCAGCTCGGGAGTCCCGTCGAGGGCGGCCACGAAGTGCATCTCGGACGTGCCCGGGTTGGCGAAGCAGACCTCGACGCCGCCGTCGACGAGCGAGCGGACGAGGGCGTGCGCGCCCTTCACGCGCCCGCCCCGGTGCGCACCGCGACCGTCGTCTCCGGGGTGCGCACGAGCGTCTGCAGCACGACGCAGTAGCGCTCGGTGAGCTTCATGAGCGTCGCGATCTGGTCCGGGCCCGCCGGCGTGTCGAGGTCGAACGTCAGCCGGATCTCGCGGAACCCGACCGGCGCGTCCCGGTCGACGCCGAGCGTGCCGCGGAAGTCGAGGTCGCCCTCGGCGTGCACCGTGCCGCCCACGGCGAGGTCCATGTTCGTGGCGACCGCGCGCAGCGTCACCCCGGCGCACGCGACGAGCGCCTCCAGCAGCATGTCGCCGGAGCAGAGCTGCGAGCCGTCGCCGCCGGTGGCCGGGTGCAGCCCGGCCTCCGCGAGCGCCGACGCGGTCCGCACCCGGCAGGCGACGCCGGTGCCGTCCAGGTCGCCGTCGGCCCGCAGCGTGACCAGCGCGGCGTCCGGGTCCCGGCGGTACCTGTCCTTGAGGGGGGCCTGCAGCGCCTTGAGCGCGGATGCGTCCATGCCCCGATCGTGCCCCCCCGGTCCGGCGCGGCGCACCCGCGTCCCGGCCCGGCCGGGCGCCAGTAGGCTCGGGCCGTGACGGAGACGGCGACCGGTCGCGACCGGGTACTGACCGTCCCGAACCTGCTGAGCGTGCTGCGGCTGGCCGGGGTGCCGCTCTTCCTGTACCTGCTGCTCGTCCCGCGGGCGGACGGGTGGGCGATCCTCGTGCTCGCCGTGGGCGGCCTCACCGACTGGCTGGACGGCAAGCTCGCCCGGCTGCTGGGGCAGAGCAGCCGGCTCGGCGCCCTGCTCGACCCGGCCGTCGACCGGCTCTACATCCTCGCCGCGCTCGTCGCGCTGGGCGTGCGCGACGTCGTGCCGTGGTGGGCGGTCGCGGCGCTGGTGGCCCGCGACCTCGTGCTCGCCGCGAGCCTGCCCGTGCTGCGGAGCCGCGGCTACGGCCCCTACGAGGTGATGTACCTCGGCAAGGCCGCCACGTTCCTGCTGCTCTACGCGTTCCCGCTGCTGCTGGCGGCCGACGGCACCGGCTGGTTCGCCGACCTCGCCCGCCCGTTCGCGTACGCCTTCGCGGTCTGGGGCACGGCGCTCTACCTCTACACGGGGGCGCTCTACCTCGCCCAGTTCGTGTCCGCCCTGCGTGCCGCGGGTCGCGGGAGCCCCGCTGATCCGCCCCACTAGGCTCGGTCCGTGATTCCCGGCGACCTCAGCTACACCGACGCCCACGAGTGGGTGCGCGACCTGGGGGACGGGGTGGTCCGCATCGGCATCACCGACCACGCCCAGTCCCAGCTCGGCGACGTCGTCTTCGTGCAGCTCCCCGCCGTGGGCGAGGCCGTCACCGCGGGCGCCGCGGTCGGCGAGGTCGAGTCGACGAAGTCGGTCTCGGACATCTTCGCGCCCGTCACCGGCGTCGTGGCGGCCGTCAACGACGAGCTGGAGGCGGCCCCCGAGCTGGTCAACTCCGGGCCGTACGGGCAGGGCTGGATGTTCGACGTCCGCCTCGCCGACGGCGGCGGCCTGCCGGGCGGCCTGCTCGACGCGGCGGCCTACCAGGAGCTGACCGGCGGCTGACGGCCCGCGGTAGGTTGGCGGGCACCACGCAGCGCAACCGGCCCGGGCGGCGCGCGCCGGGCGCATCCGGACAGGCAGAGCAGTACCACGCAGGCACTACGCAAGGCAGTACGTGCAAGGACCATGCAGGAGGAGACACCGAGGTGACCACGAACGACGGGCCCGGCGTGCCGCCGGAGCGCTCCCCGGAGACCACCTCGGTCTTCCGCGCGGACTTCTCCGAGGTCGAACCCGCGCCCCAGGAGCAGGGGGTCTCGGGCGTCGACGCGCTGCCCGCCGGCTCCGCGCTGCTGGTGGTGCGGCGCGGTCCCAACGCGGGCTCCCGCTTCCTGCTGGACCGGCCGTCCACGAGCGCGGGGCGCCACCCGGACAGCGACATCTTCCTGGACGACGTCACGGTCTCGCGGCGGCACGCGGAGTTCCGCAGCGACGCCGGTGAGTTCGTCGTCGTCGACGTCGGCAGCCTGAACGGCACCTACGTGAACCGTGAGCCGGTCGACACCGCGGTGCTCGCCAACGGCGACGAGGTGCAGATCGGGAAGTTCCGCCTGGTCTTCCTGACCGGTCCCCGGGAACCCGGCGCACGCGGCTGACCGCCGGCGGCGCGCCGCCCGTCCGGAGGCGCGCGCCGGGCGGACGCGCCGTGTAGCGTCGGGAGCGCAGGACCGTCAGGAGGAGGCACAGCCCATGAGTGAGATGCGAGTCGTGGGCGTACGGGTGGAACTGCCCGCGAACCAGCCGATCCTCCTGCTGCGGGAGACGAGCGGCGACCGGTACCTGCCGATCTGGATCGGCTCGGTGGAGGCCACCGCGATCGCCCTGGAGCAGCAGGGGGTGAAGCCGGCCCGACCGCTCACACACGACCTGCTGAAGGACGTGATCACCGCGCTGGGGCGGCGACTCGAGCAGGTGCGCATCACCGATCTGCAGGAAGGCACCTTCTACGCCGAGCTGATCTTCGACGGCGGCGTGAAGGTGTCGGCCCGGCCCAGCGACTCCGTGGCGCTCGCGCTGCGGATCGGCGTGCCGATCCATGCCGAGGAGAGCGTCCTCACCGAGGCCGGGCTGATCATCCCGGACGAGCAGGAGGACGAGGTCGAGAAGTTCCGCGAGTTCCTCGACTCCATCTCGCCCGAGGACTTCCGCGGCGCGCAGCCGTAGGGGGCCGGCGGGCGGCGCGCCGCGTTGACCCGCCGTGTATGCCCTCATATCGTCGGTGACCGACAGCCCCTCGGCCCGGACGTCCTCCCGACGCCTCGGTGCCCAGGCTCCGGCGGAAGGAGATCGGTGGAGCAGCAGCCACCGTCCGGTGCGCCCGAGCAGGGCGAGCTCTTCCCGGACCCCCTGCTGGGCTCGGGGCTCGACGGGCTGCCCGACCAGCTGGTCGGGTTCCGCGGCCCCACCGCCTGCCAGGTCGTGGGGATCACCTACCGCCAGCTCGACTACTGGGCCCGCACCGGCCTCGTCGTCCCCTCGATCCGCGGGGCGGCCGGCTCCGGCTCGCAGCGGCTCTACTCGTTCAAGGACGTGCTGGTCCTCAAGGTCGTCAAGCGGCTGCTGGACGCCGGGGTGTCGCTGCAGAACATCCGCGTCGCCGTCGAGCACCTGCGCCGCCGCGGCATCCGCGACCTCGCCGGCATCACGCTGTTCAGCGACGGCACCACCGTGTACGAGTGCGCGTCGCCCGAGGAGGTCGTCGACCTGCTGCGCGGCGGCCAGGGCGTCTTCGGCATCGCCGTCGGGGGCGCGATGAAGGAGATCAGCGGCTCGATCAAGGACTTCCCGGTCGAGCGGGCCGACGGCGGCAGCGTCGACGACGCGCCGGAGGACGAGCTGTCCCGCCGCCGCGCGCGCCGCGCCATCAGCTGAGCTGCACCACCAGGCGGTCCGCGAGCGGTAGCATCGCCGCGTAGTCGCCGAACCCGCGCGGGAGAGTCCCGCCCGTCGCCGCTGCTGACGACGGGCCGGGCGCGAAGGAGCAAATCCTCCCCGGAACCTCTCAGGCCCCAGGACCGCCCGGGTGAGACGCCTCTGGAAAGCGACGGGCCTGCCCGTCCGCCGACGGGGAAAGCCGCAGCTCGCGCCGCGGTGAATCTCTCAGGCGCGGTGCCGGGCGGAGACAGAGGGGGAGGGCAGCGCCCGCCTGCCCATCGGAGGCCCTCGTGACCGATCGCCCCACACTCCTCGACCTCGAAGCCGGCGCGCCGTTCGCCGACCGGCACATCGGCCCGCGCCCGCGGAGCTGGAACGGATGCTCGCCGCCATCGGGGTGACCTCGCTCGACGAGCTCGCCGACACGGCGGTGCCCGAGAGCATCCGGGACCGCGGCGCGGTGGCGACCACGCTGCCGCCGGCGGCTCCGAGGCGGAGGTGACGGCGGAGCTGCGGGCGCTCGCGGCGCGCAACACCGTGACCGTGCCGATGATCGGGCTCGGCTACTCCGGCACGGTCACCCCGCCGGTGATCCGGCGCAACGTGCTGGAGAACCCGGCCTGGTACACGGCCTACACGCCGTACCAGCCGGAGATCAGCCAGGGTCGGCTGGAGGCGCTGCTCACGTTCCAGACGATGGTCGCGGATCTCACCGGGCTGCCGGTGGCCGGCGCGTCGCTGCTCGACGAGGCCACCGCCGCGGCCGAGGCGATGACGCTGCTGCGCCGGGCCGGGCGTTCGCGCTCCGCGCGGTTCGTCGTGGACGCCGACACGCTGCCGCGCACGGTCGAGGTGCTCGCCACCCGGGCCGCCCCGCTCGGCATCGAGCTGGTCGTCGCGGACCTGTCGGCCGGGCTTCCGGAGGGCGAGCTGTTCGGGCTGCTGCTGTCGTACCCGGGCGCGTCCGGCGCGGTGGCCGACCCGAGGGGGCTGGTCGAGGAGGCGCACGCGCGCGGGGGGCTCGTCGCCGTCGCCGCCGACCTGCTCGCGCTCACCCTGCTCACCCCGCCCGGCGAGCTGGGCGCCGACGCGGCCGTCGGCACCACGCAGCGGTTCGGCGTGCCGCTCGGCTTCGGCGGGCCGCACGCCGCGTACCTGTCGGTCCGGGAGCAGCACGCGCGCCAGCTCCCGGGCCGGCTCGTCGGGCTCTCCCGCGACGCGGACGGCAACCCGGCGCTGCGGCTCGCGCTGCAGACCCGTGAGCAGCACATCCGCCGGGAGAAGGCCACCAGCAACATCTGCACGGCGCAGGTGCTGCTCGCCGTGGTCGCGGCGTGTTACGCCGTGCACCACGGCCCCGACGGGCTGCGCCGGATCGCGCAGCGGGCGCACCGGATGGCCGCGGTGCTGGCCGCGGGCCTGCGGGCCGGCGGCGTCGACGTGGTGCACGCGGAGTTCTTCGACACCGTGCAGGCCCGGGTGCCGGGCCGGGCGGGCGCCGTGGTGGACGCGGCGCACGCGGCCGGGATCGCGCTGCGGCTCGTGGACGCCGACACGGTCGGCGTCGCGTGTTCCGAGGTCACCACCGTCGCGCACGTCGAGGCGGT
The DNA here is from genome assembly GCA_001942415.1 of Pseudonocardia sp. CNS-139. GTDB lineage: Bacteria > Actinomycetota > Actinomycetes > Mycobacteriales > Pseudonocardiaceae > Pseudonocardia. Next base: position 19,800 of record MKJX01000182.1, read on the forward strand.
GTGGACGGCGTTCGGCGTCGGCGCGGACACCGCGGCGCTCGACGCCGGTACCGCCGACGCGCTGCCGGCGGCGCTCGCACGCACGTCGGACTACCTGACGCACCCCGTGTTCCACGAGCACCGCTCGGAGACGTCGCTGATGCGGTGGCTGCGCCGGCTGGCCGACGCCGACCTGGCGCTGGACCGCACGATGATCCCGCTGGGCTCCTGCACGATGAAGCTCAACGCGGCCGTCGAGATGGAGCCGATCACCTGGCCGGAGCTGGCCGACCTGCACCCGTTCGCCCCCGCGGCGGACGCCGCCGGCACGCTCGCGATGATCACCGACCTGGAGCGCTGGCTCGCCGAGCTCACCGGCTACGCGGCGGTGTCGCTGCAGCCCAACGCCGGCAGCCAGGGCGAGTTCGCCGGGCTGCTCGCCATCGCCGCCTACCACCGCAGCCGCGGCGAGGGGCACCGCGACGTCTGCCTGATCCCGGCGAGCGCGCACGGCACCAACGCGGCGTCGGCCTGATGGCCGGGATGCGCGTGGTGGTGGTGGCCACCTCGCCGACCGGCGACGTCGACCTCGACGACCTGCACGCGAAGATCGCCGAGCACCGCGCCGCGCTGGCCGCGCTGATGATCACCTACCCGTCCACGCACGGGGTGTACGAGGCCCGCGTGCGCGAGGTGTGCGACGCGGTGCACGCCGCGGGCGGGCAGGTGTACGTGGACGGCGCGAACCTGAACGCGCTGGTCGGGCTCGCGCGGCCGGGCGCGTTCGGCGGCGACGTGAGCCACCTGAACCTGCACAAGACGTTCTGCATCCCGCACGGCGGGGGCGGTCCGGGCGTCGGGCCGGTGGCCGTGGCGGCGCACCTGGCGCCGTTCCTGCCGGACCGCGGGGCGGTCGGGGCGGTCTCGGCGGCGCCGCACGGGAGCCCCGGCGTGTTGCCGATCCCGTGGGCGTACCTGCGGCTGATGGGCCCGGCGGGGCTGCGGCGCGCGACGCTCACGGCGATCGCGGCGGCGAACTACGTCGCCACCCGGCTGCGCGACCACTACCCGGTGCTCTACGCGGGCGAAGGCGGGCGGGTGGCCCACGAGTGCATCCTCGACCTGCGGGGGATCACGAAGGACACCGGCGTCACCGTCGACGACGTCGCGAAGCGGCTGGCCGACTACGGCATCCACGCCCCGACCATGTCGTTCCCGGTGGGCGGCACGCTGATGGTGGAGCCGACGGAGAGCGAGGACCTCGCCGAGATCGACCGGTTCGTCGACGCCATGATCGGCATCCGCGGCGAGATCGACCGGGTCGCGGCGGGGGAGTGGCCCGTCACGGACAACCCGCTGCGCGGCGCCCCGCACACGGCCGCGTCGGTGATGGACAAGTGGGACCACCCGTACCCGCGCGAGCTGGCCGCGTACCCGGCGGGCGGCGTGCCGGGTGTGCACGACCGCAAGGTGTGGCCGCCGGTGCGCCGGATCGACGCGCCCACGGCGACCGCAACCTCGTCTGCAGCTGCCCCCCGGTGGAGTCCTACACCTGACCTCGCAGCCCGCGGCGCGTCCTCGCAGCCCGTCGACACGCTGCGAGGACGCCTCGGGGGCTGCGACGTCGGGTGCAGGGCGGGTGAACCCCCTCCAGCTCACCCGCCCACGGTGGAGGACGTCGAGGCCGGCCGGTCTGATACAGCTTGATCATGCGGTGTGACGGCCGTCATGCCCCTCTCGCTCATGTGTCAATGAAACATTGACGCCTACGGATGGTCGATCAAAGATTGACCACCAGAGCCGGCCACGACGGAGCAGCCGGACGTGACCGGGTCAGCCTGCGGTGAGGCGCTCGCAGAGGGCGACGAGCCGGGACCGCAGCGGGGCGGCCCGGCGGGCGAACCCGGCCTGGGCGCGCGCGTACTCGGCCCGTCCGGCCGGCGTCTCGATGCGCACCGGGGGACGGCCGAGGGCGGTGAGGTCGTACGGGCTCGCGCGCATGTCCAGCTCGCGGACGTCGGCGGCGAGCGCGAAGCTGTCGGCGAGCAGGTCGGACGGGGTGGCGGGGGAGAGCTTGTAGGCCCACTTGTAGATGTCCATGGTCGCGTGCAGACAGCCGGGCTGCTCGTGGGCGACCTGCTCGGACCGCTGCGGCTGCAGCGCGTTCAGCGGGCGGGCGGCGGCGGTGAAGAAGCGGAACGCGTCGTGGTGCGTGCAGTGCACGGGCAGCGACTCGACCACGGCGTCCGTGCCGGCGGCGCCGAGCCGCAGCGGCAGCTGCCCGTGCCGCGGAGTGTCGCTGCGGTACACCATCGCCCACTCGTGCAGCCCGAAGCAGCCCAGCCGCGGCGGGCGGGACGCCGTGGCGACGAGGAGGTCGCGCACGAACCGCACGGTGTCCGGGAACCGGCCGGGCAGCCCGCCGGGGTCGAGCCGCACGCCGTCGCCGTCGCGGACGTACCCGGCTGGCCGAGGTACTCGTCGCCGCCGAGGAGGAGCACGTCGGGGCCGGGGTGCCACTGCTCCAGCCGGGCGGGGCGCAGCGAGTAGTAGGTGAAGAGGAAGTCGAGCACCGGGTGCGGCTCGCCGCGGCGGCGCCGGTCGCGGTGCGGCCCGGTCCACCGCTCGACGCGGGCGCGGTGCGCCGCCGCCCGCTCCCGCCAGGCGGGCGGGGACAGCACGAGCGGCCCGGACACCCGCCCGACGCTACCCCCGGCCCTGCTCGCGGGCGTGCGTCGCGTCCCTGACCTCGCCCAGGTAGTGCTCCACCAGGTCCTCCAGCGCGACCACCCCGAGCGTCTCGCCGCGGACGCGACGGCCCGGCCGAGGTGGGCGCGAGCGCGGCGCAGCACGGCGAGCGCCTCGTCCAGCCGGAACGAGGCGGGCACCTCCGGCAGCCCGCGGACCCGGTCGGGCGGCACCGCGGCGTCGGGATCGTCGACGAGGTCGAGCACGTCCTTGACGTGCAGGTAGCCGCTGAGGCCGCCGTCCGGGCCGAGCACCGGGAACCGGGAGAACCCGCTGCCCGCGACGGCCTTCGCGACGTCCCCGACCGTCGGCGTGGCGGGCAGCGTGACCAGCTCGCCGGTCGGCACCAGTACGTCCGAGAGCGCCGCCTCGGCCGACCGGAGCGCCCGGGTGAGCCGGCTGGACTCGCTGTCGTCGAGCAGGCCCTCGCGGCGGGACTCGGCGATGAGGTCGGCCAGCTCGCCGGACGTGAACGCGGACTCCAGCTCGTCGCGCGGCTCCACCCGCAGTACCCGCAGCACGCCGTTGGCCATGAGGTTGAACAGGTTGACCAGCGGCCGCGCGACCGTCGTGAACACCAGGAACGGCGGCACGAGCCACAGCGCGGTGCGTTCGGGGCCGGCGATCGCGATGTTCTTCGGGACCATCTCGCCGAGCAGGATGTGTGCGACCACGACGATGGCGAGCGAGACCGCGAACGCCAGCGGGTGCAGCACCGCCTCGGGCAGCCCGGCCCACGCCAGCGGGCCTTCGATCAGGTGCGCGACCGCGGGCTCGCCGAGCCGGCCGAGCAACAGCGAGCAGATCGTGATGCCGAGCTGCGAGGCCGCGAGCATCCGGGAGAGGTCGGTGCCGGCCCGCAGCACCGTGCGGGCGCCGGCGGTGCCGGAGGCGGCCATCGCCTCCAGCCGGTCGCGGCGGGCCGAGATCAGCGCGAACTCGGCGCCGACGAAGAACGCGTTGGCGCCGAGCAGGGCGACCGCGGCGAGCAGTGCGAGCAGGTCGTTACCCACGGCCGGCCTCCGGCTCGGGGCCGGTGTGGGCGAGGCGCAGCTCCGCGATGCGGTTGCGTTCCTTCCGCGCGACGGTGATCTGCCAGCCGTCGACGGTGAGCTCCTCCCCGACGTCCGGGATGTGGCCCAGGCGCACGATCACGAACCCGGCGAGCGTCTCGTGCTCGCCCGGCGGCACCGCGAATCCGGTGGCGTCGGCGATCTCGTCGTCGCGCAGCAGCCCGGAGACGAGCCAGCTGCCGCGGCCGAGGGGCTGCACCTGCGCCTGCTCGGAGCGGTCGTGCTCGTCGCGGACGTCGCCGACGATCTCCTCGACCAGGTCCTCCAGCGTGACGATGCCGGCGACGCCGCCGTACTCGTCGACGACGACGGCGAGCTGCAGACCGGAGCTGCGCAGGCGGGTGAGCAGCTCGTCGCCGTCGAGGGAGTCGGGCACGGTCGGGACGCGCTGGACGAGGTCGCGGACCGCCGCGCGGGGCCGGTCCGCCGGGGCCACCCCGAACGCCTGTTTGACGTGCACCACGCCGAGCACGGCGTCGGGGTCGCTGTCGTGCACGGGGAAGCGGGAGAAGCCGGTGCGGCGGGCCAGCGCGACGAGGTCGCGACGGTGTCGCCGGCGTCGAGCGACCGGACCCGGACGCGCGGGGTCATGAGGTCCTCCGCGACCCGGTCGGTGAAGCGCAGGGACCGGTCGAGCAGCGTGGCCGTGCCGGCGTCGAGGGTGCCGCGCTGGGCGCTGGCCCGCACCAGCGAGCTGAGCTCGCCGGGGGAGCGGGCCGACCGCAGCTCCTCGGCGGGCTCGACGCCGAGCCGGCGCACGATCGCGTTGGCGGTGCCGTTGAGGCCGGTGATGAGCCAGCGGAACGCGTGCGCGAACCCGCTCTGCAGCCACACGACCGCGCGGGCCGTGCGCAGCGGGTCGGCGATCGCGAGGTTCTTCGGCACCAGCTCGCCGAACACCATCGACAGTGCCGTGGCCAGCAGCAGCGACAGCACGGTGGCGGTGGTGGCGGCGACGCCGTCGGGCAGGCCCATGGCGAGCAGGCCCGGCCGGAACAGCGACGCGATCGCGGGCGTCGGCGATGTAGCCGGTGGCCAGCGTGGTGGCGGTGATGCCGAGCTGGCTGCCGGAGAGCTGGAAGGACAGGGTGCGGTGGGCCCGTTGGACGGCGCGGGCGCGCATGTCGCCGGCTTCGGCGGCGTGCGCGTCCACCTGGCTGCGTTCGAGCGCCGTGAGCGCGAACTCGGAGGCGACCGAGATGGCGGTGCCGAGCGTCAGCGCCGCGACGGCGAGCAGGCCGAGCACCGGCCAGACGACGGTCACGCCGGGCCCCCGCGGGACGGGGAGCAGGCATGGGCGCTGCGGACATGGGCGCTGCGGACATGGGCACAGGGGAGGGGGCGCCGGGTCGAACCCGGCCGACTACTGCAACCCGGTTCGGCGGGTCGTGCAGGCACGCGTGCTCCTCGTGAGGCGGAGCCACAAGTTTAGGACGGGTGCCGCGGAGCGCGACTCGGGGCGCGCGTGGTGGTGGCCACGACCGCACACACCTCCGGACCCGGCACACACGTCCGGACGTGTGTGCGGAGGCCGCGAGGTGTGTGCGGTGGGGCACGTCTACGCGCGGTTACGCCCCCGGGGGATCTAGGTTGACCCGTCATGTACGCCCGTCGCACCGCTGCGCCGCGGGACGCCTCGTCGCCGTTCGTCGACTTCGACCGGGAGTCGTGGGCCAAGCTGGGGGAGAACACACCCCTGCCGCTCACGGCCGAGGAGCTCGACCAGGTGCGCAGCCTCGGTGACGAGGTGGACCTGGCCGAGGTGCGCGAGGTGTACCTCCCGCTGTCGCGGCTGCTGACGCTGCACGTGCAGGAGGGCGGGCGGCTCTACCGCGCGTACCGGACGTTCCTGGGCAACACGACGGTGCGCACGCCGTTCGTGATCGGGATCGCCGGGTCGGTGTCGGTCGGGAAGTCGACGACGGCCCGGCTGCTGCGGCTGCTGCTGGCGCGCTGGCCGCAGCACCCGCGGGTCGAGCTGGTCACGACGGACGGGTTCCTGCACCCCAACGCGGAGCTGCTGCAGCGCGGGCTGATGAACCGGAAGGGCTTCCCGGAGTCGTACGACCGGCGGGCGCTGCTGCGGTTCGTCACCGAGGTCAAGGCGGGGCGGGCCGAGGTGAGCGCGCCGGTGTACTCGCACCTGACCTACGACATCGTGGCGGGGGAGCGGTTCACCGTGCACCGCCCGGACATCCTGCTGCTGGAGGGGCTCAACGTGCTGCAGCCGGCGCAGCCGTCCCGGGAGGGCGGCCCGGCGCTCGCGGTGAGCGACTTCATCGACTTCTCGGTGTACGTGGACGCGGCGACGGTCGACATCCGCCGCTGGTACGTGGAGCGGTTCCTGCGCCTGCGGGAGACGGCGTTCCGCGACCCCGAGTCGTACTTCCGCCGGTACGCGGCGCTGAACGAGGCGGAGGCCGTCGCGCGGGCGGAGAGCATCTGGGACGAGATCAACGGGCCGAACCTGGAGCGCAACATCAAGCCGACGCGCGGGCGGGCGAGCCTGGTGCTGCGCAAGGGCCCGGCGCACAACGTGACCGGCATCAGGCTGCGGAAGGTGTGATCGTCCTGTCCCCCTTCCCACCTGGCACCATGTGCAGATGACCAGCATCGAGGACGTCCAGACCGACGAGCAGACCGAGCTCGCCGCCCGGCTCCGGCTGGTCGTCGGCCGCCTGCACCGGCGCATCCGCATCGACGGCCGCGAGTCGATCCCGCCGCTCCAGCTCTCCGCGCTGGCCACGGTGGAGCAGCACGGGCCGCTGCGGCTGTCGGAGCTGGCGCGGCGCGAGGCGGTGACGGGCCGACGATGAGCCGGGTGCTCGCCGCGCTCGACGAGCAGGGCCTCGTCATCCGCACGCCCGACCCGAACGACGCGCGCGGGGTGCAGATCGTGCTGTCCGACGAGGGCGCGGCGCGGCTCGCGGAGGTGCGCAGCCACCGGACTGCGCTGGTGGCGCGCCGGCTGGCCCGCCTCGACCGCGGGCAGCGGGCCACGCTGATGGCGGCGCTGCCCGCGCTGGAGGCGCTGCTCGTGGACGAGGACGACTAGCCGGACGACCGGCTAGGCCGGCTTGCCGTCGACGACCAGCGTCAGGTCGTCGTGCAGCAGGCTCAGCCGGCCGCCGATGCCCGTGGACTCCGGGTAGGGCTGCTGGTAGCTCCACACGGCGTCGGCCAGCTCGCGGCCGTCGGGCAGCTGCGCCGTCCAGTAGCTCGCGTCGCCCTTGTAGGGGCAGAACGTGCTGGTCGCGGTGGGGGTGAGCGGCACCTTCACGTCGTCGGGGGTGAGGTAGTAGCGCAGCGGCAGCCCGGTCTCGGCGAGCACGACGGGCGCGTCCGACTCCGCGACGACGACGTCCCCGGCGAGCACCTGGACGTGCCGGCCGGACCGGCGGACGTCGACGCGGTGGTAGGGGTCGGTGAGGCCGCGGACCTGCTCGTCCTCGTCGTACCAGGTGTCGGCGGCCGCCCAGTAGAGGGAGGCGTAGCCGGCGAGCCAGGCGGCGTCCGGCGTCGGGTCCGGGTAGGCCCACAGCGCGTTCTCGACCACCCGGTCGCCGACCTTGAGGCTGCGGTAGGTGGCGTCGCCCTTGAACGGGCAGTGGGTCGAGTGGTCGCTCGGCACGAACGCGGACGCGTCGAGGTCGGTCTCGGGCACGTAGAGCCGCGCCGGGAGCGCGGTCTCGTAGAGCAGGAAGCCCGCGGTCGTGTCGAGCACGGTGCGCCCGGCGAACTCGGCGCGGACGCGGCGGGGGAACGGGTTGGCCAGCAGCTTGTGGGCCGGCCCGTCGATCCGGTAGTTGACGGTCTTCGGTGCGGACGCCGAGAGCGGCGCGTCGCCGTAGGTGAGACCCATGTCCGGGCCAACGCCGTGCGCCGGGGAACATTCCGGCCGATCACGCGGTCACGCGATCTCGTGGACGACCTCGACGACGACGCTCAGCTCGGTGGTGCCGGGTTCGAGGGGTACCGCGGCCCGCGCGTACGCGTCGGCGGCCTGCGGGAACGGGCCGGGCTGCTCGGCGGGCCGCTCGGTGATGGCGCGGATCGGGCCGAGCGTGACCCCGGCGGCCTCGGCGACCTGTTCGGCCTGGTCGACGGCGCGGCGGACGGCGTCGGCGCGGGCGGCGGCGCGCACGGGGCTCTCGTCGTCGAGGGAGAACCCGACCTGCTGCACGCGGATGGCGTCGCCCGCGGCCTCGGCGGCGCGGTCGAGCACGGCGCCCGCGGCGGCGAGGTCGGTCAGCCGGGCGGTGACGGTGTTGGACACCTCGTACCCGGCGATGCGGCTGCCGGTCTGGTCGTAGGTGGGGTGGACGGTCAGGCCGGTCGTCTGCAGGCCGGGGCCGGTGACGCCGGCGGCGCGCAGCACGTCGAGCAGGGCGGTGGTGCGGGTGTTGTTGGCGTCGAGGGCGGCGGCCGCGCTGCGGTCGCGGGTCTGCACGCCGAGCGTGACGGTCAGCAGGTCCGGGGTGCCGGACGCGATGCCGGTGCCGCGGGTGGTGATCACCGCGGGGGCCGGGGCCGGGCCAGGGGCGGCGGTGGGGACGGCGCAGGCGGTGAGGCCGATGGCGCCGGCGGCGAGCAGGACGGGCAGGGCGTGCTTCATGCCGGAGGGACGGAACGGGTGCCGTCCGCGGTTGGGTCGCCGGTACGGTCCGCGCATGAGCGTGCCGTTCTCGTCGTACGCGGCGGAGATCTACCTGCGCGGGCTCGCCGACGAGCGTCCGCAGTGGCCGACGGACCCGACCCGGCTGGAGGCCGCGGCCCGGGAGGTGCTCGCGGACGGGCCGTTCGGCTACGTCGCGGGCGGGGCCGGGGCGGGCGCGACGATGCGGGCGAACCTGGCGGCGTTCGACCGGTACCGGCTGGTGCCGCGGATGCTGCGGGACACGACGGTCCGCGACTGGTCCACGGCGGTGCTCGGCACGGCGATGCCGGCGCCGCTGCTGCTCGCGCCGGTCGGGGTGCTGTCGATCCTGCACGCGGACGGGGAGCTCGCCGTGGCGCGGGCGGCCGCGGAGCTGGGGGTGCCGATGGTGCTGTCGACGGCGTCGTCGCACACGATCGAGGAGGTCGCGGAGGCGTCCGGGGCGGGGCCGCGCTGGTTCCAGCTGTACTGGCCCGCCGAGGACGCCGTGACGGCGAGCCTGCTGGGCCGGGCGCGGGCCGCCGGCTACGAGGTGCTGGTCGTCACGCTCGACACGTGGACCCTCGGCTGGCGGCCCGAGGACCTCGACGGGTCCTACCTGCCGTTCCTGCGCGGGGTCGGCACGGCGGTCCCGTTCTCGGACCCGGCGTTCCGGGCCGGGCTGGCGCGCCCGCCCGAGGACGACCTGATGGCGGCGGTCGGGCGGTGGGTGCCGATGTTCACCGGCACGGCGCTGCGCTGGGACCGGCTGGACCTGCTGCGCGAGCACTGGACCGGGCCGATCGTGCTCAAGGGCGTCCAGCACCCGGAGGACGCGCTGCGGGCGCTCGACGCCGGGATGGACGGCGTGGTGGTCTCCAACCACGGTGGCCGCCAGGTCGACCGGGCGGTGGGGGCGCTCGACGCGCTGCCGGGGGTGGTCGCGGCGGTCGACGGGCGGGCCGCGGTGCTGTTCGACTCGGGCGTCCGCACCGGCGCGGACGCGGCCGTCGCGCTCGCGCTGGGCGCCGACGCGGTGCTGCTCGGCCGGCCCTACGCGTACGGGCTCGCGCTCGGTGGGCAGGACGGAGTACGGCACGTGGTCCGTTCGGTGCTCGCCGAGCTGGATCTGACGCTGGCGCTGAGCGGCTTCGCGGACCTGACCCAACTGCGTGCGGCGAAGGACGCCGTCTCCACCGTGCGCTGACCGTGGTGATGCCATAGTGGGACCCGGGATGCCCGCCTCCGGGCAGCCCGCGTCACGGAGGGGGAGCGCCGCGTGGAGGGGCTGACCGCGCTGGTCGCCGGGCTGGTCGCGAGCTGCGCGCCGCGACGGGGTCGAATCTCTGCCCGGGGCCGTGGCCGTGGGCCGTCACCGTGCTCGGGGTGGGTGTCGGGCTGCTCCCGGCGGCCGGGGCGCTGGTCGTGGCGTTGCTGCGCCGGCGGGTCGCTCCCGTTACGGGGCCGGCGAGTCGGTGCTGCTGGTGAGCATCGGCCTGCTGTTCGCGGGCCTGCTGCCGCTGCTGCTGTTCTCGGCGACCGGGCGGGTGTTCCGCAACGCGATCCTGCCCGACCAGGTGTCCGGGCTGAACCGCGCGCAGCTCGCCGACCTGAACACGGAGCTGTGCTTCGTCGGCCCGCAGGCCCAGTACCTCGGCGGCACGAGCGTCGGCGACGCGTTCGACCCGGCCACGCCCGTGCGGTTCGTGATGGCGCTCGTGCTGCTGGTCGGGTTCCCGGTGCTCACGGCGATGATCGTGGCCGGGCAGGCGCGGCTGGCGCTGCGCCGCGGGCCGAGCTGGCCCGCCCGGTTCTTCTGGGCGCCGGTGCTGGCGATCGCGTTCCTGACGGCCGGGCAGCCCGCGGGCACGGCGGGGCAGCTGTGGATCGGGGTGGCCGCGGGCGCGTTCCTCGGGGTGTTCGCGGTGCTGGCCGTCGGGGCGCCGTCGCGGGACGCGGTGCGGCGGTCGACGGCGGCGGCGCCGGCCGTGCGGCACGAGCCGCCGTCCTACCGCGCCCCGGTCGGCCGGGCGCCGGTTGCCCAGGCCCCGGTGACACAGCGCCGCCGCGGCAGCGCTGGCGGACCGGCTGGCCGAGCGGTTCGCCGCGCGCCGTCCCGAGCCGCCGGTCGTGCCGTCGCAGCGGCCCGCGCCGCGGCCGCTCGACCCGCGGCCGCAGGCGCCGGTGGGCCCGCGCCGCGGGCCGACACCCACGCTCGTCGCGTCCGTCCCGCCGTACCCCGAGCCCGGTCCGGCGGCTGCGCCGGTGGCCCGCCCCCGCCGCTCGCGGGGCCGGCGGCACGGTGGCGGCGCCGCGGTTCCGGCTGGTCCGGCGGCTCGGCTCGGGCGGGTTCGGCCGCGTCTGGCTGGCGCACGACGCCCGGCTCGGGCATCCGGTCGCGCTCAAGGCGGCGCACGCCCCCGACCACGAGACCGAGGAGCGGATCCGGCGCGAGGCGCGGGCACTGGCCGCCGTCCGGCACCCCAACTGCGTGCGGATCCACGACCTCCTGCCGGCGTCGACCGACCCGGGGCTCGCCGAGCTGGAGGGCATGGTCATCGTCATGGAGTACGTCGAGGGCTCCTCGCTGGGCGACCTGGTGCGCGCGCGGGGCCTGCTCGACGACGTGGCGGCGGCGCGGGTCTGGACGAGCCTCGCGGGCGCGCTCGACGCCGCGCACAGCCGGGGCGTGATGCACCGGGACGTGAAGCCGGGCAACGTCGTGGTGGACCAGGCGGGCCAGGCGCACCTGATCGACTTCGGGATCGCGCGGCGCACCGGCGACGCGACGATGACGATGGCCGGTTTCGTGCTGGGCACGCCGGACTTCCTGGCGCCGGAGGTGGCGGCCGGGGAGCGGGCCACGCCGGCGTCGGACGCGTGGCAGCTCGCGGCCACGATCTCCTACGCGCTCACCGGGCACCCGCCGCGGGGCGGACACCCGGACGCGGTGTCCGGGCTGCGGGCGGCGGCGGCCGGGGCGGCGCTGTCGCACGTGCCGAAGCGGTCGGCGCACAGCGCGCTGCTGCACGCCGCGATGGACAACGACCCGCGCCGGCGCCCGCCGCTGCGCGCGGTGCAGCAGGCGCTGGGCGACTGGCTGCGGCGCACGGGCGCGCAGCCGGACGGTCCGGTGACGGCGGGCGTGCCCGGCCGGTGACGGTGGCCCGTCCCGGTGTCACGTCCCGGCGGGGGCGGCTGCTGGGGGTCGACGCGGCGCGGGCGGTCGCGCTGGTCGGGATGTTCGCCACGCACCTGCTGCCGCTGCGCGCAGGCGGCGCCGAGACGTTGACGGGCCTGCTGGCCGACGGCCGGTCGGCGGCGCTGTTCGCGGTGCTGGCCGGGGTCGGGATCGCGCTGGGCACGGGCGGCACCCGGCCGCCGCCGGACGCGCGGGCGCACGCCGCGGCGGCCGCGGGGCTGCTGGTGCGGGGCGCGCTGGTCGGGCTGGTCGGGCTGTGGCTGGCCGGGCTGGACCCGACGGTGGCGGTGATCCTCGCGTACTACGGGCTGCTGTTCGCGGTCGCGACGCCGCTGCTGCGGCTGCGGGCGCGGTGCTGGCCGCCGGGGCGGTGCTGGCGTGCGCGGTGACGCCGGTGCTGAGCCAGGTGCTGCGGACGGGGCTGCCGGCCGGGCCGGGGGAGCAGGCGAGCCTGGCGTCGCTGGGGCAGCCGGGCGAGCTGCTGGTGACGCTCGGGCTGACCGGCTACTACCCCGTGCTGACCTGGACGACCTACCTGCTGGCGGGCATGGCGGTCGGGCGGCTCGACCTGCGCCGCACGGACGTCGCGGCGGGGCTGCTGGCCGGCGGCACGGCGCTGGCCGCGTTCGCCTGGGGCCTGTCGGCGCTGCTGCTCGGTCCGGGCGGGGGCGCGGCGGCGCTCGGGGACGTCGTGGAGCGGCGCCGGTACGGCACCACTCCGGCCGGTGACTGGTGGTGGCTCGCGGTCGGCTCCCCGCACTCCGGCGCCCCGCTGGACCTGGCCCACACCACCGGCACCGCGCTGGCCGTGCTGGGTGCGATGTTGCTCGTCCTCACCCGCCCCGCCGGCTCCGCACGCTCCGCCGGCTTCCATCCCCTGGCATTCGCGAAGGTGGCGCGGCCGCTCGTGCTGGTGCCGGCCGCGCTCGGTGCGGCCCCGCTCACCCTGTACACGCTGCACGTCCTCGCGCTGACCGGGTACCGGGGCGAGGGGGTGGGCGTGTGGGTCACGCACGTCCTGGCCGCGACCGCGATCGGGGTGCTGCTGTGGCTGGCCGGGCACCGTGGCCCGCTGGAGGCCGTGGTGGCGGCGGCGGGCGGGGCGCCCGGCGGCTGGTCAGCGCCCCGGGTACACCTCCGGCAGACCGAACGCCGGGAAGAGCGCCGGACCGAACGTCGTGATCTCGGCGATCCGGTCGCCCTGCACACGCAGCACGTCGAACTTGAACGCCCGGAACTCGGTGTCGCCCGGGGCGCGGTGGTAGCTGGCCGCCGCCGGCATGCGGTTCGCGGCGGTCGGGACGAGCCGCCAGTCGCCGTGCGTGCCGTCGCGGAACGCCCGCTCGAACAGCTCGCGCATCGCGCCGAGCCCCTCGAACACGTGCGGGTAGGGCGGCATCGACACGCGGATGTCCTCGCTGAAGAGCTCCGCGAGCACCGCCGGGTCGGCGGCGTCGTTGGCGTCGATGAACCGCTGCAGCAGGGCCCGCTCCTGCTCGCCGGTCTCGCCGGCGGTCCACGCCTCGCGGTGCTGCGGGAGCCGTTCGCGCAGCGTGGCCCGGGCCCGCTGGAGGGCGCTGTTGGCGGCGGCGACGGACAGGTCGAGCGCCGCCGCGGTCTCGGCGGCCGTCCAGCCGACGACGTCGCGCAGGATCAGCACGGCCCGCTGGCGGGCGGGGAGGAGCTGGGTGGTGGCGAGGAACGCGAGCTCGATGGTCTCCCGGGCGACGACCGCGGCGTCCGGCTCGTCCTCCGGGGAGGCCTGGTCGAGGAGCCGGTCGGGGTAGGGCTCCAGCCACGGGACCTCGGTGTGGGTGCCGACCGTGCGCACCCGGCGCCGCTCGCGGCGGATGAGGTCGAGGCTGGCGTTCGTGGCGATCTTGTAGAGCCACGCGCGGAAGAGGGTGGACCCGTCGAAGGTGTCGAGGGCGCGCCACGCCCGCAGGAACGTCTCCTGCACGACGTCCTCGGCGTCGGAGAACGAGCCGAGCATCCGGTAGCAGTGCACGTGCAGCTCGCGGCGGTGGCGCTCGCACAGCGACCCGAACGCGGCCTCGTCGCCCGCGGTGGCGGCCGCGACCGTGCGCGCGAGCTCCGTCGTGTCCATGGTGGCGATTGTCATGCCCGTGGAACGACGGCGCGGACCGGGACTCATCGGTCCCGTCGCCCGGCGGGTCAGTACGCCTGCGCGGCGAGGGAGACGGCGAGCCCGATCCCGGCGAGCCCGATGGCCGTGCGCAGGAGGGTCGTGGGCAGGCGGCGGGCGATCGCGGGACCGGCCCAGGCGCCGACGAGCACACCGGCGGCGAGCGGCGCCACCGCCGCCCACTCCACCGGCCCGAACAGCGCGAACCCGACCGCGGCGACACCGTTGGCGAGCCCGGTGAGCACGGTCTTGAGCGCGTTGCCCTGCAGCAGCGACACCGGCAGCCCGACGAGCAACAGCGCGAGCATGAGCACGCCCGCGGCGGCGCCGAAGTAGCCGCCGTAGACGGACACGGCCAGTACGCCGATGACGACGGCCGGGCCGGTGCGGTGGTGCCCGGCCGCCACGGCGAGCCGCCGGATCCAGGGCTGGAGCAGCAGCACCACGGACGCCCCGCCGACGAGGAACGGCACGATCCGTTCGAACGCGCCCGGCGGCGTCACGAGCAGGAGCCCGGCGCCCGTGGCCCCGCCCAGCACGGTGAGCAGCCCGAACCGGCGCACCGACGGCCACTGGCCGACGAGCTCGACGCGCGAGCTGGCCGCCGCCCCGAACGTCGAGACGGTGAGCGCGACCGTGTTGGTCACGTTCGCGACGGTCGCCGGCAGGCCGGCGGCGAGCAGCGCGGGATAGGAGAACAGGGACGCGAGCCCGGCGATCGACCCGCAGAGCCCTGCAGCGACGCCGGCCCCCACCAGCAGGAACACGGAACCGGACACGTGTAGCCACCCTAACGATCAGTCGGCGGGATCCGGCTCATCGGAGCTGCGAGATCTCCCACACGGGGCCGTGTTCTGGTTGGCTGGACCGATGGCGCGCAACGTGCTCGGCGGTGAGCTCGCGACCTGCGGCACCGACCCGTTGACGGGGTTCTACCGCAACGGCTGCTGCGACACCGGAGCCGAGGACGCCGGCGTGCACACCGTGTGCGCGCAGGTCACGGCCGAGTTCCTGGCGTTCAGCGCGGCCGCGGGCAACGACCTCACGACCCCGCGCCCCGAGTACGGGTTCGACGGGCTCAAGCCGGGGGACCGGTGGTGCCTCTGCGCGGACCGCTGGGCCGAGGCGCTCGCCGCGGGCGTCGCCCCGCCGGTCGTGCTGGAGGCCACGCACGCCCGCACGCTGGACTGGGTCGACCTCGCCGACCTCCGCCGGCACGCGGTGGCGCCGGGCTGATCGGCGCTCGGCTACTCCTGCCGGGCGGTGCGGGGGAGCGCCACCGGCACCACCGCCGCCAGCAGCGCCGCGGGCACGAGGAACCCGGCGAGCGGGTCGGCGTGGTAGATCGGGGTGAAGACCACCGGGCTCGCGGCGGCGCCGGCGAACCGCAATGACGCCACCACCGACATCGACCCGCCCTGGTTGTCCGCGGCGGACCGCAGCACGAGCGCGTTGACCCCGACGAGCGCGAGCTGCGTCGCGACGCCGCCGATCGCCCACAGCAGGGCGATCTGCCACACCGCCGGCACGATCCCGACCCCGATCACGACGAGCGTGCCGAGCACGCCGCCGACCAGCACGCACCGGCGCGGCCCGATCCGGTCGACGCCGCCGCCGACGAACCGGGCCGTGAGGATGCCCGCGACGCCGAGGCCGGTGAGCACGAGCCCGCGGGTGCCGGCGCCGACCTGGAACTCCTCCTCCAGCCGCAGCGCGACGAGGAAGTTCAGCCCGGTCAGGCAGCCCCACGTGATGCCCGCGACGACACCGGAGCGCAGCACGACCGGCCGCAGCGCCGAGCGCAGCGACGGGCGGGTGGCGGCCGCGGCGTCGTCGTCGGGCACCCCGACGACGGCCAGCAGCGCGGCGACGACCGCGACCCCGCCGAACGCGAACCGCCAGTCCAGCTCGGCGGCCAGGCCGCCGACGAGCGGCGCGAACGTCTGCCCGCCGGCCTGCAGCGACCCGAACCAGCCCAGCGCGCGCCCGAGCCGTTCGGGCGGGGTGGCCGAGGCGAGCGCCGCCAGCAGCAGCGGCGTGATGAACGCGTTGGCGGAGCCCTGCAGCGCGCGGGCGGCCAGGAACAGCGGCCAGGCGGTCGTGAGCAGGCACGCGACCGCGGCGACGGCGTACACCCCGTACGCGACGGCGACGGTGCGCCGCCGGCCCCAGCGCTCGCCCAGCGTGCCGGAGACGAGCATGACCGCGGCGAAGGGGAGCGTGTAGGCCGTGACCGACAGCGACGCGGTGGCCGCGGAGACCCCGTACGACTCGCCCAGCTCGGGCAGCATGGCGACGGTGATGCCCCCGCCGAAGGGCCCCAGGAAGGCGCCGAGGTAGAGCCCGGCGCGGGCGAGCGGGCTCTCGCGCAGCCCGGTCCTCAGCTGCCCGAGCCCCCGGTGCCGCGCCGGCGCAGGTAGCGCTCGAAGTCGGCGGCGATCGCGTCGCCGTCGGCCTCGACGACCTCGTCGTCGGCGGCCTCGATGGCGGCCTGCTCCTCCAGCTGGCGCACGTACTCGCGGACCTCGTCGTCGGCGTCGGCCATCTCCGAGACCGTGCGCTCCCACTCCTCGGCCTGCTCGGGCAGCCCGCCGAGCGGCACCTCGACGTCCAGCAGCTCCTCGACGCGGTGCAGCAGCGCGACGGCCGCCTTCGGCACCCGGGCCTGGGAGACGTAGTGCGGCACGGCCGCCCAGAACGACACCGCGGGAACCCCGTGCTCGACGCACGCGTTCTGCAGGACGCCGACGATGCCCGTGGGCCCCTGGTAGCTCGACGGCTCCACGCGCAGCTCGCCCGCGGAGGTCTTGTCGTAGGAGATGCCGCTGACGGGCGTGGGCCGGGTGTGCGGCGTGTCGGTCAGCAGCGCGCCCAGCGTGATGACCTTCGTCACGCCCAGCCGGTCGACGTAGTCGAGGATCTCCCGGCAGAACGACCGCCACTTCAGGTTGGGTTCGATGCCGTTGACGAGCACGACGTGCCGTTCGGTGCCGGGCAGCTCCGCCACCGACAGCCGGGTGGTCTGCCACTCGATCTTCCGCGTCACCCCGTCCGCGAGCTTCACGTGCGGGCGCGTGACCTGGAAGTCGTAGTACTCCTCGGGGTCGATCGAGGCCAGCGGGGTGGCGTCCCAGGCCAGCTCCAGATGCTCCAGCGCCGTGCTGGCGGCCTCCCCGGCGTCGTTCCACCCCTCGAAGGCGGCGATCATCACCGGTTCGACGAGCCGCGGGAGTCCCCTCGCCGTTCCGGTCTCCGGGTCGCGATCGGTCATCGGCCCAGCCTACGGCGCGCGCGGCGCTCGGACGGCCACCTCCCCTCGGCGGCTACCGTGTCCGGTGTGCAGTCCGACACCCGTGGCTTCGACACCACGCTGCTCGACACACTCGCCGAGCGGGTCCTGATCGCCGATGGTGCCATGGGCACCATGCTCCAGGCCGCCGACCTGGTGCTCGACGACTTCCTCGGACTGGAAGGCTGCAACGAGGTACTCAACGACACCCGGCCGGACGTCGTCCGGCGCATCCACGCGGCCTATCTGGAGGCCGGCGCGGACGCCGTCGAGACCAACACGTTCGGCGCCAACCTGCCCAACCTCGCCGAGTACGGCATCGCGACCGGATCCGCGAGCTGGCCGAGAAGGGGGCCGCGGTGGCCCGCGCGGCCGCCGACGCGGCCTCGACGCCGGACCGCCCGCGCTACGTCCTCGGGTCGGTGGGGCCGGGCACCAAGCTGCCGACGCTGGGCCACGAGTCGTTCGCCCGGCTGCGCGACGCCTACGCGGAGTGCGGCCGCGGGCTGCTCGCCGGCGGCGTCGACGCGATGGTCGTCGAGACGTGCCAGGACCTGCTGCAGGTCAAGGCCGCGGTACTGGGTGTCAAGCGGGCGATGATCGACGAGGGCCGGCGCGTCCCGGTCGTCACGCAGGTGACCGTCGAGACCACCGGCACGATGCTGCTGGGCAGCGAGATCGGCGCGGCGCTCACGGCCATCGAGCCGCTGGGCGTCGACCTGATCGGGCTCAACTGCGCCACCGGCCCGGCCGAGATGAGCGAGCACCTGCGCACGCTGGCCAAGCACTCCCGCATCCCGCTGTCGGTGATGCCGAACGCCGGGCTGCCCCAGCTCGGCCCGAAGGGCGCGGAGTACCCGCTCAACCCGGACGAGCTGGCCGAGGCGCTGGCGACGTTCGTGCGCGAGTACGGGCTGCGGCTGGTCGGCGGCTGCTGCGGCACCACCCCCGAGCACATCCGGGTGGTCGCCGACGCCGTCCGCGACCTCACCCCGGCCGCGCGCACGCCGCGCCCGGAGCCGGGGCTCAGCTCGCTCTACGCCGCGGTGCCGTTCCGGCAGGACACGTCGGTGCTGATGGTCGGTGAGCGCACCAACGCCAACGGGTCGAAGAAGTTCCGGGAGGCGATGCTCGCGCAGGACTGGGAGGCGTGCGTCGGGATCGCCCGGGAGCAGACCCGCGACGGCGCCCACCTCATCGACCTGTGCATCGACTACGTGGGCCGCGACGGCGTCGCCGACATGGCCGAGCTGGCCGGGCGGCTGGCCACGGCGTCCACGCTGCCGGTGATGCTCGACTCCACCGAGCCCGAGGTGCTGCGCGCCGGGCTGGAGCGGCTCGGCGGGCGCTGCATCATCAACTCGGTCAACTACGAGGACGGCGACGGTCCCGGCTCCCGGTTCCAGCGCGCGATGGAGCTGGTGCGCGAGCACGGCGCCGCGGTCGTCGCGCTGTGCATCGACGAGGAGGGCCAGGCCCGCACCACCGAGTGGAAGGTGCGGGTGGCCGAGCGGCTGATCCGGGACCTCACCACCAACCACGGCATGCGGGTCTCCGACATCGTCGTCGACACGCTCACCTTCCCGATCACCACCGGGCAGGAGGAGGTCCGGCGCGACGCGCTGGAGACCATCGAGGCGATCCGCGAGCTCAAGCGCCGCCACCCCGAGGTACAGACCACGCTGGGCGTCTCGAACGTCTCGTTCGGGCTCAACGCGGCCGCGCGGCAGGTGCTCAACTCGGTGTTCCTGCACGAGGCCGTGAACGCCGGGCTGGACACCGCGATCGTGTCCGCCGCGAAGATCCTGCCGATGTCCAAGATCCCGGACGAGCAGCGGTCCGTGGCGCTCGACCTGGTCTACGACCGCCGCCGCGAGGGTTACGACCCGCTCAACCGGTTCATGGAGCTGTTCGAGGGCGTCACGGCGTCCTCGGCGAAGGGGGCGCGCGCCGAGGAGCTGGCCGGGCTGCCGCTCTTCGAGCGGCTGGAGCGGCGGATCGTCGACGGCGAGCGCCTGGGCCTGGAGGCCGACCTCGACGAGGCGCTGCGCTCCCGACCCGCCCTGGAGATCATCAACGACACGCTGCTCGCGGGCATGAAGACGGTGGGCGAGCTGTTCGGCTCCGGGCAGATGCAGCTGCCGTTCGTGCTGGCCAGCGCCGAGGTGATGAAGACGGCGGTGGCGCACCTCGAACCGCACATGGAGCGCACCGACTCCGACGGCAAGGGCACCATCGTGCTCGCCACGGTGAAGGGCGACGTCCACGACATCGGCAAGAACCTCGTGGACATCATCCTCACGAACAACGGCTACAACGTCGTCAACCTGGGCATCAAGCAGCCCATCTCCGCGATCCTGACGGCCGCCGACGAGCACCGCGCCGACGTCGTCGGCATGTCCGGGCTGCTGGTCAAGTCGACGGTGGTGATGAAGGAGAACCTGCAGGAGATGAACTCCCGCGGGGGTGGCGGCGCGCTACCCCGTGCTGCTCGGCGGCGCGGCGCTGACCCGTTCGTACGTGGAGAACGACCTGTCGGAGGTCTACGAGGGCCGGGTCGCCTACGCCCGCGACGCGTTCGAGGGCCTGCGCCTGATGGACGCGGCGATGGCGCGGGCCCGCGGCGGCGCGCCCGCCGCCGACCCGGAGGAGGACGCCCGCCGGGCCGAGCGCAAGGCCCGCCACGACCGCTCCCGGCGGGTCGCCGAGAAGCGCAAGGCCGCCGAGGCCGAGGTCGCGGGCCCGCTGCCCACCCGCTCCGACGTCGCCGACGACAACCCGCTCCCGACCCCGCCGTTCTGGGGCACCCGGGTGGTCAGGGGCGTCGCGCTGGCCGAGTACGCCGGCATGGTGGACGAGCGGGCGCTCTTCCTCGGGCAGTGGGGCCTGCGCGGCGCGCGCGGCGGCACCGGCCCGTCCTACGAGGAGCTGGTCGAGACCGAGGGCCGGCCGCGGCTGCGGTACTGGCTGGAGCGGCTGTCCACCGAGGGCGTGCTCGCGCACGCGGCCGTCGTCTACGGGTACTTCCCGGCCGTCGCCGAGGGCGACTCGCTGCTCGTGCTGACCGAGCCGCGCGCGGACGCCCCGGAGCGGCACCGCTTCACGTTCCCGCGCCAGCGCCGCGACCGGCACCTGTGCCTGGCCGACTTCTGGCGCCCGCGCGACCTCGCCGTCGAGCACCGCGAGATCGACGTGCTGCCGCTGCACCTCGTCACGATGGGGCAGCCGATCGCCGACTACGCCGCCGAGCTGTTCGCGAAGGACGCCTACCGGGACTACCTGGAGGTGCACGGCCTGGGCGTGCAGCTCACCGAGGCACTGGCCGAGTACTGGCACCGGCGCGTCCGCGAGGAGCTGGTGTTCGCCGGCGGCACCCCGGTGTCCGGCGAGGACCCGGCCGACGTCGAGGAGTTCTTCCGGCTCGGCTACCGCGGCGCCCGCTACTCGCTCGGCTACGGCGCCTGCCCCAACCTCGAGGACCGCACGAAGATCGTCGACCTGCTGCAGCCCGGCCGCATCGGCGTGGAGCTGTCCGAGGAGCTGCAGCTGCACCCCGAGCAGTCCACCGACGCGATGGTGGCGCACCACCCGGAGGCCAAGTATTTCAACGCAGGCTGAGCGTTCCCCGGCCGCCGTCCTGTGGGACATGGACGCACCCTCGTCGACTCGGAGAAGGTCTGGACCGTCTCGCTCGCCGACACCGCGCGCCGGCTCGGCGGCGAGATGAGCACCGCCGCCCGCGAGGACATGGTCGGCTCCAACATGGCCCGGTCGATGGTGATCCTCTTCGACGACCTGGGCCTGGACCGCGACCCCGCGCACATGGCGCAGGCCGCGGAGTACCTGATCGCCCGCACCGGGGAGCTGTTCGCCGCCGGGCTGGAGTGGCGCCCCGGCGCCCTCGACGCGCTCCGGATGGTGCGCGCCGCCGGCTGGCCCACCGCGCTCGTCACCAACACCGGGCGCGGCCTCACCGAGCTCGCCCTGGAGGGCATCGGCCGCGAGCACTTCACCGTCACCGTCTGCGGCGACGAGGTGCCGCACGGCAAGCCGGCCCCGGACCCGTACCTGCGGGCCGCCGAGCTGCTCGGCGTCGCCGCGGACGCGTGCCTCGCGGTCGAGGACTCGCCCACCGGGTCGCTCGCCGCCGAACGGGCCGGGGCGTCCGTGCTGGTCGTGCCGTGCGACGTGCCGGTGCCCACGGGACCGCGGCGGGTGCACCGCGCGTCGCTGGTCGGCCTCACCGCCGACGACATCCGACATAGCTACGCGCAGGCGCGGGACGAACGCGTGGCGTGACCATTCACCCTGACGAGGGGCCCGTTCGTCCCGCCGTCGTGCGGTAGCGCAGAGTGGTGCCCGCACCACCTGGCGCACGGCGCCCACCGGGTGCAGCACGACACACCTGGCTTGGCGCGCCGCGTCGAGTGACGTATGACGATGGACACGAGAGGAGAGGGGCGGGGTGAAGACCTTCGACGGGCTGTTCGCCGAGCTCACCGACCGGGCCGTCACGCGACCGACCGGGTCGGGCACGGTCGCCGCGCTCGACGCAGGCGTCCACGCTCAGGGCAAGAAGCTGCTCGAGGAGGCCGGCGAGGTCTGGCTGGCCGCCGAGCACGAGAGCGACGACGCACTGGCCGAGGAGATCTCGCAGCTGCTCTACCGCATCCAGGTCCTCATGATCGGCCGCAAGATCACGCTCGAGGACGTCTACCGCTACCTGTAGCCGACGGCCCCGCACCACCAGAACGTCAGCAAGGCACTATCGAGGAGAGCCCCCATGCTCCGCGTCGCACTCCCCAACAAGGGGACGCTGGCCGAGCCCGCCGCAACGATGATGCGGGAGGCGGGCTACCGGCAGCGATCCGACTCCCGCGACCTCAGCATGCTCGACGACGAGAACGAGATCGAGTTCTTCTACCTGCGGCCCAAGGACATCGCCACCTACGTCGGCTCCGGTGACCTGCACCTGGGCATCACCGGCGCGACTGATGGACGAGTCCGGCAGCCAGGTCAAGCGGGTCATCGAGCTGGGCTTCGGGGCCTCGAAGTTCTGCTTCGCCGCCCCCGAGATCACCGAGACCGGCGAGCGCTGGACTCTCGCGCACCTCGAGGGCCGCAAGGTCGCCACGTCCTACCCGCGGCTCGTCCGCGCGCACCTCGCCCGCAACCGGGTGCGCGCCGACATCATCAAGCTCGACGGTGCCGTCGAGATCTCGGTGCAGCTCGGCCTCGCCGACGCCATCGCCGACGTCGTGTCGTCCGGGCGCACGCTGCGCCAGCACGGGCTCGTCCCGTTCGGCGACCCGATCGCCGTCTCGCAGGCCACCCTGATCGAGCGCGAGCCGCGGCCGGACCGCGAGGAGACCGTCGAGATCAAGGCCGCCAAGCAGGTCTTCACCGCCCGCCTGCAGGGCGTCGTCTACGCCCGGCAGTACCTGATGCTCGACTACGACTGCCCGGGCGACCGGCTGGACGCGGCCGTGGCGATCACCCCCGGCATGCAGTCCCCGACCGTGTCGCCGCTGTCGAAGGACGGCTGGTTCGCCGTGCGGTCGATGGTGAAGCGCGTCAAGGCCAACAAGGCGATGGACGACCTCGCCGCGCTCGGCGCCCGCGCGATCGTCAGTTCCGAGCTGCGCTCGTGCCGCGCCGTCGACGGCAACCAGGTGTGAGCTGCGTCGCCCTCTGTTCATGATCCGGTACGTCCCGGAGTGTCGGTGCCGTCGCCTACGCTGCGGAGCGTGATGGACACTCCCGGCACCGGCACGGCCACGGCCGCCTCCGGAGCCGCATTGTCGGGAGCCGCCCTGTCCGGAGCCGCGGAGCCGGGGGAGCGGCCGCGCCGGCGCCCCGCGCTCTCGCCGTCCCGGGCGGGCGACTTCAAGCAGTGTCCGCTGCTCTACCGCTTCCGCGCGATCGACCGGCTGCCCGAGGTGCCCAGCCGGGCCCAGGTCCGCGGCACCCTCGTGCACGCCGTGCTGGAGCGGCTCTACGACCTCCCCGCGCCCGAGCGCGTCCCCGCGGCGGCCCACGCGCTGGTCGGGCCGGTGTGGGACGAGCTGTGCACCGCGTTCCCGGAGCTGGTCGGGCAGCTGTTCACCGGCCCGGACGACCCCGAGCTGCCGTTGTGGCTGGCGTCGGCGGAGCCGCTGCTGGAGGCGTACTTCGAGCTGGAGGACCCCCGGCGGCTCGAACCGGCCGCCCGCGAGCTGCTGGTGGAGACCGAGCTGGCGTCCGGGCTGCTGCTGCGCGGCTACGTCGACCGGCTGGACGTCGCGCCCACCGGCCAGATCCGCGTGGTCGACTACAAGACCGGTGCCGCCCCGCGCGAGGTCGCCGAGGCGCGGGCGTGTTCCAGATGAAGTTCTACGCGCTCGCCCTGCTGCACCTGCGCGGCGTCGTGCCCACCCAGCTGCGGCTGGTCTACCTGGCCGACACGGAGTCGCTCACCTACCAGCCCGACGAGGCCGAGCTGCGCCGCTTCGAGCGCACGCTCGACGCGATCTGGGCCGCCATCCGCACGGCCGGCGACACCGGGACTTCCGGCCCAACCCCAGCCGGATGTGCGAGTGGTGCAGCCACAAGGCGCTGTGCCCGGCGTGGGGCGCACCCCGCCGGAGTACCCCGGATGGCCGGCCGACCCGCCGGCCGACGCCGCCGAGTCCCCCGTCGACCGAGGGGACTGACATGACCGCCGCGAGCACCGAGCCCACCCACGAGTTGCCACCTCCGCCGCAGGCGGGCAGCGGCGGACCGTTAACCTGGCCCCCCGTGTCCGAGTCACGTGCCACCGTCGAGGTGCCGGTCCCCACGAGGGGCGGGCCGTTCCGCGCGGGCGACCGCGTGCAGCTCACCGACCCGAAGGGCCGGCACTACACGGTCACGCTCAGGGCCGGCGCCGAGTACCACACGCACCGCGGCGGCATCCGGCACGACGACCTCATCGGACAGCCGGAGGGCAGCCTCGTCGTCGCCCCGGCCGGCACCCCGTACCTCGCGCTGCGCCCCCGGCTGGCCGACTACGTGCTCTCGATGCCGCGCGGCGCGCAGGTGATCTACCCGAAGGACGCCGCCCAGATCCTCATGTGGGGCGACGTCTTCCCCGGCGCGCGGGTGCTGGAGGCCGGCGCCGGCTCGGGCGCCCTGACGTGCTCGCTGCTGCAGGCCGTCGGGCCGCAGGGGAGCGTCGTCTCCTACGAGATCCGGGCCGACCACGCCGAGCACGCGGAGCGCAACGTCCGCGAGTTCTTCGGCGATCACCCACCCAACTGGACCTTGAAGGTCGCTGACCTTAATACTCACGACACGATCGCCGAGCGGTTCGACCGCGCCGTGCTCGACATGCTGGCCCCCTGGGAGCAGCTACCCACGGTCGCCGGGGCGCTCGTGCCGGGCGGCGTGCTCGTCGGCTACGTCGCCACCACCACCCAGCTCTCCCGGCTCGTCGAGGACCTGCGCGAGCAGCAGTGCTGGACCGAGCCCCAGGCATGGGAATCGCTGGTCAGGCCCTGGCACGTGGTCGGGCTGGCGGTCCGCCCGGAGCATCGTATGCAGGGTCACACCGCGTTCCTCGTCACAGCTCGGCGGCTCGCGGACGGGGTCGTCCCGCCGCGTCCGCAGAGGAGACCGACGAGCCGGTGAATCCGTCCGGCGCAAGGTCAGCGCGACATCCGTCACGGAACAGGACGGGGTCGTGTCGTCAAGGTGCCGTCCGGTTGAGTGGTGGATCACCGGTTCGCCGCAGGGCTAAATGCCCTCGTTCGCAGGTACCGTATGGAAACGGAACACGGAGGGAGGATGCCGTGAACCCCTACGACGGTCCCGGCAGGCGTGAACCAGGTGACCGGGGTGAGCTGAGCCCGGCAGAGGCCGCCGCCCAGATCCGCTTCCTCGAGGAAGAGGTCGCGCTGCTCCGCCGGAAGCTCACCGAGTCCCCCCGGCACGTGCGGGTTCTCGAGCAGCGGCTCGCGGAGTCGGCCAGCCGGCTGGCTCAGCTGTCCGCGCGCAACGAGAAGCTCACCGAGACGCTCAAGGAGGCCCGCGGACAGCTCGTGGCCCTCCGCGAGGAGGTCGACCGGCTGGCGCAGCCACCGAGCGGCTACGGCGTGTTCCTGGCCCGCTTCCCGGACGAGACGGTCGACGTCTTCACCTCCGGGCGGCGGATGCGGGTGGCGGTGTCGCCCGCGGTCGAGACGGAGACCCTGCGCAGCGGGCAGACCGTGCGGCTCAACGAGGCGCTCACCGTCGTCGAGGCGGGCGAGTTCGAGCGCATCGGCGAGGTGTGCGCGCTGCGCGAGGTGCTCTCCGAGCCCACCGAGGACGGTCTCGCCGGCCGCGCCCTGGTCGTCGGGCACGCCGACGAGGAGCGCGTCGTGTGGCTGGCCGCTCCGCTGGTCGCCGGGTCGGACAACCCCGACGCCGTCCCCCTCAAGCCGGGCGACTCGCTGCTGGTCGACACCAAGGCCGGCTACGCCTACGAGCGGGTGCCCAAGGCCGAGGTCGAGGACCTCGTGCTGGAGGAGGTGCCGGACGTCGAGTACGAGGACATCGGCGGCCTGTTCCGGCAGATCGAGCAGATCCGCGACGCCGTGGAGCTGCCGTTCCTGCACGCCGAGCTGTTCCGGGAGTACGAGCTGCGCCCGCCGAAGGGCGTGCTGCTCTACGGCCCGCCCGGCTGCGGCAAGACGCTCATCGCCAAGGCCGTGGCCAACTCGCTGGCCAAGAAGGTCGCGGCCGTCCGCGGCGACGACCCCAACGAGGGCCGGGCGTTCTTCCTGAACATCAAGGGCCCCGAGCTGCTCAACAAGTTCGTCGGCGAGACCGAGCGGCACATCCGGCTGATCTTCCAGCGGGCCCGGGAGAAGGCCTCGGCCGGCACCCCGGTGATCGTGTTCTTCGACGAGATGGACTCGATCTTCCGCACCCGCGGCTCGGGCGTGTCCTCCGACGTCGAGACCACGATCGTGCCGCAGCTCCTCGCGGAGATCGACGGCGTCGAGGGCCTGGAGAACGTCATCGTCATCGGCGCCTCCAACCGCGAGGACATGATCGACCCCGCGATCCTGCGGCCCGGCCGGCTGGACGTGAAGATCAAGATCGAGCGGCCGGACGCCGAGGCGGCGCAGGACATCTTCTCGAAGTACATCACCGACACGCTCCCGATCCACACCGACGACCTCGCCGAGTTCGGCGGCAACCGCAAGGCGTGCATCGACGCGATGATCCAGCGGGTCGTCGAGCGGATGTACGACGAGACCGAGGAGAACCGGTTCCTGGAGGTCACCTACGCCAACGGTGACAAGGAGACCCTGTACTTCAAGGACTTCAACTCCGGGGCCATGATCCAGAACATCGTCGACCGGTCGAAGAAGTCGGCGATCAAGTCGGTGCTGGAGACCGGCCAGCCCGGGCTGCGCGTGCAGCACCTGCTGGACGCCATCGTCGACGAGTTCGCCGAGAACGAGGATCTCCCCAACACGACCAACCCGGACGACTGGGCGCGCATCTCCGGCAAGAAGGGGGAGCGGATCGTCTACATCCGCACCCTCGTCACCGGCAAGAACGCCGAGACGGGCCGGGCGATCGACACCGCGTCGAACACGGGCCAGTACCTGTAAGGACGGGTTCTCCGGGCGGCCCGGCTCCCTGTGGGGGCCGGGCCGCCGGCCGTTCCGGGGTATACGCGGTCGGCGACGGCCGCACCTGCCGGCGGCCGGAGTTGTCCACCTCGCGCACGGTTGTCCACAGGTTTCGCCGACCACCCCGCGCGCGGCCCCGGCGCCGATAGGCTGGATCCGGGGTCGCCCCCCAAGGGAGGGCGGGGGCCGCGCTGGGGCCGCGCTGGAGCCGGGCTGACGTGTCCGATCCGTTCACGACGCGGGCCGGCGACCGGCCCTAACCTCCCCGCCATGACGATCGACGCACGGCTGGACGCGGTGGGCATCGTGGTGGCCGACATGGGCAAGGCGCTGGCCTTCTACCGGGCGCTCGGCCTGCCGGTGCCCGCGGACGCGGACGGGCAGCCGCACGTGGAGGTGCCCCTCGCGGGCGGGATGCGGCTCCTGCTCGACACCGAGGAGGTCGTCCGCTCCTTCCACCCGGGCTGGCGGCCGACCCCGGGCGCCGGGCGCATCGGGCTGGCCATGGCCCTGCCGGACGCCGCCGCGGTGGACGCCGCCTACGCCGAGCTGACCACGGCCGGGCACCACGGCGAGCTGGCGCCCTTCGACGCGGTGTGGGGGCAGCGCTACGCGGTGGTGAACGACCCGGACGGCAACGGCGTGGACCTGTTCGCCCCGCTCGCGAGCTGAGCGGGAGCCACCCCGGCCAGCGCCCGCACCTCGCGGGACAGGTGCGGCTGGTCGGCGTAGCCGGCGCGGGCCGCGACCTCGGCGATGGGCACGCCGTCGTGGAGCAGGAGGGCGGCGCGGCGGAAGCGCAGCACCCGGCGCAGCACCGCAGGGCCGTAGCCGAACGCGGCGAGCGAGCGCCGGTGCAGGGAGCGGGCGCTCCAGCCCAGCCCGGCGGCCGTCTCCGCGACGGACGCGCCGGCGCCGAGCCGCGCCGCGGCGGCCCGCATCCCGGGCTCGGCCGGGGCGCCGGGGAGTGCCGCGGCGACGGCGTCGAGCACCGCCACCGGGTCGGCCTCCTGCTCCAGCCGCGCCGTCGCCCGCCGGGCGACGCCGGGCAGCAGGTCGGCGAGCGGGACACGCTGGTCCACCAGCGCCGCGGCCGGCACGGCGAGCAGCGCGGGCAGCCGTCCGGGCGCGAAGCGCAGCCCGGCGCTGGGCGCCCCGGGCGCGCGGTGGGCGGGGTGCGGCCCGGTGTCCGGCCCGGCGACGAGCAGCTCGGACCCGGTCCAGACGAGGTCCATGCAGCCGTCCGGGAGCACGTCGAGGGACACGGCCACGGTGACGTCCGCCCGCCACACGGCCTCCACCTCCCCCCGCAAACGGTCAGGGGGACGGGACTCCCGGTAGCCCACGCCGCCACGGTAGACCCCAGGCACGACAGGGGCCCCGCACATGCGTGTGCGGGGCCCCGGGCTGTGCGCGAGGTTCGGGGTTGGGGTCAGCCCTTGCGGAGGACGGCCTCGATCTCCAGGACGATCTCGACCTTGTCGCTCACCACGACGCCGCCGCCGTCCAGCGGCATCTTGATGTCGACGCCGAAGTCGTTGCGGTCGATGCTCGTCGAGGCGGAGAAGCCGGCGCGGTAGCCGCCGTAGGCGTCCGGGCCGAACCCGTTGAGCTCCAGGCTCAGCGGAACGGTCCTCGTGACACCCTTGATCGTCAGATCGCCGTCGAGGACGATCTCGTCACCGTCGACGCGCACCGCGGTCGAGGTGAACGACCACTGGGGGTGGTTCTCCACGTCGAAGAAGTCGGCGGACCGGATGTGGCCGTCGCGCTGGTCGTTGCCGGTGCTGATGGACTCGGCCTCGATCGTGGCGCGGACCGCGGAGTCGTACAGGTTCTCGCCCGTGACGATCTCTCCGGCGAACGTGCCGAACCGGCCGCGCACCTTGCTGACCATCATGTGCCGGACGCTGAAGGAGACGTCGGAGTGCACCGGGTCGATGTCCCACGTTCGGCGACGTAGCCGGGGATCTGGGTGGTCTCTGCCGTGGTCAAGGGGAACCTCCGCGAAAATTTGAACGCTCAGCTTTTGAGCGGGACACTACCGAAATGCGCATGAGCGCTCAACTATTCCGGAGGTGTGGTGTCGGACACTGAGCCGCGTTGGCTCGACCCCGAGGAGCGGCAGGTCTGGCGGAGCTTCCTGACCGCCACCAGGCTGTTCTTCGACCAGGTCGAACGGCAGCTCCAGCAGGACGCGGGGCTGCCGCACGCGTACTACGAGATCCTCGTCCGCCTCTCCGAGCACCCGAGCGGACGCTGCGCATGAGCCAGCTCGCGTCCACGTCGCTGTCCTCGCGCAGCCGCATCTCGCACGCCGTGGCCCGGCTGGAGGAGGCCGGATGGGTGCGCCGGCGTCCGTGCGAGGACGACCGGCGCGGCGCGCTCGCCCAGCTCACCGACGAGGGCCTGGCGTACCTGCGCGCGGCGGCGCCTGCGCACGTCGAGACCGTGCGCACGTACCTGTTCGACCCGCTCACGCGCGAGCAGCAGGCCGCGCTGCGCGACGTCACGGACACGCTCGTGGCCAACATGGCCGACGGTCCGGTGTGGCCGGCCGCCGACGACCCGACCGCCGACGCGGGCGGGCGGAGGTAACGCCCCGCGCCATCCGGATGCCACCTCGGCGCTACCGGCCGGACGCCCCGGCCGGGTCGGATGATCACATGACCCTTCGCTCCCGCGCACTCCCCGTGGCGATCCCCGTGGCGCTGGGAATCGCGTTCACCCTCACGGTCGGCGGCCCGGCCGCCGCGACCGAGCCCGGCCCGCTCGCCGTCACCGCCTTCCTCGGCGAGCAGCGGCTGCCCGGCGCCGCCCAGTTCGAGGGCACCACCGTCGGCGGGTTCTCCGGCCTCGACTACGACGCCGACTCCGGCACCTGGTTCGTCGTGAGCGACGACCGCTCCGCGCTGCAGCCCGCCCGCTTCTACACCGCCGACCTCGCGTTCGACGGGCCCGACGGCGCCCTCTCGGGCGTCGAGCTGACCGGCACCACGCCGTTCCTCCGCGCGGACGGCGCGGTCTTCCCGCCGCTGCAGGGCGGCGACGGCACCACCGTCGACCCCGAGGACATCCGCGTCGACCCGATCAGCGGCCGGCTGCTGTGGTCGCAGGAGGGCGAGCGGATCGTCCCGGCGGACGGCACCGCGCCGACCCTCATCACCCCGACCGTCCGCTTCGCCGACCGCGACGGGGAGTTCGTGTCCGAGCTGACCCCGGTGGACGGGCAGGGCGCCGAGGCGGGGGAGCGCGGCATCCGCCAGAACCTGGGCCAGGAGGGCCTCACGTTCGCCGACGACGGCGACGTGGTCGTCACGGCGCTGGAGGGCCCGCTGCTGCAGGACGCCCCGCTCGCCACCCGCACGACCGGGACGCTGTCGCGGATCGTCGTGCAGGAGCGGGACGGCGACGTGCTCGCGCAGTACGCCTACCCGCAGGAGCCGGTCTTCGCCGACCCGGTGCCGGCCGGCGGCTTCGCCAGCTCGGGCGTCACCGCGATCCTCGACGTGGACGCCCACGACGCCACGCACTTCCTCGTCATGGAACGGTCGTTCGTGACCGGTGTCGGCAACAAGGTGCGCATCTTCGAGGTCCGCACGGACGGCGCCACCGACCTGACCGGCGGCACCGCGATCACCGCCGCCACCCCGGTGACCAAGCGCCTGCTCGTCGACGTCGCCGACCTGCCGGTGCAGTCGGTGGACAACATCGAGGGCATGGCCTGGGGCCCGGAGCGCGAGGACGGCTCCCGCACGCTCGTGCTCGTCAGCGACGACAACTTCTCCGCCACCCAGGTGACGCAGTTCGTCGCGGTCGCGGTGCGCTAGAGAACACGTGGCTCTGCACGACCACACGCGGCACCACCGGGTGCCCGGCTCCTAGAGTCGTGACCATGGCTTCACATGTCGATGTCGTGGTCCTGGGCGCGGGTCCCGGTGGTTACGTGGCGGCGATCCGGGCGGCCCAGCTGGGCCGCAGCGTCGCGGTGGTGGAAGAGAAGTACTGGGGCGGGGTGTGCCTCAACGTGGGGTGCATCCCGTCCAAGGCGCTCCTGCGCAACGCCGAGCTGGCACACCTGGTCACCGCCGAGGCCAAGACGTTCGGGCATCTCCGGGGACGTCACGTTCGACTACGGCGCGGCGTTCGACCGCAGCCGCACCGTGGCCGACGGCCGCGTCAAGGGCGTGCACTACCTGATGAAGAAGAACAAGATCCGGGAGATCGACGGGCGCGGCTCGTTCGTCGACGCGCACACGATCGACGTCGCGCTGACCGCGGGCGGCACGGAGCGCGTCACCTTCGACGACGTGATCATCGCCACGGGCGCGAGCACCCGGCTGCTGCCCGGCACCCGCCTCTCCGAACGGGTCGTCACCTACGAGGAGCAGATCCTCACCCGCGAGCTACCCCGCAGCGTCGTCATCGCCGGGGCCGGCGCGATCGGCGTCGAGTTCGCGTACGTGCTGCGCAACTACGGCGTCGAGGTCACGATCGTCGAGTTCCTGGACCGGATGCTCCCGCTGGAGGACGTCGAGGTCTCCAAGGAGCTGGCCAAGCGCTACCGCGGCTACGGCATCGAGGTGCTCACCTCCACCCGCGTGGAGTCCATCGACGACTCCGGCGAGCAGGTCGTCGTCACCGTCACCGGCAAGGACGGGCAGACCCGCGAGCTGCGCACGGACAAGGTGCTGCAGGCCATCGGGTTCGTCCCGCGCGTCGAGGGCTACGGGCTGGAGAACACCGGCGTGGCGCTCACCGAGCGCGGCGCCATCGCCGTCGACGAGTACATGCGCACGAACGTCCCGAACGTCTACGCGATCGGCGACGTCACCGCCAAGCTGATGCTGGCGCACGTCGGCGAGGCGCAGGGCGTGATCGCGGCCGAGACCATCGCCGGCGCCGAGACCGTGCCGCTGGACTACGTGATGATGCCGCGCGCGACGTTCTGCAGCCCGCAGGTCGCGAGCTTCGGCCACACCGAGGCGCAGGCCCTGGAGCTGGCCGCGGAGAAGGGCTGGAAGGTCAAGGTCGCCAAGTTCCCGTTCACGGCCAACGGCAAGGCGCAGGGCCTCGCGGAGCCGGGCGGGTTCGTCAAGCTGATCGCCGACGAGACGTACGGCGAGCTGCTGGGCGGGCACCTCATCGGCGCCGAGGTCACCGAGCTGCTGCCGGAGCTGACGCTGGCCCAGAAGTGGGACCTCACCGCGTACGAGCTGGCCCGCAACGTGCACGCGCACCCGACGCTCTCGGAGGGCCTGCAGGACGCCTTCCACGGCCTGCTGGGCCACATGATCAACCTCTGAGCCAGCGGCCGGTCAGCTCGCGGCCGTCGGGGACGAACGGCCACTCCTGCGGTCGCGCGAGCAGGTCGCGCAGCTCGCCGAGCGTGACCCAGCCGCCCCAGACGACCTCGTCGGGCTGGTGGTGCAGCGGGCCGTCCCAGCGGGTCTCGTAGGTGTGGATGTGGTACCGCAGGCGCCCGTCGTCGTACGGGTGGCGACCGAGCGGGAGCAACGGTGCTCCACGCACGCCCAGCTCCTCGGCCAGCTCGCGCTCCGCGGCCTCGTCGGGGGACTCGCCGGGACCCAGCACGCCGCCGGCCCAGCAGCGTAGAGGCCCGGAAAGATCATCTTCTCCGGGCTGCGGCGGTGCAGGTAGACGCGCTCCCCGTCGCCGCTGCGCACCAGCACGGCGGTGCTGGCGTGCCAGATCCCGTCCCGGTAGGCGACGCTGCGCCGCACGGTCCCGACCACGTTGCCGGCCGCGTCGTACCGGGCCACCTCTTCGTCCGCCTGCACCCGGCCATCATGCGCCCAGCTCTCCGATGCCGGATCAGTGCGCTCATTGCGGAGAGTTTCCCCGAACTGGCCCCAAACGATCTTGAGCCTGGCTAGCGTCGTGGCTCACGGTCGCCTGGTGGCGAGAACGGGGGGACGATGCGACTGGTGCTGCGGGCTGCGGGAATTGCGGCGGCGTGTGTGATGCTCATGACGACATCGGGCGGGGGAGCGTCGGCGAGCCTTCCGGGCCACTTCTGCGTCAACAAGTCCATGCAGACGGTAGCGAAGAACTACTACCGTGGCCCGCTGGTGGTCCCGCTCCGTTGTGGGGGCAGACGTGGGGCTTCAACCACGTGGTGTTCCGCGGTCGGTGGAACCAGGCGTACGACGCCCAGATCGCTCTCGCGATCGCACGCGGCACGGAGAGCCGTGACCGGACGGTGTACGCCACGTTCGACGAGAACTGCAATGAGCTGTTCCGTGTGCTCGTAAATCCTCGTGCATACCGTGGTGACCAGTTCTCGCCGCAGGGAGTAATCACGGCCTACCCCATCACTCCCGCGATGGTCGGGATCGGCCACGAGTGGCGTACGGAGTCGGCCGGGCGCCAATGCCCGATCGTGGAACCGGTCAATGCCCCGGGGTATGATCAGCGATCATGAGCTGGACATTCGAGGAGCTTCCGCGAGGCCGCCCAGAAGCCGATCGGCGATCCAGGTCCGACCCGTCCGGTGATCACCGTGCACAGCGTCCAGGACGACGGCGTGGACCTGGTCGTCGTCCTCGACGCCGGCCGGCCCGACTCTCAGCTCCAGCGCTGGGAGCTGACGCTCCCGTCGGTCGAGAGCGACCTCGCGCCGATGCCGCTCGACGATGCCGCGCTGATCCTGCGCGCGAACCTCGAGGAATGGTGGGACACCCGCGACCAGTTCCCCGACGGGATGCCCGGGGTCGTGGAGCGCCGGATCGCGTGACCCTCGGCTGCTCCGCGTCGGAGCAGCCGCCGTCCCGCGGCCCTGATTCGTGGAACCGCTCACGGTCGTTCGCCGCTGACCCCGGTTAGGCTCGGTGCATGAGCGTGTACGTGGAGGTCGGTCGGTGACCGCCCGCAGGATCATGGGCACCGAGGTCGAGTACGGGATCTCGGTCCCCGGCGACCCACCGCCAACCCCGTCATCACCTCCACCCAGGTCGTGCTCGCCTACGCGGCGGCCGCCGACCTGCCGCGGTCGCGGCGGGCCCGCTGGGACTACGAGGTGGAGTCGCCGCTGCGCGACGCCCGCGGCTTCGACCTGTCGACGCCGGCGATGCACAGCCCGGCCGAGTCGGAGCTGGACGACCTGGGCGCGGCCAACGTCATCCTCACCAACGCGCCCGGCTCTACGTCGACCACGCGCACCCGGAGTTCTCCACGCCGGAGGTCACCACGCCGCGCGACGTCGTCGTGTGGGACAAGGCCGGCGAGCGGGTGATGGAGGAGGCGGCGATGCGGTCGGCCACCGTGCCGGGCGCGCCGCGCATCCAGCTCTACAAGAACAACGTCGACGGCAAGGGCGCGAGCTACGGCTCGCACGAGAACTACCTGATGGCCCGCTCCACCACGTTCCCGTCGATCGTGGCCGGGCTCACGCCGTTCTTCGTCACACGGCAGGTCGTGTGCGGGGCCGGGCGGGTCGGGATCGGCGCCACCGGCGACGAGGCGGGCTACCAGCTCTCGCAGCGCAGCGACTACATCGAGGTCGAGGTCGGCCTGGAGACCACGCTCAAGCGCGGGATCATCAACACCCGCGACGAGCCGCACGCCGACGCCGACAAGTACCGCCGCCTGCACGTCATCATCGGTGACGCCAACATGAGCGAGTACTCCACGCTGCTCAAGACGGGCACCACGGCGCTCGTGCTGGACATGATCGAGAACGGGGTGCGGTTCGACGAGCTGCGGCTGGCCGAGCCCGTGCGCTCGGTGCACCGGATCAGCCACGACCCGTCGCTCAAGCAGCTGGTCGACCTGGCCGACGGCCGCAAGATGACGGCCCTCGACGTGCAGCGGGCGTACCTGGAGAAGGCGCAGAAGCACGTCGAGAACACGATGGGCGCCGACGTCGACGACACGACGGCCGAGGTGCTCACGCTGTGGACCGAGGTGCTCGACGACCTGGTCCGCGACCCGATGAGCACCGCCGACCGGCTCGACTGGACCGCGAAGCTGCGGCTGCTGGAGGGCTACCGCGAGCGGGACGGGCTGGCGTGGAGCTCGGGGCGGCTGGCCCTGGTCGACCTGCAGTACACCGACGTCCGGATGGCCAAGGGCCTCTACAACCGGCTCGTCGCACGCGGGTCGATGAAGCGGCTGGTGGCCGAGGAGGACGTGGTCGCGGCGA
The DNA here is from genome assembly GCA_001942415.1 of Pseudonocardia sp. CNS-139. Taxonomy (GTDB): domain Bacteria; phylum Actinomycetota; class Actinomycetes; order Mycobacteriales; family Pseudonocardiaceae; genus Pseudonocardia. Next base: position 54,681 of record MKJX01000182.1, read on the forward strand.
TGCACACGCCGCCGGAGGACACCCGGGCGTACTTCCGCGGCCGCTGCCTGGAGCGCTACCCGGCCGAGGTGGCCGCGGCGTCGTGGGACTCGGTGATCTTCGACCTGGGCCGCGAGTCGCTCGTCCGCATCCCGACGCTGGAGCCGCTGCGGGGCACCCGCCGGCACGTCGGCGAGCTGCTGGACAACGCCGCCACGGCCGAGCAGCTCGTCGAGGCGCTCACCCGCGGCTGACCGACGGCGCAGCCCCGAATCGCGGGCGTGTCGCCGATCTGCTGGGTAGTGTTCAGCTACCGGACCCCGGTGCGTCGCCACGCGCTGCCGGGAAGGCGCGAAAGGGAGAAAGCCATGTCCCAGGAGCAGACCAAGCGCCAGGGCGGAGGCGGCGGCGACGACGATGACGCCGTCGACGCCGCCGCGGCTGGCCAGGAACGGCGTGAGAAGCTCGGCGAGGACGTCGACACGATCCTCGACGAGATCGACGACGTCCTCGAGGAGAACGCCGAGGACTTCGTGCGGGCCTACGTCCAGAAGGGTGGCGAGTAGCCACCCCGGCAGGTCCCCGCACGACCGTCCGCACCGCCGCCCCGGACCGGGGCGGCGTCCGAGCACCTGCCCGGCGTGAGCCTGCGCCCGGGACGGAGAGAGGCACGCATCTGACCATGTCGTTCCCGGAGCGTCCGTCGCTGGGCACGCCTGCCGGCCTGGGCGCCTTCCTCGCGCCGGGCCAGTCGTCGTTCACCGACTTCGTCACCGCCACCGCGCCCCACCTGCTCCCCGGCCGGGTGCCGGACGGGCTGCCCCCGCGGGCCCTCGGCGCGGGCGGGGCGGCCGCCGGGCTGGACGTGCCGCACGGCACCACGATCGTCGCGCTGAAGTTCGCCGACGGCGTGCTCATCGCCGGCGACCGGCGCGCCACCAGCGGCAACGTCATCGCCCAGCGCGACATGGACAAGGTCTTCACCACCGACGCGTACTCGGCCGTCGGCATCGCGGGCACGGCCGGCGTCGCGCTGCAGATGGTGCGGCTGTTCAGCGTCGACCTGGAGCACTACGAGAAGACCGAGGGCGTGCCGCTGTCGTTCGACGGCAAGGCCAACAAGCTCGCGGGCATGGTCCAGCAGAACCTCGGTGCGGCCCTGCAGGGCTTCGTCGTCGTCCCGCTGTTCATCGGCTACGACACCGACGCGGCCGACCCGGCCCACGCGGGCCGCATCGTCACGTACGACCCGGTCGGCGGGCGCTACGACGAGCACCTGGGCTACCACTCGGTGGGGTCGGGCTCGGTGTACGCGCGGTCGGCGCTCAAGAAGCGCCACGACGTCGCGGCCGACCTGCCCACCACCGTGCGCACGGCCGTCGAGGCGCTCTACGACGCGGCCGACGACGACACCGCCACCGGCGGCCCGGACGTGACCCGCCGGCTCTACCCGACCGTCATCAGCATCACCGCCGCCGACGGCGCCGTGCGCCGCCCGGACGACGAGATCGAGGCGGTCGCGCAGGCGGTCGTGGCGGCCCGCACCGAGAACCCCGGGGGATGACGCTCCCCGTGTCCCGCCCCCCGAACCCCCAGGAGTCCCTCCCGTGACGATGCCGTTCTACTCGTCGGTCGACCAGCTGCTGCGCGACCGGTCCGAGCTGGCGCGCAAGGGCATCGCCCGCGGCCGCAGCGTCGTCGTGCTGACCTACACCGGCGGCATCCTGTTCGTCGCCGAGAACCGCTCGTCGGCGCTGCACAAGGTCTCGGAGATCTACGACCGCATCGGGTTCGCCGCGGTGGGCCGCTACAACGAGTTCGACAACCTGCGCACCGGCGGCATCCGCATCGCGGACCTGCGCGGCTACTCCTACGACCGGCGCGACGTCACGGGCCGCTGGCTGGCCAACGCCTACGCCCAGCTGCTCGGCACCACGTTCGTCGAGCAGCAGAAGCCGTACGAGGTGGAGCTGTGCCTCGCCGAGGTGGGCGCCACCCCGGAGGGCGACCAGCTCTACCGCATCACGTACGACGGCTCGATCACCGACGAGCCGCAGTTCGTCGTGATGGGCGGCACCACCGAGCCGATCAGCGCGAAGCTGCGCGACAGCTACCGGCCCGGGCTCGACCTGGCCGCGGCGGTCGCGGTGGCCGTCGAGGGCCTGGAGACGGGTGCGGCGGCCGGCAACGGCGGCGCGCAGCAGCAGTCCCGGGTGCTGGGCGTCAGCGCGCTGGAGGTGGCCGTGCTCGACCGGGGACGCCCCGGCCGCACGTTCCGCCGGATCGCCGGTGCCGCGCTGCGCGAGCTGCTGCCCGAGGAGAACCGGCGGGTCGACGCCCCGGCCACCGGCGAGGTGGCCGGCGGGGACGACGCCCCGGCCGGCAGCGGCGCCGTGAGCGAGGACGAGCCCCCGGCCTGACCCGGCCGCGCCCGGCCTTGACCTGAACCGTGGTTCAGGTCGCACCCTGGGCACATGGCCATCGAGCTGAACCACACCATCGTCCACAGCCACGACAAGCGCGCCGAGGCGCAGTTCGTCACCGACGTGCTCGGGCTCCCCGCCGCGACGCCCTTCGGGCCGTTCGCGGTGGTGGAGATGGGCAACGGGGTGAGCCTGGACTTCATGGACGTGCAGGGCGAGATCGCCGTCCAGCACTACGCGTTCCTGATCTCCGAGGCGGAGTTCGACGCGGTCGCGGCGCGGCTGCGCGAGCGCGACCTGCCGACGTGGGCCGACCCCGGCCACGGCCGGCCGGGGTTCAACACCCACGACGGCGGCCGCGGCCTCTACTTCGACTCGCCGGCCGGGCACAACCTGGAAGTGATCACCAAGCCGTACGGCGGCTGATCAGCCGACGAACGGGCGGTCGCGGCCGGTCCAGTTGGCCTCGTGGCGGCGGTAGACCGGGATCGGGTCCGGCGCCACCCGGAACGTGAAGCGGCCGGCCTCCTCGACGACCTCGCCGTCGGTGGCGAGGATCCCGGGCACGGCCAGCTCGACGTCCAGCTCGCCGACCTCGCGCTGGTGGTAGACGCGGCTGTGGCCGAGCGCGCCCAGCCCGAGCGCCAGCACCGCGCGCAGCCGGGAGAACCGCACGTCCGCGCGCAGCCAGCGGACGTCGAGCAGCCCCGAGTCCAGCGACGGGCGCCAGGCCGGCACCATCCCGCGCGGGTGGTAGGGGCCGTTGCCGACGAACAGGAACCACACCGAGAGCCAGCGCCCGTCCACCTTGATCGAGACCGGCTCGGCGTCGCGCAGCACGGTGACGAGCGCGGCCGCGAACGCGGGCCACTTGCCCCACCGCGGCTGCCACTTCTCGCGCAGCCGCACGAGGTCGGGGTAGGAGCCGAGGCTCGCCGTGTTGAGGAAGCACCGGACGCGCACGACGTCGTCCGACCCGGGGTCGGCGCCGTGGCCCGGGTGGACCTCGATGAGCCCGAGGTCGACGGCGACCGCCTCGCCCGCGCCGGTGGCGTCCACGGCCTCCTGCAGGTCGTAGACGCCGACGTCGCGGGCGAAGTGGTTGAGCGTGCCGGTCGGCACCACCACCAGCGGCAGCTTCCGCCGGCCGGCCACGGCGGCGGCCGCGGCGACCGAGCCGTCCCCGCCGGCGACGCCGACCGCCTTCACCCGGTCGGCGCGCTCGGCGACGGCCTCGTCGAGCTGCTCGTCGAGGTCCCGGTCGGGCTCGGCGCGCACGACGACGGCGTCCGGCAGCGCGGCCTCCAGGTCGTCGGCCGGGTCGTACTCGGGGTCGCCGGAGCGCTGGTTGGACACCAGGACCAGGCCCTCGCCGCCGGGCAGCTTCGGGGCGGCGTCGAGCGGGCGGGCCAGGGCCTCGTCGGTGTCGCGCACGGGCCACCAGCGCCGGGTGGCCAGCGCGATCCCGGCGCCGATGGCGGCGCCCGCGACGACGTCCGAGGCCCAGTGCACGCCGACGTGCACCCGCGAGTACGCGACGGCGCCGGCGATCGGCGCGACGGCCAGGCCCATGCGCGGGCTCTCCAGCGCGACGGCCGTGGCGAACGCGGCGGCGGACGCCGCGTGCCCCGACGGGAACGAGGACGACGTCGGCGGGTTGTCGATGGTCCGGTAGGCCGGCAGCTCGGCCGCCGCCGGGCGCGGCGCGGCACCAGCGGCTTGAGCACGGCGTTGGCCGTGACGCTCGCCCCGGCGATCGCGAGCACCCCGCGCAACGCGGCCTTGCGGCCCGCCCCGCGCCGGGCCGCGAGGGCCGTCGCGACGGCGAACCACAGCAGGCTGTGGTCGGCGGCCCGGGACAGCCGCTTCATGGCGCGGTCCAGCGGCGACGGCGGCAGCGCGGAGATCGCCCGGGTGACGGCGCGGTCGGCGTCGTTCGCCTGGTGCACGGGCGGCGGGATGCGGAGGGCCACGCCCCGACCCTACGGCCGGACGGCCGAGGCCACCCGGCACCACGCACGGCGACCCACCGTGCACGCACCGCGGCTAACGCGCGCGTCCGGCCGGGCGACACACAACATGATCGATACGCCGAACGGGGGGACACCAGACGGCATGGCCGAGCCGATCGTGCACCGCCTGATCATGGTCGCGACGTCGGCGTGGCGCTGGCCGCCGCACCACGAGACCTGCAACCTCCACGCGGAGACGCTCGGCCTGCTGCTCGCGCCGGACGCGCCCGGGCGGGCCTGGTTCTGCTGCGCGGAGCCCGAGCAGCGCCATCTCGGCCGGCGGGCCGCCGACGTCGCCGCGGACGCCGCGCGGGGCTCGGCCCTCGACCCGCGGACCTGGTACGAGCTCGACACCGCCCCCGCCGCCCGCCAGCGCCTCACCGAGACCTGCGCCAGACGTGCTTCGAGCTGCTGCGGGCGCCGCACGCCGTCGGCGCCACCAGCCTCGACACGTTCCGCCACCGGGTGCTGCTGGACCGCGAGCGGTTCCTCGCGGTCGTGGGCGAGGACTGGACCGCGGACCTCGAGGGCGTGCCGTTCGACGTCGGGCTCGACTTCCGGTTCCGGTGGAGCTTCCAGGAGCTGACCTGCGCCGTCAGCACGTCGATCTGGAGCCACACGCCGTGGAGCGAGCACCACCGCCCGCCCGGCCTCACCCGCACCCATCCCAGCGCCGCGCTGTCGTGCGACACCTACGCGGCCGTGTTCGCGGCCCTCGGGGCCCGGGTGGAGGAGTGGTTCCGGGACGTCCGCGGGTTCGCCGAGCAGACCGTGCGGGTGTTCGACCGGCCCTACCGCGCGCCGGTGTTCTGGGTGGCGGTCCCGGACGCGCCGGCGGCACCGGCCCGCTGGATTACCTGGGCCTGCAGGACCGGCGCCTGCGCGAGCTCGACGTCGTGGGGCCGCTGCTGGGCGTGGCCGACCCGCGGGCCGTCGGCGTCAGCCGGGCCGTGGTCGGCGACGAGGTGCTCGTGCTGCGCCGGTTCGCCCCGGCCGGCACCGAGGACGTCCCGCGCTACCTGCTGCTGCCCGGGCGCCCCGCGGGCCCCGGCGGGTTCGCGGCCCAGGAGGACCGGCTCCGGGAGACGGTCACGACGCTCGCGGACCTGGAGGCGCGGGCCGCCACCGAGCTGTGGAACATCCAGAGCGACCTGGAGATCTGGGAGAACCAGCTCACCGTCTACGACTACGTCGTGGCGCGCGGCAACGCGCTGTGGGACGGGCTGGCCGGGCACCTGCTGCAGCACCGCGGGCGGGAGCTGGACACCGTGCACCGCTCGATCGAGCTGGTGCACCAGACCATGCTGCAGGGCGTCGCGGACGCGGACGGCGTCGCGACGCTCGTCGACCGCCAGCAGTCGCGCATCCCGGAGGCCGTCAACGGGCTCACCGCCGCCTACACGCAGCGGCTGGCCGAACGGGCCGTCCCGGGCGGGCCGGGCCTGTGCGAGGCGCTCACGACCGGCGGGCCGATCGCCGAGGTCCGCGAGCGGGCCACCGTCATCGGCAACACCGCGGCGCGGGTCGCGAAGAACTACCGCGACCTCGTGCAGGGCATCTCCGACGCGTTCGACGAGCGCCGGGTCCGCGAGACCGACGCGCTGCAGCGGGCCACGTTCGGCGTCGGGCTCGTCGTGGGGTTCGTCGGCCTGGTGACGGTCGCGGACACCACGGCCGAGCTGCAGAGCAACCCGAGCGACGCCGTGACGTGGGCGCTGCGCGCCCTGGTGTGGCTCTCCGGGCTGCTGCTGCTCGCCGGGCTCGCGCACCGCTCCTGGTGGCTGACGAAGCTCGGCGCGCTCGGCTCGCGCCGCTACCGCCGCACGTACCGGGTGGTGTGGGAGGTGCTGCGGTACTGCTCGACCGACCACATCCGCACGGTGAAGCAGCGGCTGGAGCACGCCGAGGACGTGCTGCCCACGGGCGAGCTGACCGGCCTCGAAGAGCTGAGCAAGCGGGTGGACGACGAACGCAGGCGCCAGGCCGAGCAGTGGGCGGCCTACGACGCGAATGTCGCCCGCCGCTGGGCGAACGCGTGGGACGAGGTGAGCGGGCTGCCCGGGGATGTGCGGTTCGCGAAGGCCGAGCAGATGCCGCCCCCGCCGCCCGCGCCGCGCGGGGCGTGGCAGCGGTGGCGGCGGGCCCGTGACGAGCGGCGGGCTGCCCGCGAGGACCTCGGCCGGCTCGCGGACATGATCGAGAAGTGGTCGCTGCGGACGTTCCTGATGGCCGAGCGCCCGCTGGAGATGTGGCGCACCAACTGCCGCGCCTGACGATCCTCTACTACTGCGCGATGGACCTGCTCGGCCGCAAGGAGTTCCGCGTCGTCAGCCGGATGGACTTCTACTTCCTGCTCTCGAACGCCCACCACGGCCTCGGCTGGGACGAGGTGGAGCGGCTGCGGGCCTGGCTGGACCGGGAGATCCGGCGCCGCCGCGGCACCCCGCAGGACGAGCACCTGCCCGCGCGCGTCCCCGCCGCGGAGCTGCTCGCCGCGGTCGAGAAGCTGGACGTGCGGGCCGGGATGATCGACGCGAAGGACGAGGTGGTGGCCCGGCTGGGCGAGCCGGCACCGGTGGACCGGGAGTTCGACCCGTTCTCCGACGGGTTCGGGGCCGACCCGCACGGCACCCGGCCGGCCGACGACGTCGCCTACTCGCCGGGCCTGGACCGCTGGGTCGTGTCGAGCCGCCATGGCCGGCGTGACCCAGGTGGCTCCGCGACCGGCGCCGTGTTCGTCCCCGGTGAGGCCCGGCGCCGCTCGTCGCCGCTGTGGCGACGCGCGGTGGAGGCGCTGGCCGGGAGGTGACCACGGCGGGCCGCTCACGTGGGGGGAGCCGGCGGACAGGGCCCGGTCCGGGTGCA
>MKJX01000183.1 GCA_001942415.1 Pseudonocardia sp. CNS-139
GGGCGTCGGGCTCTTCGCGGGCGCGCAGCTGGGCGTCGTCGGCGCGGCCGCGGTGACCGGGCCGATCGGGCTGGTCCTGGCCGCGGCCGGGCTCGTCGCGGCGGTCCGCGCGGTGTGGACGCCGCGCCAGACCCGCGGCCCGCCGTGGGCCGCGATCGGCCGCGGGCTGCGCGCCCACGGCCTCCGGATCGGGCTCTCGTTCGCCGTCGGGGTTCTCACCGGCGCCGGTGGCCCGACGGTGTGGGCTGCCCTCCAACAGCTCTGGACGTGGGCCTGGCCGTACCTGACGCAGCCGGGCCTGCGCGGCCTCAAGGCGCTGCTGGTGCCGCTCGTCGCGGCCGGGCTCATCTACCGGTACGTGCTGCGCCGGCAGTACGCCAACCAGGAGTCCGGCATGCAGACGCGGCCGCGGTGGGCCGCGGGCTGGTCGGCCGCCGGGGCGTACGTCTTCGCGGCCGGGCTCGGGCTGCTGCGCGTGTTCGCCCCGGCGACGTGGCCGTGGTGGGTGGTCCCGGTCGCGCGGCGGTCGGCGCGGGCATCGCCGGTGCGCTCGTGCAGCAGAAGGAGATCGGCCGCACGAAACGCATCAAGTCGGCGGTCACCGGCCTCCTGTCGGCCGGGGTCGCGTTCGTGATCAGCCTGCTGGCCGGCGGCGTGGCCCCGGGCGCGGTGCGCGACCTGACGAACGCGCTGATCGTGGCGGTGGTCGTCTACGCGATGCCGACGGTCGTCGCGGAGTACGTCAACGTCTGGGTCGGCCGGGCGCTGGCCCCGCACGCCAAGAAGAAGGCGCAGCTGGAGCAGCGCAACGCCGCGCAGACGAACGCCGCAGGCAGCGCGGACAGGCAGCGCCGCTGGCTGATCCGCTGGCTCGACTACAAGAGCTTCTCGCCCGTCGACACGCCGGCGTGCTCTTCCGCAAGGCGGTCGACCCGATCGTCGCCGGGCTGTCCGCGGTCGCGATCAACCTCGCGTGGGTGACCCGGCCGTGGGTCGACGCCAACGACTCGCTCGCGGCCGTGCTCGTGCGTTTCGGCGTCACGGCGGTGACGGTGTGGCTGGTCGGGAGGCTCGTCCGCGACCCGGACGAGCGGCGCTCCGGCTACTACGGCTACCGCAGCTCGCGCGCGCTGCGGTCGCCGGACCGGCCGTTCCGGTGGCTGTGGATCGGGGACCGGCTGGAGATCCGGATCGCCGAGTACCGCGACGGCCTCGACGGGATGCTCGGCGGCCTCGGGATGAAGGGCCCCTGGAACCGGGACTTCGCCGAGCAGGTGGCGGACCGGCTGTGGGCCCGGATGACCGCGGACATCCCCGACCCGCTCGACGAGTGGGAGTCGCTGCCGAACACCACGGAGATCGGCGAGGCGCTGGCCCGGGAGCGGGCGGCGGCGGCCGAGCGGCGCGCCCACCACGTCGAGACGATCACGCTGGTCGTCCCGGTGCTGGCCGCCGACCCGGCCGCGCTCACCCGGGTGGCCGCGCACCTGACCGGGATCGGCCGGACCACGGACGCCCAGGTCGTCGAGTTCCAGCGGATGCTCGCCGAGGCGCTGTGGGCGCGGTTCGGGGCGGCGGAGCCGGCCGCGAGCCGGCACTGGCGGGAACGGCTCGCGACGGCGCTCAAGGACCGCAACACGCTGCGCGCCGAGTACCTGGACGGCCCCCGGCGCGCGCTGCTGGAGGAGATCAAGCACCACTACCACAACACCAAGCCGGCCGACTCCGCGAACCTGCGGCGGGCGCGCGCGGCGCTGCGCGCGCTGGAGTTCGAGCTCGAGGGCATGAGCAGGCCGCGCAGCGAGCCGCTGGAGGCCGCCGCCCAGCTCGCCGACCAGCGTGCGCGCAGCGCGGCCGACGCCGCCGCCGCGGAGGCGCGGGCGCACGCCGCCGGCCGGGCCGGCGCGACCGCGCAGCGGGTGGCCGACCAGCAGGCGCTGGCCGCCGCCATGCGCGTGCTGGCGGCGGCCGCGAACCTGGGCGTCGAGGTCCAGCTCAGCGACCCGCAGCGGCGCTGGAACCGGCAGACCTGGGCCGTCGCGATGGCCGCGGCCGTCGCCACCGCGCCGAACGCGACGCCGGCCACGCTGCTGGAGCGGCTGCTCGTGATCGCCGGCCGCAAGGCGCCGGTCACGCCGGACCGGCTGGCCGCGGAGTACGGCGGAACCGGCTGGGAGACGGCGCTCGCGGCACTGGCCGACATGGGCGCCCTCACCGGCGACGCGGTGGACGGCTACCGCGTCGACGCACCGCGAGCTGTGGCGCGACGCCGGTCCCCGGCTGCGGCACGCGGTACGCTACCGCGTCGACCGCAGCTCGCCGAGCTGTGGCGCGACGCCGGTCCCCGGCTGCGGCACGCGGTACGCGCCGGCCCGCTGGTGCTGCCGGGCGGCGCCGGGCTGGCGCCGCTCACCGTCGAGCAGCCGGTCGCCGGGGTCACGGCGGCCGAGAAGGCGGCCTACGCGGCGCTGCGCGACCTGCTGCGCGAGGGCGACCTGGCGTTCCGGCACTGGCGCGACGGCTGGCGCGACGACGCCCGCATCACCCTGCGCCGCCTCGCCGGGCTTGGCCACCTGCTGCGCCACCCGGCGAGCCGCCTCGGCTGGCCGCTGCCCGCGGACCGGCCGGCCGCGGTCGTCCGGATCGCGACCGCGCCCGGGACCTCCTCGTCGGACGCCGGCGGCACGCGGTCGTCCCCGGCGTCGAACGGCGGCGGCTGCAGGGCCTGCTGCGCGCGGTCGACCGCGCCGACCGGCTCCACCACCGCGCCATGCGCATGAGCGAGCTGCTCGCCGCCCAGCAGCCGGACGGCCGGCTGACCGATGTGGCGATCGGCTTCGTGCACGCCGCGCGGGCCGCGCAGGTCGAGGCGAACGCCGCGCTCTTCGCCGGCCGGGACGACGCGGCCGCGCGGCTGGCCGCCGTCGGCGCCTACCTGCACCAGATCGACCGGACGCTGAGCGCCGCCGAGGCGGCCCGGCCGTACGCGCCCGGCGCCGACCCGTTCCCGGCGACCGCCGAGGACCTGCTGCGCAAGGACGCCAAGGAGCTGGACGCCTTCCGCGCCCGGCTGAACGCGCTGGCCCCGGACGCCCCCGCGCGCGCCGAGGTGGTGCGCCTGGCCCGGCTCGCGCTGGACCGGCACACGATCAACCGCGCCTACGCCTGGCGGACCAGGCTCTACCGGACGCTCGGCGGCTGGAAGGTCATGGAGCGGGCCCGGGTCGCGGCCAAGAACCTGCGGGCCCGGCACCCGGAGCTCTTCGACCCGGTCACCTCGCCGGCGCCGAGCCCGTCGCCGGTCCTCCCGCACCCGGACCGCCTCGAGCACCCGTTCGGCGACGCGGTGCGCGGCGACGCGGCGCTGGCCGCCGAGACCCGGCGCGGCCGGGCCAACCCGGCCAACCAGGACGCGGCCACGTTCGTCACCCTGCCCGGCGGCGACCGGGTCGCGCTGGTCGTCGACGGGGTGTCCAGCTACCCGAACGCGCAGCGCTCGGCCACCCGGTTCGCCCTCGCGTTCCACGACGAGATCGCGGCCGACCGGCCCGGCCGCACCCCCGAGCAGGCCCTGCGCGCCGCGCACGAGGCCGGCATGGCCGCGCTGCTCGACCTCTACACGCCGGAGACCGGGCACGGCGCCGTCGCGTACGCGGCCGCCTACCACGGCACCGACGGCGCGATCACCGTGATGCACCTCGGCACCGCCCGCGCGTACTTCGTGCCGGCCGACCCCAGGACCGCGGGCGAGCAGCTGACCAGGGACGACAGCCGCCCCGGCGACATCACCGCCGGCGGCACGATGACCCGCTGGGCGGCCGGCGACTTCCGTCCGGAGCCGGCCGTCCGGCGCCACGTGCCGCCGCGCCGGGCACGCTCGTGCTCGCGACGGACGGGCTCTGGCGCGACCTGCCGAAGCCGGGCGACCTCGCGCGGCGGCTCACGGGCCTGCACGGCAACGCCAGGCTCGCCGTCGCCGCGCTGGCCGAGGCCGCCGGCAACCGCGGCGGGCGCGACGACCTGACCGTCGCCGCGATCACGGCCGGAAGTGCGAGCGGTCCCGTCGCCACCGGGACCTGGACGGCCGCCGACACCGCGTTCCTGGAGTCGGTGCTGGCCCGGCTCGCGCCGTACCTGGGCGCGGCGCCCGTGGCCGTCCTGGACGTCGAGGCGCTGCGGCCGCGGCTCGCGGCGCTGCTCACCGCGGAAGAGGCGGCCCGCCTCGACGCGACGCTGTCTCGGCTGGTCGCGTTCGGCTGGGCCGGCGGCGCCGCGGTGGTGCTGCCGGCCCCGGTCGCGCGGCTGGTGGACCTGCTGGTCGCGGCCGACCCGGCGTTCGCGGGCTGGTGGGACCGGCTGCTGCGGCACGAGCTGGAGTTCCACGTCGGCGGCGCCGGGGCGGCCGGTGAGCGGCACGACGCCGACGCCGCTGTGCTGGTCGCGGAGCTGCGGCGGGCCGTCACCGAGCTGCTCGCCGTGCACCCGGTCGGCCTTCCGGCCGCGTCGAGCACCGCGCCGCACGTGCTGACGCAGCCCGAGCGCGACCGGTGGGCCAACACGCTGGAGGCCGTGCTCGCCGAGGTCCCCGACGGGTACGCCCGGCCCGCGCTGGTGCTCGACATCTGGGTGCTGACCGCCGGGAACATCCTGCGCGGCGACTGGGACCCGCACTGGCCGCGGCCGCCGCCGGTGGTGGTCGTCGAGGGGCCGCGGGCCGGCTACGCGTGGGTCGACGGCACCCTGCACGTCGTCGCCACCCGCCCGGAGGACGTCGTCCAGGTGCTGGTGGCGGCCCTCTTCGCCGGCCTGGTGGGCTTCGACGCGGCCAGCGCGCCGGTGGTCGCCGCGCTCGCCGGGCGCGCGCTGCCCGGCCCGGACCCGCTGCTCGCGGCGGACGCGGACGCGCTGCTCGCGGGCCGGTCGGAGTGGCGGGCGCTGGCCGCCGAGTGGGCCGGCCGCGCGCCCGTCGCGGACCCCGGGACGCGGCCGAACCTGCGCCCGGAGAACTACCCGGTCGAGGTGGAGCGCGCGGCGTCGCCGGGGGCCGGCCGCGTACGGCTCGACGGCCCCGGTGCCGTCGCGCTCGCGGTGACGGGCGCGCGGGTCAAGGGCGTGGTGGCGCTCGACGGTGTGGTCTGGCTGGTGCCGGAGGTCGTCACCGGTCCCGCGGGCGGGGTCGAGCTGAGCCACGCCGTGGCGGCCCGCGGCGACGACGTGCGGTACGCGTTCACGGCCCGGCTGGGCCTGGACGCGGACGGGCGGGTGGTCGTCGAGCAGGTCACGCCGCACAGCGGCCACTACAACGCCGGCAACACCGACGCGAGAACGCCCGATCCTGGCCGCGGCTGCCCGGGTGTTCGCCGCCGCGCGCCCGGGTCGCGCCCGGTGCCGGCGGCGGGCCGGTCGCGGTCGGCGGCCTGGATGCGCAGGCGCGGGCCGCGGTCGAGGCCCGGGTGCCGGCCGCGCTGCCCGGCGCCCGTCCCCTCTCGGGGGAGGAGTTCCCGCACCTGGCGCGCGGCCCGCCGGCCGCCGTCGCGCGGGTCCTGGTCACCGACGACAACCTCGGGGCCCGCGGTCTGGTCGCGTTCGGCGTGCACGCCGGGGCGATCCTGGTGCCCGCGCCGGTGGCGCGGGTGGTGGAGCTGCTGGTCGCGGCCGACCCGGCGTTCGCCGGCTGGTGGGAGCGCCTGCTCCGGCACGAGCTGGACTTCCACGTCGACGCGCCGAGCACGCGGGCGAGCGGCACGACGCCGACGCCGCCGCGCTCGTCGCCGAGCTGCTGCGGGCGGTCGCGGAGCGCCTGGCCGGGCACCCGGCGGTCGCCGCGGCCGGCCTCACGGCGGCCCGGCGGACCCGGATCGCCGAGTGGGACCCCGACCTGCTCGCCGGGATCGCGGCCCTGGAGCCGGAGGAGGCGCTGCTGCGGGTGCTGGCCGCCCAGGGCATGGCCGGGCTGCCGGCGCCCGTCGCCGCGGGGGACTGGCGGCAGCTCCTCGCGGCCGGGCACGAGCCCGTCTACCGGGGCATCCACGGCGACCACGCCGAGGAGCGCGCCGAGCAGTTCCGCACCGGCGAACGGCCGTTCGTCGGGCTCGCCGCGAGCATGGAGGGCCGCGGGACCAACTTCAGCACCGACCCGGGCACGGCCGCCGGCTTCGCGCGGATCATCGCGCTGCCCAACCCGTTCCGGCCGCTGCGGCCCGTCGCCGAGGACGAGCCGGACGTCGTGCTGGTCGGCTACCTGCGCGCGGACGCCGTGGTGCTCGACTTCTCGACGCGTCGGACGTGCGCAACGCCGACGTCGCCGCCGCTCGGCGGGACGGCCGCGACCACCTCGTGCGCCTGCTCGCCGACATCGGCGTGTGGGCCGCGCTGCGCGGCGTGGACGCGGTCTACCGGTGGAGCGGCCCGTTCGACCGGCACTACCTCGTGGTCAACCGGGGCGCGATGCTGATCGAGACCGGGCCGCCCACGACCGAGCCGTGGTCCGGCGACGGGATGACCGGCTGCACGTGCGGCGAGACCCACTGGGGCCGCTACGGCGGCGCCGGCCTGCTCGTCGCGCACCGGGCCGCGGACGGGACCGTCTCGCTGCTGCTGCAGCGCCGGTCGGAGACCAACCAGCACGGCGGCACGTGGGGGCTCTTCGGCGGCGCGCGGGCGCTGCGCGAGACGGCGGTGCGGGCCGCGATGCGCGAGACCTCCGAGGAGGCCGACCTCGACCGGTGGGCCTACACCGTGCGCGACTCCTTCATCGACGACCACGGCGGCTGGACGTACACGACCGTGCTCGCCGAGGCCGCCGACATGGTCCCGGTCGCCGCGCTGAGCGTCGAGACGTCCGGGGTCGCGTGGGTGCGGGTGCCGGACCTCGGCGCGCTGCCGCTGCACCCCGGGTTCGCCGCGAGCTGGCCCGCGGTGGCCGCCGCCCTGCTCGGCCTCGACGTCACCGCGGCCGAGGGGCCGTCCGACCCGCCGGCGCAGCACCCGGACGACGGCCCGCCGGCCGCCGGGCCCGCGGGCGGCGCGCTGAGCCGTTTCCTGCGGCGCGTGATCGACCGGCGCGGGCCGCCGCCGGGCGCGGCCGGGTTCGTCCCGCTGCCGCTGCTCGGGCCGGACGGGTGGGTGCTCGACGTCGTGCACCTGGGGCTGGCCGCGGCCGTCACCCACCTCGGCGTGCGCTGGGCCGTCCGCGCGCGCGGCGTCCGGGCCCGTGCGCGCGGCTGATCGGCACGTGGGGACGACCGAGGCCGAGAGCCCGAGCCTCCCGGCGGTCGACGGTATGCACGGTGTCGGGGGGAGTGCTTGGATCGGGCACGTGCAACACGACGTGTCGTCGCTCGCCGCGGTCGCCCCGCGGGAGCGGTTCACCAGGATCTGCGCGCTGACCGGCGCCGGGATCAGCGTCGCTGCCGGGCTCGGGACGTTCCGCGGCCCGGACGGGCGCTGGACCATGACCCCCGAGATGGAGCGGGCGATGCACGTCCAGCTCCTGCCCGGCAACGTCGATGCGCTCTGGTCGGTGTGGGGCGGGATGTGGGACGTCGCCGCGGCCGCGGGCCCGACCGCCGCGCACCGCGCGCTCGCCGCCGCAGGCGCGTCCGTGATCACGCAGAACGTGGACGGGCTGCACCAGGCGGCCGGCTCCGTCGGCGTGGTGGAGATCCACGGCACCGCCGGCCGGGCCCGCTGTCTCGACGAGGACTTCTGCGGCTGGACCGGTTCCGCCGACGAGGCCAAGCGGGCCGACCCGCCGCAGTGCGCCCGGTGCACCGAGCCTGCCCGGCCCGCGGTGATCCTCTTCGGCGAGATGCTCGACCCCGAGGCGCTCGCGCAGGCCCGTCGGCTCGCGGCCGAGTGCGACCTCTTCCTCGCGATCGGCACGTCCGGGCGGGTCGCGCCGGCGTCCTGGCTCGCGCCGACGGCCCGCCAGGCCGGCGCGTTCTGCGTGAACGTCGACCTCTACCCGGACGGCAACCCCGACCCGGCCTTCCACGCGCGGGTGGTCGGCGACGCGCAGGACGTGCTCACGGAGTGGGCGGCCGCCTGACTCAGCCGGCCCCCTTGCGCGCGACGAGCCGCTCGACGCCGTCGAGGTAGAGGGCGAACCCGTACAGGAACTCGGTGTCGGCCTCGGCCTCGTCGTACAGCTCGTCCGTGTCGAACACCCCGGCCTCGACCACCGCGGCCAGCGCGGGCATCCGGCGCGGGTCGACGAGCCGGCGCAGCAGCGTGCTGTAGCGGCGCCCGAACGCCTCCGGGTTCGCGGCGTGCCCGGCCGACAGCTCCGCGCGCAGCCGGATCTCCCCCTGCACGTACGTCAGCATCCCCATCACGACCCCGACCTTGTCCGGTTCGGAGAGGCCCGTGCCGGCGAGCGTGCGCAGCGCCGCGTCGAACCAGGCCAGGTTGCGCGGCCCGATCGGCGGGCCGCCGATCGGGAGCTGCGAGTACCAGGGGTGCCGGCGCGCGTTCTCCAGCACGAGCAGCGCCCACCGGGTGAGCCCCTCGCGCCAGCCGGCGTCGGCCGACAGGGCGGGCGGGTACTCCAGCGCCGCGTCCGTCATCAGCGCGAGCAGCTCGTCCTTGCTGCGGACGTGCCGGTAGAGGGCCATCGTCGAGTTCCCGAGCTGGGCGGCGACGCGCGCCATCGACACGGCCGCGAGCCCCTCCGCGTCGGCGATCTCGGTGGCGGCCCGCGTGATGTCCTCGGCCGTCAGCGTCGGGCGCGGGCCGCGCCGCCCCGTCTCGCGCCGGCCCCAGAGCAGCGCGACGTCCGCCGGCAGCTCCTCGTCCGCCTCCGTGGGCTCCACGGGGACAGTCTAGAAACCCCTTCTGCGTATGAGCTACGCTCAATCGCGTATGACATACGCAGTGAGGAGAGCGATGATCATCGAGACGCGGGGCCTGCGGAAGGTCTACGGCGCGAACACCGTGCTGGACGGGATCGACCTGGACGTCCGCGAGGGCGAGGTGTTCGCCCTGCTCGGGCCCAACGGCGCCGGCAAGACCACCACCGTCCGCATCCTCAGCACGCTGACCGGGCCGGACGGCGGCACCGCCCGCGTCGCCGGGCACGACGTCGTCCGCGAGGCCGCGCAGGTGCGCGCCGCGATCAGCCTCACGGGGCAGTACGCCGCCGTCGACGCCGAGCAGACCGGGCGGGAGAACCTCGTGATGGTCGGGCGGCTCATGCACCTGGGCCGGCGCGCCGCCGCCCGGCGGGCGGACGACCTGCTGGAGCGCTTCGACCTCGTCGAGGCCGGCGCCCGGCGCGTCACGACCTACTCCGGCGGGATGCGCCGGCGCCTCGACCTCGCGATGAGCCTCGTCGGCGCGCCGCGCGTGATCTTCCTCGACGAGCCGACCACCGGGCTCGACCCGGCCAGCCGCACGACGATGTGGGACGCCATCACCGAGCTGGTCCGCGGCGGCACCACGATCCTGCTGACCACGCAGTACCTGGAGGAGGCCGACCGGCTCGCCGACCGCATCGTCGTCGTCGACGGCGGGCGGATCGTCGCCTCAGGCACGGCCGACTCGCTCAAGGCGCAGGTCGGCGGCGAGCGGCTGGTGCTGCGCTTCCCCGACGCCGCGGCGCTGGCCCGGGCCGCCGGCCTGCTCGCCGCCCGCGTCCCGGTGGCCGTCCCCGAGCGGCTGGAGCTGGGGCTCGCCTCCGACGGCTCCGCCGCCGACGTGCACCGCACGCTCGACGCGCTGCGCTCCGGCGCCGTGCCCATCGCGCGCGTGACGTCGCACCGCCCGACGCTCGACGACGTCTTCATGGCCCTGACCGCCCGCCCGGCCGCCTGACCCCGGAGAGACCCATGACCACCGCCGTCACCGCTCCCGCTCCCGTGCGACCCGCTCCGGCCGGCCGGCACGGCGGGCTCGCCAACGCCGTCGCCGACACCATGACCATGATCGACCGCAGCGTCCGGCTGACCTGGCGCAACCCCGACACGCTGATCATGTCCGCGGTGCTGCCGCTGCTGATGATGGCGCTGTTCGTCTACGTGTTCGGCGGCGCGATCACCACCGGCACCGAGTACGTCGACTACGTCGTGCCGGGCATCGTGCTGCTCTGCACCGGCTACGGGGCCTCGTCCACCGCGATGTCCGTGGCCGCCGACATGACCAGCGGCATGATCGACCGCCTGCGCTCGCTGCCGATCCGCAGCTCCGCCGTGCTCGTCGGGCACGTCACGGCCAGCGTCGTGCGCAACGTCGCGGCGACCACGCTCGTCGTGCTCGCGGCCGTCGCGATGGGTTTCCGGCCCGACGCCGACCCGCTCGACTGGCTGCTCTTCGCCGGCCTCGTGCTGCTCTACGTCCTCGCGCTCTCGTGGATCGCGGCGGCGTTCGGCGTGGTCGCGAAGAGCGTCGAGTCGGCGAGCGTCGTCGGGTTCGTGATGCTGTTCGTGCCCTACCTGAGCAGCGCGTTCGTCCCGACGCACACCATGCCCGCGTTCCTGCGGCCGCTGAGCGAGCACCAGCCGATCACGCCCGTCATCGAGACCGTCCGCGGCCTGCTGACCGGCACGCCCGTCGAACGCGGCTGGGTGGCGCTCGCGTGGACGCTCGGCCTGCTCGTCGCCGGCTACGCCGCCGCGGCGTGGCTCTACCGGCGCCGCGCCGGGCGTTGACGCACGTCACCCCCGGACGGTGGGAACTCAGGTTGTGTGAACGGGCCTCTCAGGCGCGTCTCAGACGGTGAGTTCACACTGCCCATATGCGCATCCTCGTCGTCGACGACGACCGGGCCGTCCGGGAGTCGCTGCGCCGCTCGCTCGCGTTCAACGGCTACCAGGTGGAGCTCGCGAACGACGGGCAGGCGGCGCTCGACGCCGTCACGGCCGCCCGACCCGACGCCATGGTGCTGGACGTGATGATGCCGCGGCTCGACGGACTGGAGGTCTGCCGGCGGATGCGGGCGGCCGGTGACGAGCTGCCGATCCTCGTGCTCACCGCGCGCGACGCCGTCTCCGACCGGGTCGCCGGGCTCGACGCGGGCGCCGACGACTACCTCCCGAAGCCGTTCGCGCTGGAGGAGCTGCTCGCCCGGCTGCGCGCGCTCCTGCGCCGGCGCACCCCGGAGGACATCGCCGCCGCGATCGGGCAGGAGAAGAAGCTGGAGTTCGGCGACCTGTCGCTGGACCCCGAGACCCGCGACGTCCGCCGCGGGGAACGGCCGATCAGCCTCACCCGCACCGAGTTCTCCCTGCTGGAGCTGCTGCTCGCGCACCCCCGCCGGGTGCTCACGCGGGGGCAGATCCTGGAGGAGGTCTGGGGCTACGACTTCCCGACCACCGGCAACGCGCTCGAGGTCTACATCGGCTACCTGCGGCGCAAGACCGAGGCGGAGGGCGAGCCGCGGCTGATCCACACCGTCCGCGGCGTCGGCTACGTCCTGCGCGACACGCCGCCGTGATCCCCGGCGGCCGGGGGAGGGCGAACGGCCACTCGGCGCCGCGGCAGTCGTTTCTTCGTCAGACCCGCCAGCCCCGGCCCGACGGGTCCATCCCGCGGATCGGGATGTTCGAGCACATCTCGCTGCGCACCCGCATCGGTCTGCTGGCCGCGCTCGTGGCCGGGCTCGCCGTCGTGCTGGTGTCGATCTCCGCGTTCGTCACCGTGCGGGCGAACATCATGCAGACGCTCGACAGCAACCTCCTCCAGCGCGCCTCCGCCGCGGCCCAGAGCGAGCTGGCCGACCCGCAGCAGCTGGCCACGATCCCCACCGAGGTGCTCGGCGCCGGCGACATCCGCCTCGCGCTCTTCCTCTCCAACGGCTCCGCGATCTCCGCCGAGGCCGCCGCCTCCGCCCCGCCGCTGGGCGCCGACGAGCTGGCCGTCGCCCGCGGGCAGGTCAGCTCCTCCACCCGCACCGCCACGCTCGACGGCGTCCCGTACCGGGTCGTCGCCGTGCAGGCCGGGCCGGGCCAGGCGCTCGTCATCGCCCAGCGGCTCGACGCCACGCAGCAGGTGCTCACCCGGCTCGGCGTCGCGCTGCCCGTCGTCGGCGGGATCGGCGTGGTGCTGGCGGCCTTCGCGGGTGCCGCGGTCGCGCGGGCCGGGCTGCGGCCCGTCGAGCGGCTGACGGCGGCCACCGAGCGGGTCGCGGCCACCGGCGAGCTGCGCCCGCTCCCCGTCGAGGGCTCCGACGAGCTCGCCCGCCTCACCCACAGCTACAACGACATGCTCGGCGCGCTCGCCGCGTCCCAGGAACAGCAGCGCCGTCTCGTCGCCGACGCCGGCCACGAGCTGCGCACCCCCCTGACGTCGATGCGGACCAACCTCGAACTGCTCATCGCCGCGAGCCGGCCCGGTGCGCCGAGCCTGTCCGAGTCGGACCGCGCGGAGATCCTTGAGGACGTGCAGGCGCAGGTCGAGGAGCTGTCGACGCTCGTCGGCGACCTCGTCGAACTGGCCCGCGACGACGCGCCGACCGTCGTGCACGAGCCGCTGGTGCTGACCGACGTCGTGCTGCGGGCGCTGGAACGGGCCCGCCGCCGGGCCGGCGACGTCGAGTTCGAGCCGGTGCTCGTGCCCTGGACGCTCGTCGGCGACGCCACCGCGCTGGAGCGCGCCGTGCTCAACCTGCTCGACAACGCCGCGAAGTGGAGCCCGAAGGGCGGCACGGTGCGGGTGCAGATGCGCCCGCTCGACGAGTGGTGGCTCGTGCTGGAGGTCGCCGACGCGGGCCCCGGCATCGCCGACGAGGACCTGCCGCGGGTGTTCGACCGCTTCTACCGCGCGGCGACCTCCCGCACGATGCCCGGCTCCGGGCTGGGACTGGCGATCGTCCGGCAGGTCGCGGTGCGCCACGGCGGCGCCGTGTGGGCCGGACGCGCCCCGGAAGGCGGAGCGCTCCTGGCCATGCGCCTGCCCGGCAGGCCGCAGCGGTTCGGCGAATGAGGCCCTACCGGACGCCCTAGGGTGGACGGCGTCCCGAGCGAACGCGGTGAGATGGCATGGTGAACGAGGCCCCCGACCACGACGCCCGCCCAACGGGCCGTCCGGGGAGCGCAGTCCGTGGGCGCCACCCGCGTCCGAGCAGCGCTGGACGCCGGAGCTCCAGACGGTCCGGTTCGGGCCGTCGTCGGGTGCGCCCGGCGGGTTCGGCCGGCCCTACGGCGCCGACCCGTACCGCGCCGGGGTCCAGCCCGGGCCCGACCCCTACGCCGACCCCTACGGCACCGTGCGCCACCAGCTGCCCCCGGGCGCCGGGTGGCAGCCCGGTCCGCCCCCGCCCGCCTGGCCGGAGGAGCCCGCCCCGCGGCCGGTGGTGCCGCCCCGGTTCGTCGTGTACGGACTGGTCGCGGTGGTGCTGTCCGGGCTGGTCGGCGGGGTGGTCGGCAACTCCGTCGCCGGCAGCCGCAGCGGTGGCTCCGCCGGCGTGCTCGACCGCCCGCTGCCCTCCATCGAGGCCGCGTCCGCACCCGAGGGCCCGGTCGAGGCCGTCGCCGCCCGGGTCCTGCCGAGTGTGGTGCAGCTGCGGGTCGACGGCGCCGGCCAGTCCGGCGAGGGCTCGGCGATGGTGCTGAGCGCCGACGGCCTGCTGCTCACCAACAACCACGTCGTCGAGCAGGCCGCCGGGCTCGGCCGGGTCACCGCCCTCTTCCAGGACGGCACCACCGCGTCCGCGCAGATCGTCGGCCGCGACCCCAGCTCCGACCTCGCCCTCCTGCGCGCGCAGGACGTCACCGGGCTGCAGCCGGTGGAGCTGGGCAACTCCGACTCGGTGCGCGTCGGGCAGCCCGTCGTGGCGTTCGGGTCGCCGCTCGGCCTCGGCGGCACCGTGACGACCGGCATCATCAGCGCCGTCGACCGGGCCGTGAGCGTCGGCGAGGAGCAGGGCGCCAACACCCCGACCGTGCTCAACGCCCTCCAGACCGACGCCGCGATCAACCCCGGCAACTCCGGCGGCCCGCTGGTCGACATGGAGGGCCGGGTGGTCGGCATCAACTCCGCCATCGCGACCACCGGCGGCCAGGGCGGCTCGATCGGCGTCGGCTTCTCCATCCCGGTCAACCAGGCCCGCCGCGTCGCCGAGGAGCTGGAGCGCACCGGCCGCGCGTCCCGGGCCGTGCTGGGCGTGACCGTGGCGGACGACCCGCAGCGCGCCGGCGCGCTCATCCGCACCGTCGTGCCGGACGGGGCGGCCGCGGTCGCCGGCATCCGCGAGGGCGACCTCGTGCTCCGCTTCGGCGACCAGCGGATCAGCACCGGCACCGACCTGCAGGCCGCCGTCGGGTCCCGGGCCCCCGGCGAGGTGGTCGACGTGCAGCTGGCCGACCGCACCGTCAGCGCGACCTGACCGCCGCGCCGAACTGAGACCGTCCGTCGACCGTTCGGCGAGCAGTCACCTCACGGAGGGTCACTGCGTCGGAGGTAGCGGTTGACGTGAACACCGGACGTCTGGTCTCGTGCAATGGTCCCCGGCGTGGTGCCCCACACCGGCGGCGTCCGACCGCGTCGGCGCTGGTACCCCCTCCCCGCGCCGACGCGGTCCCGGCACCCTCGGAACCCTGCGGAGGGGCCGAGATCGTTCCGGTCGAGCCGTTCCGTTCGGGCGCACGGCGTCCCGCTACGGTGTCGCCATGGAGATGGCGCCCCCGCAGATCGGCCGAGCCCTCGTCGTGATCGTCGACGACCGGGTGAGCCAGGGTGAACGCGAGGACATCATCGGCCCGCTGGTCACGGAGCTGCTGGAGGAGGCCCGGCTCGTCGTCGACGGGGTGGTGCTGGTGCCCGGTGACCCGGTGGCGATCCGCAACGCGCTCAACACCGCGGTGATCGGCGGAGTGGACCTCGTGGTCACCGTGGGTGGCACCGGGGTCTCCCCGCGGGACGTCACCGCTGACGCCACCGCGGGTGTGCTCGACCGTCCCATCCCCGGCATCGCCGAGGCCATCCGCGCCTCCGGGCTGGCGGCCGGAGCCATGGACGCCGGGCTCTCCCGGGGGCTCGTCGGGGTGTCGGGCAGCACGCTCGTGGTGAACCTGGCGCCGTCCCGTGCTGCGGTGCGGGACGGGATGGCCACGCTCACCCCGCTCGTCTCCCACGTGATTACGGAGTTGTCGGGCTTGGAGTAGGCGGTTCGCGGCTCGGTCTGGCCCGGTCCGAAGGGGCTACGGCTTCGGCGTGTCGTCGGTGGGGCTCTGCTTGGTCTCCTCTCCGTTCGTGCTGGGGCCGGTGTCGGCTTCGGCGGCCGGCCGGACGACCTCCACGGTGGTGGTGGGTGCCGCGGGCTTGGCCCGGTCGAGGCTCTCCCCGACCTTCGACGTGGCGCTCTCCAGCTGGTCGTGGAAGCGCCCGCCCGTGACCCGGTCGATCCCCGCGGCCGCCGAGTCCACGGCCTTCACCGTGACGTCGGCCGCCCTGTCGAGGAAGTCCGGCGCTTTCTCGCGTGCGGTCTCCGAGAGCTCGCCGGCGCGGCGCAGCGTGACGTCGGCGAGCTCCTTGGCCTTCTCCGTGAGTCCCATACGGAACATCGTGGCACCAGTGCAGGATGGTGTGGTGGACGATTCCCGATCGGGTGCGCAGCCGGCGGCTCGCCGAGGTGTTCGGCGACGTCCTCCCGGACACCACCGCCGACGAGCGGGACGACCGGGATCTCCGGGAGGACGACGGCGCCGCCCGTGACGCGGACCTGCTGGCCGACCGGCCGCCGCACCACGACCGGTAGCGCGGAGGTCAGCTGGCGTCGGACCGTTGCTGCTGCGCGCGCAGCAGGTCCCGGATCTCGGTGAGCAGCTCGACGTCGGTGGGCTCGGCCGGACCCGGCTCCTCGCCACGCTTGCGCCGCTCCTTGACGGTGTTGAGCGGGTAGACGATCAGGAAGTAGACGACCGCTGCGACCAGCAGGAAGTTGATCGCCGCGGTGATGACGGCGGCCAGGTCGACGTAGGTGTTCTCCCTTCCCGGCACGAGCTGGAAGCGAGGCCCGGGCTGCTCGGCGGCGTGACGATGTTGATGAGCGGTTCGAGGATGTTGCCGGTGAACGCGGTGACGATGCTGGTGAACGCGGCACCGATCACCACCGCCACGGCGAGGTCGACGACGTTCCCGCGGAGGATGAAGTCCTTGAAGCCCTTGATCACGTCAGCGGAGGGTAACGGCGACCTGGTCGGTGAGCGAGGCCGCCGCCACCCTGGCGGCCACCGCGGGTGCCATCCCGACCAGCACGAGCCGTCCTGACCGGGCGTCGTCGGCCGGCAGCACGGCCAGCACCGCCGCACCGGCGGCCAGCACCACCGGGTCCTGCGTGCGCGCCCCGACGGTGACGACGTCGACCCGCCGGCCCGGTGTGAGCAGCGCGGCCACCCCGGCGTCGGCCAGCCGGACGGGCACCGCGGCCTCCCCGCCGCTGGGCGCGGCCGGCCCCGCGCCGACCAGCCGGGCATCGGTGAGGGCCTCGCCGGCCCGGGCCGCGCCGACCAGCACCCGTCCGTCCGCGGCCGCGACGGCGGTGAGCGCGCCGGCCGGTGCCAGCTCCGCCGGCCAGCTGCGGACGGCGATGTCGCTCGCGCGGACGGTGCCGCCTGCGGGCAGGTCGGTGGTGGCGACGAGGACCGGCACGCCGGTCGGCCCGGCCCGCGGCACGATCGTGAGCAGGAGCGCGACCAGGCACAGCAATCCTGCGGCGGCCCGGCGCAGCATCGCCACGCGCCGCCAGCCGGGTGCGGTGAGCGCGGCGGCGAGCCGGTGGGGGAGCCGAGGTGAGAGGCGGTTCATGCCGCCGACGCTAGGCCGCGGCGGCGGTCAGGAACGGACGAACCGTGAACCTGTGGATGGCCGGGGCGCGATGTGGATAACTCGGCCCCTCGGCGGTCAGGACGCGGCCGCGGCCGGGGCGCTGCTGGTAGAAGAGCTGGAGGAGCTGCTGGACGACGACTCGGAGCCGCCCTTGGACTCGCTCTTTCTTCTCGCTCTTCGACTCGCTGGTGGAGGACTCGCTCTTCGCGGACTCGCTCGCCACGCCGCTGCCGCCGGACCGGCTGTCGGTGCGGTAGAAGCCGCTTCCCTTGAACACGATCCCCACGGACGAGAACACCTTGCGCAGCCGGCCCGAGCAGGTGGGGCACTCGGTCAGCGACGCGTCGCTGAAGGACTGCACCGCCTCGAACCGGTGGTCGCAGGCAGTACAGGCGTACTGGTAGGTCGGCACGTGTCCCTCCGCAGGCACACTCGAACGACGGGCAGCCGGGCGCCCGGGCCGGGCCCTGGCACTCGAACGCACTGAGTGCCAGCATACCCGCGGCCGTCAGCCGGTGTTCCCCAGCGGAGTGTGACCGGCGTCGGCCAGCAGCGCCGCGGTCACGGGCCGGTCGTGGGGCTCGGTCGGCAGCTCGTCCACCAGCTCGTCGTCGTTGAGCACCACCACGAGCGGCGTGCCGGGGGCCGTCAGCGGGAGCGTGCGGTCGTAGTAGCCGCCGCCCCGGCCCAGCCGGCTGCCGTGCCGGTCGGCGGCCAGCGCCGGCACGAGCACGAGCCGGGCCGACGTCACGGCGGCGGCGCCGAGGCGGGGGCCCACCGGCTCGCGCAGCCCGAGCGGGCCGGCGGCCAGCCCGTCCGGGCCGGTGTAGCGCGCCCAGTCGAGCGGGCCGGGCTCGGGCGGCACCACGGGGAGCAGCACCTCGTGGCCTGCGGCGTGCAGGGCGGCGACGAGCTCGGGGGAGCCCGGCTCGGTGCCGACCGGCAGGTACGCGCACACCGGGCCGCCCGTGCGGCCGGCGAGCAGCACTGCCGAGGCGGCCAGCGCGGCCGCCCGGCGGGCGCGTTCCGGCCCGGGCACCGCGAGCCGCGACGCGACGAGGCGGGACCGCCACTGCGCCTTGGCCGCGAGCACCGCCCGACCTGCCCCGTTTGCGCGTCCCGTCACACGCCAACGCTACCGGCGCCATTAGGCTCGCCGACCATGAGCGAGCCTGCGCGCGCCCCGACGTTCCGATCCGCCGTGGTCCCCGCCGCCGGCCTGGGCACCCGGTTCCTCCCGGCCACCAAGACCGTGCCGAAGGAGCTGCTCCCGGTGATCTCCACACCGGGCATCGAGATGGTGGCGGCCGAGGCGGCCGAGGCCGGCGCCGAGCAGCTGCTGATCGTGACCTCGCCCGGCAAGGACGCGATCGCCGCCCACTTCGCCGACTCCTCCGACCTGGAGGCGGAGCTGAAGGCCCGCGGGAAGGGCGCGCTGGTCGACAAGGTGCGCCGGGCCCACGAGCTGATCGCCGTCCGCACCGTCACCCAGGACGAGCCCAAGGGTCTCGGCCACGCGGTCGCTGCGCCCGGGAGGCCGTCGCCGACGACGAGGATGCCTTCGCGGTCCTGCTGCCCGACGACCTGGTGCTGCCCACCGGCGTGCTCCGGCGGATGGCCGCCGTACGTGAGCAGCACGGCGGGAGTGTGCTGTGCGCCTTCGAGGTTCCGCGCGCGGAGCTCTCGGCGTACGGCGTGTTCACCGTGTCCGACACCGACGACGACGACGTCAAGCGCGTCCACGGGATGGTCGAGAAGCCGTCCCCGGAGGAGGCGCCGTCCACGTTCGCCGCGGCCGGCCGCTACCTGCTCGACCGCGCGATCTTCGACGCCCTCGACCGGATCACCCCGGGTGCGGGCGGCGAGCTGCAGCTCACCGACGCCGTCGCGCTGCTGATCGCCGAGGACCACCCCGTGCACGTGGTCGTGCACCGCGGCGGGCGCCACGACCTCGGCAACCCGGGCGGCTACGTGCGCGCGTTCGTCGACTTCGCCCTCCAGGACCCCGACTACGGCCCCGACCTGCGCGCCTGGCTGGCCGCTCGGCTGAACGGCTGAGCCTCACGTGCGATCGGTCGACGAGCAGCTCGAACGGATCATGGCCGCAGCCGTTCGGCCCGCACCGGTGCGGGTGGCGATCTCCGAGGCGCACGGTCTGCGTTGCGCCGAGAGGTCGTGTCCGCGCGCCCGTTGCCCGGCTTCGACCAGGCCGCCATCGACGGGTACGCGGTGCGCAGCGTCGACCTCTCCGGGGCGACACCGGTCGATCCGGTGTCGCTCCCGGTCGTCGGGGAGATCCCGGCGGGCTCCCGGCAGCCGCTGCGCCTGCAGCCCGGCCAGGCCGTGCGCGTCGCCGCGGGCGCCCCGCTGCCGACGCTCGCCGACGCCGTCGTCCCGATCGCCAACACCGACGGCGGCACCGCCCGCCTCTGCGTGCACAAGAGCGTGCCGTCCGCCTCGTTCGTCCGGCGCATCGGCGAGGACGTCCAGCCAGGGGACGTCGCGGTCCGCCGGGACTCGGTGATCGCGCCGCCCAGGTGGCGCTGCTCGCCGCGGCCGGGCGCGACAAGGTGCTCGTGCACCCCAAGCCGCGGGTCTCGGTGATCTCCGTCGGCGACGAGCTGGTCGAGCTGGCGCGCACGCCCGGCGCCGGCCAGGTCGCCGACGTCTGCTCGCACTCCCTGACGGCCGCCGCCCGCGAGGCCGGCGCCGACACCGCGCGTGCGGCGCTCGTCCGCGGGGACGCCCGCGAGATCGCCGCCGCCATGCAGGACCGGCTGCCGTTCAGCGACGTGATCGTCGTCTGCGGGGCCGTCGGCGGCTCGGCCGGCGCCGAGGTGCGCGCCGCGCTGTCCGACCTGGGCGACCTCGACACCACCCGCGTCGCCATGCACCCCGGCTCGACCCAGGCCTTCGGCCGGCTCGGGCCCGACGGGGTGCCCACCTTCCTCTTCCCGTCCTACCCGGCGACGGCGCTGCTGCTGTTCGAGGTGCTGGTCCGGCCGCTGCTGCGGCTGGCCCTCGGGCGCAGCGACCCGTACCGCCGGCTGGTGCCGGCGCGGCTGACCTCGCCCGTCACCTCCCTGCCCGGCCGGCGCGGCTACCTGCGCGGCCGGCTGTTGCGCGAACAGGCCACCGGCGACTACCTCGTCCAGCCGCTCGGCACGTCCGGAACGCATCTGCTGTCATCGGTGACGGAGGCGAACGGGTTGATCATGCTGCCGGAGGACGTCACGGAGGCGACGGTCGACGAGCTCGTGAGCGTGGCGTTCCTGCCCGCTCCGGCCTGACCGCCGTGTCGCACGCCTACCCGGTGCGCCACCCGGGGCGGCATCCCGGCTGGCCCGCCCGGCTCGGACCGCTGCGTGTCAAGGCGGGTGTCGTCGAGCTGCGGCCCGTCCGGCTGCGCGACGCGAGCGCGTGGTCGGCGATCCGCGTCCGCGACGAGGCCCACCTCGCGCCGTGGGAGCGACGATGCCCGGCGGATGGGCGCAGCGGCACCTCCCGGCCGAGTGGCCGGGACGCTGGATCCAACTGCGGTCGGCCGGGCGACGCGGGCTGCGCTGCCGTTCGCCGTGACGCTCGACGGGCGGTTCGTCGGGCATGTCATGGTCGGCAACGTCATCCGCGAACCCTGCTGTCGGCGTACGTCGGCTACTGGGTGGACTCCACCGTCACCGGCGGCGGCGTGATCACCGCGGCCGTCGCGCTCGTCGTCGACCACTGCTTCGCGCGCGTCGGGCTGCACCGGATCGAGGCGACCGTCCGCCCCGAGAACGGCCCGAGCCTGCGCGTGCTGGAGAAGCTCGGGTTCCGCGAGGAAGGTCTCTTCCGGCGCTACCTCGACGTCGACGGCGCCTGGCGCGACCACCTCTGCTTCGCCGTCACCACGGAGGAGGTCCGGCCGGTCGGGCTCGCCGGACGGCTCGTCGCGGCAGGACTCGCCGAACGCGCGTGATCGTTTCACCGGCACGCTCCGTGACGGCGTCCGCGCCACCCGACCCCCACCGGAGTCCCAGCTGTCCCTTGTATCCCGTGATGCCCACGGGTGAACCTCACGGAGTCGGCGCGTCGCTGCCCGTACACCCCCGTCCTGCTGACTACCGTTGCCCGCAGGGGGCGATTCCGGCCGGGGAACCGAGTTGCGCCCGGCCTGCACCGCGGGGGAGGAGGCAGCCGTGCCGAGCTCGATGATCTTCGCGAGCCTGGTCGTGCTGTGGCTGCTGATCCTCGTCCCCGCGGTGGCGCGGCGCCGTCAGGAGGTCGCACGGCCGAGCGTGGCCGCGCTCTCCGGGCGGGTGCTGGAGCGGCCGCGGCAGCGCCATCGCCCGGCCGTGGGTCGCGAGCTGGAGGTGGACGTGAACGACGACGCGGACGACCGGCCCGGCTGGGCCGACCAGACGGACGGCGGGCAGGTGTGGGAGCGGCCACCGCCGCGCTACCGCCCCGGCCGGGGCGGGTTCGACCCCGAGGCCGCCGCGCTCGCCGCCCGGGCCCGCTACGCCGTGCGCCAGCGCATCGTGCTCACGATGCTGATCATCGCCCTCGTCACGGGCGTCGTCGCGGCCGTCGCCGTTCCCGGCATGTGGTGGGCGCACGCCGCCGTCGACGTCACGCTGGTCGGCTACCTCGTCTACCTCCGCCGCCAGGTGCGCCTCGAAGAGGCCATCCGGGAGCGCCGCGCGGCCCGCATGGCCGGCACCCGGCGTGCCTCCGCCGCCGAGGACCCCGACCTCGACGAGTGGGCCCGCCGCGGCCGCGAGGCCACCCGCCGCGACCCGGTCGAGGCCGAGCCCGACGTCGACGAGTACACCGAGGACACGCGCGACGAGCGCGACGACCTCCTCGAGGAGGAACCCGAGCGCGTCCAGGGCACCGGCGAGCCGGTCCGGCGCACCGGCGGCCTCCTCGACCCCGTCGAGGGCGAGCCCGCCCTCCCGCGCCTCCGCCCGGCCCCGCCGCCGCCCGTCCCGGCCGGAACGTCGCTGGTGGAGACCTCGGAGGACGACCTGGAGCTGTACGACCTCGACGACTCCGGCAACCCCGACTACCGCCGTGCAGCCGGCGAGTAGCCCCCTGCTAAGGTCGTCACGTCCGGCCACGAGCCGGGCCCTGGGGCTGTGGCGCAGTTGGTAGCGCGACTCGTTCGCATCGAGTAGGTCAGGGGTTCGATTCCCCTCAGCTCCACCGGATCGGCGAACCGCGTTCGCGGAGTGCGCTCACCTACCCACCGGTGTCGCGTGTTTTCTGGGGGTCCGACCCCCAGACCCCGGCCGGGGGTCAGAGGCGGGCCCGGTTGAGGCGCTCGATGAGGCTGGGTTTGCGTGCGTGCGTTTGCCGCAACTCGATGGTTCGGGTGGTGAACGTGTCGTAGCGATCCTCGCGTTCGGCCAGCGCCTGCAGATCGGTGAGCAGCGTGACGGCGGCGTCGTACTCGGCCGGTTTCCGGGTGGCGATCATCGCCTCGACGCGCGACCACGCGGCGTCTTCATCGCTGGCCAACTTGTCAAGTCGGCGTTCGCGGTCCTGCAGGCGCGCTTGTTCCCGGCGTGCCTCGTCTTCGGCGCGCTCGGCGGCCAGCCGACGCTCACGGTCGGCTCGTCGCTGCGCCGCCTTGTCGAGCAGGTCGGCCACGGTCCGGCGGGCTGGGACGGGGATGGTCGGAGCGGTGTCGCCGCGGCAGTGTCTGTCTCGGAAGTCACGCAGCAACTCCCTCTGCACCCGCGCCGTCTCACCCTGCGCGACCCGCGCCAAGAGCCGGTCCTTCTCGGTGACCGGCAGGTGAGCCACCCACGCGGCGAGGTCAACGGGATCGTCCGCTGCCTCGTTCAGCGGTGGAGAGGCCTGAGCCGCGATCGCGATCAGATCGTCGTCGAGGCGGATAAAGTCGGCCAGCGCCCGCTGCGCGGCGGTGAGCGTGCCCAGCCCGGGCGGAACCGGTGGTTCGAGATCGTCGTCAGCATCATGATCGAAGACGTCTTCATCGCGCTCCCAGGCACCGTAGGCGGCCAGCCAGGCGAGATAGAGCGGCCGGAGATCACCGGCGGCGAGTTCGGCGCGCACTCCGACGATCGTCGACAGCACGGAACAGCACGTGATGGGTGCCCCAGTTGGCGACATACAGGTGCGCGTCGTAGTAGCGCTCCATCAGACGGCGCGGATCACCCTTGAAGTTGCCCCAGTGGTTCTCGTTCACGAAACTGGTCGAAGAGATCCGCGCCCGGGTGGACAGCGATCGGACCGCACTTTGTTCGCCGTCGTCCAGTGGCCGGTCGATCGCCAGGAACTCGTAGTACTGGTACGTGCTCACGGTCCGTCCAGCTCGTCGGCATCGGTGAACGGCTTCGCCCGGAAACTCGAGTCGTCGCCCAGATGGAAGAACAGATGGCCCTCGATCGTGTCGTCGTCGACCAGGACTGCCCAGCCGCGTCCGCTGACCTGATCGCCTTCGTCGGAACCTTCCCAGGTGAAGTCGACGCCGGGTCGGCCGTCCCGCTCGACCCGGGCGGCCGTCCAGCCGACCGTGGACGGCGATGAAACCGAACTGGCCGGTCCCGTTCCGGGCGAACTCGACGTAACCCGGCTCGACCAGGTCGATCGCGTCGCGGTCCCAACCGCTCATCGCCACGATCCGCCATCGACCGGACAGCCGGGCGCTGAACCTCGGAGCCCTTGCCATGGGGTGTCAGCGTAGTGAGCCCGATCAGGGTCGGCCTGGCTGGTGATCACGTCGGCCGGGTCCTGATCGGAGTCGGAGGTGCCGACCCGTGCCCGCGCCGCCCATCCGGAACCGCCCGGACGGACGACCGCCACCCGACCGAGAATGACAACGGTTTCCATCATAGGGTGGGTGGCCGGCCGGGCAGCGCCTCCCGGTCCCGTTCTCATGGGATCACCGGTCCCGCAAGCGAGCGACACATCCGTGGAGGTGCGGCCGTGTGGTCGACGATCAAGTTGTTCCTGGCACCGCAACCGCGGGCCTGGGTGGAGGTGGCCGGCCTCGTCGGCCTGATGCTGCTGGTGACGGCGACCTACGTCGGCCAGGGCCTGCTCATCGCGGACCTGTTGTTCAAGGCGTTCTCCTTGGCCGACATCAGCGGCCTGCTGGCGCCGCTGGCCGTGATCGGCCTGTTGCAGCTGGCCCGGATCGTCCTGATCGTCGTGAAGGACGCGTGGGCGCCGCGGGTGTCCGCGCGGGTCAAGGAGGCGGTTCGGGAACGCCTCACGTTGAAGCTCATGGAGATCGGGCCGGGCCAGGCGCAGCGGATGCGCACCGGCGATCTGCAGTCGACGCTCGTGGACTCCGTCGAGCTGCTCGATCCGCTGGTGGGGCGGTTCGTGCCCACCGTGGTGGCCTCCGTACTGGGGTCCTGCCTCGCTTCGGTGTACGTGATCGCGGTCGACCCGGCGGTGGGCCTCGTCGTGCTCGCGTGCGCCCTGCTGGCCCCGCTGTCCAAGGTGGCCGGGGAAAAGTGGATCAAGGAGCGCGGTGAGCGCTGGATGGTGTCCTACCGCGGCATGTACTCGGAGAGCCTGGACGCGTGCAGGGGATGGCGACGCTCAAGGCGTTCAACGCCAGCGGCCGACGAGGCCGGGAGCTGGCGGAGCGCGGCACGGCGTTCTGCCGGGACTCCATCCGGCTGATGGTGGCGTGGTGCGGTAGCTCGAGCGTCGGTGCGCTCATGGTGCCGATCGGCACGACGGCCGCGCTGGGCCTGGGTGCCTGGCACGCGGTCACCGGCGCGGTGAGTCTCGCGGGGCTGTTCACGATCCTGATGCTGACCCGCGAGACCTTCCGGCCCATGAACGAGCTGGAGGCGGCCTACCACGCGGCGTACTCCGCCATCCCGGCCGGCCGCGCGGTCGCCGACGTGCTGCGCCTGGAACCGCACGTGCAGGACACGGCGACCACGGCGCCCGCACTGCGGAAGAACCCTCCTGGCCTGGAGTTCCGCGATGTGCGGTTCTGCTACCCGACCCGCGCGCGCCGGCACTCGACGGGTTCAGCCTCGAGGTGGCGCCGGGTGAGCGGGTGGCCATCGTGGGCCGTTCCGGAGCGGGCAAGAGCACCGTGCTCGGCCTCCTGATGCGCTACTTCGACGCCGACGCGGGCGCCATCCGCATCGACGGCCATGACATCCGCGAGCTCCCGCTGGCCGACCTGCGAGCGCTGGTCGGCGTCGTCGCGCAGGACACCTACCTGTTCCACGGCACGGTTCGGGAGAACCTGCTGCTCGCCAAGCCGGACGCCACCGACGAGCAGATCCGTCGTGCGGTGACCGCGGCCCAGGCAGCCGGGTTCATCGCCGGCCTGCCCCAGGGCTTCGACACGGTCGTCGGTGAACGCGGCCTGAAGCTGTCCGGTGGCGAGCGCCAGCGCATCACGATCGCCCGCGCCCTGCTCAAGGACGCCCCGGTGCTGGTCCTCGACGAGCCGACGTCGAGCATCGACGCCGCCAACGAGGCGGAGATCACCCAGCGCTCGCCGACCTGACCCGCGGCCGCACGACGATCGTCATCGCGCACCGGCTGTCCACGGTGCGCGACGCCGACCGGATCGTGGTCATGGACGCCGGCCGGTGGTCGAGTTCGGCAGCCACCCGGACCTCGTGGCCCGCAAGGGCCTCTACGCCGAGCTCGTCGCGACCCAGACCGGAGCGCCCGCATGACTTCGACCACCCAGACCCACGAACACGCCGTCGGCCACGGGCACGGCCACGGCCACGGTGACGCGTCGGTGCCGGGCGGGTCGCTGGTCACCAGGCTGAGGAGCCTGATGCCCCTGCTGGGCGAGCACCGCCGGCTCATCGCGGTGGCCTACCTGGCCGGTGTGCTGCACCAGCTGCTCATGCTCGCCTCGGCCGGGATCGGTGCGTACGTGGTGGCCCGGGCCGCCGCGGGAGCCTCGCCGGACCAGCTCACCGGCTGGCTGATCGTGCTCGTCTGCCTGATCGTGCCGCTGGTCGTCCTGAACATCGCCGACAGCACCTACGCCCACGTCGCCGCGTTCCGTGCGCTGGCCGACACCCGGGCCAAGGTGTTCGCCGCGTTCGAGCGGCTCTCGCCCGGTTACATGCTCGAACGGCGCTCCGGGGACCTCGGCTCCGCCGCCGTCTCCGACGTGGAGCAGATCGAGCTGTTCTTCGCCCACACGCTCAGCCCGCTGGCCGTCGCGTCGACCGTTCCGGTGGCCACCACCGTCGCGCTGGGCTGGTTCCACTGGTCGCTGGCGTGCGTCCTGGTGCCGGTCCTGGTGCTGCTCGCCTCGGTCCCGGCGTGGCTGCGGCGCCAGGCCGAGCGGCACGGGCACGAGCTGCGCGACTCCCTCGGCCGGATGAGCGCCGACAGCACCGACACCTTCCAGGGCCTGCGCGAGCTGGTGAACTTCGGTGCACACGCCCAGCGGCTCGGGCTGCTGCGCAGGCAGGGCGTCCGGCTGGCCGCAGCGAAGTCCGCGCACGGACGCCGCAGCGGCATCGAGTACGCCGCCACGGACACCGTCGCCCTCCTGGGAATACTCGCGGTGCTCGTCCTCGGCGCGCGGCTCGTCGCTGCCGGCGAGCTCGACCGCACCCTGTTCCCGGTCGCCGTCGTGCTCGCCGCGATGGCGATGCTGCCGGTGCTGAAGGTGACCGAGGTCGCGCGCGAGCTGTCCATGGTCGCGTCGTCGGCCGACCGCATCAACACGCTGCTCGACGCGCCCGCGCCGGTCTCGGACCTGGTCAGCCGGGCACCCGCGGGTCCGATCGAACCCCATGTCCGCTTCGACGCCGTCACCTTCGCCTATCGCAGTGACCTGCGGCCCGCCGTGCGGGAGGTCGGTTTCGAGATCCGTCCCGGCGAGACCGTCGCGCTGGTCGGGCACTCCGGTGCGGGCAAGTCGACCTGCGCCAACCTGCTGCTGAGATTCTGGGACGTCACCGCCGGGTCGGTCTCCGTGGGAGGGCACGACGTCCGCGACTTCCCGCAGGAGGACCTGCGCCGCCTCATGACCTTGGTGCCGCAGGACACCTTCCTGTTCAACACCAGCCTGCGCGACAACATCCGCCTCGGCCGGGCCGACGCCTCCGACGACGAGGTCGAGGCCGCCGCGCGGGCCGCCCAGGCCCACGAGTTCATCACCACGCTGCCGGACGGCTACGACACCGTCGCGGGTGAGCTCGGCGCGCTCATGTCCGGCGGCCAGCGGCAACGGATCGCGATCGCCCGGGCGCTGCTGAAGGACGCCCCGATCCTCGTCATGGACGAGGCGGTGTCGAACCTCGACGCCGCCAGCGAGCAGGCGGTCACCCGGGCGATGGACGAGGCCCGGCACGGCCGCACCACGCTGGTCATCGCCCACCGGCTCTCCACCATCCGGACCGCCGACCGGATCGTCGTCATCTCCGGCGGACGTGTCGCCGAGACCGGAACCCACGAGGAGCTTCTCGCCGCCGGCGGTGCCTACGTCGACCTGCTCGCCTCACAGCTCGACGGGTTCGCCGGGCCGCCCTCGGCGGCGCCGCCCGCGTGATCGAACGTGCCCTCCATGATCGCCTGCGGCCTGTTACCGTCAGCGCCATGAGAGCGAGAACGATAACGGTTTTCACAGCTGTTGCGATGCTCGCACTCGCAGGTTGCGCCGGCGGCGGGTCTCCCGGAGCGAGCGGGCCGGACCCCGCGCCGGGGGCGGGCGCAGCGGTCTATCCGTTCACCATGGAGAACTGCGGCACCGACGTGACCTTCGAGGCGGCGCCGCAGCGGGTCGTCACGCTGAACCAGACCGCCGCCGAGAACCTCATCCACCTCGGGGTGGGCGACCGGATCGTCGGATCGGGATACGAGATCGACAAGACGCCGGACGAGATCGTCGAGCAGTACGAGAGCATCCCGATCCTGTCCGCGCACGGGCAGCCGATGAAGTACGAGAAGCTGCTGGAGGCGCAGCCGGACTTCGTGTACGGCTCCTTCGCGAGCTTCTTCACCGCGGAGCAGTCCGGCGACCGGGAGCAGCTGCACAGCCTGGGCGTGCCGACCTACCTGACCGAGTTCGACTGCTCGTACCACGAGAGCGTGGCGGGCGCGAACTTCGAGCTGTTGTACGAGGAGTACCGCCGGCTGTCCAGGATCTTCGGCGTGCCCGCCGCAGGGGAGCGGCTCGCGACCGAACAGCAGGCCGTGGTGGACGAGGCGCTGGGCGCGCTCGAGAACCGGGACACCCCGCTGAAGGTGCTGTGGTTCTACTCCACCTACGCCGGCACCCCGTGGGCAGCCGGGCCCGGCGGCCTGCCGCAGTACATCTCCGAGCTCGTCGGGGTCGAGAACATCTTCGACGACGCGTCGACGAAGTGGGCCGAGGTGAGCTGGGACGAGGTCGCCGCCCGGGATCCCGACGTCATCGTCCTGGCCGACCTGACCCGGGGCGAGCCCAACGACACCGCGCAGGAGAAGATCGACCTGCTCAAGAACGACCCCCTCACCAGGGAGCTCGGCGCGGTGGCAGGGGACCGGTTCATCACCATCCCCGGCCGCTACATGGATCCCAGCTACGGCAGCGTGTACACGGTTCCCGCGCTCGTCGAAGGTCTGAACCGGCTCCGGTGAACAGCCGACCGCGATGACGACGAGATCACCTCGTGGCATGAGCACCGCCGGGCGCGCCCGGAACCCGATCACCGACCGCGACGCGGACCGGGCGCGCCCGCGGCGCGCTCCGACGGTGGCGCTCCTCCTCGTGGCGGTGGTCGGGCTGCTGGTGTCCGTCGTCACGGCCTCCCTCTTCGGGAGCGCGGACGTCGGACCCGTCGACGTCGTCTCCACGATCCTGCGGCATGTCGGCCTCGGCGGGATCGCCCCCACCCCGCCCCTGCCGAGACTGCTGGACGCCCTGATCTGGGAGTCGCGCTTCCCGCGGGTGCTGCTCGCCGCCGTGGTCGGCGCGGCCCTGGCGGTCTCGGGCGCGGTCCTGCAGGCGATCACCAGGAACCCGCTGGCCGACCCCTACCTGCTGGGGGTCTCCTCGGGTGCCTCCACCGGTGCGGTGGCCGTTCTCCTGCTGGGCATCGGCGGAGGCATCTCCCTCTCGACCGGAGCCTTCGTCGGCGGCCTGGTCTCCTTCGGTGTGCTGCTGGTCCTGCTCGGCGGGGGCCGCGTCGCCGGCCCTTCCCGCGTCGTGCTCACCGGCGTGCTCGTGTCCCAGTTCTTCGCCGCGGTCACCTCGGTCATCCTCATGGTCAGCGGCGACGCGAACTCCACCCGCGGCTTCACCTACTGGCTGCTCGGCACCCTCGCCGGAGCCCGGTGGGAGGGGGTGACCGGCACCGTCGTGGTCATCCTGATCGGGGTGCTCGCGATCCAGTTCTTCGCCCCGGCCCTCGACGCCTTCACCTTCGGCTGGGACTCCGCCGCCGCACTGGGGATCAACGTCACCGCCGCCCGCATCTGGCTGATGGTGCTGACCTCGCTCATCACGGCGGCAGCCGTGGCGGCCTCCGGCGCGATCGGCTTCATCGGGCTGCTCATCCCGCACGCCGTCCGCATCCTGGCGAACCCGATGCACCGCTCCCTGCTCCCGCTGTCCGCGATCGCCGGCGCCGTCTTCCTCATCTGGGTGGACACGTTCGCCCGCAGCGCGTTCACGCCCCACGAGCTGCCCGCCGGCGTCATCACCGCGCTGCTCGGTGCGCCCGCCTTCGCGCTGGTCCTGAAGCGTCTGGAGTCCTGATGGGCCGCATCACCGCCACCGAGCTGTCCTGGTCGGTCAAGGGCCACCGGCTGCTGGACAACATCGACATGGCGGCCGACGACGGGAAGGTCGTCGGGCTACTGGGCCCCAACGGTTCGGGCAAGACCACACTGGTGCGCCTGCTCGCCGGACTGCGCCGCCCCGACACGGGAACCGTCCGCTACGACGACACCAGCCTGCACGACCTCAGCCGCCGCCTGCTCGCCCGGCGGCTCGCCGTCGTCGAACAGGACGTGTACGCGCACAACCACGTCAGCGTCCGCCAGGTCGTGGAACTCGGCCGTACCCCGTTCCGGGGGCGCTTCGACGCGCTGACCGGGCACGACGAGCGGGTCGTCGACGCGGCACTGGAACGGGTCGACATCGCGGACAAGCAGCACCAGAGCTGGCACACCCTGTCCGGAGGGGAGAAACAGCGCGCCCAGCTCGCCCGTGCCCTCGCCCAGGAGCCGCGGGAGATCCTCCTCGACGAGCCCACCAACCACCTCGACATCCGCCACCAGCTCGAACTGCTCGACCTGCTGGGATCACTGGACGTCACCTGCGTCGTCGCCCTGCACGACCTCAACCTCGCCGCCCGCTACTGCGACCACGTCGTGATCCTCGATCACGGGCAGGTGGTGGCCGCCGGGAGCCCCGAGACCGTACTGACCCCCGACCTGATCGTGGCCGTCTACGGCGTCAGCGTGCTCGTCGACCGCGAACCCACCACCGGCGCCTCCGGATCACCTACCTGACCGCCGCCGCCTCGCAGTACGGGGTCGTCGCGCCGTAAGGCGACCCGCGCTAACGCGATGTACGCAGTCGGGACGCCAGCAGCTCGGCGAGATGCAAGCCGCGTCGTCCGGCGAGCTGGTCGAGTTGGGTTCGGCAGGAGAAGCCGTCGGCCAGCAGGATCGTCCCTGGTTCTGCGGCCCGGACCGCGGGGAGCAGGGCGGTTTCGGCCACGGCGACGGAGATGTCGTGGTGGCCGCGTTCGACGCCGAAGTTCCCGGCGAGCCCGCAGCAGCCGCCGACGGCCGATACCTGTACACCGGCGCGGCTGAGGTAAGTGCGGTCGGTGTCCCAGCCGAGCACGGCGTGGTGGTGGCAGTGCGGCTGGGCGAGCACGCGGGTGCCGGTGAGGTCGGGCGGGGTCCAGTCCGGTGCGTGCCGGTCCAGCAGTTCGGCGAGCGTGTGGGTGGCGGCGGTGACCTCGGTGGCGGTCTGCCGGTCCAGCAGCTCGGCGGCGTCGTGGCGCAGTACTGCCGTGCACGACGGTTCGAGTCCCACAACGGGCATCCCCTCGTCGAGGGCAGGTCGCAGCGCATCGACGGTGTCGCGCAGCCGCCGTCGCGCCCCGTCCAGCTGCCCGGTGGTGATCCAGGTCAACCCGCAACACAGCCGTCGTCGCGGGATCGGACCGAGAAGCCCGCCGACTCGAGCACAGCGACGGCGGCGACCGACTCCGGGGAGAAGTGGTCGGTGAAGGTGTCCACCCACAGCAGAACCGGGCGGCCTCCGCGACGGGGTGGGAGGCGAACCAGGACCGGAAGGTCCGCGGGGCGAAGACCGGCAGCTCCCGGCGCGGGTCGATGCCGCCGGCGGCCTTCGCGAGGCGGGCCAGCGCCGGGACCCGCAGGCTGCGGTTGACCAGTGCCGGAGAGAGTGCCGCCAGACGGGCCCACTGCGGCAGCCGGCCGAGCAGGTAGTGGGTGCGGGGGCGCAGGCGGCGTCGGTAGGCGTGGTGGAGCACCTCCGACTTGTAGGTGGCCATGTCGATCCCGGTGGGACAGTCGGAGGCGCAGCCCTTGCAGGACAGGCACAGGTCGAGCGACTCGAGCACCTCCGGGGACCGGTATCCGCGGTCGATCGGTCCGGTCGTCAGCATCTCCTGCAGCACGCGGGCCCGCCCGCGGGTCGAGTCGCGTTCGTCCCGGGTGGCGAGGAACGAGGGGCACATGACGGTTCCGGGGGCGGCGGTCGTGGAGCGGCACTTGCCGACCCCGGTGCAGCGGTGGACCGCTCTGCGGAGGTCGCCGCCGTCGGCCGTGAGGCCTAGGGCCGACGGGCCGGCGTCGCGGGCCGGCGTTGTCGGGCGCAGGTCGGCGTCCACCGGCCGGGGACGGACGACGATCCCGGGGTTGAGCACTCCGTCCGGGTCGAAGACGTCCTTGACGTCGGCGAACGCGTGGAGCGCGGCGGGGGAGTACATGAGTGGCAGCAGTTCTCCGCGGGCGCGCCCGTCGCCGTGCTCACCGGAGAGCGAGCCGCCGTGCTCGGCCACGAGCCGCGCGGCGTCTTCCAGGAAGGCGCGGAAGATCGCGGTGCCGCCGGGCCGGTCGAACGGGAAGTCGATCCGGACGTGCACGCAGCCGTCGCCGAAGTGGCCGTACGGCACACCGGTGAGGCCGTGCCCGGTCAGCAGCTCCTCGAACCGGCGCAGGTAGGAACCCAGGTGCTCGGGCGGGACGGCGGCGTCCTCCCATCCGGAGTACGCCATCGGGCGTCCGTCCGGCCGGGCGGCCAGGCCGGCGCCGTCCTCACGGATCCGCCAGAGCGCTGCCATCGCGCCCGGGTCGGTCAACACGCTCGCGGCGATCGCCCCGCGTCGGCAACGAGCGCGTCTGCCGCGGCCGCTGCCTCGGCCGGGCTCGCAGCGCCGATCTCGACGAGGAGCCACCCCGCTCCGGCGGGCAGCGGCGGAAGCGCCGCATCGCCCCGGCGGGCCCGCACGACGTCCGTGATGCGGGAGTCGAGCCCCTCACAGGCGATCGGCGAGTGCGTCAGCACCGTGGGTACCGCGTCTGCGGCTGCCGCCATGTCGGGGTAGCCGAGCACGACCGACGCGACGGTGGCGGGGCGGCGCACGAGCCGCACGGTTGCCTCGAGCAGCACCCCGCACGTGCCCTCGGTGCCGACCAACGCCTTGGCGACGTCGAACCCGCGCTCGGGCAGGAGGTGGTCCAGCCCGTACCCCGACACCTGGCGCGAGAACCGCCCCAGCTCGGTGCGGATCGTCGCCAGGTGCCGGTGCACCGCTGCGTCCAGCGCGGTCAGCACGGAACTGGTCGCCGGGTCCTGCCCGCGGCCGGCGTTCAGGCGCTCGCCGGTGCCGGTGAGCAGGTCGAGCGCCATGACGTTGTCGCTGGTGCGCCCGTATCCGAGCGCGCGGGAGCCGCACGCGTTGTTGCCGATCATCCCGCCGAGCGTGGCTCGGCTGTGGGTGGACGGGTCGGGGCCGAACCGCAGGCCGTGAGGCGCGGCGGCGCGCTGCAGGTCGTCGAGCACCACCCCGGGCTGGACCGTGGCGGTCCTTGCGGCCGGATCGACGTCCAGTACTTGGTGCATGTGACGGCTGGTGTCGAGCACGACGCCGGGGCCGACGGCGTTGCCGGCGATCGACGTACCCGCGCCACGGGCGGTGAGCGCCGTACCGGTCCGCCGGCACACGTCGAGCGTGGCCGCGACCTCGTCCGCGTCGTGCGGGAACACGACCACCTCGGGCACCACCCGGTACAGCGACGCATCCGTGGAGTACTCGGCACGACGCCGAGTGCTGTCGTCGACCTCGCGGACGCCGGCGGCACGCAACGAACGCACGATCTCACTGGTGGATGGCATGTCACGCTCCGGTTTCCGGCCCGTTTCTCCTGATCAACGCCCACCACCTGCTTGTGCGTGCGCCGAGTGCGACGCTACTCTAAGCGACATACGATGTCCGATGTCGTATGTCGCTGACGAAGGAGTCTCATGCCCGAGTCCCGTCCCACCGGCAGGGGCCCTGCGGCTGCCGGCCGCCGTAGCGATCGCCAGTTCCTCGGGCTGGACCGCACTCTCCAGCGAGCCTGGATCAAGGGGGCGGGCTTCACCGACGACGAGCTGGAGCGGCCGCTGGTCGGGGTGGCCAACACGGTGCAGGACTTCTCGCCGGAGAACGTCCACCTCCGCTCGGTGGGGGAGGCGGTGAAGGCCGGCATCCGGATGGCGGGCGGCACCCCGCTGGAGTTCAACGCGTTCCACGTCACCGACAGCGAGGCGTTCGCCGGCGCGAGCATGCGCTACGTGCTGCCCAGCCGGGACGTCGTCGCGGACCTGGTCGAACTGATGGCCCAGGGACACGCGATGGACGCGCTGGTGCTCATCGGCTCCGGGGACAAGGTCGTGCCCGGGATGGCGATGGCCGCTGCCCGCCTCGACCTGCCGGCCCTGGTCGTCTACGGCGGTCCGACCCGCCACGGTGAACACGACGGCCGCAAGCTGTTCCTCGAGACCGTCTACGACGGCGTCGCCGAGGTGTCCCGGGGAGCGCTCGACGCGGCCACGCTGGCGGCGTGGGAGGACCGGCTCTTCCCCGGACCCGGGGCGTGCGACACGGCGACGTCGGGCAACACCGCGGGGATCTACCTGGAGGCGCTCGGGCTGAGCCTGCCCGGGAGCGGCACCGTGCCGGCCGCGAGCAACGCGCAGATCCGGCTGGCCAAGCAGGCCGGCAGCGGATCGTGCGGATGCTGGCCGAGGACCTGCGCCCGTCGGCGGTGCTGACCAGGCAGGCGTTCGAGAACGCGATCCGGACCGGCCTCGCGGTCTCCGGGTCGACGAACATGGTGCTGCACCTGCTCGCGCTGGCGGTGGAGGCCGGCGTCGAGCTGTCGGTCTCCGACTTCGACGCGCTGAGCCGCACCACCCCGACCTTGGTCAAGCTCGCACCCTCGGGGCCATGGGGCGTGACCGAGCTGCACGAGGCGGGCGGCGTTCCGGCGGTCCTCGGCGCGCTGGGCGAGCTCGTGCACGGGTCCGCGTTGACGGTCACCGGCCGCACGGTCGCCGAACAGACCACCGCCCCGACGTCCGACGCGCGCACGGGGGAGCGGGTGGTCGCGCCGGCGGCGGACCCGGTCGCTCCCGAGGGCGGGTTGTCCATCCTGTCCGGCTCGTTGGCGCCCGACGGGGCCGTGGTCAAGGCGGCCGGGGTGGCGCCCGAGATGTGGACGTTCAAGGGTGTGGCCCGGGTCTTCGAGGACGAGGAGACGGCGGTGACCGCCGTCCTCGGCGGCGGCGTCACGCCGGGGACCTGCATCGTCATCCGCAACGAGGGCCCGGCGGGCGGGCCGGGCATGCGCGAGATGCTCGCCGCGACCTCGGCCGTCATGGGCATGGGTCTGGGCAACAGCGTCGCGCTGGTCACCGACGGGCGCTTCTCCGGGGCCAGCCACGGGCCCTGCATCGGCTACGTCACACCCGAGGCGGCCCGGGGCGGGCCCATCGGGCTCGTGCGCGACGGCGACCCGATCGTGGTCGACCTTGCGCAACGGCGGCTGGACCTGGACGTCCCGGCCGACGAGCTGGCGCGGCGCAGGGCCGAACGGGCCGCACCCGCGCCCAAGGTCACCCGCGGCTACCTGTCGTTCTACGCCCAGCACGTGAGCCCGGCCGTCGAAGGCGCGGTCCTGCCTCGCTGACCGGGCCGGGACCCAGGAGGACACATGGGCCTGCAACAGGAGTCTGCCGCCTACCGCGGCTTCCGGACCCCCGGCATCCGGCTGACCGAGCCGCTCGACCCGGAGCTGGCGAGCAACCGCACCGAGAACCTCGTCGACACGCTGCCGGCGATCCACGCCTTCGACAAGGCGCACCTCGTGATGCTCACCGAGACCGGCGTGATCCCGCGCGAGCACGGCGTCGCGATGCTCGCAGCGCTGCGGGAGATGGGAGAACGAGGGCGGGGCCGCGGCGCGGATCCGGGTCCGAGGGCGGAGCGCACTCGGGTGAGCAGTACCTCATCCGGGCGCTCGGTGAACAGGTCGGCGGCTGGATCCACGCCGGACGCAGCTCGGGTGACCTGGGAGAGGTCGGGCGCCGCATCGCCGGCCGTGACCACCTGCTCGGGCTGCGGACCGCGCTCGACGGTGTCCGCGACGTGCTGCTGGAGCTCGCTCCGCGGTACGCGGCCACGGTCATGCCCGGGTACACGCACGGCCAGCACGCCCAGCCGACGACGTTCGGGCACTGGCTCACCCTCTGGGCATCCGTGTTCGAGCGCGACGCGGCGCGGCTGGCCGACACGTTCGACCGGGTGAACGCCTCACCGGCGGGCGCGGCGATCATGACCGGCACCGGCTTCGCGATCGACCGGCGGCGCACGGCGGAGCTGCTCGGCTTCACGAGCGTCCTGCCGCACACGTTCGACGCCATTCAGAGCCATGACGCGGAGTG
Source organism: Pseudonocardia sp. CNS-139 (assembly GCA_001942415.1). GTDB lineage: Bacteria > Actinomycetota > Actinomycetes > Mycobacteriales > Pseudonocardiaceae > Pseudonocardia. The sequence continues at coordinate 35,681 of MKJX01000183.1, forward strand.
CCTGGAGTTCTCCGCCGTCCTCGGGATCCTGACCGCCGACATGGCTCGGCTGGCCGACGACCTGCAGCTCTGGTTGACCGCGGAATTCGCGTTCCTGGACGTTCCCGACCGCTACTGCGGAACGAGCAGCATCATGATGCAGAAACGGAACACTTCGTATCTCGCCGAGGAGATCAAGGCGCTGAACGCCGCGGCCTTCGGAGGTATGGCGACGTCGTTCACGGCCGAGCGCGGGGCCACCGGACAGCCGACGCTCGAGCGCCGGACCGCGGACCGCGGGCTGTGGGCGAACGCCGCCAACGCCGCCCGCCTGCTGGGCGTGCTGGCCCGGTTCCTCGCCGACGTGCAGGTCGACGAGCAGCGGATGCGTGCCGCCGCCGGCGCGCACTGGGCGCAGGCCACCGACGTCGCCGCAGCGCTCGTCGACGAACTGCGCCTGCCGTGGCGCAGCGCGCACCAGATCGTCGGGATCCTGGTCCGGACCTGCGAGTCCGCGGGCGTCGACCCGTCGCGGGCGACCGTCCGGATGCTGGACGACGCGGCGGTCGCCTACTTCGATCGGCCGGTCGGGCTGGATCCCGAAGTGCTGCGGCGGGCGCTCGACCCGGCCGAGTTCGTCCGCAGACGCGAGACCCTGGGCGGTCCGGGGCCTGCAGCCTTCGCGCACACGCTCGAGGGGCTGCGGCAACGACGCGTGGCCGACGGGGACCGCCTGAGGGGCGATGCCGACGTCGTGGCGGCCGGGGCCGCGGAGCTGGAACGGGCGATCGACCGGCTCCTCGGTTGTGAGCATTCCGACACCGGCCACACCGGGCGCAGTACCGGTGCCACGTCCGCGTAACAAACCCGCCTGGTCGCGCGAAACCGGTGAGCCGGACGCACACGTGGGTGAACACGAGATTGCGCGGACCGAATCCGCCTATTGACAGCAAGAAACGTCGGGCTTAGGGTCGCGGTCCAGACATACGACGTCATATGTCATGGGATCAAGGGCCTCCGGAAACGTGAGCGAACCGTCGAACGGAGAGTGGTTTCTTTGAGCATCGACATCCGCCCAGCGGCCGACCACCCCGCCAGCTGGCGGCGGGCCGACCTCGCCGCCTCGGGCTCCTGGCGGTTCCCGCTGGACCGTAGTGACGTCGACGAGCTCGCGCGGGCCGTCGCCGGTGTGCGCGCCCGCGGGCTGGCCGTCGAGGACGTCACCGCGGCGGACTTCCCGCTGCCGACGATGCAGCCCAAGCTCAAGGCGATCGCCGAGCAACTGGCGGTCGGCATGGGCCTGGCGCTGATCACCGGGCTGCCCGCGCACACCCGGTTCTCGCCGGACGACACGGCCCTCGTCTACTGGGGGATCGGCCGTCACCTCGGGGCACCGCTGTCCCAGAACAGCCGGGGGCACCTGCTCGGCCACGTGGTCGACAAGCGCGCCGACGGTGAGGCGGCCAGGCCCAACAAGCGGCTCTACGAGGGCGGCGGGGCCTTCGGGTTCCACACCGACCGGGGCGATGTCGTCGGGCTGCTCTGCTTCCGCAAGGCCAAGGAGGGCGGCGGCTCCCTGGTCGCCAGTGCCATGGCCATGCACGACGTCATGCTGGACGAGCGTCCCGATCTGCTGGAGCTCCTCTACCAGCCGATGCACGCCGACTGGTACGGCGAGGAGCAGCCCGGCGACTGGCCGTATTACCAGACCACCGTGTACTCGCGGATCCGGGGCGTGCTGTCGTGCAACCTGTCGACCCGCCCGATGCGCGCCGCACAGCGGTTCCCGGAGGTCCCCCGCCTGGACGAGCGCTGGATCGAGGCGTTCGACTACATCGACACGTTGGCCGACCGGCCGGAGCTGCACTACTCGATGACCCTCGAGGAGGGCGAGATGCAGTTCCTCAACAACTGGACGGTCGTGCACGCCCGTGAGGACTACGTCGACCACGACGAGCCGGAGCTGCGCAGGCACCTGCTGCGCCTGTGGCTGCGGCTCCCGGTCGAGCGCCCCTGTGCGCGCCCTTCGTGACGTTCCGCGACGGCGTGGCTGCAGCACCATGATCCGTTACGCCGCCCGACGGGTCGGCGAGTCGATCCCGCTGCTGTTCGGGGTCGTGGTCGTGATGTTCGTGCTCCTGGAGCTCGCGCCGGGCGACCCCGTACAGGCTCTCGTCGGCGAGTACCCGGTGAGCCCCGAGTACCGCGCGCAGCTCGCAGCCGAGTTCAACCTCGACGCGTCGGCTCCGGAGCGCTTCCTCGCCTATCTCCTGAACCTGGCTCAGGGCAACCTCGGCTACTCGTTCGCCAACAGCCGTCCGGTCGCCGACCTGATCCTGGAGCGGCTGGGCAACACGCTCACGCTGACCCTGACCGGGCTCACGGGCGCCGCGCTGCTCGGCGTCACGCTGGGCACGATCGCCGCCAAGACCCGCAGCGCGCTGCTCGACCGCGGGATCTCGGTGCTCGCGCTGGCCGGCTACTCGGTCCCCGTGTTCTGGCTGGGGCAGATCCTCATCATCGTCTTCGCGGTGCAGCTGGGCTGGCTGCCGGCGCAGGGGATGGAGGACCTGCGACGCGACCACGAGGGTCTCGCCGCCGTGCTGGAGCGGCTGGAGTACCTGGTGCTTCCGGTCGTCGCGTTCGCCACCCACGAGGTGGCGCTCACCGCCAGGATCACCCGTACCAGCATGGTCGACGTCCTGGGGAAGGACTTCATCCTCAGCGCGCGGGCCAAGGGCCTGGACGAGCGGATGGTCGTCGTCCGGCACGCGTTCCGCAACGCGATGATGCCGGTGATCACCGTCGTCGGGTTCGGCTTCGGTTCGCGCTGTCCGGGTCGATCCTGGTCGAGACCGTCTTCGGCTGGCCGGGCATCGGCAGCCTGCTCTACGAGTCCATCGCCCGCCGGGACAACGCGGTGATCATGGGCGTGCTGTTCGTCGTCGGGATGACCGTCGTCGTGGCGAACTTGCTGACCGACCTGTCCTACCGGCTGGTCGACCCGCGCATCGGCCGGCGGGAGCTGCAGCGATGACGCCCGCGAGCCGCACCGACCGCACCCGCCTGATCGGCGCGCGGATGCGCGGGCGCACCTGGGGCGCCTCGATGCGCGGGCTGCCTGGCTTCACGCTCGTCCCGGTCGCGGTGCTCGCCGCGTTCGTGCTGATGGCCCTGCTCGGCCCTGGATCGTGGCCGTACCGGCGGGCACGGTGTCCGACGAGCTGCTGGCCGGCCCGTCGGTCGCGCATCCGCTGGGCACGGACAACATCGGGCGCGACGTCCTCAGCGGGATCCTGGAGGGCGCGCGCGTCTCGCTGCTGACCGGGTTCGCCGCGGCGGCGCTGTCGCTGCTCATCGGTGTGGGCGTCGGGAGCGTCGCGGGCTACTTCGAGGGATGGGCCGGCGGGCTGCTCATGCGGGTCGCTGAGCTGTTCCAGGTGCTGCCCAGCATGGTCATGGCGATCGTCGCCGTCGCGATCATCGGCCCGAGCACGGGGGTGATCGTGTGCATCATCGCCCTGACCATGTGGCCGGAGACCTCGCGCGTCGTGCGTGCCCAGTTCCTGACGTTCAAGGAACGGGAGTTCGTCGAGTCGGCCCGCTCGGTCGGCTTCGGGCCCTGGTACATCATCGCCCGCGAGATCCTGCCCAACGCGCTGCCCGCCGCGGTGATCGTCGGCACGCTCGGCGTCGGGCGCGGGATCCTCGTCGAGTCCGGCCTGAGCTACCTCGGGCTCGGCGACCCCAACGCGGCGAGCTGGGGTCAGATGCTCAACCGCGCCCAGCCCTACCTCTCCACCGCGTGGTGGATGAGCGTGTTCCCGGGCGTCGCGATCCTGCTCGTCGTCCTGGCGGTGAACCTGTGCGGCGACGCCCTCAACGACCGTCTGAACCAGGGAGACCGCCGGTGAGCGCACCCCCGTCCCGCCGGGCGACGGCGTTGGCCGACGCCTCCTCCACCGGCCCGCAGCCGGTCCTCGACGTCCGCGGCCTGTCGGTGCGGCTGGACACCCAGCGCGGGCCGATCGTCCCGGTCGACGACGTGAGCCTGCAGGTGCGTGGCGGCGAACGGGTCGGCCTCGTCGGGGAGTCCGGCAGCGGCAAGTCGATGACGGGCAAGGCGGTCATGCGGCTGCTGCCGCGCAGCGGCGCGCACATCACCGCGGGTTCGTCGTGCACGACGGACGGGACCTGGTCCGCAGCTCCGACCGCGAGATGCGGACGGTCCGGGGCAGCCGGATCGCGATGGTCTTCCAGGACCCGATGACGTTCCTCAACCCCACGATGCGCGTGGGCGGGCAGATCGCCGAGGTCGTCCGGCTGCACCACGGCCGCGAGAACGTCGATGCCGCGGTGGACGACGCGCTGCGCCACGTCGGGTTGCCGTACACGGCCGACCTCAAGTCCCGCTACCCGTTCCAGCTGTCCGGCGGGATGCGGCAACGGGTCCTCATGGCGATCGCGCTCGCCTGCAAACCGGACCTGATCATCGCCGACGAGCCGACGACCGCCCTGGACGTGACCATCCAGGCCCAGATCCTGAAGGTCCTGCGCCGGTTCACCACCGACCTCGACATGGCCCTGCTGCTCATCTCGCACGACCTCGGCATCGTCGCGTCGCTGTGCGACCGGGTGTACGTCATGTACGCGGGGCAGATCGTGGAGCAGGCCGACACGGCGAGCCTGTTCGCGGCGCCGGCGCACCCCTACACGGCCGCGTTGCTGCGCGGGGTGCTGCGGATCGACCGGCCACAGGGCGAGCTGCACCCCATCCCCGGCCACGTCCCCACCTCACCGACATGCCGAGCGGCTGCCGGTTCCGCAACCGCTGCGCACACGCCATGCCGGTCTGCAGCACGCCGCCGCCGCTCGTCCCCGCGGCGGGCGCGAGGTGCGCTGCTGGCTCGCCGACCCGTCCAGGGGTTCCGATGGATGACCAGGTCCTGCGGCTTCGGGATGTCCGCAAGGTCTTCGGGGGCGGCCGCCGCGTGGCCGGGACGGCCGCGGTCGACGGGGTGTCGCTGCAGGTGGCGCCCGGTGAGTCGGTCGCGCTGGTCGGGGAGAGCGGCTGCGGGAAGAGCACGCTGGCCCGGATCGCGCTCGGGCTCGTCGAGCCCAGCGCCGGGACGGTGGAGTTCGGCGGCCGGCCGGTCGCCGGGTTCGAGCGCGCCGAGCGGCGGGCGTTCGACCGGGCCGTCCAGATCGTGTTCCAGGACCCTTCCAGCGGGATGAACCCGCGCAAGACCGTATACGACATCGTCCGGGCCCCCGTCCTCCTGCACCGTGTCGTGGGCCGCGGGCAGGTGCGCGAGTACGTCGAGGAGGTGCTGGAACGGGTCGGTCTCGCCCCGGCCGCCCGCTACATCGACCTCTATCCGCACCAGATCTCCGGCGGGCAGCGGCAGCGCGTGCTGATCGCCCGAGCGGTCGCCCTGCGGCCCGCGGTGATCGTGGGCGACGAGCCCGTCTCCGCGCTCGACGTCTCCGTCCGCGCCCAGATCCTGGAGCTGCTCAAGCAGCTCCAGCGCGAGGACGGCCTCGGCTACCTGCTGATCACGCACGACCTGGCCGTGGTCCGTTCGGTGGCGGACCGGGTGCTCGTGATGTACCTCGGCCGGATCGTCGAGGAGGGCACGGTCGAGGAGGTCTTCACCGACCCGCAGCACCCCTACACCAAGGCGCTGCTCGCCTCGACCCCCGTGCCGGATCCGTCCGCGGCCGGCGCCCTCGACGAGTTCATCCCGGAAGGCGAGGCTCTGACCAGCCGAAACATGTCCGGTGGCTGCCCGTTCGAGCCACGGTGCGTCCAGCGCACCCCCGAATGCGTCGACACCTTTCCCGAACACCGCGCGGTTGCTGCGAACCCGACCCATCGTGCGGCCTGCCTGCACGCGCGGCGGCCGGCACCGGCACTCCTCCCGACCCCCACCCCGCAGTGACATCTGAGAGGCCCAGCTCATGATCCCCCGAACGCTGCGCTACGGCGCGCTCCTGGCCGCGGCGGCACTCCTCGTGACCGCGTGCGGCTCGACGGCCGGCGGTGGCGGCGACGCGGCCGGCGGCTCGGTCGAGAGCGGCGGCACCGCGATCTTCGTCGACGGCGCCGACCCGAAGCAGCTCAACCCCGCCATCAGCACCGACCCGCAGGTGATCCGGCCCGGACTGGCCATGTTCGAGGGCCTGACCTGGAGCGACAGCAACCTCGAGATCCATCCCGAGCTGGCCGAGTCCTGGGAGATCTCCGACGACGGCACCGTCTACACGTTCCACCTGCGGCAGAACGCCACCTGGCACGACGGCACGCCGTTCACGGCGGACGACGTCGTCTACAACCTGCAGGACGTGCTGCCCCTGCGGCCGACGGGGAAGGTGGCCGCCTCCCGGCTCTCCGCGGCGGAGGCGGTGGACCCGCACACCGTCCGCGTGACGCTGACCGAGCCGTTCGCCCCGCTGTTGCTGGCGCTGTCGGACGACTCCGCGCCGCTGATCCCGGCGCACGTCTACCGGGGCACCGACGTGCTCACCAACCCGGCCAACCTGACGCCCGTGGGCACGGGTCCGTTCGCCTTCCAGGCGTACACCCCCGGCAGCATCGTCGAGCTCGTCCGCAACGAGAACTACTGGGCCGGGCCAGTCCCCCTCGACAAGATCATCTTCTCGATCATCCCGGACGCGAACGCCCGGCTGCTGGCCTTCCAGTCGGACGAGGCCGACTACCTGTTCGGTTCGTTCGTCGACACCAGCAAGGTCGCCCAGTTCCGGGCCACACCCGGTGCGGTCGTCGGCGAGGGCCGCAACGCCCCGGCCGTGTTCGGTGTCGAGTTCAACGTGACCCGTGCCCCGCTGGACAACCCGGTGGTGCGCCAGGCGATCGCGGTGGCGATCGACCGCGAGCTGATCGTGCGGTCGGCGTTCGACGGCGAGGCGACGCCCTCGAAGTCCGCGTTCCCGATCGGCATCACCGGCTCCGACAACGACGTCGACTACGACACGCAGTACGCGTACGACCCCGACCGGGCCCGCATGATGCTCGCCGACGCGGCGTGTCCGGTGTGACCGTCTCTCTTCCCTTCCGTCCGACGAACGCCGGTGCGCAGGCGACGGCCGAGGTGATCAAGAACAACCTGGAGGCCGTCGGCATCGGCGTCGAGCTGGTGAACCTCGAGTCGAACGCCTACGTCGAGCAGGTCTACAAGCAGAAGAACTTCGACCTGAACCTCAAGAGCCTCGGCACGTTCGGCGACCCGACGCTCGGCATGCGGCGGGCGTACGCCTGCGAGCGCAACCCGGACGCGACGTTCACCAACGCGAGCGGCTACTGCAACGAGCAGCTCGACGCCCTGCTGGACTCCGCGTCCCGGGCCACCTCGGAGGGGGCCGCCCTCGTCGACTACAACGCGGCCGCGCAGATCATCGCGGCGACCTGCCGTACCTCACGCTGGCCGACAACACGAAGCTCGACGTCGGCTCGTCGACCCGGCTCGCCGGCGTCGAGGAGTTCATGGACAGCTGGGACTTCTCGAAGCTGTCGCTGTCGTGAGCCCCGCCGTCAGCCCCGCCGTGAACGGCGCCCGCCGGATCGAGGTCGCCGGCCCGGCCGGGACGCTCGCCGCCGACGTGTCCGGTCCCGGAGAGGCGGAGACGGTCGTGCTGCTGCACGGGTTCCCGCAGACCCGGCGGTGCTGGGACGCCGTCGTACCGTTGCTGGCGAGCCGGTACCGGGTGGTGGCGCTCGACCTGCGAGGACACGGGGAGAGCGCCGGACCCCGGCCCGGGCCGCTCGGCGAGGGCTACGACAAGCGCGCGATGACGGCCGACGTGCTCGCCGTGCTCGACCACCTCGGCGCGGAACGGGCGCACGTCGTCGGGCACGACCGCGGTGCGCGCCTGGCCTACCGCTTCGCACTCGACCATCCGGCCCGGACCGCGACCCTGGCCGTGCTGGACATCGTGCCGACGTCCGACGAGTACGAAGCCCTCGGCGGCGTGGGCGGCGTGCGGTCCTACCTGTGGTACTTCCTCGCCCAGGGAGACGGGCTCCCGGAGGCACTGCTCGCCGGATCCGAACGCGCCTTCGTCGAGCACACGCTGCGCGCCTGGAGCGGCGAGCACTACCGCCACCCCGAACACCTCGTGCAGCACTACGCGGCGGCCTTCGCCGCCGCCGTGCCCGCAGCGTGCGCCGACTACCGAGCAGGGCTGCACCTCGACGCGCCCCTCGACGAGCGGGACCGGGCGGCCGGGCACCGGATCGCCGCGCCGACCCTCGTGGTGTGCAGCGGACGGCGGGCGCGTCCCGTCGCGGGGCAGGCCGAGAGCACCGTGCACCGGGCCTGGCGGCGCTGGGTGGACGCACCGGCGATCGTGCCGCTGGCGGACGCCGGGCACTTCCTGCCCGAGGAACGGCCGGACGAGGTCGCGCACCACCTGCTGGCGGCGATGACCGGCGAGGCGCAGCGGGCTCCGGAGGCCGTGCGATGACCGTCCGGATGGCCCTCGCGCCGTCCGGCTCGCCGGAGTGGCTGGCCGACGCGGCGCGCCGCGGCGGCGCCACGATCACCGGGCCGGAGGAGGCGGACGCGCTGGTCTGGGGAACGCCGACGGGGGCGGACGAGCTCCGGGCGCTGCTGGCCGGGGCCCCGCGGGTCCGCTGGGTGCAGCTGCCGTGGGCCGGCGTCGAGGACTTCGCCGGGCTCGCCGCCGACGGCCGGACCTGGACGTGCGCGAAGGGGCTCTTCGCGGAGCCGGTCGCGGAGCTCGCGCTGACGCTGACACTCGCCGCCCTGCGGCGGATCGGCAGCTACGCGCGTGCCGGTCGCTGGACCGGGCAGGCCGGAGCGAACCTCGCCGGTGCCCGGGTCACCGTGCTGGGCGGCGGAGCCGTCACGGCCGCACTGGAACGGCTGCTGCGCCCGTTCGCCGTCGAGCTCACCGTCGTGCGGAACCGGCCGGACCCGTTCCCCGGGGCGCACGCCGTCGTCGGCCGCGACGGGCTCGCCGCGGCGCTGGCGGGCGCGACGTGGTGGTCCTCGCGCTCGCGCTGACCCCGGCGACGGAAGGGATCATCGGAGCGGCGGAGCTGGCACTCGTGAAGCCCTCCGCCGTGCTGGTGAACGTCGCCCGGGGCCGGCACGTCGACACCGGCGCGCTGGTCGAGGCCCTCTCCGAGGGCCGGCTCGCCGGCGCCGGGCTCGACGTGACCGAGCCGGAGCCGCTGCCGGTGGACCACCCGCTGTGGCAGCTGCCGAACTGCATCGTCACCCCGCACGTCGGCAACACCGAGGAGATGGCCCGTCCGCTCTTGTCGCGGCGGGTCACCGGGAACGTCCGCCGGTTCGCCGCGGGCGCTCCGCTGGAAGGCGTCATGGACCCGAGGCTCGGGTACTGATGTGGGTCACCAGGACGCGATGCGCTGCCGCGCACGGGGTTGCGGCACGCACCAGCCAGGGCTACCGTCCAAGACATCGGACATCATACGTCGTATGGCTAGGCGGGACGATCGGGGCCGCCCCGACTCCGCCACGAACGCAAGGTTGCGCATGCCATGACCACACACTCGCCGTGGGACCGTCCGCTCACGCGCCGCTCGGCCCTCACCCTGTTCTCCGCCGCCGGGGCGGCCCTGACCCTCTCGGCGTGTGCCGGTGGGCCGCGCAGCACCGGCGCCGGTGCCGGCCCTGCCGCCAGCACCGCCGGCGGGGGTGAGGTCGTCTACGCCGGCTACGGCGGGAGCTACAACGACGCCGTCGCGCAGGCCTACTTCGAGCCGGTGTCCGCGCAGCTCGGCGTCGACGTCCGCGTCGTCGACGGCGCCTTCGACATCCCGCGGATCATCTCCGCGGTCCGGTCCGGAACCGCCGAGTTCGACATCGTCGACGTGTCCGACCACGACTACGGGCAGCTGGTGAACGCCGGCGTACTCGAGGAGCTCGACCCCGGGGTCGTCGACGCCGGTGGGATCGCGGACTCGGCCTTCGTCCCGCGGGACCTGCTGGTGACCGCCCACGGTCTCTCGAGCTACCTGTTCAGCAAGAACGTCATGTGGAACACCGAGGTGGCGGACAGCATGAACAGCTGGGCCGACGTCTGGGACGTGCAGCGGTACCCCGGCAAGCGGGGATTCCACAACTACCCGCAGATGCTGCTGGAGACCGCGCTGCTCGCCGACGGCGTGCCCGTCGCGCAGATCTACCCGCTCGACGTCGACCGCGCCTTCGCCGCGCTGGACCGGATCAAGCCGCACGCGGTGTTCCTGGGCACCAGCCAGCTGGAGAACCTGGTCGCCCAGGGCGAGATCGTCGCCGGCAACCTCACGCTCGGCCGGGTCAAGGCCCTCATGGAGAGCGGCCTGCCGGTCCGCTACTCCTGGAACCAGGCCGTGACCGAGTCGAACCGGCTCGTCGTGCTGAAGGGTGCCCGCAACCGGGACGCCGCGATGGCCGTCGTCGCCGCGACCCTGCAACCCGACCGCCAGGTCGCTCTCACCGAGCTCACCGGGTACTCGCCCACGCTGACCGCGGCGTGGGACCAGCTGGACGCCGCCGCGCTCGCCGACCTGTCCGGCTCGCCCCGGACGGCCGGCGAGGCGCTCTTCCTCGACTACCAGTGGTGGGCCGACAACGGCGAGGCGACGACGGCCCGCTTCCAGGACTGGCTGGCCGGATGAGCACCGCCGTCGCGGCCCCGCCGCACTCCGGCCGGGCCGGCCCGCCGCCGGCCGGTCGCGGTCCTCGACTGCGGAACCGGGTCTGGCTGCTGGTGCTGCCCGCGCTGCTCTGGGTGGTGGTGCTGCACGTGCTCCCGCTCGTCACGATGGTCCAGGAGAGCTTCCTCGACGACGCCGGCGCGGTCACGCTCGGCAACTACACGCGGCTGTTCGAGAACTCCGGCTACCTGGCGGTGATGTGGCGGACGCTGGGCTACGCGGCTGCCGTGGCGCTGATCTGTGCCGTGCTGGGCTTCCCGCTGGCCTACGCGATCGCCCGCAGCCGGCCGCGGGTGCGGGTGCTGCTGACGATCGGGGTCATCTCGCCGTTCGTGATCAGCAGCCTGGTCCGCACGTTCTCCTGGCAGGTGCTGCTCGCCCGCAACGGGCCGCTGAACTCCCTGCTCGAGACGGTCGGGTTCGCGCCGGTGTCGCTGCTGTTCACCCCGGCGGCGGTGCTGATCGGCCTGGTGCACCTGTCGTTGCCGCTCATGGTCCTGCCGATCGTGAACACGCTCCGGTCGATGGACTGGGCGGTCGTGCGGTCCGCCCGCAGCATGGGCGCCCCGTGGACGACGATCATGACGCGGGTCGTGGTCCCGATCGCGTTGCCGGGCATCGAGGTCGGGCTCGTGCTGGTGTTCGTGTTCGCCGGTGCCGGTTTCGTGACGCCGTACCTGCTCGGCGGCCAGGACGGCGCCATGCTCGGCGTGACGATCGAGGCGGCGGTCAACCGGTTCGCCGACTGGGGGTTCGCCGCGGCCGCCGGCGTCGTGATGACGACCGGGGTCGTGGTCGCGCTCGCGCTCTACCGCTGGCTGATGGCCGGGCGCTGGAGTGGCTGGCGACCCGGGAGGCCGTGGACACCGGCCGGCGGCCGCGGCGGGTGGCCCGCCCGTACGGCACCGGGGCGGCCGCCGCCGTCCGTCGCACCCTGCACGGTCTGACGGGGCGGCTCGGCGGCCTGCTCGCCCGCGTCCCGAGCCCGGTCGGGACGGCCGCGCGGCGCGCCTACCTGACCGTGATGATCCTGTTCCTGTTCGTCCCGCAGCTCGTGGTGATCCCGCTGTCCTTCACCTCCGGCCGGCAGTTCGTCTTCCCGCCGCCGGGGTTCTCCCTGCGGTGGTACGAGAACTTCGCGAGCCCCGAGTGGCTGCAGCCGACGCTGGTCTCGGTCGTCGTGGCGGTCGTGTCCGCCGCCGTGGCCGTGCTCCTCGGCGGGCTGGCCGCCTACGGCCTGGTCCGCGGCGTGCCGGCGCGGCTGGTCGCCCGGTGACCGTGCTCCTCCTGCTCCCGTTCCTGTTCCCGACCGTGATCACCGCGGTGGCCCAGTACGTCGTGCTCGCGCCGCTGGGCCTGGTCGGGACGTTGCCGGGGATCCTCGTGGGGCACACCGTGGTGTGCCTGCCGTACGCGTTCGTCATCGCGCTCGGTGCGGTGCGGGCGCTCGACCCCGCCCACGAGCGCGCGGCGTCGAGCCTGGGCGCCGGCCGCACGACCGTGCTGTGGCGGGTGACGCTGCCCGGGGTGCGCGGCGCGCTGGCCGGGGCCGGGGTGCTGTGCGCGCTGGTCTCCTTCGACGAGCCGGTGGTGGCGCTCTTCCTGTCCGGCACCGACGTGCGCACGCTGCCGGTCCAGACCCTGGGCGCGCTGACGCAGGGGGCCGATCCGACCGTCGGCGTGATGTCGACCGTGTCGATCCTGCTCGCGGTCGCCGCGGGCGTCACGACGGTGCTGCGGACGGCCGCGCCGGAGAGGACGAGCAGATGACGACGATCAGCGGTCAGGTGCCCGCGGCCGCCGGGCTCGCGGTGCCGGCCTCCGGCGCCGGCGGAGTGTCGCTCCGCGGTGTGAGCTGCCGGTTCGGTCCCGAGACGGCGGTCGCCGGGCTCGACCTCGACGTCGCCCCGGGCGAGTTCGTCAGCATTCTGGGCCCGTCCGGGTCCGGCAAGACCACGACCCTGATGATGGTCGCGGGATTCGTCGAGCCGACCGGCGGGTCGATTCTGGTCGCCGGGCGGCCGGTTGGCGGCGTGCCACCGGAACGGCGCAACCTCGGAATGGTGTTCCAGAGCTATGCGCTGTTCCCCCACATGACGGTCGAACAGAATGTGGCGTTCCCGCTCGAAGTGCGTCACATCGGTTCGGATGTGATCCGGGAGAAGGTCGGCCGGACGCTGGAGATCGTCGGACTCGGCGGCCTCCGGAGTCGTCTTCCCGCCGAGCTCTCCGGCGGTCAGCAACAGCGGGTGGCGCTGGCCCGGGCCCTCGTCTTCGACCCGCCGGTCCTGTTGATGGACGAGCCGCTGGCCGCCCTCGACCGGAAGCTGCGCGGAGAGCTTCAGCTGGAGATCCGGCGGATTCAGCAGGAGCTCGCGGTCACGGTCCTCTACGTCACCCACGACCAGGAGGAGGCGATGACGGTCTCCGACCGCATCGCCGTCATGAACGCGGGTGAGCTGGAACAGTTCGACGTCGCCGAGACGCTCTACCGGCTCCCGGCCAGCCTGTTCGTGGCCGAGTTCCTCGGTGCGTCGAACATCCTGCGCGGATCGGCCGGGGTGTCGCAGGGCGGGGTGGTGGAGGTGTCGCTCGGGGAAGGGGCGACCGTGCGTGGGACGGCGGCCGGAACCGCCTCCGCCCAGGTGCCCGCGGGCGCGCGGCCGTGATGATCCGGCCGGAGAACGTGGTCGTCGACCCGGGCGGGCAGCTGCCCTCGTGGCCGGCGGTCGTGGAGTCGGTGCGCTTCTCCGGCGAGCTCACCCGTGCCACGGTCGGCGTCGAGGGGGTGGGCCGCCTGTCGGTGACCCTGCTGAACGCGCACGCCGCGCGGCGGCCGATGCGCGGGGACCGGGTCCGGGTCGGGTGGCGAACGCAGGACCTGCTCGTCTTTCCGGCAGGGGCGTCGGAGGACGTCGACAGGACCCCGAGATGACCGGTCACCGCACGTCAGGTGACCTTGCCGTCGCCGAGCGCGTGCGCGCGGGTGGCAGCGAGATGACTGCGCATCGCGGCGCGGGCCCAGTCGGCGTCGCGCGCCTCGATCGCTCCGAGGATCGTTCGATGGTCGAGGTAGTCGTTGGCGCGGGTGGCCGACTCGTCGTGCTTGTAGAAGTCGATGATCAGCGACGTCAGCCGGGTGAGCAGCTTGTTGTGCGCGGCCTCCACCAGGTGCAGGTGAAAGGCGAGGTCGGCCGGGTGCCGGGTGCTCCCGGGCGTGGCTTCGTGCAGCTCGGCGACGTCCTCGCGGAGCCGCTGGACCTGGTTCTCGGTGGCCCGCTCGGCAGCGAGGGCGGCGATTTCCGGCTCGATGATCATCCGGATCTCGAGAAGCTCGCGGACCGACACCCTGCGGAATTCCTCGCGCAGCTCGCCCCACCCCGCGGCCGGGGCGCTCGGGGCGGCGATCACGAAGGTCCCGACGCCCCGGCGGATCTCCAGGAAGCCGAGCGTCATCAGCTCCTGAACCGCCTCGCGAATGGCGGTGCGGCTGACGTCGAACCGCGTGGCGAGCTCGTTCTCGCTGGGCAGTCGGTCGCCTGCCTTCCAGGTGCCGTCGGCAAGCGCGTGATGCAGCTGGGATACGACCTGATCGGTGACCGAGACGCGGGGCACACGCACTCCAGGAAAGACGTAGGTTCGCAACTCCCGCGCAGCGGCGGCTTATCGATTGTACACCGTCGGCGTGATACCGCGATGGCGGTGGCTTAATTCCCGGCCGGTTGTCCGGCCGGTCGTTTTCGAAGGGAACTGCATGGCAATCATCACGGTCCAGCTCTATCCGGGACGGTCGGTACAGCAGAAGCGCGACCTCGTCCGGGCACTCACCGACGCCGTGGTCGCCCACGCGGGTGCGACCCGGGAGCGGTGCTACGTGGTCCTGCAGGAGGTGCCGCCGGAGAACTGGGGCGTGCTGGGCACGTACGCCCTCGACGACGAGGCGACCACCCGTCGATGGGCGCCGGACGGCACCCCTGTGACAGACGAACGGAGCAACCCGTGACCAGCACCACCGCCCCCGTCACGCCCACCGGCGTGGAGTGGACCGCGAGCGGCCCGCGACCGGTGGCCGACCTCGACGCGGCCTTCACCCACGGCACGACCGAGGGGATCGTCGAGGTCCGCTACGACTACCGGGCCGAGCTCCTGGACTTCGGCGCGGGTTCGGCGGAGAGCGCCACCGGCCTGTGGCGCTACGCCGGCCTGCTCCCGCCGTTCCCCGGGCCGGTGACCTACCCGCTTCGCGTGGGCGGCACCGCCCTCCTGCGCCCGGCCGCGCTCGCCCGCCGGATCGGCTTGCCGAACCTGCTGGTCAAGGACGAGACGCAGGGCCCGAGTCTGTCGAACAAGGACCGTTCGACCGCACTCGTCGTGGAGTACGCCCGCCAGACCGGGGCCGCTGCCGTCGCCGCGGCATCCACCGGGAACGTCGCCGCCTCGCTGGCCGTCGGCGCGGCCGCGGTGGGCATTCCGGCGGTCATCTTCGTGCCCTCCGACGTCGACCCGGGCAAGCTCATGGCCTCAGCCACGACGGGGGCGACGATCGTGCTCGTCGAGCAGGGCTACCAAGCCGCGTTCGCTCTCTCCCGGCAGATGGCCCGGCGGTTCGGCTGGCTCGACCGCAACACCGGCGTCAACCCCTTGACGATCGAGGGCAAGAAGACCGTCGCCTTCGAGATCTGGGAGCAGAACGGCCGGCGGTTCCCGGACACCGTCGTGGCCCCGATCGGCGACGGGGTCACCCTCTACGCGCTCGCCAAGGGATTCGCCGAGCTCGCCGCCTGCGGTGCACCGGGCCGGCAGCCGCGCATCGTCGGCGTGCAGTCGAGCGGGTGCGCACCGGTCGCGTCGGCCTGGCGGGACGGTGGCCGGATCGAGCCGGTGCAGCCGGACACGGTCGCGACGGGATCGCCGTCGGAGCTCCGGTGTGCGGGTCGCTCGTGCTCGACGCGGTCCGGCGGACCGAGGGCCAGATCCTCGCGGTCGACGACTCCGCGATCCTCGACGCCGTGCACGAGCTGGGCGGCGCCGGGCTGCTCGCCGAGCCGTCCGGTGCCTGCGCCTACGCAGGTCTGCGCGCTGCGGTCGACGCCGGCGTCGTCGGGCGCGACGAGCAGGTGGTGGTCCTGATGACCGGCTCGCTGGTGAAGGTCCCGCAGTTCGCCGCGCCGCCGCAGACCGCGGTGACGGTGTCCGGCGACCCGGAGGAGGCCGCCGCCGCGCTCGGCGGGCTGGTGCCGGGCCGGGCGGGGCGTGACCGTGCCGTCCGGGACCGTCCTCACGGTCGAACGGGTCCGCAAGGCCGTCGGCGACGCCCCGGCGCACAGCCGGGCCCGCTGGCTGGTCGCCGTCGAGCCGCACCGGCCGACGCTGGACACGACGATCCCGGTCGAACTGGTCCGCGGCCGCCACCTGCACCCGCTCGTCGTGGTCATGGCCGGCATGCACGGCGACGAGTACGAGGGCGTGTTCGCCGCGCACCGGGTCGCCGCCGACCTCGAGCCGGCCGACCTGCTCGGTTCCGTGCTGGTCGTGCCGGTCGCCAACCAGCTCGCGATCGCCTTCGGCGGCCGGCTGCAGCCGACCGACGCCACCGACCTCAACCGGGCCTTTCCGGGCGACCCGGCCGGGCTCCCGGTCCAACGGATCGCAGCCGCCCTGTTCGAGCTGACCGCCGACGCGACCTGCTGTACTCGCTGCACTCCTGGAGCCGCACCGGCACGGTCGTGCCGCACGTCGAGCTCGCCGAGACCGGGGGCCCGGCGCTCGCCCGCAGCCAGGCGGCGGCCCTCGCGACCGGGCTGCCGTACGTGCTGCAGACCGGGTGGCCCGCCGGGTTGCTGGTCCGGGAGGCGCTCGCGGCGGGCACGCCCGCCATCGAGGCGGAGATCGGCGGGCACGGCATGGCCACCCGGGACGGCGTGGAGACCTGCCGGTACTCCGTGTTGCGGGTGCTCGCCGCCGCGGGCGTCCTGGCTGCGGGCCCGGCGGGGGCCGAGGCCCCGGACTCGCGGGTCGTCGAACCGCTCGACGTCCGGGTCGACCGCTCGGGCCTGGTGCTGCGCCACGTCGACGTCGGCGAGCCGGTACGCGCCGGTGCGCCGCTCGCGACCGTCGTCGACCTGTTCGGCGACGTGCTGCAGGAGATCACCGCGCCGTGCGACGCGGTGGTCGGCACCGTCCGGACGGTCGGCGCCCTCACGCGGGGGACCGGGTCATCACCCTGTTCGTCCCCGCCACGTTCACTTCCACCCCTCGCCCCGACCCGGCCATCTCCCCGGAGGACCCCCGATGACCGCCGCCGCAGCAACCGGCCCCGCCACCGCCGCCACGAGCGTGCTCGACAGGCTCGGCGTCTACGTCTTCCCGTGGGGCCCCGACCGGCCGGCGCCGACCGACCTGCTGCAGATGGGCGTGGACGCCGAGGCCTACGGCTTCGACTCCGTGCACATGCCCTGGCACCACACCCTGCCGATGCGGCGCATGCACGCGACCATCGCAACCGGTACATGCTCGACGCGTTCCCGCTCATGGCCATGCTCGCCGACCGCACGTCGCGGATCCGGCTGGGCGTCAACTCGGCGCTGCTGCCGGTGCACCACCCCTCGTCTGGGCCCAGCACTTCGCGAACCTGGACGTGATCTCCGGCGGGCGCGCCATCCCCGGTGTCGCGCTCGGATGGTGGACGGAGGATCTGCAGGTGGGCGGCGTCGGGCCGCGGGAGCGCGGCGCCCGGTCGGACGAGGCGCTCGAGGTGATCCACAAGCTCTGGAACGGCATCGAGATCACCGAGCCCGGCCGCTTCTGGGACGCGAGCGGTCTCGTGCTCGAACCGCGTCCGGTGCAGTCGCCGTGCCCGCTCTGGTACGGCGGCAGCGAGAAGGCGCTGGCCCGCGCGAACCCGTGGTGCACCGGGCTGTTCACGATGAACCCGACCCCCGACGAGCTGCGCGGGACCGTGGTGCCTGCGGTGCGGTCGTCCGGAGCACAGCACGGGCGCACCCTCGACCTGGTCGTCTACAACTACGTGATCGTGTCCGACGACCAGGAGTGGCTGGAGCGGGAGATCCGCCCGCTGCTGCTGGGCCGGCTCAACTACTGCAGCCCGGCGGAGCTGGCGCAGCGCACGCCGGAGCAGGTCGCCGGCCAGGTGGTGCCCGACGGCAGGGTGATCTGGGGCAACGCGGAGCAGTGCGCGCGGCAGCTGCTCGCGCTGCTCGACGCGGGCGCCGACTACCTCGTGCTCGACTTCAACTTCCACGGCGTGCGTGACCTCCCGTTCGCCCGCGAGCAGCTCGACCGGTTCGTCCAGCAGGTCGTGCCGCTCGCGGACAAGCTGATGGGGGAACGGTGACCGGCGCCGGGACGGTGTCGGCGCTCCCCGCCGAGTTCGCGGCGGCGGAGTACGCCGACCGGCTCGCCCGGACGCGGGCCGTGATGCAGGCGGTCGGGTGCGAGCTGCTGCTCGTCGACCGGCTCGAAGACGTCCACTGGCTCACGGGTGCGAGCTTCGCCGGCACGCTCTACCAGGCGGTGGTCGTCGGCCTGGACGCGCCGCCGGTGATCGTGCTGCGCCGGATCGACGAGCCCGGGCTCGCGGGGCGGCCCTGGGGCGGGCAGAGCGTCGGCTACGCCGACTGGGAGGACCCGGTGTCCCTCGTGCTCGACCGCCTCTCGTCCACCAGTGGGCGGGTCGGGATCGACGGGGCGTCCAACGGTCTCACGGTGCAGCGCTACCGGCGGATCGCGGCGGCCCTCGGTGACCGGGTCGTGGACGCCTCGGCGGCACTGGCCGCCGAGCGCACGGTGAAGTCGGACGCGGAGCTGGCGCACATGTGGCACGCCGCGGGCATCGCGGACCGGGCCATGGCCGACCTCGCCGGTCTGGCCCGCCCGGGCACGCCCGAGCGGGAGCTGGCCGTCGCGGCGGCGGGACGCTACCTGCGCGACGGGGCGAGCTGTGCGCACGTCGGACCGCTGTCGGTGAGCCGCGGCCGCGACGACCTGCACGGCACGGTCGGGCACGCCGAGCTCGCCGAGGGCGACGTCGTGCACGCCGAGCTGCTGCCGGAGTTCCGGGGCTACGCCGCCCGGATCATGCGCTCCGTCGCCGTCGGCAGGCCGGACCCGGTGGCCGTGCAGGTCGTCGAGCGGCTGGTCGAGCTGCAGGACGCCCAGCTCGCGGCGATGGTGCCCGGGGCGGGCGCGCGTGACGTCGACGCGATCGTGCGGGACCCGCTGGTCGGCTCGGGCCTGCGCACGGACGCGCCGAACGTCACCGGGTACGCGGTCGGTCTGTACGGCATCCCGCGGACGAACCTGATCAGCGACTTCACCCGGACCTTCACCCCGGCCGCCGACTGGGTGCTGCGCGAGCGGCAGACGTTCCACATGTACGTGTCGGCGCGCGGGCTGGCCGTCAGCGAGACGGTCGTCGTCACCCGGAGGGCGCGCGGCGTCTCGGCGCCGCGCCGCGCGCCCTGCTCGCCGGGGGCTGAGCGACAGGCGTCAGGCAGGTGTCACGACCGGGCCGTCTCGGCGCCCGCCGCCACGAGCGGGGGCGGTTCGGCGAGCCCGAGTGCGTGTGCCGCGCCCCGCAGCGAGCGGTCCTGCTGCGCGGCGTAGAGCGCGTAGGGGTCGTGCAGCGGGCGGTCCAGGACGCCGGCCATCCAGCCGGCGTCCAGGAGGGTGCCGCTGCGCGACCCGTCCTTTCGCCCCTCACCGGTGAGGTTGGACTGGAAGATCCCGGCGGCCGACCGCGGCAGGAAGTCCTCGTAGACGATCGGCTGCATCTGCAGCGCGCCGTCGGCGAGCAGGCCGGCCAGGTCCCGCCCCTCGCGCGGGCGGGCGCCGGAGGCGGCGGTGAACGTCGCGTACCCGAGCCCGTCGAGGACCAGCTGCGTCTCCTCCCGCGGGAAGCGCTGCTCCCACACCGCGCGTGCCGCATCGGCGGGGAGCACCGGGCTCGCCGCCGCGAGCGTGTCGGCCTCGACGAGGGCGGCGTCGTAGTGGGCGCGTCCGGCCGGGGTCAGGGCGATTCCGCGGGACTCGACCTCACCGAACCGCACCCGGACCGCGCCGGTCCCGATCGTGCCGTCCGGCTCGCGCATCGGCCGGTGCTCGTCGAGCGCACGGAACGACGTCTGCCGCAGCAGGACGTCCGGCCCGTCCCAGCGCGGCGGGCCCTGGATCCGGTCGATCATCGCGATCCCGCGCTCGCCCATGCGGGCGTACAGGAGATCGATGTCCAGCACCCGAGGCGTGAGGTGGTTGATGTGGGTCGAGGTGACGCCGGCGATGTCGGCGGCCACGGCGGACACCGCGGACAGCTCCGCGTACCAGGCGCGGTCGATGGGCTCGCGGGAGAGGGCGAACGCCGCTGTCGCGAGCGTGACGAACCGCCGGGCCGCCTCCGGGACCAGCCCGCCGTCGCGTTCGGCGCGATCGGCCAGATCGAGCAGCTCCGCGCCGAAGAGCCGGCGCCCGGCCAGGAACCGGCCGATCCGCACCTCCAGGTCCTCGTCGAAGAACCGCCGGTCGGCAGGGGTCAGCAGGGACGTGAACATCCGGAACGGGTTGCGGGCCAGCTCATCGGCAGCGATGGGGCGGAAGGCCGTCGACACGACCGGGACCGCGCTCCGGGCGGCGTCACGCAGGTCGTAGAAACCCACCGGGTACATGCCCATCGCTCCGAACACCCGCGCCACCTGGGCCAGCTCGCCCGGGGTGCCGACCCGAATGGCGCCGTGGCGCTCGACGTGCACCCGTTCGGGCTCCCCGAGGCGACGGGCCCGCGCGCCGTCGGCCCGCAGCACGGCGGCGTTCACCTCGGCGCAGACGTCCAGCAGCGTCGTGTACGCGGGCACCTCCGTCCCGTACACGGCCGACATGCTCTGAGCGAACTCGGCGCGCAACCGCCACGACGGAACGATCGTCATCATCCACCTCTCGAACGGGTCCGGTCCGGGATCCATGGTCGGTTCGTGCCGCGGCGCCGGTCCATCGATCGCTGCTCACGGGAATCGGACAGGAGATCTGCATGGACCTGAGCTGGACCTCGTTGCGCGCGCTGCGCGAGCTCGACCGGCGGGGAACGATGCACGCCGCCGCCAAGGCGCTGGGCTACACACCGAGCGCCGTCTCGCAGCAGATCGCCGCGCTGGAGACGGCCGCCGGCTGTGCGCTGATCGTGCGCGTGGGCCGGGGCGTCGCGCTCACGCCGGAAGGGACCGTGCTGGCGCGGCACGCGGACACGCTCCTGGAGGCCGGGCGCGCCGCGATCGCCGATCTCGGCGCGGCCCGCGACCGCGTGTCCGGCCGGGTCCGGGTCGGCATGTTCGCCGCCGCGCTCTCCACGGTGCTGCCCGGCCTGGTGGACGACCTGCACGGCCGGCATCCCGGGGTGCGCGTGCACGCTCGGCAGCTCACCGGGACCGACCTGGTCGACGCGTCCGGACCGGCGAGGTCGATCTCGCGTTGGGGCTCGACTACTCCACGGTGGCGGTCGCGCGTGATCCGTTGCTGCGCTTCGAACACGTCGGTAGCGAGCCGGTGACGGTCGTGACGGCGTCGTCGTCGCCACCGATCGTGGCTCCCGACGGCCTCTCGTCGGTCGGGTGGGTTCTCGAGCCGCCGGCGACACCGTTCGGTGCCGCCGTGCGTGCCGCCTGCCGCCGTCTGGGTGTTGAGCCGCTCGTGCGGGTCGAGGTCGAGGACACGGCGGCGGCGCTCGGGCTGGTCGCCCGCGGGTTCGGGGCCACCGTTGCGACCCGGTCGATGCTGCGCCTGGCCCCGGCGGTGGAGCTACGGGCTCACGAGCTCGACCTCGGACTGATGCGCGATCTCGTGCTCGTACACCGCGCAGACGCGCCGGTCTGCTCACCGTGCGCGTCGTCGCCGATGCGCTGCGCGGTGCCGCGCGCCGGATGCACGAATCGCCGGCGCATTCGGATTCCTAAGGTCTGCTTACCTATGAGCGAAAGGTCTTCGCGATGGTCGCAGGACGACCTGACGTGTCATGGTTCGGGACGTGTCCGTTCCCCCGATGCGAAACGTACGGGCCCGGTTGGCCGATCTCGGGATCGCGCTCCCGCCCACCGCCACACCATTGGCGGCATACGTGCCGGCCGTCCGGGCCGGACGGTTCGTCCACACTTCCGGCCAGCTTCCGACAAAAGACGGTGAACCGGTCCTCGTCGGTCGCCTCGGTGCCGGGATCGACGTCGAGCAGGGGGCCGAGGCCGCACGCATCTGTGTTCTGAACGCGCTCGCCGCGATCGCGACGGTCGCCGATCTCGACGACGTCACCCGGATCGTGAAGGTGGTCGGGTTCGTGGCGTCCGACCCCTCTTTCACCGAGCAGCCGGCCGTCGTGAACGGCGCCAGCCGGCTGCTCGGTGAGGTCTTCGGGTCGGCCGGGACCCATGCGCGTTCGGCGGTCGGGGTCGCGGTGCTCCCGCTCGGCGTGCCGGTCGAGATCGAGATGGTCGTCGAAGTCCGCTGAGGCGTTCTTTCCGTTGTTCGGAGGTCTGATTGCTGAGGATCGGCTACAAGGCGTCGGCCGAGCAGTTCGCACCCCGCGAGCTCCTCGGTTTCGCGGTGCACGCGGAGCGCCTCGGATTCGACTCGGTGTTCGTCAGCGACCACCTGCAGCCATGGCGGCACACCGGGGGACACGCGCCTGCGGTGCTGCCGTGGATCGGCGCGTTGCTCGCCCGTACCGAGCGCGTGGTCGTCGGCACCAGCGTGCTGACCCCGACGTTCCGATACCACCCCGGGGTCATTGCCCAGGCCTTCGC
Source organism: Pseudonocardia sp. CNS-139 (assembly GCA_001942415.1). GTDB lineage: Bacteria > Actinomycetota > Actinomycetes > Mycobacteriales > Pseudonocardiaceae > Pseudonocardia. Next base: position 58,166 of record MKJX01000183.1, read on the forward strand.
GACGATGGGCTGCCTGGCCCCGGGCCGGGTCGTCCTCGGCGTCGGTTCCGGGGAGTCGATGAACGAGGCGCCGCTCGGGCTCTCCTGGCCGGAGCCCAAGGAGAGGTTCCAGCGGCTCAGGGAAGCCGTGGAACTGATCCAGGAACTGTGGCGGCACGACCGCGTGACCTTCCGCGGCACGTACTACCGGAGCGTCAACGCCACGATCTACGACCGCCCGGACGTGCCGGTCCCGATCTACATCGCCGGCGCCGGGCCGGCGGTGACCCGGCTGGCCGGGCGAGTCGCCGACGGGTTCATCTGCACCAGCGGCAAGAAATGGGAGCTCTACCGGGACGTCCTCGTTCCGGCGCTCGGGGAAGGCGCCGCCAGGTCCAGCAGGACCGTGCGCGATCTGGACATGACGATCGAGCTGAAGGTCTCGTTCGACACGGACCTCCGACGCGCCCGCGACGCGACCCGGCACTGGGCGGCACTGGCCCTCTCACCGGCCGAGAAGCTGGGCGTCGAGGACCCGGTCGAGATGGAGAGGCTGGCCGACGCGCTGCCGACCGAGCGGGCGGCGAGCAGGTGGATCGTGTCCGCCGACCCCGAGGAGCACATCGCCCGGATCAAGCCCTACGTGGACCTCGGCTTCCGGCATCTCGTCTTCCACGCACCCGGCCCGGATCAGAAGCGGTTCCTCGACCTCTACAGCGAGCGGGTCGTGCCGACGCTGCGTCGGTGGGCTGCCGGTCCGCAGGTGCGCGCCGGAGAGGGCTGACGAGCCCGCCGCTCCGGCTCACGGGATCGGCTGAGCGGGCCGGGACGGCAGGTCCGGGCCCGAACCAGTTCGCCGGTGGGGTGCCGGAGATGGCCTGCGTGAGCCGCCACGCCGCGTCTCGGACCGACCGGGCCAACGGATCCAGCTCCCGGAACGAGTCGCCCTCTGGCGGTGCTATCGGGGCAGCAGTTGGTCGATCAGGATCTGGGTCAGCCACTGTTCGTATCGTTTCGGCGGCCAGCCGCGGTCGGTGACGAGCAGTTGGTAGACCTCGGGGGACATCAGCGCGTGGATGATGTCGGCTGCGTCTGCCTCGCTCACGGTGGGTCTCAAGGCGCCGCTGCGGGCGAGGGATCGTGCGATCAGTTCTTGTCCGGCCCGGCGGTGCCGTGTTCGGTCGGCCAGTAGGGCGGTCGCGTCCGGGTCGGACTCGGCCGCGCCGACGAGGACTCGGTACAGCGGCTCGGTCCGCGTGTTGACCTCACGGCAGATGGCCGCGAACCCCGCCAGCTGCCTGGTCGGGTCGGGATCGGCGAGCAGCGCTCGCGCGATGGGCTGATCCGCAAGGGGCGTGGAGTCCTCGGTTCCGGCGACCGACGCGTCGATCAGCGCGGTGAGGATGCCGAGCTTCGAGGAGAACAGCCGGTACACCGTGGCGGGCGGGACGTCGGATCGTTCGCTGATCGCCTCGACGGTCGTGGCCGCGTAGCCGCGTTCGACGAACAGGGTCCGGGCCGCCTCGACGACCGCGGCGCGGGCCAGCCGGGTGCGGGCTTGTCGGCCTCCGCCCTCGGGTGGGCCGGCCCTCGTGTCGCCCACCATGAAGTGAGAGTAGCACCCCCAAATTGGGAGTGTTACTCTCAAACTGTGATGAGGAGGGTCGAGTGAACCGGGTGTCCGCGCCGCGCCTTACCGCGCTCCTGGGTCTGGTCCTTGCCGTGGGGGTGCTGGCTCAAGGGCTGTTCGCCGGTGGCTTCCTGGGAGGCGGCCAGATGTGGCGTGCCTGGCACGAGGCACTGGGCGATGCGCTCGTCCTGCCCCCGCTGGTCGGTCTCGTCGTGGCGCTGCTGCTCCTGCGGCGACACCCCGAGGCCGCCGCGGTTCTTGCGACCCGGGTCGTTCTCCTCGCGCTCGTCGTCGTGGTGATCGTCACCGGGCACGCGGGCCGGAGCCTGCTCGTGGTGCACATCCCGGCCGCGATCGCCGTGGTCGGGATAGCGGTGCGCCAGGCCACGGGATTCGTCGGCGTGCCGAACCCGGCGTTGCGCCGGCAACGCGATCAGGACAGCCACCGCGCTGAGTCCGGTCGGTAGTGGAGCGATGAAGGTCGGCATCGTCGGCGCGGGGATCGCCGGACTCGCGACAGCAGTGGCTTTCGCCCGCCTGGGCGCCGAGGTCGTCATCTATGAGCGGCCCGGCGCGGGCGCGCGGGTGCCGGGATCTCGCTGTTCGGGAACGGTGTGACGGCGCTGGACCTGATCGGGCTGGCCGCGGCGGTGCGGGCCCTCGGCTCGCCACCCGACGTCCCTGCCGGCTTGCGGACACCGACGGGACGATGGTTGGTCCGTACGCCGTCGACGGTCGGTGGGGGCCTCACGGTGGTGCACCGTGGCGATCTGCACGGAATCCTCACCGCGGCAGCTCCGGTGGTGGAGTACTCGACGGTCTCCCGGGTGCGGAGCACCGCAGACGACGCGACCGTTGTGCTCGAGTCCGGTGCGACCCGGACGTTCGACCTGGTCGTCGGCGCGGACGGTGTCGCGAGCCGGGTCCGGCGCTCCTGGCCCGACGACCCCGGCGTCCGATATGCCGGCTACACCGCGTGGCGGGGTGTCACCGATGGCCCGGTCGATGTACCGGCGGCGGGCGAGACGTGGGGGCGCGGGGAGCGGTTCGGCATCGCCCCGATGAGCGACGGGCGCGTCTACTGGTACGCCACTGCGTCGGTGCCGGCGGGCTGGCCGGTGCCCGAGGAGAAGCCGGAGCTACTGCGCAGGTTCGCCGGCTGGCACGACCCGATTCCGGCGCTGCTGCGGGCCACGGCCGACCGTGCCGTTCTGCGCAACGACATCATCGAGATGCCCCCACCGTTTCCCCGCTTCGCCAGGGCCCGCGTCGTCCTCGTGGGCGACGCCGCTCACGCCATGACCCCTGACCTCGGCCAAGGCGGCAACCAGGCCCTCGAGGACGCGGTGACGTTGGCTGCGTTGATCGACCACCACGATGACGTGGACGGCGCGCTCGACCGTTACGACTCGGTGCGCCGGAAGCGGACCACCACGATCGCGCGACGCTCCCGGCAGGTCGGCCGGATCGCCCAGGCGCACAGCCCGATCGGGGTCGCGCTGCGCGACCGTCTCGTGCGGTTGACGCCCGCGGGCGGCAGCGCGCGGGCCGCGGCACGACTGGAGGCATGGCAGCCCCCGCGCCCGGAACCAGGTCGCTGAGCTGCGAACCGAAGCGCCGGGCGGGCGAGCCCGACTCACCGGATACCGAAAGCCCGTGATCAGCGCTCTGCGATCACTGGCGGTGCTGATCGAGGAGGGATCTGTGGAGCTGCTGCCCGGAGCTGTCGATGTCCACCACCATGCCGTGCCGCGCGAGTACGCCGACGCTTGGCGCGGCTCGGTATCACGAGGGGGCTGGGTGTCCGGCTGCCGAGATGGGATGCCGGCTCGTCGCTGAGAGTCATGGACGCGCACGGGGTGGCCGCCGCGGTGCTCTCGATCTCCGCACCCGGTGTGTACTTTCCCGAGGTCGACGGTGCGCTCGTGGTCGCCAGGGAGCTGGCCCGCAGGACGAACGAGATCTGCGCCGCGGTGATCGCGAACCATCCGGGACGGTTCGGCGCCTTCGCGACACTGCCGCTGCCCGACGTCGAGGCCGCGTTGGGGGAGCTGGCCCATGCCCTCGACGAGCTGCGTCTGGACGGTGTCGTGCTGCTGAGCAACTACGACGGGTACTACCTCGGGGACCCGCGGTTCGAGC
>MKJX01000184.1 GCA_001942415.1 Pseudonocardia sp. CNS-139
CGCGCTCGGCCTGTTCGCGCTGAACTACGCGGTCCTCACCGGCACCGACCGCGGCTGGGACGGGCCGGACGTGACAGCCACCCTTGTGGTCGCTGGGCTCCTGCTCGTGGTGTTCGTGCTCCGTGAGCGCAGGCTCGGTGCGAACGCGATGCTGGACCTGCGGCTCTTCCGGATCCCCACCTTCGCCGGGTCGATCATTCTCTCCTTCACCGCCCGGCTGACCAGCCTCGGCCTGTTCCCGTTCCTCATCCTCTGGCTGTCCGGGGTCGTCGGGCACACCCCGCTGCAGGTCGGGCTCACGATGATGGCGATATCGCTGCCGATCGCGGTTGTCTCCCTCGGCAGCGGGCTCCTCGCCCGGCTGGCGTCGGCACGGGTGCTCTGCTGTGCAGGCTCGGTGATCATCAGTGCCGGCCTGTTCTGGGCGGCCGGCGTCGTCGCCACCGCCGGCGACTGGACCGCCGTGCTGCCGTGCCTGGTCGTCATGGGTGTTGGGTCCGGCATCGTCATGCCGCAGCTGGTCGGCCTGGCGGTCGGCGTCGTGCCCGCGGACCGCGCCGGCATGGCCTCGGGCCTGTCCAGCACCTTCTTCCCGCTGGGCAGCAGTACCGGGGTCGCGGTCTACGGCGCGATCATGGCCGCCGTCGTGGCCGCCCGCATCCCCGACCCGGACGCGGCGGGCGACGTCGTCGCCGGCCGGATGGACCAGCTCGACGCCGGAGGCGCCGCGGCAACGGCCGAGCTCACCGCGCGGGCGGCCGACGCGTTCGCCGCGGGCCTGTCGGCCATCCTCCTGGTGGCCGGCCTCGTCGCGGCGGCGGCGGCCGTGGCCGCGCTTCTCCTCATCCGCACCAAGGACGTCCTCGTCGTGACCGCCCGGGGCTAGGCCGACTGCCCGACCTGCCGGGAACATGCGTCAGGGCCCTGATTCAGTGGTGTGAATCAGGGCCCTGAACTGGGGAAACTCCCCAACTTCGCCGTCGGGACGACAGGATTTGAACCTGCGACCCCTTGACCCCCAGTCAAGTGCGCTACCAAGCTGCGCCACGTCCCGGCCACCCCCGAAGGAGCGCGATCAGCCTACCCCATGGCCCATCGGCCCTACCGGCCGGTCGTGGCTCCCCCCAACGCGCCTGGTAGCCGCATTCGGCCGCCGCTCGCACCCCCGGTCCGAGCGGCCGGGTCAGTGTCGGCCGGGCGGGCGCGCGGCGCCACCGTCGTCGGTCGCCCGGCTTCGGCAACTTTCGGGGGTACCGCGGGGTAGGCGCTCGTGGGCGGTTGCGCCGTGGCCTGTATCACCGCCGCGGCCCGTGTCTCCTCCAGTCGGCGGACCCGTGGTGGAGGTGACGGCGATGGGTGGACAGGCAGCGCCGGGCGTGACGGTTCCGAGCCCGCTGACGGGCCGGACGTTCGTGACCGGCTTCGTGACCGACCAGGACGTGCGGCGGCGGCTGGCGCCGGGGACGTGGCTGCGGCTGGGCTTCCCGGCCGGCCTCGTCACCGCGCACGCCGGCTGCAACGCGATGAGCGCCGGCGTGCGGGTCGGGCCGGACCGGCTGGAGGTCGGGCCGATCGCCTCGACGCTGATGGGCTGCGAGCCGGTGCGGGAGGAGCAGGACCGGCTGGTCGCCGACCTCCTGGCGGCCGGGCCGCAGTGGCAGCTGGACACGGCCGGGCTGACGCTCCACACGGACGACCTGCGGTTCGAGCTGGTCGAGGAGCCGACCCAGCTGTGGGGGCACCGGTTCGTCGCGGTCGCGGTGAACGAGACCGGGATCGTCCCGGCGCCGGTCGTGGCGGGCACGGACATCGTCCTGACGTTCACGGCGCCGGACGGGCTGACGGGGCACGCCGGGTGCAACGCGCTGATCGCCCAGGTGGACGTCACCGAGGACCGGCTCATGGTGGGCGACCGGGTGGGGTCCACCCGGGTGGGGTGCCCGGCCGAGCTGCACCGGCAGGACGAGTGGCTCATCGCGTTCCTCCAGGACGACCCGGCGTTCACGCTCGACGAGGGTGTGCTCACGCTGCGCCGGGCGAGCACGGAGATCGTGCTGGTCCCGATGTCGGCGCGCGACTGAGAGCCGGAGGGGGAGCGATGCAGATCGAGGTCACCATCGCGCACGCCGACGCGGCCGGGCGCAACTACCTGACGTGGGCGCGGTGCGGGGGAGCGTCCGGCGGGTGGACGGCGACGGTGCCGGCGACACGACCGTCACCCTGGCCAACGACGACCCCACGACCGGCGGGCAGGTCGAGTTCGGGCTGTCCCGGGCCAAGCCGCTCGCGGCGACGCTGGACCTGACCGTGCCCGGTGACGGGTCGCCGGCGGAGTTCTGGGTCGCGGGTGCGCTCGGGCGCCCGAGCAGCGCGGACGGCGACGCGGTGGTCCGGGTGTCGCGGCTCGGCGTGGCGCGGCCGCTCGCGACGAAGGCCGTGATGGTGCGCGTGCGGAAGGACGCCAACACGCTGGCGCGGCCGAGCGCGACCGGTTCACCACGGCGCTGGCGCAGCTCAACGACCGGGGCGCCGGGCTCTTCACGGCGTTCCGCGAGATGCACCGCCTGGAGACCGCCCTCCTCCAGGCGCACGGGGCGGCCGGTTTCCTCGCGTGGCACCGCGCCTACCTCCTCGACCTCGAACGCGAGCTGCAGGCCATCGACCCCGCCGTCACGCTCCCGTTCTGGCGCTTCGACCGGCCGGCGCCGAACCTGTTCACGCCCGAGTTCATGGGCCGCTCCGTGGGCACGACCGTGGTGTTCGGCCCGGCGAACCTGCTCAGCCAGTGGCAGACCGACGGCGCGCGGGCGTCACGCGGCGGCCGCAGTTCACGGCGGCGACGCGGCCGGCGAACGTCAGCCCCGACGCCACGACGCTCGCGCTGGGCGGGGTGGCGCCGAACGCCGTGTTCGACACCGGCGACCTCACGCCGATGACGGTGGGCGGGTTCGACGAGATGGAGGGCGACCCGCACGGGCTGGCCCACACCAGCTTCGACGGCTGGATCCGGTCGGCCGGCACCGCGCCGCGGGACCCGCTGTTCTTTCTCCTGCACTGCAACGTCGACCGGCTGTGGGCGCGCTGGCAGTGGCTGAACGACCGGTTCGACGGGACCAGGGCGAACACGTACTTCTACCGGGGCTCGGCGACGTCGGTGCCGGCGACGCGCATCGGGCACAACCTGCTCGACACGATGTGGCCCTGGAACGGGGTGACCGGCGGCCCGCGCCCGCCCAACGCGCCGCGCACGCCGTTCCCGACCGTCCCGACGGCCGCCGGTCCGGGTCCGGCGCCGACGGTCGGCGACATGATCGACTACCAGGGGCTGCTCGACGAGGGGGCCGACATGAACTTCGCCTACGCCGACGTCCCGTTCGGCGTCGCGCCGTGACCCGCAGAGGAAGGAGACCCCGGTGACGCGACCAGGGGACGGATCGGCCGAGCGCCTCGCCGACGCCGCACGCCGCCAGGTGGACGGGGCCTACGCCGAGCGCGGCGACTACCTCGCGACGCTGCCGGACGTCGCGGCGGGCAGCGGGGCGGCCGAGGCGGAGCCGGCGCTCGCGGTGCTGCTCGACAAGACGCTCCCGGCCGCGACGCGCACGGAGCTGTTGGCCCGGCTCGCGGCGTCGCTGACCCGGCGGCCCGAGTACGTGGAGGCGCTGCTGAGGGTCGTGCGCGACACCGGCGACGACCCGGCCGTGCGCGCGGCGGCCCTGGACGTGCTGGGCGCGGCGGCGTTCCAGGTGGTGCGGTTCGCGCCGTACCGGCGGGCGTACGACGACGCGCTGCACGACCTCGCGCGACCCGGAGCCGGCGCTGCGGGCGACGGCCGTCGGCACGCTGGCCCAGGAGCACGACCCGGTCGTCCAGCGGACGCTGGAGGCGGGCCTGCGCGGGGACGGCGCGCTGCCGGTGTCGCGCGAGCGCGCGATCCTGCTGCTCGCCGAGGACGACCACCTCGACAACCTCCCGTACCTGCGCGAGCTGTACCGCGAGGGCGACGAGACCGCGCGCACGGAGGCCGTGCGGCACATGGCGTCCTACCCGGAGGCGCGCACCACGCTGGAGGACGTGCTGCGCGACCGCGCCGAGGCCGGCGACGTGCGGCGGCAGAGCGCCGCGGCGCTGCGCTACCTGGCGCCGGAGCGGTTCGAGGCGGTCGCCAAGGAGATCGCCGTCGACGCCGACGAGGACCAGGAGGTGCGCACCGAGTGCCTCACCGCGCTCGCCCGCCTCGGCGACACCGAGCGCGTCTACGCCGACGCGGACTTCGTCGACCGGGTGCGGGCGGTCGGCGGCGACGACCGCGCGCCGCAGGTCGCGCGGGTGGCCCGGCAGATGCTCGACGAGCGGCCGGACCGGTGACGCCGGCCGCCGCCGACCCGGGTGCGCTCGTCGACGCCCTGCGGGACGCGCCCGGCGGCGCCGAGCGGCTGGCCGCGCTGCTGCCGGAGGGCCACCCGGTGCACGCCGGGCGCAGCGCCGCCGAGACGGGCAGGCTGCGCGGCTACCTGCTGGCGGCGTTCGCGGAGACCGGGCTCCCGGCCGCGGCGCTGCCGTACGTGCTGGAGTCGCTCGAGTCCTCGGACTCCCCGGACGAGATCGCGGGCGCGGCGCTCGCGCTGCGCGGGCCGGCCGGGGACGTGCCCGCCGAGGTCGACGCCGACGTGGCCGCCGAGGTGGACGCCGCGCTCGCCCGCGCGGTCGGGGCGCTGGCGGGCGCCGACCGGACCGTGAGCTTCGAGGGCTACCGCCCGGCCTGGCCGTACACGCGCCCGACGACGGCGCTGACCGAGGTCGCGCGCACCATCGCGCGGTGCGGCGGCCCGGCGGCCCGGGAGGCGCTCGCGGCGCTGGACCGGCTTCCGGTGCCGGAGCGCGAGGCCGGGCCGGCCGCCCCGGCGTGCTGCGGACACCCGCCCGCCGAGCCCGCGCCGGCCACCGGCCCCGGGGCCGGGGTGCTGCTGGAGGACCAGGACGGGTACGAGGTCGCGTTCGCGGAGTACTTCTCCGGGAAGCCCGCCGTGCTGGCGTTCTTCTACACGCGCTGCGACAACCCGTACAAGTGCTCGCGGACCGTCTCGACGCTCGCGCACCTGCAGGATCTGCTGGTCGCGCGCGGCCGGGACGCCCGCGTGCGGATCGCGGCGATCTCCTACGACCCGGAGTTCGACCGGCCCGCGCGGCTGCGCGCCTACGGCCGCGACCGCGGGGTCCGCTTCGGGCCCGACGTGCGGTTCTTCCGGGCCGTCGCGGGGTTCGCCGACCTGCGCCGGCGTCTCGACCTGGGGGTCGGGTACGGCGCGTCGACGGTGAACCGGCACCGCATCGAGGTGTACGTGCTGGACGCGCGCGGGGTCGTGGCCGCGGCGTTCACGCGCCGGCAGTGGCGGCCGGAGCCGGTGCTGGCCGCCGTGGAGGGGCTGCTGGAGCGGTGACCGGTGCCGAGCCCAGCAGGCCCGGCACCGGCCGCCGCCGGGAGGTCAGGCGCCGACGACGCCGCCGTCCTCCCGGGTGATGACGATCGTGGCCGAGCGCGGCCGGCCGGCCGGGCTGAAGTCCGGCCAGTTCGAGCTCGCCCGCGGGTTCTCGGGGGTGCCCGAGTCGCCGGGGTGCTGGATGTTCACGAAGAGCGACCGGCCGTCCGGGGTGGCGGTGATGCCGGTGATCTCGCAGCGCGGCGGGCCGACGAGGAACCGGCGGATCTCGCCGCTGTCCGGGTCGGCCGCGAGCATCTGGTTGTTCTGCGCGACACCGCCGACGGCCGGCTGGGTGCCGTCGGTCTGGATCCAGAGCCGGCCGTCCCGGTCGAACCAGAGCCCGTCGGGCGAGCCGAACGCCTGGTCGGCGGGCACGGTCGCGCCGCTGGCCGGGTCGCCGGCGAGCAGGAAGACGTCCCACGAGAACGCCGTCGCGCTCGGGTCGCCGTCCTCGTCGACCTTCATGATGTGCCCGTAGCGGTTCTCCAGCCGCGGGTTGGGGGCGTTCACCGACTCGGTGCGCGCGGTGTTGTTCGTGCAGGTGAAGAACACGGCGCCGGTGCCCGGCTGCACCGTGCACCACTCCGGGCGGTCCATCGGGGTGGCGCCCACGGCGTCGGCGGCCAGCCGGGTGCGGACGAGCACGGTCTCCTGGTCCGGGAAGCCGTCGGCGGCGGTGAGGCCGGGCTCGCCGTGCACGAGCGGGAGCCAGCGGCCGGAGCCGTCCTCCTCGAACCGCGCGACGTGGAGCGTGCCCTCGTCGAGCGGGCTGCGGCCCTTCCTGCGCGCCTTCTCGATCGGCTCGGCGCCGACGAACTTGTAGAAGTAGTCGAACTGCGTGTCGTCGCCCATGTAGACGACGGCCTCGCCGCGGCTGCCGCGCACGACCACGGCGTTCTCGTGCTCCATGCGCCCGAGCGCCGTGCGCTTCTTCGGCGTCGACCGCGGGTCGAACGGGTCGATCTCGACGACCCAGCCGAAGCGGTTGTACTCGTTCGGCTCGGCCCGCATGTCGAACCGCGAGTCGGTCGTGTGCCACGGGTAGGGGTCCTCCGACCCGATCCCGTAGCGCTCCTCCACCGAGCCCGCAGGCGGCGGCTCCGCGCCGAAGAAGAAGTACTTGTTGACCGTCTCCTCGCAGGTCAGGTACGTGTCCCAGAGCGTGGGGCCGCTCGCGCAGTTGTTGAGCGTGCCCAGCACCTCGACGCCCTCCGGATCGGCGTTCGTGCGCACCAGGGGGTGCCCGCGCCCGGCCGGTGAGCTCGGTGCGGGTGGTCATCGTGATGCGGCGGGCGTGCCTGGACTCGACGAGGCGCCAGCGGCCGTCGTGCCGCTGCTCGACCTCGATCACCGAGACGCCGTGCGCGGCGTGCGACTTGGCGGTCTTCTCCGGCGTCCAGTTCGCGGTGCCGTCGGTGTGCAGCAGCCGCTCGGTGGTGGACTCGTGGTTGACGCACAGCAGGCCGGAGCGGCGGCCCTTCGGGAAGTACCACATGCCGTCGTGGTGGTCGCCGGCCTGGCGGGCCTGGTCGGCGGCGGAGTTGCCGGCGTTCTCGGCGAACCTCGGCCCGGACGGGACGATCGGGTCACCCCACGGGAAGAGCACCTGGTAGCGGTAGCCGGGCGGGAGCACCACGCGTCGCGGCGGTGCTCGGCGGGATCGCCGGGAAGCCGAGCCGCGGGCGGCGGCCGGTGGCGGGGACGGGCCCGGCTCCGGTGGCCGCGGCGGCCTCGGCCGGCAGCGCCGTGGCGAAGAACGACGCCGCGGCCGTGGCCAGGCCGCCGGCCAGCACGGTCCGGCGCGAGAGCCGGCGTCGGGCGAGCTCGGAGATCGGGGGAGAGAGTGGTGTGTCGGGGCGCACGGGATCGGCCTCCAGCCGGGAAACGCGGACCGCGGGTGACCGCGGTCGGGGCGCGGTCACCCTAGGGACCGGACACGAACGGATCTTCACCCGAACGTGAACACTTCTGCTCCGTCCGGCCGCTTCGTCCCGCGGATGCGCGTGAAGCCCGGTCTGCGGAGGTCGAGCGCCACGGCGGTCATTGGCATTGCTCATGATGGGAATACGCGCCGCCGCGGGCGGCGCTGTCCCGGGCATGCCGACCACCACCTTTGCCGTGACCTGGGACTACCGCTGCCCGTTCGCCCGCAACGCCCACGAGCACATCCTCACCGGGCTCGCCGCCGGCGCCGACTGGGACGTCACCTACCTGGCCTTCTCGCTCGGTCAGGCGCACGTCGAGGAGGGCGGGGTGAGCGTGTGGGACAACCCCGCGCAGGACTCCGGCATCCTCGCGCTGCAGGCCGGGGTGACCGTCCGCGACGAGTTCCCGGAGCTGTTCCCGGCCGTGCACCGCGGCCTGTTCGCCGCCCGCCACGACGACGGGCTGCACCTGGAGGACCGCACGGTCGTCGAGAAGGTGCTCACCGAGCACGGCGTGCCGGCGGCCGAGGTCTTCGAGCGCATCGACTCGGGTGCGGCGCTGGCCAAGGTCCGCGCCGAGCACGAGGGCTACGTCGCCTCGCACACGGTGTGGGGCGTGCCGACGTTCATCGCCGGTGACGAGGCCGTGTTCGTCCGGCTCATGGACCGCGCGCCGGCTGGCAGCGAGCCCGCGCCGTCCATCCGGAGCGTCGAGCGGGTGGTCGACCTGCTCACCGGCTGGCCGGAGCTGAACGAGTTCAAGCACACCGTCGTGCGCCGCTGACCGTTCCCGGGGTGCCTGGAGAGCCACGTTCAGGGCGGCGGGCGTCCTGGACGTGGCATTCCTGCATCCCAGGCGCGGATTCCGCAGGACAGAACTTCGTCCGCGATCGGTTCGTCACGGCGAAACGGTGCTCTAGGGTCGCCCTACGCCCCGGTCCCGACGAGGAGTCATGTCCCGCACGTCACCGGGCGCCGAGCAGGCGCTCCTGGACGAGCTGCGCACCGCGCAGCACGGCGGCGGCGTGCGCGCGGATGCCCTCGACGCTGCCCGTGCGGCTGCTCGCGCGGCGATCCCCAGCGCGGCGAGCGGGGTGCCCGCGGTGTCCCGCAGCGCGACCGCGACGGCCGAGACGCCGTCGGCGCTCTCCTCCCAGTTCAGCGCGTAGCCCTGCGTGCGGATCTCGGCGAGCTGGGCGAGCAGTTCGGCGCGGTCGGTGAGGGACGCCGTCGTGCTCGGCGCGAGGTCGGCGGTGGGGTAGCGGCGGTCGATCTCGGCGGCCGGCAGCTCCGCGAGGATGGCCTTGCCGACCGCGGACGCGTGCGCGTGCCGCACCACTCCGGTGCGGTTGCCGACGCGCACCGAGCGCGGGCTCTCGACGCAGTCGACGAACCGGATCGTCGTGCCCTCCAGCACGGCGAGGCTCGCGGTCTCCTGCGTCTGGTCGCGCAGCTCCTCCAGCACCGGCCGGGCGACGCGGCGGATGTCGATGCGGTTGATCGCGGCGAGCCCGATCTCGTTGAGCGCCGGGCCCGGCCGGTACGCGCCGTTCGGCCGGTCCTGCATGACGAACCCGCGCCGGCGCAGCGCGCCCAGCAGGCGGTGTGCCGTCGACCGGGCCACGCCCAGCAGCTCAGCGGCCTCGGCGACGCGCAGCGCCTGCCGCTCGGCCACCAGCTGCAGCAGCCACAGGGCGTTGTCCACCGACGTCACGCCGCCGGGCTCGGCCCGTTCGTCCGGGGGCTCGTGCTTCCGGCCCGCCGAGGCCACGTTGCGGTTCACCACCGCGGAATCGTATCCAACTTCCTTCTTGACCATGGAATGGTACGAAGGGTGCATCCCGTCCCCGGGATGGGCGAAGGAGCCCGATGACCCACACCGCCTCCCCGGCCGGCCCGCCGGCCGCCGTCACCGAGCAGCACGTCGAGCAGCCGGAGGCGTTCCTCGCCGCCGGCCCGGAGGTGTGACGTGGAGCTGCGCCACCTGCGGTACTTCGTCTCCGTGGCCGAGGAGCTGCACTTCCGCAAGGCCGCGGAGAAGCTGCACATCGTGCAGCCCGCGCTGAGCAAGCAGATCAGCGCCCTGGAACGCGAGCTGGGCGTCCTGCTGCTGGAACGCGACCGCCGGACGGTGACGCTCACCGAGGCCGGCCGGGCGTTCCTGCAGGAGGCCCTCGCGGTGCTCGCGCAGGCCGACGGCGCGGTCGCGCGGGCCCGCGCGGTGGAGCGCGGCGAGGTCGGACGGCTGTCGATCGGCTTCATCCAGCCGGCGCTGGCCGACCTGCTGCCGCGGTCGCTGCGCGTGTTCCGCCGGCACTACCCGGACGTCGTGCTCAGCCTCGGCGAGGCCACCAGCCGGGCGGCGGTCGAGAAGATCGCCGCCCGGACGATGCACTTCGCGTTCACCCGGCTGCCGGTGCCCGACCGGCCGGACCTGGCGGCCTGCCTGAGCACGGAGGTGATCAGCGAGGAGCCGGTCGAGCTCGTCGTCCCGTGCGCGCACCCGCTCGCGTCCCGGGAACGCGTCGGGCTGGCCGACATCGCGCGCGAGAACGTCGTGCTCATCGACCGCAAGGTCGAGCCCGAGCTGCACGACTACTACGTCGCCGCGTGCCACGGCGCCGGGTTCAGCCCGCGTGTCGCGCACGAGGTGAACAGCACCTGGATCGCGATCGGGCTGGTCGCGGGTGGGCTCGGGGTGGGGTTCGCGCCGAGGTCCGCGCGGCGCGCGGCCCAGCGCGGCGTCGCCTACGTGCCGTTGGACGGCGGGCTGCGGCTCACCATGGGCGCGCTGTGGCGCTCCGGCCCGCGGCCCGCGGTGCTCGACAACTTCCTGCGGCTGCGGCCCTGGGAGAAGGCGCCGCAGGAGCCGTCCGCGGTGCCCCGCGGGGCCTGAGAAAAGCAATTCCGGCTGATTCCCGGGCGTTATCGGCTGATGCCGCACGGGTCCTTTCCGGAATCGCGATCCCGATTAGTGTTTCCCCGTTCCGCATCGACGACGACGGAGAGGCCGTGATGGGTGGGCTGGTGGCACGCGGCCGGGTGCTCGCCGCGGGGGTGGCCGCTGCGGCGGCGCTGGCGCTGACGGCCTGCGGCGGTGGCGGCGCCGCGGAGACCACGCCGGAGGGCCTGACGCGCGTGCAGGTGGCGTTCAACCCGGCGTCGCAGTTCGCGCCGATGTTCGCCGGCATGGAGCAGGGGATCTTCGCCCGGCACGGGCTGGAGCTGGAGATCGTGCCGCAGACCGACGTCGCGGCGATCGTCTCCGGGCTCGCCAGCGGCCAGTACGACTTCGGGTTCGCCACGGCCGTGCACCTGGTGACGCCCGCGCCAACAACATCCCGGTGGTCGCCGTCGCCACCCCGGACGGCCAGCAGGCCGCCCAGGAGGCGCCGGAGATGGGGAACGCGCTGGTCGCGGGCCCGGACTCGGGCATCACCGGCCCCGCCGACCTGGGCGGGCGCACGCTCGCCGTGATCGGGCTCTCGTCGCTCAACACGCTGGCCGCGCAGGAGCTGGCCGCCCGGGCCGGGGTGGACGCCGCCTCCATCCAGCTCGTCCAGATGCCGTTCGGGCAGATGCCCGCCGCGCTGGCCGCCGGCGACGTCGACGCCGCCGTCGTGCAGAGCCCGTTCATCGCCGAGGCGCTCGCCGACGGCTCGACGGTCGTCGCGAAGCCCAACGTCGAGCTGTTCGCGGACGAGGCCGTGGGCCTGTTCCTCACCAGCGAGTCCACCGTGAACCGGGACGAGCCGACGGTGCGCGGGTTCGCGCAGGCCATGGTCGAGTCGCAGGAGTACGCGGCCGCGAACGTGCCGGCGGCGCAGGCCACGCTGGTCGACCGGCTCGGGCTCACCCCGGAGGCGGCGGCCGCCGCGACCTGGTGCACCACCTGCGACCCCGCACTCGACACCGAGGGCCTCACCACGGTGCAGGACCTGATGGTCCGGTTCGCCGGCCTCGACGACCCGGCGCCGGTCGACGAGGCCGTGTGGGCCGAGGCCCTCACCTACTAGCGGGGACGGCGGATGCTCGGCAGGTACGCGCGCGCGGCGCTCGCCCGGCGGTGACGCTGCTGGCCGTACTGGCGCTCTGGCAGCTCGTGACCGTCACCGGGGTGTTCCGGCCCGACCAGTTCCCGACGATGACGGCCACGCTCGCCGCGCTCGGCTCGGCGCTGGGCACGGCGCAGCTGTGGGCGGCGGTGGGCTCGACCCTGCAGGCTGGTTCCTCGGGCTGGTCGTCGCGTCGGTGCTGGCGGTGGTCGTCGGGTCGGCGCTGGCCGCGAACGACGTCGCGTTCCGCAGCGCGGCCGGCGTGATCGAGGTGTTCAAGGCGATCCCGGCGATCGCGATCCTGCCGCTGGTGATCCTGGTGCTCGGCTCGACCCTGGAGATGAAGGTCTTCCTCGTCGCGTTCGGGGCGTTCTGGCCGCTGGTCGTCCAGGTCGGCTACGGGGTGCGCTCGATCGACCCGACGGTGGCCGACACCGCGCGGGTGCTGGGCGTGCGCGGTGTGCGGCGCTTCCTGACCGTCACGCTCCCGACCGCGTCGCCGTACGTCGCGACGGGGCTGCGGATCGCGTCGGCGAGCGCGCTGATCCTCGCCGTCGTCGCGGAGCTGGTCGGCGGCGCGGAGGGGATCGGGCGGGCGATCCTCTTCGCCCGCAACGCCGGCGTCTCCGCGTACCCGGTGATGTACGCCTACATCCTGGTCGCCGGGTTCCTCGGGATCGTGCTGACCGGCCTGTTCTTCCTGCTGGAACGGCAGGGCATGCACTGGCACGAGAGCCGGCGCAACCGGGCCGGCGAGGCGGGCGCGCGGTGACGGCCACGACCGGGAGGGCCGGCGCCGCGGGGCGGAGCGGGGCCGGCCGCGCGGGGGGACGCGGCCGGCCCCGCCTGAGGCGCGTGCTGCTCGCGGTGTGGCTGCCGGTCGTGCTGCTGGCGCTCTGGTGGGCGGTGTCGGCGCAGAGCGACTCGCCGTACTTCCCGCCGCTCGCCGACATCCTCGACGAGCTCCACGACGAGTGGATCGCGGGCGACGCGACGCTGCAGCTGCTGCCGAGCCTGCGCAACCTCGCGGTCGGCTTCGCCGCGGGGTCGCTGCTCGGGGTGCTGGCCGGCGCGCTGCTGTGGCGGCTCCCGGTGGTGCGCCGCGCGACCAGCCCGATCGTCTACTTCCTGTACGTCCTGCCCGCGCCCGCGCTGCTGCCCGCGATGATCGCGCTGTTCGGGCTGGGCGAGGTGCGGCAGATGGCGCTGATCGCGTTCGGCGCGACCTGGCCGGCCCTGCTCAACACGCTCGACGGCATGCGCGGCATCGACCAGGTGAAGTTCGACACCGCCCGGGCCATGCGGTTCAGCGGGCTGCGCACGGTGTGGCAGGTGGTGCTGCCGGGCGCGTCGCCGCAGATCGCGGCCGGGCTGCGGGCCGGCCTGCAGGTGTCGATCATCCTGATGGTGGTGAGCGAGATGGTCGCCGCCCGCGAGGGAATCGGCTACTTCATCCTCGAGGCCCAGACCGTCTTCGCGATCACCACGATGTGGACCGGCATCCTCGTGCTCTCGGTGGTCGGCACGGTGCTCAACTCCGCGTTCGTGGGCGTGGAGCGGCGCGTCCTGCGCTGGTACCACGGCTCCCGGCAGGCCGGGAGCGGTGCCCCGTGACCCCCGACCCGATCGGAGACCCGGCATGACCCAGGCCCCGGCCCGCGCGGACACCGCCGACGTCCTCGACGTCCGCAACCTGCGGAAGGTCTTCGACGCCGGCCGCCCCGGCGAGCGCGTCGCGATCGCGGACGTCGGGTTCACGATCCGCCGGGGCGAGTTCGTGTGCGTCGTCGGGCCCAGCGGCGCCGGCAAGACCACGCTGCTGCGCTGCCTCTCCGGGCTGACGGCGCGACGGGCGGCTCGGTGCGGTTCGAGGGCGCCGAGCTGACCGCGGTGCCCGACCAGCTGGGCGTCGTCTTCCAGGACTACGGGCGCTCGCTCTTCCCGTGGTTCACCAACGGCGCCAACATCGAGCTTCCGCTGCGGGCCCGCAGGGTGCCCAGGGCCGAGCGCGCGCCGCGGGTGCGCGAGGTGCTCGCGGCCGTCGGGCTCGGGCACGTCGAGAAGCAGTACCCGTGGCAGCTCTCGGGCGGCATGCAGCAGCGCGTCGCGATCGCGCGCACCCTCTCGTACCGGCCCGGCCTGCTGCTCATGGACGAGCCGTTCGCGTCGGTGGACGCGCAGACCCGCTTCGACCTGGAGGACCTGATCCTGCGGGTGCGCCGCGAGGCCGGCATCACGGTGGTGCTGGTCACGCACGACATCGACGAGGCGATCTACCTGTCCGACCGGATCGTGGTGCTGAGCGGCTCGCCGAGCACGGTGCGCGAGATCGTGCCGGTGCCGCTCGGCGCCGAGCGCGACCAGGTCGCGACGCGGTCGAGCGAGGAGTTCCTCGCGCTGCGCGGGCACCTGCTCTCGCTGGTGATGCCCCGGTGACCGGCGGGCTAGGGAACTGGGAGACACGGGAGACGATGACGACCGCAGGGCCGACCGCGTTCGACGCCGCCGAGGTGCTCCGGCGGGCCGGGGAGCTGCACGACCTCGTGGACGCGCACGGCGCGCAGGGCGACCGGGAGGGGCGCCTGGCCGAGCCGGTGGTCGAGGCGCTCTTCGCGTCCGGCGCGATGTCCGTGTTCACCCCGCGCGAGCTGGGCGGCGCGGAGATGACGCCGCGGCAGGCCATGGACCTGTTCCGGCTGCTCGCGCACGCCGACCCGTCCGCCGGATGGGTCACGATGGCGATCGGGATGGCCACCGGCCTGGCCGGGGCGTTCCTCGATCGGGACACCGCCCGCGAGCTCTTCCGGACGCCGCGCCTGGGCATCGCCGGGCAGGGCACCCGGCCCGGCCGCGCCGTCCCGGTGCCGGGCGGGCACCGGGTGAGCGGCGCGTGGTCGTTCGCGTCGGGGATCAGGCACTCGACGCACCTGCACACGGCCGCCCAGGACACGGAGACCGGCGCCACGCGGTTCTTCATCGTCCCGGTCGAGCAGGTCACGCTCCTGGGCAACTGGGACGTGCTCGGGCTGCGCGGCACCGGCAGCATCGACTACACGCTCGACGGGGTGTTCGTCCCGGGGACGCACAGCTACCCGTCGCTCTCCACCGAGCCGGTCACCGGCGGTGACCTCTACCGGATCGGCATCGGCAACTTCGCGAGCATCAACCACGGCGGCTGGGCGCTGGGCGTCGGGCGCCGGCTGCTCGACGAGCTGAGCGCCGCCGTCCGGGCCAAGGCCGGCCGCCCGGCACGCTCGCCGAGAGCATCTCCTTCCACGAGCAGTACGCGCGCGCCGAGGCGAAGCTGCGCGCCGCGTCCGCGCTGCTCTACGAGGTGTGGGAGGAGATCGAGGAGACGCTGGCGCGCGGCGGGCCGATCCCGCTGCGCGTCGAGACGCTCAACCGGGTGGCGCTCAACAACGCCACGTGGTCGATGCACGAGGTGGCCCAGTTCGGCTACGTGAACGGCGGGTCCGACGCCCTGCGCGACGGGACCATCCAGCGCCTCTTCCGGGACGCGCACGGCGGCACCCAGCACGTCTCGTCGTCGCCGCTGATCATGCAGTCGGCCGGGCGGGAGCTGGCCGGGCTCGCCGAGGGGACCCGCTGGGTGCACTTCTCGCTGAGGTGAGGGCCCGTCAGCGCGGCCCGGCCGGGCCGACGAACCCCGACTCGCGCACGACCAGCTCCGAGGTCAGCGTGATGTGCTCGGGGGGCGACCCGTCGCCGTCGATCCGCCGGAAGAGGATGTTCGCCGCGAGCGTCCCGATCGCGCCGGGGTCCTGGGCCACGACGGTCACCGCCGGCTCCAGGAGGTCGGCGAGCAGGAAGTCGTCGAAGCCGACGAGCGCGGTCTCGTGCTGCTTCCCGCGGGCGCGCAGGGCGCGGATCGTGCGCACCGTCACCAGGTTCTGGCTGGTGAACAGCGCCGTGGGCGGGTCGGGCAGCGCGAGCATGCCGGCGAGGGCCGCGTCGACCAGCTCCAGGGTGTGCAGGTCGTGCCGGACGAGGTCGGGGTCCTCGGGCAGGCGGGCGTGGGTCAGGGCGTCGAGGTAGCCGCGGAAGCGTTCGGCCGCGGTGACCCGGTTGATCTTGTGGCCCAGGTAGGCGACGCGCCGGTGGCCCGCGGAGATCAGGTGCTCGACCCCGCGCTCGGCGCCGCGCCGGTTGTCCGAGAGCACGCTGTCGGCGGCGAGGAGCACCGGCGGGCGGTCGGCGAAGACGACGGGGGTGCCGGCGCGCTGGTGGTCGCGCAGGTAGCTGTGGTCGTGCGCGGTCGACATGATGATCAGCCCGTCGACCTGCCGGCCGATGAAGTTGGTGACGAGCTGGCGCTCGCGCTCGGGGTCCTCGTGGACGCTCCCGGCGGCGACGCTGACGCGGCGGGAGTTGGCGATGTCCTCGACGGCGCGGTAGAGGCTCGCGCAGAAGGGGTTCGCGACGTCGTCGACCAGGAGGCCGATCGTGGTGGAGCGCCCATCGCGGCGCCGGAGCGTGCTCGCGGTCAGGTTCGGCTGGTAGTTGAGCTGCCGCGCGGCGCGCCGCACGCGGGTGGCGATCTCGGCGTTCACCGTCGGCACGCCGTTGACGACCCGCGAGACCGTCTTGATGCTGACGCCCGCGAGCCGGGCGACGTCGCGGATGGTCGCGCGTGTGGTGTCGGACAACGATGACTCACCTTGCCGTGTCGGGCCACCGGGTGGCCGCAGCAGCGTAACCCGGAAGGCCCTGCACCCACCGTTCACGTCGTTGACACCTTCGTGAGCCGTGCGCTCTAATGGCTGAGACAACGTTGTCCCGGGTGCCCGCCCGGGACCGACGGGAAATCTCCTCCCACATCGCCACTGCCCCAGCGTCGCCGGCAGAGAGGACCGAACGATGGTGGAGATCGACGAGCCGCGGTCGCGGCGCACCCGGCCGGCCGCGGACGCCGGCCCCGACGGGCAGGCGCGCTCGCCGCGCGCCGGGGTGCCGTGCTCGCGCTGGGCCTGCGCCTGATCGCGGCCGGCCCGGTCATCGTGCTGCTGTGCATCTGGCTCGTGTTCTCGCTGCTGAGCCCCTACTTCCTGACGGCCTCGAACCTCACCAACGTCCTCGTGCAGTCGAGCTCGGTGGCGCTGCTCGCGCTCGGGGCGCTCGTCGTCGTGATGGTCGGCTCGCTGGACGTGTCGCTGGGGTCGACGGTGGGCCTGTGCACGATCGTCAGCGCGGTCGTGTTCCGCGACCACCCGTCGCTCGCGTGGCTGGTCGTCCCCCTGCTGCTGGCCGTCGGCCTGGCGATGGGGGCGGTCAACGCCTTCTGCATCGTGGGCCTGCGCATCGGCAACGCGTTCATCGTGACGCTCGGGATGCTGTACGTGATCCAGAGCCTGTCGTACGTGGTGTCCGGCGGCACCCAGGTGCCCAACGTGCCCCCGCAGCTCGTGGCGCTGGCCAACGGGAGCCTCCTCGGGGTTCCCGGGCCCGTCCTGCTCGTGCTGGGCGCCGGGGCGCTCCTGTGGTTCCTGCTCAACCGGGTGGCGTGGGGGCGCTGGATCGTCGCGATCGGCGGCAACCGCGACGCGGCGGGCAAGGCGGGCATCCCGGTGCGCGCGGTGCTGTTCAGCGTCTACCTGATCGCGAGCCTGTTCGCGGCCGTCACGGGGATGCTGGTGGCCGGGCTGAACAACTCCGGCACCGTCGACAACGGGACGTCGATCCTGCAGGCGATCGCGGCGGTGGTCATCGGCGGCGCGAGCCTCACCGGGGGCCGCGGCAGCACGTGGGCCACCGTGGTCGGCGCGGTGATCCTCGGGTCGATCACCAACGGCCTGACGCTGCTGTCCGTGTCGACGAACTGGACGCCGTTCGCGATCGGCGCCGCCCTGGTGGCCGCGGTCGGGCTGGACGCCCTGCGCGGCACCGTCGAGGGCCGGCTCCGCGTGCGGCAGGCGCAGATCCAGGCCGGGGGTGCGTGATGGCGGACCGGGCCGTGCTCGAGGTGGCCGGGGTGACGAAGCGGTTCGGCAACCACGCCGCGCTGGACGCCGTGAGCTTCGCCGTGCACGAGCGGGAGGTGGTGGCCCTGCTCGGGGACAACGGCGCGGGCAAGTCGACGCTGGTCAAGTGCATCGCGGGCATCCACCGCCCGGACCACGGCACCGTCCTGCTGGACGGCGCACCGCTGCCGCCGGGGACGTCGGCGGCGGGCCGGGACAGCGGGATCGGCATCGTCTTCCAGGACCTCGCGCTGTTCGACAACATGTCGATCGCCGAGAACCTGTTCGCGGGCCGCGAGCCGTGCCGGCCCCGGTTCCCGCGGGGGCTGGGGATCGTCCGGCGGCGCGTGATGCTCGACGAGGCCCGCCGGACGCTGCACCGGCTGGAAGTGCAGGTGCCCAACCTGCGCACCCCGGTCGGGCTGCTCTCGGGCGGGCAGCGGCAGGCGATCGCCGTGTCGCGGGGGATCGCGTTCGCGCGCCGGGTCGTCGTCCTCGACGAGCCGACGGCCGCGCTGGGGATCCGCGAGCGGACGAACGTGCTGCGGCTCGTGCGCCAGCTCCCCGAGAACGGCATCGCGGTGATCCTCATCAGCCACAACCTGGAGGAGGTCGTCGCCGTGGCCGACCGGGCCGTGGTGCTGCGGCAGGGACGGCTGGTCGGCGAGGTCCCCGCGAGGCCGAGAACCACGAGGCGATGGTGTCGCTGATCGTCGGCGCCGCGCCTCCCTCGCCCACGGCCGGAAGAGTCACGACTGACGGGAGAAGGCCATGTCCAGCACGCTTCTCAGGCCCGGTGGACCGCACCGGTGGGCGCGTCGGGGACGGCTGGCCGTCGTGGCGGCGGCGCTGTCGCTGGCCGCCGCGTGCGGCGGCCAGGGCGTCGCGCGGGGGGGCGGGGGAGCCGCGGCTCATCGTGTTCGCACTGTCGTTCCCGTGCCAGCTCAACGACTACGCGACCCGGCTCTGCGACGGGGTGAACGACGCCGCGGCCGGCCTGCCGCCCGGGTTCCGGGTGGAGATCAAGACCGGCGTGAACTACGGGGACAACGTCGCGTTCAACAACCTGATCCAGACCAGCACGCAGCTGGGGCCCGCGGGGCTGATCGTCTTCCCGAGCGGTCCGGCGGCCCAGACCCCGGTGCTCAACCAGGCCTGCGCCCGGGGGATCGCGGTGATCGTCATCGACAGCCCGGCCGACGGCGTGAGCTGCCAGTCGAGCTTCATCGGCGCCGACCACGCCCAGCTGGGCCGGCTGGCCGGGCAGTGGCTGGTGGACAACCCGGCGCCCACCCGGGAGGTCGGCGTCGTCGCGCTGCCGCCGGGCCAGTACACGTCCAACGACGACCGCGTGCGGGGGTTCACCGAGACCGTCGAGGCGGCCGGGTACGCGGTGGTCGCGACGGTGACCACCGACCTGTCACTGGACAGCACCCGGCGCGGCGTCACGAACATGGTGACCGCCCACCCGGACCTCGGCGCGATCTTCTCCGCCAACAGCCAGATCGGGCAGGGCACGTCGCAGGCGCTGCGGGACGACGGGCAGGTCGTGCAGCTCACCGCGGACGGCGCGCTGACGAACGTGCCCAGCATCCTCGACGGCACGATCAGCGCGGACGCCGCGCAGGACCCGTACGGCATGGGCCGCACGTCCGTGGAGTACATGGTCCGGGTGGTACAGGGGCAGCCCGTCCCGGCCACCACCTACACCCGCGCGGAGATCGTCGACGCGGCGAACGCCCCGGCCTACCTCGAGGCCGGCGGCCTGAGATGAGCCTGGCGGTCGACCCGTGCGACGCGGAGGCGGTGTACGGCGGCCGCCCGGCCGAGGTCACCGTGCGCTACGACGTGCCGGCCCGCATGCGCGACGGCGTCACGCTGCGCGCCAACGTCTACCGCCCGTCGGGCACGGGGCCGTGGCCGACGCTGCTGATGCGCACGCCCTACAGCAAGGACCGGCAGGTCATGGACGTGTGGTGCGGCCTGGACCCGCTGCAGGCGGCGCGCCGCGGCTTCCTCGTGGTCACCCAGGACGTGCGGGGGCGGTTCGCCTCGGGCGGCGGCTGGGAGCCGTTCCGGTTCGAGCGGCAGGACGGCGCCGACACCGTCGCGTGGGCGGCGGCGCTGCCCGGCTCGAACGGCCGCGTCGGGATGTACTCCGGCAGCTACTGCGGCAACGTGCAGTGGCTCGCGGCGGCCGCGCGTCCCCGCGGGCTGGCGGCGATCTCGCCGGCCCTGACCTGGTCCGAGCCGCTCGACGGGCTGCTCGCCCGGGGCGGTGCGGTGGAGCTGGGCCTCGCGGCGCGGTGGGCGCTGGAGAACGCGGCGGACTGCCTCGACCGGGCGGGTGGCGACGCGGCCGAACGCCGGCGGCGGGCCGACGCCGTGGTGGCCGAGTGGGACCGGCTGCCCGAGCGCGGGTACCGGGAGCTGCCGGTCGGCGACGTCGCGCTGCTGCGCCGGCACCGGGTGCCCGCGCTCGGCGGCCTGCGCGCGATCGACAACGCCGAGGCGGCCCGGTGGAGCCGGGTGACCGGGCTGTACGACCGGGTCACGGTGCCCAGCCTGCACACGGCGGGCTGGTACGACATCTTCCTGCAGGGCACGCTCGACAACCACGCCGCGATGGCGGCGCGCGGCCGGGACTCCCGGCTGGTCGTGGGGCCCTGGACGCACCACGCGTTCGACGACCCGGTGGGGCAGCAGTCCTACGGGATGCGCGCGGCCCGGGTCGGCGTCCCGGCCCACGCCGACGGCGACTGGAACGACCTCCAGCTGGCCTGGTTCCGGCGCCGCCTCGCGCCGGACCCGCAGGCCGACGCCGCGGAGGCGCCGGTGCGGATCTTCGTGATGGGCCGCAACGCGTGGCGCGACGAGCCGTGCTGGCCGCCGGCGCGGGCGGTGGCGCAGCGGTGGTACCTGCACCCGGGCGGGCGGCTGGCGCCTCGCCGCGGCGGGCGGCGGGAGCGCGAGCGACTTCCCGTACGACCCGGCCGACCCGGTGCCGACCGTGGGCGGGCACGGGGTGCTGTGGCCCGGGATGCCGTCGGGCCCGATGGACCAGGCGGCGGTGGAGGCCCGCTCCGACGTGCTGGTGTTCACCTCCGCGCCGCTGCGCGCGGACGCGAGGTCACCGGCCGGGTGCGGGCCGTCCTCTACACCGGCGCCACCCTGCCCTCCGCCGACTGGGTCGTGCGCCTGTGCGACGTGCACCCCGACGGGCGCTCGGTCAACCTCTGCGACGGGATCGTGCGCGCCGCCGCGGACCCGTCCGGCACCGGGCGCCACGAGATCGACCTGTGGTCCACCAGCAACGTGTTCCTGCGCGGGCACCGGCTGCGCGTGCACGTGACCGGCAGCTCGTTCCCGCGCTGGGACCGCAACCTCGGCACGGGCGACCAGCGCGCCGCGCGGTACCGGGCCGGGCGGCAGTGGGTGTTCCACGACCTGCGCCGCCCGTCCCACATCGAGGTTCCGGTGGTGTCCTGATCGCAGGTGGGGAGGGCCGGTGGAGAGACGCGCTCTGGTGCTCGCCGGGGGCGGGGTCGCGGGGATCGCGTGGGAGCTGGGCGTCCTGCGCGGGCTCCAGGACGTCGCGCCGGCCGCGGCCGCCGCCCTGCTGGCGGCCGACGTGATCGTCGGGACGTCGGCCGGGGCGGCCGTCGCCGCGCAGGTCACCAGCGGCGTCCCGCTCGCGGGGCTGTACGCCGCGCAGGTGCGGCCCGAGCACTGCGAGATCGAGGTCGAGCTGTCGTGGGACGCGCTGATGGCGCGGTACGCGGGCGTGGCCGCGACCGCGGGATCGGTGCCGGAGCTGCGGCGGCGCGTCGCCGCGTTCGGGCCGATCCCGGGGGTCGACCCGGAGCGGCGGCGCTGCGCGGTCGCCGCGCGGCTGCCGGTGCGCCGGTGGCCGGAGCAGCCGATCGTGCTCGCGGCGGTGGACGCCGGGTCCGGTGAGCTGGTCGGGTTCCACCGCCGGTCCGGGGTGGACCTCGTCGACGCCGTGGCGGCCAGCTGCGCGGTCCCGGGCGTCTGGCCGCACGTGGTGGTCGACGGCCGCCGCTTCGTCGACGGGGGCATCCCGTCGAGCAGCAACGCCCACCTCGCCGCGGGCTGCGACCGGGTCCTCGTCGTCACCCCGGCGCCGCCGGGGGCGCCCGCCCCGTTCGCCGCGCTGCCCGAGGAGCGCGGCTTCCTCGCCGGGGCGCGGGCGCTGACGGTGCACGCCGACCCGGTGTCCGTCGCCGCGTTCGGCGCCAACCCGCTCTCGCCCGGCACCCGCGGGCCGTCGGCGCGGGCCGGCCGGCGGGTGGGCCGCGCGCGGGCGGCGGAGGTCGTCGCGTCTGGGGGTGGACCCGGGTCAGGGGCGGAGGTCGAGCGCCGGCCCGCGATACCCGGGGTCGCGGCCGAGCCGGTCGAGGGTGGCGGCGAAGTGGCGGCCGAGCCGGGCCAGCCCCGGGCGGCCCAGCGCGCCCGCGTGGCCGTAGAGGTGCCCGCCCAGCCCGCCGTCGGCGCCGCGGCGCAGCACGAAGCTGAGCGGTCCCGCGCCGGAGAAGTCGCGCTCGACCCGGACGCGCGTCCGGTCGGTGGCGACGGGGAACGGCGTGAAGGCCACCGGGCCGGCCGGCGCCGGGGTCCGGCCGGCCGGGGCGAAGTTGAGGACGACGTCGAAGAGGGCCCCGTGCGGACCCGCGCCGACCGCCTGCTCGACGAGCCCGAGCGGGAGCAGGCGGCTGCGGGCCGCCTGCTCCTCCCGGCGGATGCGGCCCATCAGCGGCACGAGCGCCGGGCACCCGTCGAGGGCGACGCGGACCGGGAGGTAGTCGAAGACCGGGCCGACCACCGGCTGCACCTCCCGGTCGTCCCGGTTGGCGTGGGCGATCCCGACGACGACCTCCTCGCCCAGCGCCGGGGCGAGTGTCATGAGCGCCGCCGCGTAGAGCAGCGTCGCGAGGGTGGCCCCGTGCTGCCGGGCGAGCGCGCTGAGCCGGTCCGCTGCGGCGGGGGAGACCGCCGCGACCGGGTGGCAGACCAGCTCGAACGGGAGCAGGTCGCGCAGCGCCGGGACGGCGGAGCCGGCGGCGGGCCCGAGCCGGGCCCGCCACTCCTGTTCCCGCCAAACGTCCCGGTGGGCGCGTTCCCAGGCCGCGAAGTCGCCGAACTGGAGGGGCACCGCCGGGAGCACCGGTGCGCGCCCGGTGACCGTCGCGCGGTACAGGGCCGCGAGGTCGCGTTCCAGCACCATGCTCGACCACCCGTCGCACACGGCGTGGTGCAGCACGAGGGCGAGCACGTGCTCGTCCGGGCCGACCCGGGCCAGCAGCGCGCGCCAGAGCGGCGGTTCCCGCAACGCGAACGGGTGCGCGGCGTCGGTCGCGATCAGCCTGCGCATCTCGGCCGCGGGATCGCGGGCGGAGCCGAGGTCGATCTGCCGCAGGGGCGGCTCCGTGTGCGCGAGGATGCGCTGTTCGACCCCGTCGTCGCGGTCGGCCAGGCCGGTGCGGAGGATCTCGTGCCGGTCGACGAGCGCGCGCAGCGCCTGCCGCAGCGCGCCGGTGTCGAGCGCGCCGAGCAGCCGCCACGCGACCACGACGTTGTAGTTGGACCGCCGGTCCTCGACGGAGCGGTACCACTGTTCCTGCAGGTAGGAGGCCGGGGCGCACCACGCGACCCGGTCGGTGCCGGTCACGGCGGCCGCTCCCGCGCCGCGGCGGACCCGGCGACCCGTTGCCGCGGATCGGCGACCAGGCGGGCCAGCGCGGCGTTGGTGGCGGCCGCGAGCCCTGCGCGACCCGCGGCGACAGCACGCTGACGTTGGCCAGCAGGTACCCGCCGATGCTGCCGTCCGGCCGCGGCCGGTGCTGGTAGTCGACCAGCCCGAAGCCGTCGTGCCAGCGGTCGGCGTGGAAGCTGCGGTGCTCCAGCGCCGGTTCGATCTCGGCGACGGCGCCGCCGGGCCCGTCCGGGTGGTCGCGGGGCCGGTCGCGCCGGGTGCGGTGCGGCAGGTAGTTCACCGTGACGTCGACGAGCGGGCCCGCGCCGCGCTCCGGGTGCGCGCGGATGAGCGGGGCGAGCGTGCTCATCGGCGTGTAGTGCTCCAGCGCACCCGCCGTCTCGCGGTGGACGCGGTCGACGAGCTCCGCGAAGCTCGGGCCGTCGGTGGCGTCGACCGGGATCGGCACCCGGTCGGCCAGGTCGCCGACCACGTCGAGGAGCTCCGGCTGGTCCCGGTTGCCGACGAAGACGCCGATCAGCATCCGCGGCCCGACGAGCGTCACCAGCGACGCCGCGACCGCGGCCGTGACGACCCGCGCGGGCGTCGTGCGGCGCGCGGCGGCCAGCCGGCCCAGCTCGGCCGCCGTCCCGGCCGGGATCACCGGCAGCGGGAACGACCGGAAGACGCCCGGCCCGGCGTCGGCGGCCCCGCGGTCGCCCAGCTGCAGCCGGGGGTGGTCCGCGGGCAGCCGGTCGTGCCAGTACGCGGGCGGCTCCTCGACGGCCAGCCGCCACTCCCACGCCGCGTAGTCCGGGAACTGCAGGGCGACGGCGGGCAGGGCCGGCGGGCGACCGGCCCGCCGCGCCCGGTAGAGCTCGGCCAGGTCGCGGAAGACGAGCCCGGCCGACCAGCCGTCGCAGACCGCGTGGTGGATGCTCAGGACGAGCACGTCGCGGTCCGGCGCGACACGCAGCAGGCGCGCGCGCAGCAGCGCGCCGCCGTGCACGTGGAACGGCTCGTCGAGGACGGCCAGGATCCTGCGCTGCAGGGCTCCGGGACCGGCACCGGCGAGCCGTTCCGGTTCGAGGCGGACGTCGGCGCCGGACCCGACGCGCTGCACCACGTCGGCGCCGGACCGCGACAGGGTCGTCCGCAACGCCTCGTGCCGGGCCACGAGGTCGTGCAGCGCGGCGCGCAGCGCGTCGGCGTCGCAGCCGCGGATGTCGAGGACGACGGGGACGTTCAGCGCTGACCGGGTGTCGTCGTTCGCGTCGAAGTACCAGCGCTGACGCGAGGTCGCCGGGAAGCACGGCATCGGGAACGGCGCTCCTCTCGGGAACGGCGGCGTGGGGTGGGCCGGGCGTCAGCCGGTGCGGCTCACGCGTTCGATCCGCCGGTGGTCGGGCGTGGCGGGCGGTGCCGCCGCGGCGCGGGCCGCGAACTCCCCGAGGCTCGTCGTCTCGAACAGGTCGCGCTGGCGCACCTGGCGGCCCAGCTCGGTGCGGACCCGGGCCACCACCGCCATCGCCGTGAGCGACGTCCCGCCCAGCGCCAGGAAGTCGGCGGACGGGTCGAGCGGGCCCGCGCCCAGCTCCTCCTCCCAGATGCGCCGGACCTGCTCCCCGAACCCGCCTGCGCCGGTCCCGCCCGCGGCGGGGAACGCGTCCCGGCGCCGGAGGGCCTCGTCCCGCAGGCGGCGTTTGAGCACCTTGCCCAGCTCGTTGCGCGGGAGCGCGTCCACGGTGAGGAGCCGCTTCGGCGCCTTCGCGGGCCCGATCCGCCGGCCCAGCTGCTCGACGACGAGGTCGCGGTCGAACCCGTCGCCGGGCACGACGGCGGCGGCGAGGTACTCGCCGAGCGTGGGGTGCGGCAGGCCGAACGCCGCGGCCTCGCGGACCCGGGGATCTCGTGCATCACGGCCTCCACCTCGATGGTCGAGATGTTGAGCCCGCCGGAGTTCACCAGATCCTGGTTGCGGTCCAGGAGGTGGAGGTAGCCGTCCTCGTCGAGCCGGCCGACGTCGCCCGTGCGCACCCAGCCGTCGCGGCGGAACACCGCGGCGGTCGCGGCGGGGTCGTCCAGGTAGCGGCGCTGCGGGGCGTGCGGGCTGCGCAGCTCGACGTTGCCCGGCGTGGCAGGCGGCACGGGGGTGCCGTCGTCGCCGACGATGCGGACGGCGCCGCTGCGGTCGGCCCGGCCCACGGATCCGGGGCGCGCCGGGTCGAACCGGATGCGCACCCGCGCCGGGAACGCCTCGGTCGAGGTGTACAGGTTGAAGACCGCCGCCCCGGCGAACAGCGCGACCAGCCGTTCCAGCGCCGCCGGCGGGATCGGGGCGCTGATCGTGCGCACGGCCTTGACGGACCCGGCGTCCAGGCGGGCGGCCGCGCGGCTGTGGATCAGCGACAGCGCGAGCGCCGGCACCAGCACGACGTGGGTCGGCCGGTGCCGGTGGACCGCGTCGACGAAGCTCTCGTCGTCGTACTCCGGCAGGGTGACGACGCGGTGCGGCACCCCGTCCAGGGGCTGCAGCAGCAGGCCCTGCCCGGCGAGCGACGCCGGCGGCAGCGCGTGCAGGACGACGTGGACGTCCTGGTCGGCGTGCCGCGCGCGGTGCGTGAACAGGACGTTCTCGTGGGTGGCGACGACCCCCTTCGGGGTGCCCGTGGTGCCGGAGGTGAAGAGGATCTCCGCGTCGTCGTGCGCGCCGAGCCGCGGGGCCAGGGCGAGATCGGACCGTCCCGCCTCCAGGCGGGCGACCGACGACGTCCACCCGGGCGGTGCGGCGCCCGGCGGCCCGGCCTCCTCCGCGACGACCCCGGCCGCGCCCGTGGTCCGCACGACCTGGCGCAGATGCTGCTCACCCATGCGGCGCTGCACCGGGACGGCGACGCCACCGGCCTTCTGCACGGCGACGTAGGCGACCGCGTGGTCGAGCAGGGTGCGGTTGTCGCACGAGAGCACGACCCGGTCGCCCGGGCGGACGCCCGCCGCGATGAGGCCGCGCGCCGCGGCGTTGGACCGCCGGTCCCACCCGCCCAGCGTCAGCCGCCCGCCCCCGTCCAGCTCCAGCGCGACGTCGCCGGGGCGCTCCGCCGCGCGCGCCGTCAGCCGGGCGGGCACGGTCGCGGCGACCTCGGTGGCCGTCGGGTCCGTGGTGGTCTCGGCGGTCATCGGGCCACCTCCCGGGTGGTCACGAGCTCGGTGAGCAGGAACTCCTCGACGCTGTCGAGGACGAGGTGCGCCGCGGCGAGGGCCTCCGGCGGGGCCGTCGTCGTCACCGCGACCACGCGCATCCCGGCCGCGAGACCGGCCTCGACGCCCGCCGGGGCGTCCTCGATGACGACGCACCGCGTGGGGTCGACGCCCAGCCGGCGCGCCGCGAGCAGGTACGGCGCCGGGTCCGGCTTCCCGCGCGCGACGGCCTCGGCCGTCACGATCGTCTCCGGCCGGGACGGCGTGAGCCGCGCGGCCTCCAGCCGGACCCGCGCCAGCCGGCGATCGGCCGAGGTGACCACGGCGAACCGCAGGGCGGATCGCCACAGCGTGGCGGCGCCGGGGAGGCGTCGAATTCCGGCCGTCTCGCCGGCCTCCAATGCGGCGATCGCGCGCGTCTCCCGTTCCACGTCGAGCCACGGGGCGAACTCACCGATCTTGTCCCGGGCCGTTCTTCCGTGCGTCGTGAGGAAGATGTGGGGATCCAAGGAGTGCTGTGCGGCCCATGCTGTCCAACTGCGGCGCTGGGCCTCGTCACTGTTGATGAGTGTGCCGTCCATGTCGACGAGAATGACCGGTTCGCGGGTGTCCATCGGACTCCTCTGCGGGAGCTGCGACTGTGTTGTGGCGATTCGTGTCACGGGCATGGCCGCCACGCGGGCTCAAGTCGGGTGCCGGTGTCGGCTCGTCACGGACGCGACGTCGAGGAGCGCCCGAGCGGGGCGGTGTGCCCAGCTCGGGGGCGGTGCGGCGCTGCAGGCTACCGCCCGACGTCCGGTCGTGACCGCCTCGCACGGTGAGGCGGAGCGCAGTTCACGGCACGCACAACCGCGGTGGCTGTGGCCGGTGGTGTGTCACGGGGATGCGCCGTCGCTCCCGCGGGGATGCCCTCTGCGTACGCCCGGTCAGGATTGCGTATCCGGTGAGACGGGGGACAGGCCCGAACGAGTGAAAGGCAATTCCTGCTCGGCACATCCGGCGCATTCGTGGATGCGCCGGTAAAAGTCGCCACGTGTCGACGGGTTGGCGTGCCCGGTAAGTCCCTGGCAATGCGCGAAAGGCCGCGGCATCCGCTGCCCCGGGCGCGGGACGGGACTGCCCGGCAGTCGGGGCGCGCGGTACCGGATCGGTATTCCACGCCGGTCGCCGCGGGCGGTGGCGGTTCTCACGCGGCCGAGCCCGGCTCGTCCCCGCGGTAGGCCGCGACGGCCGTCGGGAGGGTCGGGAAGAGGCGTGCCTCGCCGACGAGGCCGGCGAGCCGCTGCGGCGGAGGTCGCGCAGGAGGTCCTGCTTGACCCGCGCCATCGCCAGCACGACGCCGCGCCCGCCCAGCTCGCCGTGGAGGTCGCGCAGGGTGTCGGCGGCGGTCGCGTCGATCCCGACGATCGCCTCCATGTTGAGCAGGAGCCAGCGCGGTGGCGGGGCCGCCGCGTCGACGGCGGCCAGCGCGCGGCGGCGGAAGTTCTCCGCGTTGGCGAAGCACAGCGGCGCGTCGTAGCGGTAGACGACCAGCCCGGGCACGGTGGCGGCGTCCGGGTAGTCGTCCACGTCGTGCATGCCGGCGAGGCCGGGGACGAACCCGAGGATGCCGTCGTGCGGGCGGGACACGCGGCGCAGCAGGTCGAGGATCGACAGGCCGACGGCCACGAGCACGCCGTAGAGCACCCCGACGGCGAGCACGGCGACGGTGGTGGCCACGGCGAGGACCAGCTCGGAGCGGTGCAGGCGGGCGAAGCGGCCGAACTCGGGCAGGTCGACGAGCCGCACCGCCGCGTACACGACGAGCGCGCCGAGCGCGGCCATCGGGAACGAGGCGAGCACCGGCCCGCCGACGGCGAGGACGACGAGCACCGCGAGCAGCGTCGCGACGGACGCGAGCTGGCTGCGGCTGCCGAGCGCGTCGCCGATCACGGTGCGGCTCCCGCTGCTGCTCACCGGGAACCCCTGCAGGAACGCCACGGCGACGTTGGCGCCGCCGAGCGCGAGCAGCTCCTGCTCCCCGTCGAGCGTGCGGCCGTGCTTGGCGGCGAAGGCCCGGCCGGTGAGCGCGTTGTCGGAGAACGCGACGACCGCGACGCCGAGGGCGGGCAGGACGAGCTCGGCCAGGTCGGCGAGGCCGACGGCGGGCAGCCGGGGCGGCGGGAGGCCCGCCGGGACCGGCCCGACGACCTCGACGCCGTACCGGTCCAGCGACAGCAGGGCCGTCACCGCGGCGGCCAGCAGCACCGCCAGCAGCGGGCCGGGGACGCGGGGAAGCAGCGCGCCGGCGACGAAGAGGAACACGAGCACGGCGGCGGCCAGCAGCACCGTCGGCAGGTGCGCGGCCCCGATCCCGGCGGCGAACGAGACGACGTCCCCGGCGAACGTGGTGCCGCTCGTCGGGACGCCGGTGACGTTCCCGAGCTGCCCCGCGATCATGATCAGGCGATGCCCGTCATGTAGCCGACCAGCACCGGGCGGGAGAGCAGGTCCGCCAGGAACCCGAGGTGGACGACCCGCCCGAGCAGGCACACGACCCCGACCAGCAGGGCCAGGCCGGCCGCGAGCCCGGGGTAGCGGGACGGGTCGCCGGCCGCCAGCGGGCCGACGGCGATCGCCGTCATCAGCGCGGTCGTCGACTCCGGGCCGATCGACAGTTGCCGGGACGAGCCGAGCACGGCGTAGGCCGCCAGCGCCCCGGTCGCGGCCCACAGCCCGGCGATCGGGGCGAGCCCGGCGACCTCGGCGTAGGCGAGCACCTGCGGGACCAGGTACGCGGCGACGGTCACCCCGGCGACGAGGTCGGCGCGCAGCGCCGGCCCGTCCCGGTCCCGCAGCGCCCGCAGCCCGGGGCGCAGGCCCTCGGCGAGGGTCGCCCGTGCCATCCGCAGTCACCGCCTCCGGTCCGCCGCCCGGTCGGCGGGGTACCCCGGGCGCGTGCCCGTCCGCCGGCCGAGGAGGTTGTCATGACGTCGGTCGCCGAGCGTCCGGTCCGGGTCCAGGCCCGGCTCGACGCCCCGCTCAGCCGCTGGCTGTGGCTGGTGAAGTGGCTGCTCGCGGTGCCGCACCTGGTCGTGCTGGCGTTCCTGTGGCTCGCGTTCACGGTGCTGGGCCTCGTCGCGTTCGTGGCGATCCTCGTGACGGGCCGCTACCCGCGCGGGATCTTCGACTTCGACGTCGGGGTGCTGCGGTGGAGCTGGCGGGTGGCCTACTACGCCTACGGCGCGCTGGGCACCGACCGCTACCCGCCCTTCCGGCTGGGTCCGGAGCCGGACTACCCCGCGACCCTGGAGGTCGCCTACCCGGAGCACCTCTCGCGCGGGCTGGTGCTGGTGAAGTGGTGGCTGCTCGCGCTGCCGCACTACCTCGTCGTCGGGTTCTTCGTGGGCGGCGGGACCTGGGCCGTCGAGCAGGTGGGCGCCTGGCGGTTCGCGGGCGGCCTGATCGGGGTGCTCACCCTCTTCGCCGGGGTGGCCCTCCTCTTCACCGGACGGTATCCGCGGGGGATCTTCGACCTGCTCGTCGGCATGCACCGGTGGGTGCTCCGGGTGGCCGCCTACGCCGCCCTGATGACCGACGCCTACCCGCCGTTCCGGCTCGACCCCGGCGGCGCCGAGCCCGCCGGCCCGGCCGGGTGACCGCGGGGCCCGGCGACCGCGGCCGGGTCGACCACGACCACCGGCACCGGGCTGCGGCGCAGCACCTGCCGGCTGGTCGACCCGAAGAGCGCCCGGGCCGCCGCCCCGCGCCCGTGCGTGCCGACGACGAGCAGCCGGGCGGTGACCGACGCCGCGAGCAGCGCAGCGGCGGGCTGCCCCGCGACGACCTCCAGCCGCACCGGGACGTCCGGGTGGCGCGCCGTCCACGGGCGGAGGCCCTCGGCGAGCAGGGCGCCGTCGGGCCCGGCGTGCAGCACGACCACCCCGTCGCCGTGGCAGCGGGCGTCGGCGAACGCCCCCCGTCCGCCGCCCATGCCGACCACGACGAGCCGGGCGCGGCGGGCCGCTGCGAGCAGCGACGGCGCCGGCTCGTCGTCGGTGCGCTCGGTCGTGACCGGCACCTCCGGCTCGGCCCGGCGGGCCACGGTGAACGCGCGGGCCAGGATGTCGTCCGCCCGGTGCCGCAGCGGCCCCTCGGACCCGGCGGCGTACGGGGCGGCGTGCAGGATCCGCAGCGGCAGCCGGCGCACACGCGCCTCGGCCGCCGCCCAGCGGACCGCGTCCAGCGAGGTCCGGGTGCCGTCGGCGCCGACCACCACGCCGAGCGGGCCGGGCGCGCCGTCGGTGGGAGAGGCCATCGCGGGCTCCTGTTCCTGTCGGTCCCGGCTCCGAGCATCGCCCGAGCGGCCGTTCCCGGCAGGTCCGCCGGTCCCGTCCGGACCGGGACGATGGGCCCGAACCCGCCCCGGCACCGCCGGGGCCCGGCGACCGGGGACGGAGGACCGCACCGGTCCGGGCCTTCCGGCCGTCGCCGGCGCACACCGGCCCGGCGCACGCTCGGGGGATGACGGCGGAGAAGCTCGCGGACGGGCGGGCGGTCCCCACGGCCGCCGGCGACCTCGCCGGTGCGCTCGACCGCGCGCTCGCCGCGTCCGCGCAGCCGGAGCCCATCCTGTCCGGGGCCGGGCGGTGGTGGGTGACGGGCGGGCGCGGCGGCATCGAGGTGCACGCGGCGAGCGGCAGCCACCTGCCGGCGGCGGCCCGGCGGCTGGCCCGGGTCGCGAGCGGACCCGCGCTGCTCGCCGTGCGGCTGGCGGTCGCGGTGACCGGCCACCACCCGTTCACGGCGCTCTTCCCCGAGCCGCGCCGGCCGGGGGTCCTCGCGCTCGTCCGGTGCGGCAGCCCCGCGCCGCCGACGCAGGCGGAGCGTGCGCTGTTCTCGGCGCTCGTGCGGCCCGGGCCGGCGGCGGAGACGGCCGGGGCCGGCGGGTCGGCGTACGCGGCGCTGCCGCTGCTGCGGCGGGCCGCGGAGGTCGAGCGGGCCTGGACGCACCGCGTCCCGCTCCGCGACCGGCCGCGCCTCGCCCGGTCGCTCGACCTGGACCCGCTCGACCCGCACGGGCTGCTGCTCGTGCTGGGCAGCCACCACCTCCGGGCCGCCGGTGACGTCGAGGTGGGCCAGGCGATGGCCCGGCTGCGGCTGACCGGGCGGCTGCTCGGGCTGCGGACCACGGTGCTGGCCGGCCCGGCGCAGCTCGCCGGCCTGCGCCCGGGCGCCGTCCCCGGCGCGGACCGGGGCCTCGCCCCGCTGCTCGTCCTGGACGTCCGGACGGCGGCCGCGGACCCGGGTCGCTGAGCGGACGGACCCGGCCCGGGCGTCCGGTATGTCCTGGCCGACGGGATCCGGGAGTGGGTCGCCGCGCTGGACCGCGGCTCGTGCCCCGTCGCGACGTTCCGCCCGGAGACGTTCCGCGTGCGCGACACGCCCGGCCCGCTCGTCGCCGGCGAGCCCGAGCGGGCACGGGCCTGGGGCGCGCGGATCGGGGCCGAGGCCGGGCGGAGGCGGGCGGTGTGCACCGGGCCGTGACCGCCCGTCACGCACCGGGGGCCGCCTCCCAGACCCGGGCGGCCCGCTCCAGCGACCCGGCGACCGAGCGCCCGGTCGGGACGGTGACGGCCTCCGGCCACGGGTCGGCGTCCCCGGCCATCGCCGCGGCGACGGTCCCCGTCGCGTCGGAGATGCTCCCGGCGTCCGCGTCGCGCGCGGCGATCCGCCGGCCCGCCGCCGCGGCCGTGGTCCGGCAGCGGAGCCCGACGAGCGTGCTGTGCGTGCGGCGGGCGAGCGCCGCCGCCTGCCGCCGGTGCTCGCCCGACGTCCAGGACGCGTCGAGGACCACCGACTCGCCGCGGGCGAGCAGGCCCTCGGCCCGGTGCAGCAGCTCGGCGTAGAGCCCCTCGGTGCGCTCCGGCGCGTAGAGCCCCTGCCGGTAGCCGGCGGCCGCGCTCGCGGTCGGGTCGAGGCCGGCCAGCTCCTTGCGGACGCGGTCGCTGGAGAGCACGACGGCCCCGAACCGGTCGGCGAGCCCGCCCGCCAGCGTCGTCTTGCCGGTGCCCGGCAGCCCGCCGACCAGCACGAGCCGCACGTCGCCCGCGCGCAGGTGCCGCAGGGCGATGTCGGTGTGGACGCGCGCCTGCTCCGCGGCCGCCGCGGTGCCGTCCTGGGCGTGCCGCAGCCACGCGACCTTGGCGCGCACCATCGCCCGGTAGGCGACGTAGTGGTGGCGCAGCGACGCCGGGGCCGGGTCGCCGGAGAACTCCCGGTACGCCTCCAGGAACCGCTCGCCGAGGTCGGGGCGGCCGAGCCGTTCGAGGTCCATCGCGAGGAAGGCCACGTCGTCGAGCGCGTCGAGGTGGCGCAGGCGGTCGTCGAACTCCAGGCAGTCGAGCACGCGCGGCCCGTCGTCGAGGCAGAAGACGTCGGCGGCGATCAGGTCGCCGTGGCCGTCGACCACCCGGTCGCCGTCGACCCGGCCGGCGAACAGCGGGCCGCGGCCGTCGAGGAACCGCATGGCGAGGTCCGCGACGGCGTCCAGCGGGCCGGCGGCCGGGCCGTCGAGCGCCCGCAGCTCGGTGACGTTGGCCCGCCACCGCTCCCGCAGCGCGTCGCGGCCGCCCTCGACGGCGATGTGCGGGCCGCGGTCGGCGCGCGTGTGGAACGCGGCGACGAGCCGCGCGAGCGCCCGCAGGTCGCCGGTGACGTCGGTGCCGGCCTCGACGCGCGCGGCGAGGCTGCGGTCGGCGGGCATCCGGCGCATGACCAGCGCGTGTTCGGCGGCGGCGCCGCCGGCGCGGCCGTGCCGGTGGGGTCCAGCGGCGAGACGTGCACCAGGCCCAGGTAGACGTCGGGGGCGAGGCGGCGGTTGAGCGCCAGCTCGCGGCGCAGCGCGTGCAGCCGCCGCTGCGGGGTGCTGAAGTCGAGGAACGGCGTGCGGACCGGCTTCTTCACCTTGTACGCGCGGTCGCCGGCCAGCACGACCAGGCCGATGTGCGTCTCGTGGACCTGCGGGTTCACGTCCGCTCGCCGCTCGGTACGGGCAGCAGCACCGCGTGCAGCGCCGGCGCGGGTCGGGGCCAGCGGGCGGGCGTGCGCCGCGGGCCAGCGGACCGGAGCACCAGCTGCGGGTGCTCGGGGATGTGCAGCAGCCCGGTGCGCATCTCGCGCCGGGTGGCGCCGATCTCCACGGCCTGGCTGAGCGGCGTGGTGGCCAGCCCCATGCCGGTCGCGGCGAGCAGCACGGCGCCGGCCGCCTCGCCGGCCCGGAGCCTGGCGAGCACGTCGTCGGTGCGGGTCGCGAGGACGAGCAGCGCCGCGGCGTCGTCCAGCGGCGCACCGGGCGGCGGTGTCTCCTGCGCCGGGGCGCCGGGCCCGAAGGCGCGCAGCCCGGTGAGGCCCGCGGGCCGGGGGAGCGGCCCGGCGAGGTTCCCGGCCGGGACGCCGTCGTGGCTCCCGGGCAGCCGGTTCGTCCAGGTCCGCAGCTCGGCCGCGTAGCCCGGCTCGTTCGCCTGCCGGACGCCCGCCTCGGCGAGCAGCGCGAGGAAGCGCCGGCGGGCGGCGGCGTCGGCGACCGGCACGAGGACGGCACCGGCCCGGCGGGCGTGCTCCCGCAGCACCCACACGTGGCCGGCCGGCACCGGGCGGTGGCTCATGCGGCGCCGGTCGGTGCGGCGGGCCGTGATCGCCGGGTACAGCGCCGCGGACGCCGCGTCCACGTCGTCGCCCGCCGGACCGACGAGGACGGTCGCGAGGTGGCGCGCGTCCTCGGGGTCGGGGAACCGCCGGACGTCGGCGTAGAGGCCGCGGGCGGCCAGCGCGACCTGCAGGTGCTGCAGCGCGGCGCCGCAGCTGAGCAGGAGGTCGCGGCGGTCCGGGTCGGTCGCGGCGAGGTGGCGGTCCCGGTCCGCGTACAGCCCGACCCGGTCCGGCCCGATCCGCCAGCGCCACGGCTGCGTGTTGTGCACCGACGGGGCGTGCAGCGCGTCCCCGACCGCGGCGGGCAGGTCCGGGAAGCGGGGCATGGGTCCTCCTGCTGCTTGCGGGGTCCCGCCGAGCATCCGCGGGCCGCCCGGCCCGCCGCGACGGCCGCTGGACCCGCAGGGCCCGGGCCGTTCGGCCCCCGGCCCCCGGACGCCGAGCCGCAGCAGCGGCGCGCCCCGTGCCGCGAGTCGCCGAAAAAGTGCGCGCGAGTCGCGCTCTGGCCGCACGCGAGTCGGGGTGTGGGTGCACGCGAGTCGCGCTGTGGGAGCGCGCGAGTTGCTGCCGGGCGAGCCGGTCGGCCGTGAGCGCGGCGAGCCGGGTGGCGAGGCCCGGCTTGACGAGCGGGGCGCCGACGTCGATCGGGGCGTACCAATGCGTTCAAAACGGCTCCCGATCGGGTCGATCATCGGCGCGGGCGTTGTCCGCCGTTCCCCGGCCGGGTACGAGCAAGATCGGAACCCGACCGGACAGGAGCCCGATGACCCCGACGACCGCTGCCGTGCTCGTGGCCGCCGTGCTCGCCGCGCCGCCGGCGCCGCCTCCCGTGCCGGTGCCCGCGCCGTCCGGGTCTGCGTCCCCGCGCTCGGCGAGGGCGGGATCCTCGGCGTGGTCGGCGACCTGCTCGCGCCGTTCACCTGCCCGCGCGCGGAGCAGTCGCTGCCCGCCGAGCTGATCGACCTCTCGTCCTGGAAGCTCACGCTGCCCGTGGGGGAGGAGGGCCGGCCGCAGGAGATCCTGCTGCCGGGCCTGCTGACGTTCGCGAGCGAGCACTTCGGGCTCACGCCCAACCGGGACGGGGTGGTGTTCCGCGCCCCGGCGGGCGGCGTCACCACGGAGAACAGCAACTACCCGCGCTCGGAGCTGCGGGAGATGCGCGGCGGCGAGCGCGCGGCGTGGTCGAACACCGCCGGCACCCACGTGATGGAGGTGCGGGAGGCGATCACCCGGGTGCCGCCGGTGAAACCGGAGGTCGTTTCCGCGCAGATCCACGACGGTTCCGACGACGTCATCCAGATCCGTCTCCGCGGGCGCACGCTGGAGCTCGTGTACGACGACGGCGACGCGCAGGTCACGCTCGATCCCGACTACGCGCTCGGCACGCCGTTCGACCTTCGGATCGTCGCGGAGAACAGCCGGATCGCCGTTTTCCACAACGGCGTGCAGAAGGCGGACCTGCCGCGCAGCGGAACCGGCTGGTATTGGAAGGTCGGCGCGTACACCCAGTCGAACCCGGGCGACGGGGACCGGCCGGACGCCGTCGGCGAGGTTGTCGTCTACGCGTTGCGGATCGAGCACGCCGGCGGCTGACCGGCGCGTTCCGGGGTGATCACCGGACGGGCGTACCGGCCATCGCGGCTGGAAGTGGCCGTGCACCCGGTCCGACGTGCGCGAATGTGTGTGACTCGGGCTATGCATACAGTATGCTAGCCAGGTGACCGACGCCTGGAAGAACCGCCCGACGCTGCCCGGAGCGCACGTCCGGCTCGAACCGCTGGCCCCCGAGCACGCCGACGGCCTTTTCGACGCCGGCAACGACCCGGCGATCTGGACGTGGCTCGCCGTGCGCCGGCCGGCCGACGTCGACGGAATGCGCGGAATCATCGACAAGGCCCTTTCCGACGGCACCCGGCTGGCCTGGGCGCAGGTCGACGCGAAAAGCGACGAAGTGGCCGGGACGACGTCCTTCTACCAGATCGACGCGACCCACCGGGTGCTGTCGATCGGGCACACCTGGATCGGCCCGAAATGGCAGCGCACCCCGCTCAACAGCGAGTCGAAGCTGCTGATGCTGCGGCACGCGTTCGAGGAGCTCGGGGCCAACCGCGTCTCGCTGGAGACCGACATCCGCAACGAGGCGTCGCAGCGCGCCAACGAGCGGCTGGGCGCGTACCGCGAGGGCGTGCTGCGCGCGCACCGCGTCCGCCCGGACGGCACGGTGCGCGACACCGTCGTCTACTCGGTGGTCTCGGGCGAGTGGCCGGCCGTCGAGAAGCGGCTGCTGGAACGGCTCGCCCGGTAGTTCACCTCGCGGCCACCCGCGGCCCGCGCCGTCGCCGGCCGGTCACCTGCCGGGAGTGGGGCCGGGCCGGTGGGCCGAGTACGAACAGGGGCATGGAGGAACTGGTCAGCAGGGTCCGCGAGCAGGTCGCCGGCACGTTCGGCCCCGACGCCGTCGCGCACGACCTGCCGCACCTCGACCGGGTGCACGCGCTCGCGCGGGCGCTCGCCGAGCGGGAGGGCGGCGACCCGGTGGTCGTCGGGGCGGCCGCGTACGTGCACGACTACCACCGCATCCTGGAGAAGCGCACCGGCGACCCGGTGCGCCCGGAGGCGGCGGCCGGGCCGATCGCGGAGGTGCTGGCCGCGGCCGGGCTCGCGCCCGCCGTCGCCGACGCCGTGCTGGCGTGCGTCGCGTGCACGGACGTCTACGGGTTCGCCGCCGACCCGGTCGCGCTGCCGGACCGGCCGGTGGAGGGCCGGGTGGTGCGCGACGCCGACGTGCTCGACGCGCTCGGCGCCGTCGGGATCGCCCGCGCGTTCATGTACGGCGGGGCGCTCGGCGAGCCGATGTGGGTGCCGGACGCGCCGCTGCAGGACGGCTACCGCGAGGGCCGCACGTCGTCGGTCGTGCACCACTTCCACGAGAAGCTGCTGCGGCTGGAGGACGACATGTGGACGGCCACCGGCGCCGGGCTGGCCCGCGAGCGCACGGCGTTCATGCGGGACTTCCTGGCCCGGCTGGAGACGGAGTTGGCCTGAGCCCTCGCAGACCCTGGGGCCTCCTCGCAGCCCGTCGGCGGGCTGCGAGGAGGCGCGGCGGGCTGCGAGGACTCAGGGGCCGGTCCGGGCCGCCGCCACTGTCGCCAGCACCGCCAGTGCGACCGGCACCGTGAACGCCGCCGCGCCGGCCGCGAGCAGCGCGCCCGTCACGCCGATCGCCGCCGCCGGCCCGACCAGCTCCGCCAGCAGCACCGCCGCCGAGACGCGCCCCGTGCCGCCGGGCGGGGCCAGGGTGAACGCGGCCGTGGCGGCGGCGGCGTTGGCGACGCCCATGCCGGCGCTCGCGGCCGTCCAGGCCAGGCCGGGCCAGAGCGGGCCCGTGCCGGCGGCGACCCCGGCCGCGCCCAGCGCCACCAGCGCCGCCCCCACCGCACCGCGCACCGTCCGGCCACGCCCGCCGGCCCGGGCGTCCAGCCGTTCGTGCAGGAACGCGGCGGCCGGGAACGTCACGCGCCCGCGGCCAGCACGACGGCGGCCTCGGCGGGCGCGAGCAGGAGGGCGAGGTGCACCTGCGTCGCGAAGTACCCGGCCGCGAGCAGGCCCTTCGCGGCGACGGCGGCAGGCAGCCCGCGCGCGAGCCGCAGCGCGCCGGGAGGCAGCACCGGCCGCAGCGCCGCGCCCGCGACCAGCGCCCCCGCGGCCGCGACCGGCAGCCCGGCGGGCCCCAGCTGCACGCCCGGCGACGAGCGCCCCGGTCCCGGCGGCCAGCGCCGCGGCGGCGAGCAGCGACGCCGGCCGGCCCGGTGCCGCGTCCGGCCGCTCTCGTGCGCCGCCGGCCAGGCATCCGGCGGCGGCCGCGACGAGCGGCAGCATCAGCAGGAACACCGCCCGCCAGCCCCACACCGACGCGACGGCGACGGCCACCGCCGGGCCGGCCAGCGCCGGCACGACGAACGCCGACCCGAACACCGAGAGCATCCGCGGCCGCAGCGCGGGCGGGTACGCCGTGGAGATCGTCGCGTACACGCCGGTGACGAGCGCGCCGCCGCCGACGCCCTGCAGCACCCGCCCGGCCAGTAGCGTGGCGACGTCCGGCGCGGCGGCGGCGACGGCGAGCCCGGCCGCGGCGACGGCCAGCGCCAGGCGCAGCGGCAGCGTCACCCCACGGCGGTCGGCGAGCCGGCCGGCGGCCGCCGCGCCCAGCACCTGGGCCAGCAGGAACGCGGTGAAGAGCCAGCCGTACAGGGCACTCCCGCCGACGTCCGCCGCGGCCGCCGGGGCCACCGTCACGACCGCGAGCTGCTCGAACGCGACCAGCGACACGGCCAGCACCACCCCGGCCGTCGTCCGGCGCAGGCCGGGCGCGAGCACGCTCACCGCGTTCACAGCACGACGCCCGCCCACTTCGTCCGGTCCTGGTAGCGGTGGTAGAGCGCGAGGTAGCCGGGGTTG
Source organism: Pseudonocardia sp. CNS-139 (assembly GCA_001942415.1). Lineage (GTDB taxonomy): Bacteria > Actinomycetota > Actinomycetes > Mycobacteriales > Pseudonocardiaceae > Pseudonocardia. The sequence continues at coordinate 38,500 of MKJX01000184.1, forward strand.
CGGAACGCGCTGGTCCACGGCTTGACGGTGAACGCGAAGTGCAGCAGCCGCGCGCGGGCGGGGGCACGTGGTCGCGCACCCACGCGTCGTGCGGGATCTGCGGGGTGCGCAGGTACTCGTCGAGCACCAGCACGTTCCAGCCCGGGTCGAGGGTGGTCCAGCGCGGGCCGAGCACGGCGTTGAGCGCGTCCTGGTCGGGCAGGTACAGGTCCGGGTGGGCGACCAGGTACTCCGTGACGGCGTCGCCGAGCCGCTGCGCACGCCACTGGTCCAGGTCGAGCAGCAGCACCCCGGAGTTGTGGTAGGGGACGTCGGCGGCGAGCCCGAGCTCGCGCCAGTCCTGCACACCCATGTCGTGCGAGACGACCTCGATGTACGGGTCGACCACGCCGCCGAGCGGGTTGCCGCCGAGGTCCGCGGCACGCAGCCCGGCGACGTCGCCCAGGACGATCGTGTCGGCGTCGAGGTAGAGCGCGCGGCGGACGGTCGCCGGGAGCAGGTCCGGGATGAGCAGCCGCAGGTACATGGCGCGGTTGAGGTAGGAGTTCACCGCGTTCGCGTCCGGCACGGGGAGCGCGCCGAGCCGCCGGGCGTCCACGGGCACGAACCGCACGTCGGCGCCGTCGGGCCAGGACGCGTGCAGCTTCTCCTTCGTGGCCGCCGCGATGCCGCGGTCCAGCACGACCACCGGCACGGCGCCGGGCGCGGCGAGGTTGTCCAGCAGCGAGCGCACGGCCACCGCGAGCGGCAGCGCGTAGCGCTCGTCGGCCCCGAGCACCACGGCGAACTCGTCCGTGATCATGTCGACGGGGCTCATGCGGGGCTCCTCTCGCTGGCGGTGTCGAAGAAGCAGCGCTCGAACGCCTCGGAGATCAGCGCCTCGCGGGCGCCGCCGATGCCGCCGATCCGCCCGGGTCGGGGGTCGTCGAGCAGCGCGGCGATGCCGTGCAGGATCGCGGCCTGCGTCAGGTGGACGAACGGGCGCACCTCGGCGCCGTGCAGGAAGTTGGGGGCGTCGCCGCGGTTGGCGAGGAAGAAGTGGTGGTCACCGCCGTCCACGCGGTGCAGCCGCGTCATCCACGGCCCGACCTGCTCGCTCGCGTAGTCGTCGAGGCCGGCGAAGCTGAACTCGTCGTCGGACGACGTCACCGAGAAGACCACGGCGCCCCGGCGCAGCGCGCGGAAGTCCGCGGCGCGCAGCGAGCGGTTGCCGGTGGCGCAGAAGACGAGGTCGGCGCGCTGCAGCGAGCGCGCCCGGTCCTCGACGCGGAAGTTGGTGCAGCGGGCGAACACGCGCTGGTTGGGGTCGATGTCCCACACCGAGACGTCGATGCCGCGGTCGCGCAGGTCGTGGGCGATGCTCTGGCCGATCTTGCCGAACCCGATCACGAGCGCCGAGCGCTGGCCGAGGGTGGCGCCGCCCTCGCGCAGCAGCACCTCGGACGAGAAGACGATCGAGCGCCCGACGAGGTGGTCCTCGCTGCGCTTGGAGAGGCTGCGGGCGATCGACACGCACGGCACGGGCAGGTGCGGCCGGGCCCGGTAGGCCGTGAGGTACTTCTGGTAGCCGTTCTCCGTGTCCTCGACGACGCCGAGGAACGTGCCGGGGTAGCGGCGGGCGAGGTCGGGCAGCGCCGGGGCGAAGTAGCCGCCGATGTCGAGCACGACGAACGGGGTGTCGCCGTCGAGCACGGCCGCGGCGTCCCGGTCGACGAAGCCGGGGGTGCCGATCGAGGCGCGGCTCCAGCTCGTGACGGGGTGGTGGTCGCGCAGCCAGCCGAGCACGACGGGGTCGATCGAGCGGGGCTTGGGCACCACCGCCGCGACGCGCCCGATGCTGTCGAGCGCGCGCAGGAACGGCGGCAGGGTGGGCAGGACGTGGGCGACGACCACGAAACGGCAGCCGAAACGGTCGAGCTGCGTGCAGATCTCGGCGAAGAACCGTTCCGTCTCGAGCCGCCGGTAGAAGGGGTGCTGAGGTTCGCGCAGAGCGCGGGGGAAAACATGACCTCACCGGGATGGAGCACATTTCCTCCTCGCCGTCCGCGGGCCGGTCGCTCGGGTACCGGCCGCCACGGCATTACACGACGGCAATGTTTGTAATCCGGTCGAAGCACCCGCTCGACCGACATCGCGTGACCGTCGCGCGAACTCTGGAGCGGCAAGGTGACGGGCCGATGGACACGAGCAACCTGCGCCGACGGGCCGGCGGGAGGCCGGTGTCCACCCGCCGTTCATCCGCGGACGGGCGCCCGCGACGGGCCGGGGTCGGTACGGTCCGGGCGTCCCGCACGCCATGACGGGAGCTGCGATGCGACTGCTCGTCACCGGTGAGCTCGTCGGTGAGCAGGCCATGCTGGACCTCGTCGGCGCGCTCGGCGACCTGCGCCGGGCCCACCGGCTCGACCTCGTGGTCACGATCGCCGACAACGTCGCCATCACCGGGCCCAGCCCCAGCGACGGCAGCGGCATGACGCTGCGCCAGCGCGACGTGCTGCTCGCGGCGGGCATCGACCTGATCCTCACCGGCACCCACGTGTGGGACGGCGGGCACGGGCGGGTGGTCGTCGACCACCCGCAGGTCGTGCGCTCGGCGAACCTCGTCGACGACGCGCTGCGGCCCGGCCGCGGCCGCGTCGACCTGACCGTCGACGGCGACCCGCTGACCGTGCTGCAGCTCGCCGACCGGTCCGCCCGCGGCAGCGTCGTGCGCTCGCCGTTCGAGGCGTGGCAAGGCCAGCTCACCCGGCCGGCGACCCTCGTTCACCTCATCGGCACCCCGTACGCGGCGCTGCGGTTCGCGCACGCCGTCGACGGGCGGTGCGCCGCCGTGATCGGCAGCCTCACCCACGTCGCGAGCCGGGAGCTGCAGGTGCTGCCGCGCGGCACGGCGTTCGTCGCGGACATCGGGTACGTCGGCCCGGCCGGCGGGATCGGCGGCTTCGAGCCCACCCACTTCGTGGCCGAGTACCTCGACGGGGACGCCAGCGCGCTCGGCCCGTACCGGCTGCGGCCGGGTCCGACGCAGTTCAGCGGGGTGCTGCTGGAGACCGGGGCGGCCGGCGCGGTCGTCGAGCTGGCCTGGGTGCTCTCGCTGGACCCGGCGGTGCCCGCGGTGCCGATGTCCCCGGCGTGGGACCTGCGCACCCCCCAGCCCGGCCCCGCCTGACCCCGACTCGCGCGCACCCAGCCCGCGACTCGCGTGCACTCAGCCAGCGACTCGCGTGCACTCAGCCAGCGACTCGCGCGCACTGACAGCGTGACTCGCGTGCACTCACGCCGCGACTCGCGCGCACTTCTCCGGCGACTCGCGGGGGCACTGCGCGCCCGCGGCCCGCGGGTCGGGCCCTGGGAGCACGCGAGTCGGGGCCTGGGTGTACGCGAGTCGGGGTCTGGGTGCACGCGAGTCGCGCGGGGGTGTTCACCTGGGCGCCGTGCCGGCATCACCTGGCCGCCCACGACTTCATCACCCGGCAACGCGGCGACGGTTCTGCGCGGGCGCCGGGCGGGCATAACGTCCTGGCGTGGCCGTACCCGGAATGGTTTCGGAATTCCGCACGCGGCCGGCCGGAGCGATATCCGAGAAGCCCGCCGCGGGGTCGTCCCCTATCTGCTGACGGCCCCCGTGGTGGTGGCGCTGCTCGCGTTCGTCGTCCTGCCGGCCGCATTCGCGGTCGGGCTCGCGTTCGTCCGCTGGGACCTGCTCCGGGGAACCGTGGAGTTCGTCGGGATAGAGAACTTCGCCACCGAGATCGCCGGCGGGGAGCTCGGCCGCGGGGTGCTCGTCACCGTCGGGTACGCGGTGCTGACGGTGCCCGCGTCGCTGGCCGGCGGCCTGCTCGTCGCGCTCGGCATCGACGCGCTGAGCCACGGGCGGGCGTTCTGGCGGGCGGTCTACTTCCTGCCGGTCGCGGCGACGCTGGTCGCGATGTCGATCGTGTGGCGGTGGATGTTCCGGCCGGACACGGGCGTGGTCGACGCGACGGTCGGGCGGCTCACCGGGCTGCGCGACTGGCTGAACTCGCTGGAGCTGGCGCTGCCCGCGGTCGCGGCCGTCGGCACGTGGCAGCAGGTCGGGTTCGTGGCGGTGGTCTACCTGGCCGCGCTCACCGCCGTGCCCCGCGACGTGCTGGAGGCCGCCCGGCTGGACGGCGCCGGCGCGCTCTCCCGGTTCCGGCACGTCACGTGGCCGGCGCTCGGCCCCGCGACGGTGTTCGCGGTGGTCCTGACCAGCACGGCGGCGCTGCGGGTCTACGACACGATCCGCACGATGACCGACGGCGGGCCGGCCGGGAGCACCGAGTCGCTCGCGTTCCTGCTGTGGCGCCGCGGCGTCGCCTACTTCGACGTCGGGGCGGGCGCCACGCTCACCGTCGCGCTGCTGGTGCTCGCCGGGCTGGTCACGCTGCTGCAGGTGCGGGTGCTCGGGCGCGGCCTGGAACGGAAGGGCACCCGATGAGGGCCCGGTGGAGCGGCCAGGTCGCCGTGCACCTCGCGCTCGCGACCGGTGCCGTCGTCGTGCTGGCCCCGTTCGCGATCATGCTGCTGACGTCGTTCGCGCCGGCGGAGGACGTGGTCGCCGGCCGGATCGTGCCGACCTCGCTCACGCTCGACAACTACACGCGGGCGCTTCAGGACCTGCCGATCCTGCGCTACTACGCCAACGGCGCGGTGGTCACGGTGCTGATCTTCGCCGGGCAGGTGCTGCTGGCCGTGCCCGCGGCGTACGCGCTGGCCCGGCTGCGGTTCCGCGGCTCGCAGCTCGGGACGGGACTGGTGCTGGCCTGCATCATGATCCCGCAGCAGGTCACCGCGATCCCGCTCTACGTCGCGCTGCGCCAGCTCGGGCTGGTCAACACCTACGCGGCGCTCGTGCTGCCGTTCGTCGGGTCGGCGTTCGGCGTCTACCTGCTGCGGCAGTTCTTCCTCACGATCCCGACCGCCGTGTTCGACGCGGCCCGGCTCGACGGCGCCGGCACGTTCTCGGTGCTCGTGCGCATCGTGCTGCCGATGGCCCGCCCGGCGCTGGTGGCGTTCGGGATCTTCAGCTTCGTCGGGCACTGGAACGACTACTTCTGGCCGTCGTTCGTGCTCACCGACGACGACCTCGCCACGATCCCGTTCGGGATCGTCTCCTTCCTCGGCACCGACGCCGGCACCGACTACGGGCCGCAGATGGCCACCGCCACCCTGTCCGTCCTCCCGCTGCTGGCCGGCTACCTGCTCGCCCAGCGGCAGTTCATCCACGGCATCGCCCTGTCCGGTCACTCCGACTGACCGGCCACCCACCACCCGGGAGCACCCCCATGTCCGCTGTCCCCCGACGCCGCCTGCTCGCCGCGGCCGCCGCCGGCGCCGCCCTGCTCCTGAGCGCCTGCGGGGGCGGTGCCCAGCAGCCGTCCGCGCCGTCCGCAGCGCGCCCGCCGCCACCGGGCCCGTCCGGATCGTCTCCGGCCAGGAGGCGCAGAACGGCGCCGTGCTGCGCACGATCGTCGACACCTACAACGGCACCGGCCCGGCCAACCCGATCGAGCTGGAGCTGAACAACCAGAGCGACGCCGAGACCGCGCAGCGGGTGATCGCGCAGGTGCAGGCCGGGGACGCGCCGGACGCCGTGCGCGTCACGAGCTCGACGTTCCGCACGTTCGTCGACGCGGGGCTCGCCCAGCCGCTCGACGCCTGCCTCGCGAGCGACGCGGAGCTGGCCGGGCAGCTGAACACCGACCTGGTCGCCACCGGCGAGGTGGACGGCACGCTCTACCAGGTGCCGTGGTACGTCACGCAGCCCGCGCTCTTCTACAACGCCGACCTGTTCCGCGCCGCCGGGCTGGACCCGGACCGGCCGCCGTCGACGTGGTCGGAGGTGGAGGCGGCCGCGGCCCGGCTGACCGACCCGGCCCGGAACCGGTTCGCGCGCTGCTCTACTTCGGCAACAGCTACAACTTCGAGGGCGCGCTGCGCTCGGGCGGCGGCAGCATGGTCGACGCCGGCGAGACCCGCCCGGAGTTCGACTCGCCGGCCGGCACGGCCGTGTTCGGGTTCTGGCGCGACCTCGTCGCCAAGGGCTACATGCCCGTGTACAGCAACTTCTTCGCCGAGGCGACCGACGCGTTCACCCGCGGCGCGGTCGCGATGTACCTGACGTCCGCGTCGGGCTACGAGGGCCTCAAGAAGGCCGGGTTCGACCTGCGGCTCGCGCCCATGCCCACCCCGGACGGCGCCCAGCGGCTCGTCCCGCTCTCGACCAACGGCTTCGTGATGCTGACGACCGACCCGGCGCGCCAGGCCGCCACCTGCGACGCGCTGCTGTCGGTGCTCACCCCCGAGTCGGTCACCGCGACCGTCCGCGCGACGGCGACCGCGCCGCTCAACCGGGTCGCCGCGACCGGGCGGCAGTACCTCGGCGGCTACTTCGCGGAGAACCCCGACCTCGTCGCGGTGAACGACCAGCCGTCCTTCCCGTGGTACGCGTTCCCCGGCACCGGCAACGCCGAGTTCCAGACCGAGTACCTGAAGGCCCAGCTGCTCGTGCTGCAGGGCCGGTCGACGCCCGAGGCGGCGCTGCAGGGGCTCGCCACCACCGCGCAGCGGCTGCTGGACCAGCGGTGACGGTCACGGCCACGCGCGCGGCCGGCGCGTCGGGGCGGCCGCGAGCGGGCTCGCCGTCGACGGGCTGACCAAGCGGTACGGGACGCACGTCGCGCTCGACCGGGTGCGCATCGACTGCCCGCGGGGCGGGGTCACCGTGGTCGTCGGCCCGAGCGGGTGCGGCAAGACGTCGCTGCTGCGGTGCGTGGCCGGGCTGGAGGACGCGACCGGCGGGACGATCCGGATCCTCGGCGTCGACGCCACGAGGGCCGACCCGCGGCGGCGCCGGGTGGCGATGGTGTTCCAGAACGCGGCGCTCTACCCGGCCAGGACGGTGGCGGAGAACATCGCGTTCCCGCTGCGCATGGCCCGGGTGCGCGCGCGGAGCGGCGCGCCGGGTGCTGGCCGCCGCCGAGCTGGCGCGGATCGGGGAGCTGCTCGACCGGCGTCCGCACGAGCTGTCCGGCGGGCAGCGGCAGCGGGTCGGGATCGCGCGCGCCATCGTGCGCGACCCGGCCGTGCTGCTGCTCGACGAACCGCTCTCGCACCTCGACGCGCAGCTGCGCACCGCGATGCGCGCGGAGCTGGCACAGCTCCAGCGCCGGCTGGGCAGCACCGTCGTGCACGTGACGCACGACCAGACCGAGGCACTCACGCTCGCGGAGCACCTCGTCGTGATGAACCGGGGGCGGGTGGAGCAGGCCGGGCCGCCGCTCGCGGTGTTCGACCGGCCGGCCAGCACGTTCGTCGCGGGGTTCCTGGGTGCGATGAACCTGCTGCCGGGCAGCACCGGGCCCGGCCCCGTGCTGCGGGTCGCGCCCGGCCACGACGTGCGGCTGCCGGCCGGGCTGCCGCTCCCGGCCGGCGAGCTCGCGCACGTCGGGGTGCGCGCCGAGCACCTCGCCGTCGGCCCGGGCCTGCCGGGCGAGCTGGCGATGACCGGCGACGTGCGGGCCGTCGAGCTGCTCGGCACCGAGAAGCTGGTGCGGGTGGCCGTCGGGCCGCGCAGGTGCGGGTGCGGGTGCCGGCCGCCGCGGTCCTCGGCGACCGGGTCGCGCTGCGGGCGGCCGCCCGCGACGTGCACGTGTTCGACGCCGACGGCCGGCGCCGGTGACCCCCGGACCCGGGACGCCGGGGCTGCGCGTCGCGCACGTCACGGACACCCACCTCGCCGCCGACGCCGCCGACGGCCGGTCCGCGGCGGGCCGGGCCGGGTGGGAGGCGGTCGCCGCGGCGCTCGCCCTCGACCCGCCCGACCTGGTCGTGCACACCGGCGACCTCGTGCTCGGCGACCCGGACACGGCCGCCGACCACACCCACGCGCGGCGGCTGCTCGCCGGCCTGCCGTGCCCGGTGCTCGTCGTGCCCGGCAACCACGACGTCGGCGACCACGCCGACCGGCCCGACCTGCCGGCCGCCTGGCTGGGCAAACCGGTGACGGAGGCGCGCTGCCGGCGGTTCCGGGAGGTGTGGGGCGGGGACCGGTGGGCCGTGCGGCGCGCGGGCTGGCTGCTCGTCGGGCTCAACTCGCTGGTGCTGGGCAGCGGGTTGCCGAGCGAGGCCGCGCAGCGGGACTGGCTCGCCGCCGTCCTCGGCGCGTGGCCCGGGCCCGCCGCGGTCTTCCTGCACGAGCCGCTCGTGCTCGACCCGGACGCGGGCTGCGCCGCGCGCGAGACCTGGGCGATGCCGCCCGTGGACGCCCGGCTGCGGCTGCTCGACGCGCTCGGCGCGGGGCCCGCGGCCGTCGTGCTGGTGGCCAGCGGGCACCTGCACCGCTTCCGCGACGTGGCGGCGGCGGGGCGCCGGCACGTCACCGCGCCGAGCACGGCGTACCCGATCGTCCCGCAGCCCGGGATGCCGCAGCCGGCGGGCGACCCGCGCCCCGGGTACGTGCGCTACGACCTGCGCCCGGACGGCACGGTGGCCGTGACGCCGCTGGTGCTGGCGGCCGAGCCCGCGGCCCGCTGAGACCGGCCGGCCCGGGCCGGCCGGAGCGACCCCCCGATCCGCTCCGGCCGGCACCTCCTACGACCCCCGAGGGCGGGCGCGTGGTTGGGCGCTGTGAGTCGGATCACTTTCGTGCGCGATGAGTTCCTCCACACGGGTCCGTCTTACGGACAGACGCCCCACAAGGGGACACGAGGGGAACGGGAGCACTCCGATGGAACTCGCAGAGGACACCGCGCACGACCCGCCGGCGCCGGCCGGCCGGGTGCGTCCGGGGCGGCCGTTCTGGCACGCGCTGGGCAACACCCTCGTCGCGTCGGTCGTGAACTTCACGGTCTGGTTCGCGGTGACGTTCTGGGTGTACCTGGAGACGCACTCGGTGTTCGCCACCGGCCTCATCGCCGGCATCTACCTGACGCTGACGGCGGTGTCGGGCATCTGGTTCGGCAGCCTCGTGGACCACAACCGCAAGCGCACGGTGATGATCGCGTCCAGCACGGTCTCGCTCGTCCTCTACGCGCTGGGCCTCGTGGTCTACCTGGGCGCGGGGCCGGAGGCGTTCCGGGACCCGGCGAGCCCGACGCTCTGGCTGCTCGTGCTGCTGGTCATGAGCGCGGTGATCGTCGGCAACATCCGCACGATCGCGATGACCACCGTCGTCACGCTGCTCGTGCCCGCCGCCGCCCGGGACCGCGCCAACGGGCTGGTCGGCACGGCGTCCGGGGTGTCGTTCCTGGTCACGTCCGTGATCAGCGGCCTGCTCGTGGGGCTGGCCGGGATGCTGGCCGTGCTCCTCGTGGCGATCGTCGCGACGGCCGCCGCGATCGTGCACCTGTTCGCGCTGCGCATCCCGGAGGACCGGGTCGCGCACGCCGACGGCGCGCCGTCCAGGATCGACCTGCGCGGCACGTTCGCGCTGGTGGCGGCGGTGCCCGGGCTGCTCGCGCTGATCGTGTTCACCACGATCAACAACTTCATCGGCGGCGTGTTCATGGCGCTGATGGACCCCTACGGCCTGTCGCTGGTGTCCGTCGAGGTGTGGGGCCTGCTGTGGGGCGTGCTGAGCACCGGGATGATCCTCGGCGGGCTGGTCATCAGCCGCCGTGGCCTGGGCCGCAACCCGCTGCGCACCATGCTGCTCGCCAACGTCGTGATCTGGGTGGTGTGCACCCTCTTCACCGTGCAGCCGTGGATCGTGCTCATGGCCGTCGGATGATGGTCTTCATGACGGTGATGCCGGCGATCGAGGCGTCCGAGCACACCGTCCTGCAGAAGGTCGTCCCGTTCGAGCGGCAGGGCCGGGTGTTCGGCTTCGCGCAGAGCGTCGAGCAGGCCGCGTCGCCGCTCACCGCGTTCCTGATCAGCCCGGTCGCGCAGTTCGTGTTCATCCCGTTCATGACGACCGGCGCGGGCGCCGAGGTGCTGGGCCCCTGGTTCGGCGTCGGGCCGGACCGCGGGCTCGCGCTGCTCTTCACGGTCTCCGGGGCGATCGGGCTCGTCGTGACGCTGCTGGCGTTCGGCACCCGGCACTACCGCGGGCTCTCGGCCCGCTACCTCGCCGCCGACCGTGACGACACCGATGCGGACGACACCGACCCGGGCGGTGCCGGGGCGCCGCAGCCGGCGGTCGCCACCGCCTGAGCGGCGGGGCGTGGCGCGGGTCCGGCTCCGGCCGGGCCCGCGCGGCTACCGCGGCACCGGCCCCAGGCAGAACACCGCGTCGGCGGTGATGTCGTGCAGCGGCTGCGGCCCGCTCTCCTGGCGCCAGTTCCAGGTGTAGACGGCGGTGGCGGACGGGGTGAGGTCGCAGGTGTCGGGCACCTCGAAGGTGTTGACGGCGTCGAAGCGGCCCAGGATCACGTAGCCGGCGGCCGGGTCGGCGCACGGGACCTGCCGGACCGGGTCGGACGCGCTGGTCAGGCAGTCGCCGCGGCCGGCGTCGACCACGCTCGTCGCCGGGTCCACGCCCTTCTCGCCGAGGCAGGTCTCGGCGGCGCCGCCGGCGAGCTGCGTGGTCGTGCGGACGGCGCCGGGCACCGCGCGGCAGTCGCCCTCCGCGGCGGCGAACCCGAGCACGACGAACGACGCGGCCGGGTCGGCGCAGTCGCCGAGGGAGAACGGGCTGCCGGTGTCGGCGGCGTCCATCACCACGCAGTCACCGGCCCGGGCCGCCTCACCCGACGTGGTGAACCACCAGCCGCCCGCCGCGAGCGCGCCGACGAGGAGCAGCGCCCCGAGCGGGGCGATCCACGTCCGGAGGTGCCGGGCGAACGGGCGCACGGCAGGGCGCGGATCACCATTGGTCACCGTCAGCAACGTAGTGCCGAGCCGGAGGTATCGAAAGAGTCCGATCTCCCGTCCCGGCTACGGCAGATGACCGTTGACGGGCGGCCGCGACGAGCCCCGGGAACGGGGCGTGACCTTGGTCGCGCGCCTTGCTTAGGTAAGCCTAACTTCCATACTCTCGCGCCGTGGAACAGCGCAGCGTGGCGGTCGCCGAGGGGCACGCGGGAGTCGAGGTCCCGGCGCCGCCGGGCGTGCGGGCCCTGCTCGCCGCCAACCCGGTGCCGGAGGTCCTCGCGGGCTGCGCCGAGTGGGTGGTCGTGCGGATGGACGAGCCGCCCTCGCTCGGGCGGCTGGTGGCCGGCGTGCAGGCCGTGCTCGACCGGCACGACGCGCTGCGGCTGATGCTGCGGGAGAGCGGCGCGCTGCTCGTGCGCGACGCCGGCGCGGTGCGCGCGGAGCCGCTCGTCGCCGAGGTGGACGGGTGCCCGGAGACCGAGGCCAACCGGCTCGCCGCGCAGCTCGACCCGCGGTCGGGCGACGTGCTGCGCGTCGGGCTGCTCTGGGACGGCGTGCTGCTCGTCGCGCACCCGCTCGCCGTCGCCGCGACGTCGTGGCCGGTGCTGGTCGCGGACCTGGAGGCGGCCTGCGGCGGCGCCCGGCCCGGCGGGTCCGGGCCGGCGCCCGCCGCGCAGGCGCGGGCCGGCGCCCGGCGCGGGGAGCTGGCGTACTGGCACGGCGTGCTGGCGCCGGACGGGCCCCGGCTGGGCGCGCGGCCGTTCGACCCCGCGGCCGACACCGTCGCCACCGCGGACCGGACGTGGACGGTGGCCTCGCCCGCCATGGCGGAGATCCTGCTCACGCGGCTGCCGGCGGCCTGCGGGCCCAGCCCCGCCGAGGTGCTGCTCGCCGCGCTCGCGCTGGCCGTCCGGTCGTGGCGCGGGCCACGCGACGCGCTGTGCGTCACGCTCGACGACGGCGGACCGGCCGGCGGGTTCCCGGTGCGCGTCGCCGCCGACGCCGTGCGGTCCGCCGCGGACCTGGCCGAGGCGCTCGACGGCGGCCCGGCGGCCGGCCGGCTGCTGCGGGCGGCCGCGACGGCCGTGCGCGCGACGCCGCGGGCCGGCTCCGGCTACGGCGTGCTGCGCCACCTCGATCCCGATGCGCCGCTGGCCGCGCTCCCGGTGCCGGAGCTGCGGCTGGCCTGGTTCCCGCAGGTCCGGGGCGTGGCGTGGCGGGCGGACCCGCCCGCGGTCGTCGAGCGGCAGGGCAAGGCGCTGGCCGCGGTGCTCGCGCTCGCCGTGTCCGAAGCGGGGGACGGGTCGCTCGCCGCGGAGTGGACGGCCGCGGGCCGCGTCCTCGACGCCGACGCCGTCGAGGACCTGCAGCGGCACTGGGAACAGGCGCTCGTCGGGCTGGCCGCGCACACGCCCGGTTCGCGCTGAAGGTCCGTGGCGTGCGCAAGGGAACCTTGCGCTCGCTGATCGGACCTGGTTTGTTAGGGGAGCCTTGCTACATCTGAGTAAAGCCTGTCCAGTTGCGGGAGTTGACGTGCCGTCGATCGAGGGGGCCGCGCTGGTCACGGGGGCCGGGCGGGGGATCGGCGCCGCGGTCGCCGCGGCGTTCGCGGCGGCCGGTGCACCCGTCGCGCTGCTCGACCGCGACGAGTCCGTCGTCGCGACGGCGGAGAAGCTGCGGGCCGGCGGGACCGAGACGCTCGCGCTGGTCGCCGACGTCGCCGACGCGGCGGACGTCGAGGCCGCGGTCGGGCGCACCGAGGCCGAGCTGGGCCCGATCGGCGTGCTCGCCAACGTCGCGGGCGTGCTGCGCACCGGCCCGCTGCTCGCCGCCGCCGACGCCGACCTCGCCGACTGCCTCGCCGTCAACACCACCGGGGTCTGGAACACCGGCCGGGCCGTCGGCCGCCGGATGCACGCGCGGCGGGCGGGCAGCATCGTGACGGTCGCGTCCAACGCGGCCGCCGTGCCGCGCGCCGGCATGGCCGCCTACTCGGCGTCGAAGGCCGCGGCGCTCGCGATCACCCGGGCCCTGGGCCTGGAGCTGGCCCCCCACGTGCGCTGCAACGCGGTCTGCCCGGGCTCCACGGACACCCCGATGCAGCGCTCGCTGTGGCCCGACCCCGCCGACGACCGCGGCGCCGTCCCCGTGATCGACGGCTCGCCCGCGGACTACCGGCTCGGCATCCCGCTGCGCCGCATCGCCGACCCCGCGGACGTCGCGGCCGCCGTGCTGTTCCTGGCGAGCCCGGCCGCCCGCCACGTGACGATGCAGTCCCTCACCGTCGACGGCGGCGCCACCCTCGGCGCCTGACCCGCCACGTCCCGTCCGCCCGGCGAAAGGAACGCCCACGTGTCCACCCCGGCCCTGGTCCGGCCGCGTCCCCAGCACCTCGCGGCCGACCTGCTGACGGCCTACCTGCCCGGCTCGTTCTACTACTCGTCGCCGCGCGGTGCGCTGCTCGCCGACGGCGCGCACGCGCTGGTCGCGGCGGTGGGCCGGGCCCATGCGGAGGCCGCGGCGGACGCCCTCGACGACGCCGCGGCCGCGGGCGTGCCCGAGCCCGTGGTGGCGGGGGCGATCGGGTTCGGGCCGGACGCGCCGTCGAGCCTCGTCGTGCCCGCGGTCGTGCGCCGGGCCGGCGCGCCGGAGGGCGCGGGCGTCCCCGCGGACCGGGCCGGTGCCACCGGGTGGGCCGTGCGTCCCCACCCGGAGCCCGCCGAGTACGTCCACGGCGTGCGCCGCGCGCTGGAGCTGATCGGCGACGGCGCGCTGCGCAAGGTGGTGCTGGCCCGCAGCCTGGAGCTGACCGCGCCCGCCCCGGTCGCCGTGCCGGCGCTGCTGGCCCGGCTCGTGCGGGCCGACCCGGCCGCGCACGCGTTCGCCGCCGACGTCACCGCGCCCGGCGACCCCGCGACCCGCACGCTCGTCGGCGCGAGCCCGGAGCTGCTCGTCTCCCGCCGCGGCGACGTCGTCGAGGCGGTCCCGCTCGCCGGCTCCACCCCGCGCGGTGCGGACGAGGCCGGGAACCGCTGCCGGATCGCCGCGCTGCGCGGCTCCGACAAGGAGCGCCGGGAGCACGCGTTCGTCGCCGCGCAGGTCGCGGACGTGCTCGGCCGGTTCTGCTCCGACGTCACCCGGCCCGCCGAGCCGGAGGTCGTCGGCACCGCGACGATGTGGCACCTCTCCAGCCGGATCACCGGCCGGCTCGCCGACCCGGCCGTCAGCGCGCTGGCGCTGGCCGAGGCGCTGCACCCGACCCCGGCCGTCTGCGGGGTGCCCCGCGACGCCGCGCGCACCGCGATCGAGGCCATCGAGGCCGTCGACCGCGGCTACTACAGCGGACTCGTGGGCTGGTGCGACGCGAGCGGCGACGGCGAGTGGGTGGTGACGATCCGCTGCGCGGAGGTGTGCGGCCCGACGGTGCGGCTCTTCGCCGGGGCCGGTGTCGTCGACGGCTCGGATCCCGCCGCCGAGCTGGCCGAGACCAGCGCGAAGTTCCGCACGATGCTGCGTGCGCTCGGAGTGGACGAGGGGCAGGCCGAGCCGGCGTGACCGGCCTCGACCACACGCCGTGGCCGCCTGCCGTGGCCGCGCGCTACCGCGCGTCGGGGCACTGGCTGGGCCGCACGTTCGGGCGCCACCTGACGCTGCTCGCGGACGCCTACGCGGACCGCACCGCCGTGGTCGGCGGCGACGAGCGCTGGACGTTCGCCGGGCTGGACGAGCGCGCCCACCGGCTCGCGGCCGGGTTCGCCGGGCTGGGCGTCGGGCCCGCGACCGGGTCGTGCTGCAGCTGCCCAACGTGCCCGAGTTCCTGTCCGTCCTGTTCGCGCTGTTCCGGGTGGGCGCCTGGCCGGTGTTCGCGCTGCCGGCCCACCGGGAGACCGAGCTGCACCACGTCGCCGAGCAGGCCGGCGCCGTCGCCCTCGTCACGGTGGACCGGTTCGAGCGCCACGACCACGCGGCCGTCGCGACCGCCGTGGCCGCGGCCGTCCCGTCGGTCGAGCACGTCGTCGTGCTCGGGGACGCGCCGGGCACCGTGCCCCTGCACGAGCTGCCCGCGCCCCCGCGCGACCTGCCCGACCCCGACCCGGAGGCGTCGCGTTCCTGCAGCTCTCCGGCGGGAGCACCGGGCTGCCGAAGCTCATCCCGCGCACCCACGACGACTACCTCTACAGCGTGCGCGAGAGCGCGCGGATCTGCGGGCTGCGCCCCGACAGCGTCTACCTGGCCGCCCTGCCGGTCGCGCACAACTTCCCGCTCAGCTCGCCGGGCGTGCTCGGCGCGCTGCATGCGGGTGCGGCGTCCGTGCTGGCCCCGCGCCCGGACGCGGACACCGTGTTCCGGCTGGTCGAACGGGAGCGGGTGACGATCTCCGGGGTGGTGCCGCCGCTCGCGGCCGCGTGGGCCGACGCCGCCCCGCGCACCGGGCACGACCTCTCCAGCCTGGAGGTGCTGCTCGTCGGCGGCGCGAAGTGCGGGCGCGAGCTGGCCGCGCGGATCGGCCCGGCGCTGGGCTGCCGGCTGCAGCAGGTCTTCGGGATGGCCGAGGGCCTGGTCAACTACACCCGCCTGGACGACCCCGACGACCTCGTCCTGGAGACACAGGGCCGGCCGATCTCGCCCGACGACGAGGTCCGCGTGGTGGACCCGGACGACCCCGCCGCCCCGTCCACCGCGGAGGTGCCGCCCGGCGAGGTGGGGGCGCTGCTGACCCGCGGCCCGTACACGATCCGCGGCTACTTCCGCGCGGCCGCGCACAACGCCACCGCGTTCACCGAGGACGGCTTCTACCGCACCGGCGACCTCGTCCGGCGCCGGCCGTCCGGGCACCTGGAGGTCGTCGGGCGGGCGAAGGAGCAGATCAACCGGGGTGGGGAGAAGGTGTCGGCCGAGGAGGTCGAGGACCACCTCATGGCCCATCCCGCCGTGCTCGACGCGGCCGTCGTCGCCGTGCCGGACGCCTACCTCGGCGAGCGGACCTGCGCGTACGTCGTGCCGGTGCCCGGTGCGGAGCCGGGCCCGGCGAGCTGCGCCGGTTCGTCCGCGAACGCGGGGTCGCGGCGTACAAGGTGCCGGACCTGATCCGCGTCGTCGGCGCGTTCCCGGTCACGGGCGTCGGCAAGACCAGCAAGCGCGAGCTCCGGAGGGCGCTCCGGGACACCGTCGGAACGGAGAGGTAGAGCCCATGTCACTGCCCCGGATCGAGCCCTACGCGCTGCCCGGGCCGGCCGAGCTGCCGGCCGGGCGCGTCGGCTGGCGGCCGGACCCGCAGCGG
Organism: Pseudonocardia sp. CNS-139; assembly: GCA_001942415.1. Lineage (GTDB taxonomy): Bacteria > Actinomycetota > Actinomycetes > Mycobacteriales > Pseudonocardiaceae > Pseudonocardia. Next base: position 54,617 of record MKJX01000184.1, read on the forward strand.
GCCGCGCTGCTGGTCCACGACATGCAGCGCTACTTCCTCGCCCCGTACGCCGGCGACCCGGTCCGCACGCTGACCGCGCACATCGCGGCGCTCCTGGCCGTGTGCCGGGCGCGCGGGGTGCCGGTGTTCTACACCGCGCAGCCCGGCCGCCAGGACGTGCGCGACCGCGGCCTGCTCACCGACTTCTGGGGCGCGGGATCGGCGCGGTGATCGACGCCGACCCGGCCGCCGCGGACATCGTCGCCGAGCTGGCCCCGCGCCCGGGCGAGGCGGTCCTGACCAAGTGGCGCTACAGCGCGTTCCAGCGCTCGACGCTGGCCGAGCAGCTCGCCGCGGCGGGCCGCGACCAGCTCGTGATCACCGGGATCTACGCGCACATCGGCTGCCAGACCACGGCCGTCGAGGCGTTCATGCGGGACGTGCGGCCGTTCCTCGTGGCGGACGGGGTCGCGGACTTCTCCCGGGCCCGCCACGACCAGGCACTGGAGTACGTCGCCCAGCGCTGCGGCGTGGTGACCACCACCGCCGCGGTGGTCGAGGCGTTCTGCGGGCGGGCCGGCGGGGGCGGGCCGGTGGACGGGCTGACGGAGGCGCGCATCCGGGCGGACGTCGCGGAGATGCTGGCCTGCGCCCCCGACGACATCGACGCCGAGGAGGACCTCCTCGACCGCGGCCTCGACTCGATCCGGGTGATGACGCTGGTGGAGCGCTGGCGCGCGGCCGGCGCGACGGAGCTGGAGTTCCCCGACCTGGCCGAGCAGCCGGTCCTGAGCCACTGGACCGCGCTCGTCCGGTCGTAGCCAACCCCGCGAGTCGCCGGAAAAGTGCACGCGAGTCGCCGAAAAAGTGCGCGCGAGTCGGGGTCTGGGTGGCACGCGGAGTCGCGCCCCGCGCCGCAACTCGCGCGCACGAATCCAGCGACTCGCGCGCACTTTCACCGCGACTCGCGGGCCTTCAGGCCGCGACTCGCGTGCGCTCAGGCCGCGACTCGCGGGGGTTCGGGGTCGCGGTGGGGGTCCGGCGGGACCGGTGCAGGAGCAGCACGCTGCGGCCGAACGACCAGCACAGCGCGGCGAGCGCCGCGGCGACCAGCACGACGGCGGCGACCGGCGGGAAGAGCGTGGACGACACCGCCAGCAGCACGGCGCCCTGCACCGCGGCCACCGTCTTGGCGGCGTAGCTCGGCGGCAGCGGGCCGCTCAGCCACGGCAGCGCCCAGCTCGCCGCGACGAAGACGTAGCGCATCGCGCCGATCGCCAGCGCCCACGGCCCGACGACCGCGGCGGCCTGCACGCTCAGCACGAGCACCAGGAACGCGTCGACCTCCATGTCGAACCGCGCGCCCAGCGGCGAGACGGTGCCGGTGGCCCGGGCCACCCGCCCGTCCACGGCGTCCAGCACGAGCGCCACGGCGCCGACGCCGACCAGCGCGGCGACCGCGGTGGTCCCCGTGACCAGCGCGTCCGCCACCGTCGCGGTGACGCCGCCGGCGAGCCCGGCGCGCCCGAGCGTGACGAGGTCGGCCGGGGTGAGCGTGGCCCGCCCGGCCCGGTGCAGCGCCCTGGCCAGCAGCGCGAGCAGCCCGGCGGCGTAGCCGAGCCCGGCCAGCAGCCCGGCCGGGCCGAGCCCGGCGACCACGGCCAGCACGGTCAGCAGCACGAGCTGGCCCGACGCGGCCGCGGCGAGCGCCCGCCCGGCCGGCGTGCGCTGGGTGATCCTGCTCTGGGTGATCGTCATCGGAACGTGTCCCACCTCCGGCACCACGGATACCCGCCTCCCGCGGTTCACCGCCGGATGGACCCAGGATGAACGGGTGACCGACACCGCCCGCGCGCTCTGGCTGCGCGCCCCCGGACAGGCCGAGATCCGCGCCGCCGCGCTGCCGCCGCCGGGCCCGGACGACGTCGTGGTCAGGACGCTGTACACGGGCGTCAGCCGGGGCACGGAGACGCTCGTGTTCCGCGGCGAGGTGCCGGCGAGCCAGCACACCGCGATGCGCGCGCCGTTCCAGGAAGGCGCGTTCCCGGCGCCGGTGAAGTACGGCTACCTCGCCGTCGGGACGGTCGAGCAGGGCCCCGCCGCGCTGGTCGGGCGCGCGGTGTTCTGCCTGCACCCGCACCAGACCCGGTTCGTCGTGCCCGCGGCGGCCGTCACCCCGCTGCCGCCGGACGTGCCGCCGGCGCGCGCGGTGCTCGACTTCGAGACCGCCGTCAACGCGCTGTGGGACGCGGCGCCGCTGGTCGGGGACCGGATCGCGGTGGTCGGCGGGGGGATGGTCGGGTGCAGCGTGGCCGCGCTGCTGGCCGGCATCCCGGGCACACGGGTGCAGCTGGTGGACCCCGACCCGTCCCGGGCCGCGGTGGCCGCGGCGCTCGGCGTCGGCTACGCGGCACCCGAGGACGCCGAGGGCGACTGCGACCTGGTCGTGCACGCCAGCGCCACCGACGCCGGCCTCGCCCGGTCGCTGGAGCTGCTCGCCGCCGAGGGCGAGGTGGTCGAGCTGAGCTGGTACGGCGACCGGCGTGTGAGCGTGCCGCTGGGGGAGGCGTTCCACTCGCGGCGGCTGACGGTCCGGGCCAGCCAGGTGGGCACCGTCTCGCCGCGGCGGGCCCGGCGCGGCTACGCCGAACGGATGGGTCTCGCGCTGCGGCTGCTCGCCGACCCGCGTTTCGACGCGCTGGTCACGGGGGAGTGCCGGTTCGAGGAGCTGCCCGCCGTGCTGGCCCGGCTGGCGGCCGGTGAACCGTCCGTCCTGTGCGTGCGTGTGGCGTACGGAGAACCGTAGCCGCACCCCCGAAAGGTCGATCGTTTGTTCAGCATCTCCGTCCGTGACCACGTCATGGTGGCCCACAGCTTCCGGGGCGAGGTCTTCGGACCCGCCCAGGCCCTGCACGGCGCGACCTACATCGTGGACGCGACGTTCCGGCGGGCCGAGCTGGACGCCGACAACATCGTGGTGGACATCGGGCTCGCAACGCAGCAGCTCGGCGCGGTGCTGGCCGGGTTGAACTACCGCAACCTCGACGACGAGCCGGCCTTCGCCGGCGTCAACACGTCCACGGAGTACCTCGCGAAGGTCATCGCCGACCGCATCGCCGACCGGGTGCACGCCGGTGCGCTCGGCGAGAGCGCGCGGCGGCTGACCGGGCTCGTGGTGACGCTGCAGGAGTCGCACGTCGCGTGGGCGAGCTACGAGCGCGGCCTGTGACCGGACCCCTGCACGTCGTCCTGCCCGCCGACGTCGACGACCCGGAGCGGCCCAGCGGCGGCAACGTCTACGACCGGCGGGTCTGCGCCGGCATCCGGGCCCTCGGCCGGGCCGTGCACGAGATTCCCGTCCACGGCGCGTGGCCGTACCCGGAGGCCGCCGCGCGCACCGCACTGCACGCCGCGCTCGCGGACGTCCCGGACGGGGCCGACGTGCTGCTCGACGGGCTGGTGGCCTGCTGCGTGCCCGAGGTGCTCGCCACCCACGCCGGGCGGCTGCACCTCGTGGTGCTGGTGCACCTCCCGCTCGGCGACGAGGCCGGCCTGCCGCCGGCGACGGCGGCCGAGCTGACCGCCGTCGAGCGGGCCGCCCTGCACACCGCGGCCGCGGTGGTCGCGACCAGTGCGTGGACCGCCCGCCGGCTGGCCGACGTGCACGGGCTGGACCGGGTCGCCGTCGCGCCCCCGGGCGTGGACCCGGCGCCGCTCGGCCCGGCGTCCGAGGGCGGCACCCGGCTGCTGTGCATCGGTTCGGTCACCCCGACCAAGGGCCAGGACCTGCTGGTCGCGGCGCTGGCCCGGATCGCGGGCCTGGACTGGACGTGCGAGCTCGTCGGCCCGCTCGTCCGGGACCCGGCGCACGTCGCCGCGGTGCGCGCGATCGTCGAGGACCACGGCCTGGGCGCGCGGGTCCGGCTCGCCGGGCCGCGCACGGGCGCCGCCCTCGACGCCGCGTACGCCGCGGCCGACCTGCTCGTGCTCCCGTCCGTCGCGAGTCGTACGGATGGGGGTGACGGGAGGCGCTGGCCCGGGGGGTGCCGGTGCTCGCCGCCGCCGTCGACGGGGTGCCCGAGACGCTCGGCACCGCTCCCGACGGGCGGGTGCCGGGCCTGCTCGTGCCGCCCGGCGGGGCCGCCGTGCTCGCCGCCGCGCTGCGGCGCTGGCTCACCGAGCCGGCGCTGCGGCAGACCGCCCGCGAGGCCGCTCGCGACCGCCGTCCCGGGCTCGCGGGCTGGGGGGTGACCTCCCGATGCCTCGTGCAGGCGATCGAACGGGCTGGGACGCGCGGCTGAGCACCGTCGGCTCGCCGGTCTGCGCGCCGGACTGGCTGGCGCTGCGCGAGCCCGCCGACGCCGCCGCGCGGGTGGCCGGCCTGGTGGACCGGCTGCGGCCGCACCTGCCGGCGGGCGGGCCGCTCGTGGTGCGCGACCTCGGCTGCGGCAGCGGGTCGATGGGCCGCTGGCTCGCGCCGCGGCTGCCGGGCCGGCAGCACTGGATGCTGCACGATCGCGACGCGGAGCTGGCCGGGCTCGCGGCCGCGAGCCTGCCCGCGAGTCTGCCGGGGGGCGTCACCGCCGAGCCCGTCGTCGGCGACGCGACCGCCGTCGACGCGGCGCTGCTGGCCGGGACGGCGCTGGTCACGGCCTCGGCGCTGCTCGACCTGCTCACCACCGGCGAGGTCGGCGCGATCGCCGCCGCGTGCGCCGGGGCGGGCTGCCCCGCGCTGCTGACGCTCTCGGTGGCCGGCAGCGTGTCGCTGGCCCCGCACGACCCGCTCGACGCCGCGTTCGCCGCGGCGTTCGACGCGCACCAGCGCCGCACCGTCGGGGGCCGCCGGCTGCTCGGCCCGGACGCGCCGGCCGCCGCGGTCGCGGCGTTCCGGGGCCACGGCATGGACGTCGTGACGGCGCCGAGCCCGTGGCGGCTCGGCCCGGACGGGGACGCCGACGGGGCCGCGCTGGCCGAGGAGTGGCTGCGCGGCTGGCTGTCGGCGGCGTGCGAGCAGGAACCGGACCTGGCCGCGGAGGCCGGCGCGTACCTGCGCCGCCGCCTCGCCGCGGCCGCCGCGGGCGAGCTGCGGGTGACGGTCGGCCACGCCGACCTCCTCGCGCTGCCCGCTCAGGACGTGCAGGACAGGGAGGACGTGGCGTGACGATCGTGCAGCTGCGGGCGGGCCGGCCCGCCCGCCCGACCCCGCCGGCGCGGCCGGGACGGTCGTGGTGGCCGCTCGTGCGCTGGGTGGGCATCGCCGCGCTCGCCGGTGCGCTCGTGTGGCGGCTCGGCGCGGGCGGTCTGGCGGCCGGTCTGGTGGCCGGGCTGCAGGTGCTCGGCCCGGAGCCGGTGCTGGCCGCGCTGGCGATCGGACTGCTGACCACCGTGTGCAACGCGGCCCGCTGGTGCCTCGTCGCGGCCCGGCTGGGCATGCGGCTGCCGCTCGCGACCGCCGTGGCCGACTCCTACCAGGCCCAGCTCCTCAACTCGGTGCTCCCGGCCGGCGTGCTCGGCGACGTGCACCGGGCCGTCGAGCGCGGCCGGGAGGCCGGCGACGTCGCCCGCGGCGCCCGGGCCGTCGCCATCGAACGGCTCGCCGGGCTGGTCGTGCTCGTGGCCGTCGCCGTCGCGGTGCTGCTCGCCCAGCCGGCGCTGCTGCACGTCACGGCCGACCTGGTGCCGGTCGGCGGCTGGTGGCTCGCGGCCGTGCTGCCGCTCGCGGCCGCCGGCGCCGCGTGGGCGCTGCGCGACCGGCTGCGGCCGGCCCTGCGCGCGGCCGCCGCGGACGTGCGGGCGGTGCTGCGCGCGACACCTGGCCGGCCGTGCTCGGCCTGTCGGTCGTCGCACTGGGCGGCTACCTCGCGATGTTCGTCATCGCCGCGCGGGCGGCCGGCGTCACGGCGCCGGTGGCGCAGCTGCTCCCGCTGCTCGTGCTCGCGCTGCTGGTGATGGCGCTGCCGCTGACCGTCGGCGGCTGGGGCCCGCGGGAGGCCGTCGCGGCCGTCGGGTTCGGCGCGGTGGGGCTGGGCGCGGCGCAGGGCCTCGCCGCGGCCGTCGGCTACGGCGTGCTCGGGCTCGTCGCGTGCCTGCCGGGACTCGTCGTGCTGCTGGCGCGCCGTCTCACACGTAGTCGCCGAACGAGCGCACCAGGCTCGCCAGCAGCTCCCGTCCTTTTCGTGCCGACGCAAGCGACGGACGACCGACCACTCCCGACTCCGTGTACGCCCGCAGCCCCCGGCTCAGCAGGTGCGGACGGTCGTCGGCCAGGTGGTCGGCCCGCTCGTAGTGCGGCCTGACGAGATCCGGGTGCGCGTGCAGCAGGATCGAGGTCTCCAGCTCGCCGGCGTGCATGTCGCCCACCATCGACGTGCCGAGGCCGGCGTCCGCGCGCGCCCGCATCCAGTCGGCCTCGCCGGGGAACAGATGCAGGGGCAGCGGGCCGAGGCTCGCCTCCTGCACGACGTTGCCGAGCACGTAGTTGCCGCCGTGCCCGTTGACGACGACGAGGGCCGACGCGCCCGCGGCGTGCACGGACGCGGCGACGTCGCGCACGATCGCGGCGAGGGTCGTGGCGGAGATGCTCACCGTCCCCCGGCCAGGCCGCGTGCTCGTGCGAGCAGGAGATCGTGACCGGCGGCAGGCGCCGCACGGGGTGCACGGCGGCGATCTCGTGCGCGAGTGTGGTGGCGACCAGCGTGTCGGTCGTCAGCGGGAGGTGGGGGCCGTGCTGCTCGAAGCTGCCGATCGGCAGCAGCGCCACGGCCGCGGCACGGTCACGCTCGTCGAGCGTGGTGTCGGGCGGCAGGAGGTGGTCCATCGCCGTGGACCTCTCACGGCGCCGAGCGGGCACGAGAGAGGCAGTGAACATGTACCAGGACCTACCGGCGGACGGGCGCAGGGGCGACCGGCAGAGCGGCGACAGGCCGAGCGGGCTGCTCGCCGAGGTTGCCGAGTCCAGGCTGGTGACCCGGCACGGCACGTTCCACGCCGTCGCGTTCCGCGAGCGGCCCGACGGACCGGAGCACATGGCGCTCGTGCACGGCGACCCGCGCAAGGACGTGCTGGTGAGAGTGCACTCCGAGTGCCTCACCGGCGACGTCTTCGGGGCGCGGCGGTGCGAGTGCGGCGCGCAGCTGTCCTCGGCGCTGGACGCGATCGTCGCCGAGGGGGCGGGTGTGCTCGTGTACCTGCGCGGGCACGAGGGGCGCGGCATCGGGCTCGTCGCCAAGACCCGCACGCACGTGCTGCAGGACGAGGCGGGGCTCGACACGGTCGACTCCGCCACGGCGCTGGGCCTGCCGGTGGACGTGCGCGACTTCGGCGCGGCCGCCCGGGTGCTGCGCTACCTCGGCATCCGGTCGGTGCGGCTGCTGTCGAACAACCCCGACAAGGTGAGCGCGCTGACGTCGTACGGGATCGCGATCACCGGGCGCGTCCCGCTGCTGGAGCCGGTGGACGAGCACAACGTGCGCTATCTGACGGCCAAACGCGACCGGCTGGGGCACGACCTGCCGCACCTGGACGCCGCCCGCCCGTAGCGCGCGCCCGGATCCGCGGAATCGCCTCGATCGGGCGCCGGGGGATCCGCGCAGATCCATTCCGGGTGACCTGTGGCACGTCCCGCGGGCACGGCGGCTGATCCGTTCTCGGGCGTTCCCGGGAACCGCACGGGATCGGGACGGGATCGAACCGGGATCGGGCGACACGCCCGATCCCGGTTCGGCTCGACACCTTCGGTTGACACGTTGCTATGCTCCGCGCAAATGGTCCACCGTTCCGGGTCGCCTGTCGGATGTGCGGCCCGGAAGCACTGGGAAGGCATGCGCGATGGCGAAGCAGACAATTGTCACCTTGGTCGACGACCTCGACGGCGGCGAGGCCGAGGAGTCGGTCGAGTTCGCGGTGGACGGAAAGAGCTACGAGATCGACCTCTCCTCCGCCAACAGCCAGAAACTGCGGGACGCGCTGGCGCCGTTCGTGGCCGCGGCCCGGCGGGCCGGCACGGGCCGCCGCCGTTCCGCCGGAACGTCCACCCGTTCCGCGGTCGACCGCGAGCAGAACCAGGCGATCCGCGAGTGGGCCCAGCAGCAGGGGATGAAGATCTCCGAGCGGGGCCGCATTCCGGCGTCCGTTCTGGAGGCCTACCACCAGAGCCGCTGACGGGGGCCGCCGGACGGGCGGACCGCCTGGCGGTCCGCTGTGTGGCTGGTCACAGCGGTCACGTCCGCGGTCCGCGGTCCGTCAGGGAGATGTCGATCCGATCGGGCCGGTGCCCCGCACGGCCCGGGAAACAGGAGGCATCTCGCGATGGGAACGGGAACACAGGCCGGTCCGGAAGCCCGGATGAACAACCCCGTGGCCGTGCTGGAGGGGTGCGGGTGAGGCCATTCAGGGGCTGGTCCGCTCGGCGTACAAGGGCGGTGTCGCGCCCCGCACACTGGAGCTGGTCCACCTGCGGGTGAGCCAGATCAACGGGTGCGCCGCGTGCCTCGACAGCGGCGCCCGGAACGCGAAGAAGTCGGGCGAGTCCGACGAGCGGCTGTGGTCGCTCGCGGCCTGGCGCGAGACCCCGTACTACACCGATGCAGAACGCGCCGCGCCGGCGCTCGCCGAATCCATGACCCGGATCGGTGACCGCCATCGGGCGGACGCCGTTCCGCAGGACGTGTGGGACGCCGCCGCCGATCACCACGCCGAGGCCGGGCTCGCGGCGCTGATCCTGTGGATCGCGACCGCCAACTTCTTCAACCGCCTGAACACGGCCGTGAAGGCGCCCGTCGGCGCGAGCTGGGAGTGACATTCCGGCCGGATTCGCGATTGCCCACCACCGCACACACCTCCCGGACTCGGCACACATGTTCTGCCGTGTGTGCGGGGTACCGGAGGTGTGTGCGGCCGGTCAGAGGGTGGCGCCGGCCCGGCGGGCGCGGGTGCGCCAGCGGGCCGCGCCGGGCAGGAGGTCGGGGGCGGGCCGGCCGGGGGGTGCGGCCAGCACGACGTGGGCCACGCGGCCGGCGATCCGGACCGGGTCGGCGAGGGGGACGGTGCAGCCGAGGTCGCGCAGGACGGCCGGGACGTCGAGCGCCGCCTCGGTCAGCGCGACGAGCCGCCCGCCCGCCGTGAGCAGGTCCGGCAGCCGCCGCCAGAACGGGGCGAGAGAGCCGTTCAGGGCGCCCGTCGCGTCGACGGCGAGGTTCCACGGCGGGTTCGTGACCACGGCGTCCACGGCGGTGGCCGGGGCCGCGGCGGCGTCGGCGACCGCGAGGTCCACCGCGACCCCGGCGGCCGCGGCGTTGGCGGCGGCGTGGCGCACCCGCTCCGGGTCGGCGTCGCTCGCGAGCACGCGGGCGTCCGGGTGCGCGAGGGCGGCCTCGACGGCGATCGTCCCGTCCCCGCAGAACGGGTCCAGCACGCTCGCGACCGGCCCGGCGAGCCGGGCCAGCGCGGCGGCGACCGGCGGGTGCAGCGTGCCGGGGCCGGTGCGCTGCTTGTACGCCCGCCGGTGCAGCGGCACCGCCCCGACCCGCAGCGCCGCGGTCGCCGAGCCGGCGCGCAGGAACACGCGCACGGTGAGGTCGGGTCGCCGGGCTCGCGGCCCTCGGCGGTCCGGCGCAGGTAGCCGGCCCCGAGGTCCTTCGCCAGCAGCTCGCCCACCGCGTTCTCCACGGCGAACCGGCTGTAGCTGCGCCGCCCCTCGACGCTCGCGACGACGTCGAGCAGCGGCCGCGCGGGCAGGTCCCGCACCCGGCGCACGGCGTCGGCCCGCTCGCCCCACGGCAACGCGGCCAGCGCGCGGGCGAGCGCCGGGACGGCGTCCTTCGCGGTGCCCACCCCGGTGACGGTGCCGGCGTCGAGGAAGACGTCGTCGGCCGTCCGGAGCGCGAGCACGCCCGGGTCGAGCGCGGGCAGCGCGACGGCGACCTCCCGGCGGGCGAGCGTCACGCGCGCGCCGGGCAGGGCCGCGGCGACCTCGTCGGCGCACGCCCACTCCAGCCCGTGCACGCAGCGGACGAGCAGCGCGGCGATCATCCGGCGATCGTCGCAGGCACCTGCCCGCCGATCACGACAGGCATGGGCGATCTCCAGCTAGGGTGGGCGGATGCCCGCGGAGGACGGGGCCGCCGACGCTCCCCGACCGGTCACGATCTACGACGTGGCCAAGGCGGCCGGGGTCGCGCCCTCCACCGTCTCGCGCGCCTTCTCCCGGCCCGGCCGGGTCAACGCGGACACCGCCGAACGCATCCGGGGCATCGCCGCCACCCTCGGCTACCGCACCAGCCCCTTGGCGAGAGCGCTCCCAGCGCAGCGCACGCGGATGATCGCGCTGGTCGTCGCCGACATCGGCAACCCGGTGTTCGCCGCGATCGTGCGCGGCGCGCAGGAGGCCGCGGCCGACCGCGGCTACGTGCTGCTGCTCGCCGACGCCCAGGAGGACGACCGGCGCGAGCGGGCCGCGATCGAGCGTTCGCTGCCCAGCGTCGACGGGGTGGTGCTGGCGAGCCCGCGCATGTCCGACTCGGCGATCCGCATGATGGCCAAGCAGAAGCCGGTGGTCGTGCTCAACCGCGCCATCCCGGACGTGCCGTGCGTGATGCCGGACTACGCGCGCGGGCTGCGGCGCGCCGCCGAGCACCTCGGCGGGCTCGGCCACGACCGCGTCACCTACGTCGCCGGGCCGGCCGCGTCCTGGGCGGACGGGATGCGGTGGCGGTCGCTGCGGGCGGCCGCGGCCGAGCTGTCGCTGACGGTCCGCCGGATCGGCCCGTTCGCGCCGGACGTCGGGGGTGGCGGGCAGGCGGCGGCGGAGCTGGCTGCGCAGCCGCCCTCGGCGGTGATCGCCTACAACGACCAGCTCGCGATCGGGCTGGTCCGCGGCCTGGCGGCGCACGGGCTGCGGGTGCCGGCCGACGTCAGCGTCGTCGGCTTCGACAACATCCTCGCCGCCGACCTCGTCACGCCCGGCCTGACGACGGTCGCGGCGCCGCTGCACACCGAGGGCGCCGAGGCGGTGCGCACCCTGCTGGCGATGGCGGAGGGCACGGCGAGCCGGACGGGCCGCCCGCTCGTGCGCGCGGCTGGTCGTGCGCGGCTCGACCGCGCGTCCGGCCGCCCGGCGCACGGCCGAACGGCCGCGCGGACAACTCATGGCAACACCTGGCTCGCCACCGATCGGCTGAATACGTTCCGCGGGACGCCGGCACCGGGGCCGGCGGGCTCGATCCGGAGGGGACCACGCCGATGGCTCGCCGTTCTCGTCTCGTGGCCGCGCTGGTCGCCGCCGCGGCGCTCAGCACCACGCTGCTCGCGTGCAGCACCTCGTCGGGGGAGGGCGGCGGGGCGGGCCGCACGCTGCACGTCGCGGAGGTCGTCGCCGGTCAGTTCCCGGAGGAGCAGCGGGTCTGGCAGCAGCGGATCGCGGAGCGCTTCCGCGCCGCGACCGGCGCCGACCTGGTCTTCGAGACGATGGCCAGCGCCGCCGACGAGCAGACCCGCATCCAGACGTCCGTGGTGAGCGGCACCGGCCCGGACGTGTTCGTGGTCGGGACGACGCTGGTGCCGGTCGCGTACTCGACGGGCGCGTTCGAGGTGCTCACCGACGAGGACTGGGCCGCGATCGGCGGGCGGGAGCGGTTCTTCGGGCCGCAGCTGGCGATGTCCGGGCCGGACGCCGCGCACCAGATCGGCGTGCCGATGTCGATGCGCCCGTTCGGCATGGTCTACAACACCGAGATGTTCGCGCTGGCCGGGATCGCCGGGCCGCCGCGCACCTGGGACGAGTTCCTCGACCACGCCCGCCGGCTGAACCGGCCCGACCGGGCGTGCACGGCGCCGCGCTGGACTACGCCGACAGCTTCGACCCGTGGAAGTACATCTGGACGTTCGCGCTCCAGAGCGGCGGCCGGCTGGTGAGCGACGACCTGCGCACCGCGCAGCTGGACAGCCCCGAGGTGCAGCGGGCCGTCGAGCAGTACTTCGGGCTGCTCACCGACCACGCCGTGGTGAGCCCCGACTCGGTGTCGCGGGAGGCCCCGCAGGCGCTCGCGGCGTTCGCGAACGGCGAGGCGGCGATGCTCGCGATGGTCACGCCGACCGCGGTCCCGGCGCTGCGCGGCTCGGCCGTCGACGGGCGGTACGCGTTCGCGCGATGCCGACCGTCCCGTTCGGGGCGAGCGCGCTCCCGCCCGGCGGCATCGCGGCCGGGACGATCGTCTCCGGCAACGACATGGCGATCGCCCGGTACTCGGACAACAAGGACCTCGCGCTGCGCTACATCGAGCTGGTCACCGGCGAGGAGGAGCAGATCCACTTCCACGAGGTCTTCGGCGACGTCCCGGCCAACCAGGCCGCCGCAGCCCGCCTCGCCCAGGACGACCCGCAGGTGCAGGCGTTCATCGACGCGAGGAGACCGCGATCCCGACGAGCTTCACCGGCGCCTGGGGCGACGTCCAGATCGGGCTGACCAACGTGGTGACGCAGAGCCTGGCCGGTCTCGCCGCCGGCACCTACGACAGCGCCGCGATCGCGCGCCTGCTCGCCGAGGCCGACGCCACCGTGCAGCGCTCGCTCGACCGGCAGCGCGGCTGAGGGCCGCCCCCGATGACCGGCATGACGGACGTGACCGCCCGGCCGGCGGCCCCCGCGCCGCCGCGGGCCCCCGCCCGCCGGGGCCGTCCCGCGCGGGTGGCCGGGCGCGCTGTGGCTGCTCGTGCCCGGCACGGCGCTGCTGCTGCTCGTCGTGGTGGTGCCGCTGGCGCTGGCGGTGTGGATCGGGCTGGTCGACCTCGACCAGTTCACGCTGCGCGACTGGCTCGGCGCCCCGCTCGTGGGCGTCGCGAACTACGTCGAGGCGCTCGCGACCGGCGGGCTGCTGCACTCGATCTGGGTGAGCACCGCGTTCTCGGTGCTCACGACCGTGCTCATCGCGCCGATCGGGATCCTCGCCGCGCTCACCGTGCACGACCCGTTCCCCGGGCGGGCGATCGTGCGGTCGGTCTACCTGGTGCCGTACGTGATCCCGTCGTTCGTGACGGCCGTGCTCTGGCGGCTCATCCTGCAGCCGGACGGGCCGCTCAACGGCCTGCTCGCCGTGTTCGGGATCGACGGCGGGAACTGGCTGATCGGCCCGCAGGCGTTCTGGAGCCTGGTGCTCGTGGACACGTGGGCGGCGTGGGCGTTCGTCTACCTCATGACGCTCGCCGGGCTGCAGACGATCCCGCAGGACGTCACCGAGGCCGCGGCGGTGGACGGCACGAACGGGTGGGCAGAAGCTGCGGTTCGTGATCCTGCCGCAGCTGCGCGGCCCGCTGACGCTCGCGCTGCTGCTCTCCACGCTGCACCACTTCAACAACTTCACGCTGCCGTTCGTGCTCTTCGGCTCGCCGGCGCCGGCCGAGGTGAACGTGCTGCCGCTCACCATCTACACGACCTCGTTCCAGACGTTCCGGTTCGGGCTGGGGGCCGCGATGTCGATCCTCGCGCTGGTCGTGCTGGTGATCCCGGCGGTGCTGTACCTGCGGGCGGTGCGGCTGGAGTCGGGCGAAGGGGAAGAACGATGACCCGGCATCCGTGGCAGCGCACGCTGCCCCGCCCGCTGCAGGTCACGTCGATCGTGCTGCTGTGCGCGTTCGCGCTGGCCCCGGTGGCGTTCATGCTGCTCAGCTCGGTGAGCCCGGACGTCGCGGTGGCGAGCGGGGACCTCGTCCCCGGCGAGCTCGCGTTCGGCAACTACGTCACCCTGTGGTCGACGCTCGACCTGGCCGCGGGCCTCGGCAACAGCCTCGTCGTCTCGCTCGCGGCGGCGCTGCTGGCCACGGTGTTCGCGGTCGGCACGGCGTACTGCCTCGTGCGCTTCACGTTCGTGGGGCGCCGGTCGTACCTGCGCGCGCTGCTGGGCCTGCAGACGATCCCGAGCGGGCTGCTGCTCCTGCCGCTCTTCGTCGTCTTCTTCTCGGTGGACTCCTACCTCGCATCCAGCTCGTGGGCACCCGGGGTGGCATGGTGATCACCTACCTCACGTTCGCGCTGCCGTTCGCGACGTGGGTGATGGTGACCTACCTGCGGACCATCCCGCTGTCGCTGGAGGAGGCCGGGCTGATCGACGGGCTGACCCGCTTCGGGGTGCTGTGGCGGATCGTGGTGCCGCTGGCGTTCCCCGGGATGGTCGTCGCGACCATCTTCTCGTTCCTGCTGGGCTGGAAGACGTGCTGTTCGCGAGCATCCTCACCGGCCCCGAGACCCGCACGGCGGCGATGCAGCTCTCCGCGTTCGCACAGAGCCAGGAGGGCGGCGCGATCCCGCTCTACGGGCAGCTCATGGGCGCGTCCGTGGTCTGCGCGGTGCCGGTGGTCGTGCTCTACCTGGTGTTCCAGCGTTACCTCGTCGGGGGGCTGACCTCCGGCGGCGTCAAGGGATAGAAGGAGGCACCGGCGATGTGGACCCTGTCCGGCTTCGCGGACGAGATCTCCCCGGATCTCGACGTGCAGTGCCGGGTGCTCACCGAGCTGGGCATCCGGTACGTCGAGTTCCGCAGCGCGTGGGGCGTCAACGTGCTGGACCTGGACGACGCCCAGCTCGCGACCGTGCGCGCGACGCTGGTGCGGGCCGGGATCGGCACGTCGTCGGTGGGCTCGCCCATCGGCAAGGTCGGCGTGCACGACGACCTCGGCGCCCACCTCGTGCGGATGCGCCGGGCGCTGCACGTCGCCGAGGTGCTGCAGGCGCCCTACATCCGGATCTTCTCGTTCTTCGTACCCGCGGACGAGGACCCGGCCGCGCACCGGGACGAGGTGCTGCGCCGGATGGCCGCGCTCGCCGAGGCGGCTCGCGGGCACGACGTCGTGCTGCTGCACGAGAACGAGAAGGCGATCTACGGCGACACCCCGCAGCGGTGCCTGGACATCGTCGAGTCGGTCGGCGCGGACAACCTGCGGCTGGCCTGGGACCCGGCGAACTTCGTGCAGGTCGGGGTGAAGCCGTTCAGCGAGGGCTACGCGGCGCTGCGGCCGCACGTCGAGTACCTGCAGGTCAAGGACGCGCTGCTGGCCGACGGGACGGTCGTCCCGGCCGGCGAGGGGGACGGGGAGGTGGAGCAGACCGTGCGGGCGCTTCTCGCCGACGGGTACGAGGGGTTCTGCTCGATGGAACCGCACCTCGCGCTCGGGCAGACGTTCGGCGGGTTCTCCGGCGAGGAGCTGTTCGGCCGGGCCACCCGCGCGTTCACCGGGATCCTCGACAAGGTGGGGGTGGCGTACTCATGACACGGCTGGCGGTGTTCACCGCCTCGCTCCCGCAGTGGTCGCCCGAGGAGGCCGTCACGCAGCTCGCGGCGCAGGGCTGGGACGGCGTCGAGTGGCGCGTGGTCGACCAGGCGCCCGCCGCCGAGCCCGGGTTCTGGGCCGGAAACCGCTGCACGTGGCCGCTCGCGACGCTGGAGCAGGACGTGCCGCGCATCGCGGAGCTGAGCCGTGCGTCCGGCCTGCCGATCTCGGCGATCGGCGGGTACGCGCGCTGCGACGAGCCGGCCGACGTCGAACGGCTGCTCGCCGCGACGGCCGCGCTGGGCGCCGGGCGGGTGCGCGTGCGGGTGCCGATGCTGGGCGAGGCGCCCTACCCGGAGCTGTTCGCGCACGCCCGCCGCTGCTTCGCCGACGTCGCCGCCCGGGCCGCGCACCACGGCGTCCGGGCACTGGTGGAGCTGCACCACGAGACGGTCGTGTCCAGCGCGTCGGCCGCGCTGCGGCTGCTCGACGGGCTCGACCCGGCGGCCGTCGGCGTGATCCACGACATCGGCAACCTCGTGATCGAGGGCTGGGAGGACCCGCGGGCGGGGCTGGAGATGCTCGGTGACCTGCTGGCGCACGTCCACGTCAAGAACGCGGCGTGGCGGCAGGTCGAGGCAGGTGGGTGCACGAGTGGGCCGAGCTGCCCGACGGGCGCGGCGACGTCCCCGGGTACCTGGCGATCCTGCACGACATCGGGTACCCGGGCTGGGTGACGCTGGAGGACTTCACCACCGCCCGGCCGCTCGCCGAGCGCACCGCGGCCAACCTGGCGTACCTGCGGGCCGCGGACCGGGTGGCGGCGTGAGCGCGCCCATCGGGTTCGCCGTGGTCGGGTGCGGGGTGATCGGGCGCGTGCACGCCGAGGTGCTGGCCGCGCTGCCCGACACCGCCGTGGCCGTGCTCGTCGACACCGACCTCGCCGCCGCCGAGAAGCTCGCCGCGCACCTCGGGTCCGCCGGGTTCCCGGTGCCGCCGGTCACCGCGTCGCTGGCCGCGGCGCTGGCCCGCGGCGACGTCGACGCGGCGGCGGTCTGCGTGCCGAGCGGGCTGCACGCCGACGTGTCGGTGGCGGTGCTGGAGTCGGGACGCCACCTCGTGGTCGAGAAACCGATCGACGTGAGCCTCGCCGCGGCCGCCCGCATCGCCCGGGCCGCCGAGGAGGCCGGGACCGTGGCCAGCGTGATCAGCCAGCACCGGTTCGACCCGGCGAGCGTCGCGGTGCACGAGGCCGTGACCGCGGGCCGGCTCGGGCGGGTCACGTCGGGCGTCGCGACCGTCCCGTGGTGGCGCAGCCAGGAGTACTACGACTCCGGCGCGTGGCGCGGCACCTGGGAGCTGGACGGCGGCGGGGCCGTGATGAACCAGGGCGTGCACACCGTCGACCTGCTGCTGTGGTTCCTCGGCCGGCCGGTGGACGTCACCGCGCACACCGCGCTGCTCGCGCACGAGCGGATCGAGGTGGAGGACACCGTCGCCGCGGTCGTGCGGTTCGAGTCGGGCGCGCTCGCCACCCTGCACGCGACGACCGCCGCCTACCCCGGGCTCACCGTCCGCATCCAGGTGATGGGCGACCGGGGCTCCGCCGTGATCGACGACGACGAGCTGGTGTGGTTCCACAGCCGGGAGCTGGCGCGGTCGGTCGCGGCCGGGGACGCGGGCGCCGGGGCGGTGCCCGACGAGCCGGAGGACCAGTCCGCGGCCGTCCTGCGGCCGGACGAGGAGCCCACCGGCGGGCCCGGGACCAGCGGGATGTTCGCCGGGCACCGGCGGCAGTACGAGGACGTCGTCGCGGCGATCCGCACCGGCGCCGCGCCCGGCGTCACCGTTGCGGACGCCACGCTCGCGCTGGCCACCGTGCACGCGGTGTACGCGTCCGCGCGCACCGGCGCGACGGTGACGGTGGCCGACCTGCTGGACGAGCACCCGTGACGCTGCGGCTCCATCCCGACCGGCTCCTGCCGCCCGACCCGGGCGCCGGGCGGGGGCCGGCGGCTCTACGCGGCCGTGCGGGACCTGCCGGTCGTCTCCCCGCACGGGCACGTCGACGCCGGGCTGCTGCTGGCCGACGAGCCGTTCCGGGACCCGGCCGCGCTCTTCGTCACGCCCGACCACTACGTCACCCGGCTGCTGCACGCGAGCGGCGTGCCGCTGGACGCGCTGGGCGTCGGGCGCGGCCCGCTCGACGAGACCGGCGCGCGTGCGGTGTGGCGGCTGCTCTGCGCGCACTGGCCGGTGTTCCGCGGCACGCCCGTCCGGTACTGGCTGGACGCGGAGCTCGCGGAGCTGTTCGACGTCGACGTGCGGCCGTCCGCGGCGAGCGCCGACGCGATCTACGACCGCATCGCCGAGCGGCTCGCGAAGGACGACTACCGCCCGCGGGCGCTGTACGAGCGGTTCCGCATCGCCGTGCTCGCCACCACCGACGACCCGGCCGACGACCTGGCCGCGCACGCGGCGCTCGCCGCCGACCCCGCCTGGACCGGCCGGGTCGTGCCGACGTTCCGGCCCGACCGCTACCTCGAACCGGCCGGTCCGGGCTGGCCGGGGCTCGTCGCGCGGCTCGGGGCGGCCGCGGACGCCGACACCGGCACGTACGCGGGCTGGGTCGCGGCCATGGAACGGCGGCGCGCGCACTTCCGGGCGCACGGGGCGACCTCGGCCGACCACAGCCACGCCGACGTGCGCACCGACCCCCTCGACGCGGCCGAGGCGGCCCGGATCTACACGGCCGCGCTCGCCGGCGCCGCGACCGGGCCGGAGTGCACGGCGCTGCGCCGGCACATGCTCCTGGAGATGGCCCGCATGTCCACCGAGGACGGGCTGGTCATGACCCTGCACCCGGGCGTGCTGCGCGGCCACCACGGCCCGACCGCGGCCGCGTTCGGGCCGGACACCGGCCACGACATCCCGCTGCGCGCCGAGTTCACCCAGGCCCTGCGGCCGCTGCTGGAGCGCTTCGGTACCCACCCGGCGCTGCACCTCGTGCTGTTCACGCTGGACGAGACCGTGTTCTCCCGGGAGGTCGCGCCGCTGGCCGGGTTCTACCCGTCGGTGTACGCGGGGGCGCCGTGGTGGTTCCTCGACGCCCCCGACGCGATCCGCCGGTTCCGCGCGGCCGTCACGGAGACGGCCGGGTTCGCGCGCACGTCCGGTTTCATCGACGACACCCGCGCGTTCTGCTCCATCCCCGCCCGCCACGACATGTCCCGCCGCCTCGACGCCGGGTACCTGGCCGGACTGGTGGCCGAGCACCGCCTCGACGAGGACGAGGCGGCGGAGACGGCGGTGGCGCTGGTGACGACGCAACCGCGGCACGTGTTCAAGCTCTGACGGCACACACCTCCCGGACCCCGCACACACGTCAGGACGTGTGTGCGGACGCCCGGAGGTGTGTGCGGTCAGAGGGTGAGGGTGCCGGTGACGCGGGTGGTCGACGTGCCGCCCACCCAGATGTCGCCGTCCTCCTGCGTCACGTGGACCTCGCCGGCGCGGCCGAGCGCGGTGCCCTGGCTCGCGACGTACGGCGCCGCTAGGAAGCCGGTGCCGAGCAGCCACTGGGCGAGGCCGGCGTTGAGGCTGCCGGTGACGGGATCCTCGGTGAGGGAGCCCGCGGTCGGGAAGAACGCCCGCACCTCCACGGCGTGCGGGGAGCCGGGCGGGTAGGGGCCGACCACGCCGATCTCGTAGTCGGAGACGCGCGGCGTGAGCGCGAGCACGGCGTCGGCGCTCGCCAGCCGGACGGCCACCCAGCCGGGCCCGTTGTCGACCCAGCGGGCCTCCAGGACGTCGGCCCGGTCGATCCCGAGGACGTCGGCCAGCTCGTCCTGCACGGCGTCGTCGGCGGGCTCGTCGCGCAGCAGCGGCGGGGCGGCGAACGCGAGCCGGCCGCCGTCGCTCTTGCGGAGGGTGACGAGGCCCGCGCCGCACTCCTGCACCACGGTGTCGCCGGCGTGGCCGGGGTGGGCCAGCAGCCAGGTGTGGCAGGTGCCGAGCGTGGGGTGCCCGGCGAACGGCAGCTCCTTCTCGGGCGTGAAGATCCGCACCCGGTAGTCGGCCCCGGGCGTGGCCGGGGCCAGCAGGAACGTGGTCTCCGAGAGGTTGGTCCAGTTCGCGATCCGCTGCATGTCCTCGCCGGTCAGGGCGTCGGCGTCGGACACGACCGCGAGCGGGTTGCCGGAGAGCGGGCGCGTCGCGAACACGTCCACCTGGGCGAAGGGGAAGCCGGTCATGCCGGAAGCATCGGCGCGGGCGGCCGGGTGGACCATGGCCAGTCCCCGGCCGGTGGCCCTTCCGGGTGAGCTGCGAGGCTGAACGGGTGCACGTCATCGACACGGCGGTCACGATCGACGCGCCGCCGTCCGCGGTGTGGGACGTCCTCACCGACTTCGCCCGCTACCCCGAGTGGAACCCGTTCGTGATCGCGCGCAGGCCGCGCCGCGGTGGGGGAGACGCTCGTGCTGGAGATCCGCCCGCCGGGCGACCCGGCCCGGACGCACCGCCCGACCGTGCTCGCCGCGGAGCCGGGCCGGCGGCTCGTGTGGCGGGGCGCCGCGTCGCCGTCGTGGCTGCTCGCGGCGGTGCACGAGCTGGTGCTGGAGGACGTGGGCGGGGGCACCGCGCTGCGGCACCGCGAGCGCTTCACCGGGCTGCTCGTGCCGTTCCTGCGCACCACGCTGCGCCGCACCGCCCAGGGGTTCGACGAGATGAACGCGGCGCTGCGGCGGCGGGCGGAGGAGCCGCCCGCCGCCTGAGCGTTCAGGCGCGCACGGCCGCGAGCGCCCGGCTCCACGTCACGACCTGGTCCAGGAGCGCGCCGACGGCGTCGACCTGGTGCTGGGCCGGGGTGAACTCGGTGTAGTTCGTGAAGTCGGTGTGCAGCGAGAGCGTCACCTGGTTGCGCACGTCGGCGACCATGAGCTCGCCCATCACCAGCCGCAGGTGCTCGACGGCCCGCGCGCCGCCGACGGCGCCGTAGCCGACGAAGCCCGCGGCCTTGTTGTTCCACTCGGCGAACAGGTAGTCGATGGCGTTCTTCAGCGCGCCGGACGTGGAGTGGTTGTACTCCGGCGTGACGAAGACGAAGCCGTCGTAGGAGGCGATGGCGGCGGCCCACGCCTTGGTGTGGTCGTTCGCGTACTGGCCGAGCGACGGCGGCAGCGCCTCGTCGAGGTGCGGGAGGTGGTAGTCGGCGATGTCGACGATCTCGTACTCGGCGTCGTCGCGCTGCTTGGCGATGTCGTACACCCACCGCGCCACGGCCTCGCCGTTGCGGCCGGGGCGGGTGCTGCCGATGATGATCGCGATCCGGGTCATTGTCTGCTGCTCCTCGGAGGAGGGGTGGGGTCAGAGCGGGAACGGGCCGAGGCGCAGGACGGCGACGGCGAGCGCGAGCAGCCCGAGCACCGCGGCGGGCGCGCTGCCGGCGGCGGGGTCACCGCGCCGGACGTGGGTGACGACCGCGCCCGCCATCACGAGGAACAGCCCGGCGGCCGCGATCGGCGTCAGCACCGGGGCGATGCCGAGCAGCCCCGGCAGGACGAGCCCGAGCGCGCCCAGCAGCTCGGCGGCGCCGATCGCCTTGACGGCGCCGTCGGAGAAGTCGGCCGCCCAGGGCATCTGGCCGTCGGCGAGCCGCTTGCGCGGCTGGGTCAGCTTCGTGATCCCGCGCCCAGGAAGGCCAGCCCCAGCACGGACTGCACGACCCACAACGCGATCTCCATGGTGCCTCCCACTCATTTGACTTGAAGTTTCAAGCGACGTCACGCTACCACTCTCACTTGAGTCTTCAAGTGAGGGGTGCGGCCTACTCTCGTGGGATGCCGTCGAACGGGAGCGACGAGGCCGAGCCGCGGTGGCTGAGCTGCGCCGAGCTGGAGTCCTGGATGCGGTTCAGCGCCATGGTGATGAAGCTGCAGAGCGCGCTGGACGCCGACCTGCAGCGCGCGTCCGGGCTCTCGCTCTTCACCTACCTCGTGCTGGCCGGGCTCTCCGAGGCGCCCGACCGCACGCTGCGCATGACCGACCTCGCAGTCCTCGGCAACGGGTCGCTCTCGCGGCTCTCGCACGCCGTCGCGAAGCTGGAGCGCAAGGGCTGGGTGCGGCGGCGGCCGAGCCCCGAGGACGGCCGGATCACCCTCGCCACGCTCACCGACGACGGCTTCGAGAAGCTGCGGTCGGCGGCGCCGGGGCACGTCGCGTCCGTGCGCCGGCTCGTGGTCGACGTGCTCGCCCCGGACGAGCTGCACCGGCTCGGGGAGATCTCCACCCGCCTGCTCGACGCGACGGCCGGCGGCTCCTCGCCCGGGCCCGGCAGGCGCGGGAGCGGTGACGGGGACGTGCCGGCCGCGTGCACCGGCTGCGGGGCGCCTGCGCCGCCGTGGCCGGACCGACGGCCCGTGCGTCGTGGTGACGTTCCGCTCGGCCGGACCCGAGCCGGAGCTGCCCGGGGCCGCCGGCCCGCCGTTGCTCCGGCCGCCGTGGGGGCCGGGCGTCGTCGGCATGGAACTCCGTGACGGCACCGACCGGACGGGCCCCGACCAGCGGTTCTACAGCCGCTCGCGCACCCAGGCGGCGACCGCGCGGGCCGTCTCGGCGTGCGGCCGGCCGGTGGTGTCGAGCAGCGTGACGGGCGGGTCGAGCGCGGCCGCGTTGGCGCAGAGCCAGTCGCGGAACCCCAGCGTCTCGGTGATGCGCTCCTCGTCCCAGCCGCGCCACGCCGGCCGGGCCCGCAGCCGGGCCCGCAGCACGTCCGGCGCGCAGACGAGCCCGAGGTAGTGCACGTCCCCGACGAACACCCGTTCCGGACGGGACTCCAGCTGCGCCGGCACGACGGTGCCGGCCAGCACCACCGGCCGCCCCGCCTGGTGGACCATCGCGGCCATCCGCAGCCACGTCGAGCGGAACCGGCCGAAGTCGTCGGACGGGTCCTGCAGGCCCGCCGTCCACAGCACGTCCTGCTCCAGGACGACGGCCCGGTCACCCAGCTCGTGCGCGAGCAGCCGGGCGACCGTGGACTTGCCGGTGCCGCTCGGGCCCGTGAGGGCGAAGAGCGGCAGCCGCCGGAACGTCTGCCGGTGGCCGCACGCGGCGCAGACGAGCACCCCGACGCCCGCGGCGGGCGCGCCCGGCTCGGCCACCGGTGGGTCGAACCGCACGCCGCAGCCGACGCAGACCAACAGGTCCACCGGCGCCGGACCGCCGGTCAGTCGAACAGCTCCTCGAAGAAGCTCTTCTTGCGCCGGCCGCCGTGGTGCCCGCCGTAGTGCCCGCCCTGGTGGCCGTAGGGCGGCGGGGAGTCGTTGTAGCGGCCCGGGACGGCGCCGTACGGGGGCGGGGAGTCGCTGTAGCGCCCGCCGTGCTGCTGGTAGGGCGGCGGCGCGGCCGGGGCGCCGTAGTAGCCCTGCTCGGCGTTGACGACCTGCTCGAGCTCGCCGCGGTCGAGGAAGATCCCCCGGCACCCCTGGCACTGCTCGATGTGGACGCCCCGCCGCTCGACGGTGTGCATTCGACTCTGACACTTCGGACAGATCACCCAGCCAGGGTACCGATCAGGGGTGACCTGGCGCACCCACCGTCGCCGGCCGCCGCGCGGGGACGGCACCATTCGCCGGAGAAATGACTGCGGATCTGCCTGAAATGTGTTCGTCGATATGTCTGCAATAGCGGTGTTACTGGTCCGTTAAATCTCGTATCGGCCACGTGTGATCGTCACGGACGACCGTAGGCTGCCCGCCGCATCGTCCGATCGAGGAGGTTTGCGGCATGGGGCGTCAGGGGGTCGTGACAGGTCTCCCGGGGGCCCGCTCGTGGCCCGGCGCGCGGACCGCGGACGTGCCGCCCGCACCGCCCGCCGACCTCTTCCTGCACGCGCTGCGCCGCCGCCCGTCCGGTGCGCGGTTCCGCTCCCGCGGCCGGCACGCCGAGCGTCCCGGCGCCCGGCGCGCGCCCGGCGTCTGGCTCGGTGCGCACCCGGTCGCGCCCGCCGACCTGGTCACCGCACCGCTCCCCAGGCAGGTCCCGGGCCAGGTCCCGGGGCGGGTCACCGCCGCGGTGCGGGAGATGGCCCGCGGTGCCCGGTGGGCCGGGGCACCCCGCCCGCTTCCCGCGCCCAGCCCCTGAACCGGGCCGGCCCTCTCCACCAGCTCCCCGCACAGGTCTCCAGGAGGGAAGATGGCTCCCGCCGCCGGCGACGTGGCGTGGGTGCTCGCCAGCGCCGCGCTCGTGATGCTGATGACCCCCGGTCTCGCGTTCTTCTACGGCGGGATGGTGCGCGCCGGCAGCGTCCTCAACATGCTGATGATGAATGTCGTCTGCATCGCCGTGGTCGGGCTCGTCTGGGTCGTGTGCGGATTCGGCATCGCATTCGGCCACGACTCGTTCCGCGGGCTCGTCGGCGGGGCCGGCGACATCGGGCTGCAGCAGGCGATCACCGGGTTCGTCGGGTTCGCCTCGACCGACCCGGCGCTGCCGTGGCCCGGGCTCAACCCGCTGCCGACGCTCGCGTTCGCCATGTTCCAGCTGATGTTCGCGATCATCACGCCCGCGCTCATCTCGGGCGCCGTCGCCGAGCGCACCCGGTTCTGGCCGTGGGTCGTGTTCGTCGCCGTCTGGAGCGTGGTCGTGTACGCCCCGGTCGCGCACTGGGTGTTCGCCGCCGACGGGTTCCTCGCCCCGGACGCCGTCGGCGGGTGGATCGTCAACGAGCTCGGCGCCGCGGACTTCGCCGGCGGCACGGTGGTGCACATGAACGCGGGCGCGGCCGCGCTCGCCCTCGCCATCGTGCTGGGCCGCCGCCACGGCTGGCCCGCGTCGGTGCCGCGTCCGCACAACGTGCCGTTCACGCTGCTCGGCGCGAGCCTGCTGTGGTTCGGCTGGTACGGCTTCAACGCGGGCTCGGCGCTCGCGGCGAACGCCGTGGCCGCGCTCGCGTTCACGAACACGACCGTCGCGACGTGCGCGGCGATCCTCGGATGGCTGCTCGTCGAGCAGTTCCGCACCGGCCGGCCCACCACGCTGGGCGCGGCGTCGGGCGCGGTCGCCGGGCTCGTCGCGATCACCCCGGCCTGCGGGTTCGTCGACCCGTGGGGCGCGATCGCGATCGGCGTGATCGGCGGCGCCGGCTGCGCACTGGCCTGCTCCCTGAAGTGGCGCCTCGGTCTCGACGACTCCCTCGACGTCGTCGCGATCCACCTGATCGGCGGGCTCTTCGGGACGCTGCTCGTCGGCGTCTTCGCCGCGCCCGCCGTCAACCCGGGCTACGCGGGCGAGGCC
Organism: Pseudonocardia sp. CNS-139; assembly: GCA_001942415.1. GTDB lineage: Bacteria > Actinomycetota > Actinomycetes > Mycobacteriales > Pseudonocardiaceae > Pseudonocardia. The sequence goes on from MKJX01000184.1 coordinate 79,147, forward strand.
GGGCTGCTCTACGGCGGCGACGCCACCCAGCTCACCCGGCAGGCCATCGCGGCCGGGGTCGTGGGGCTGTACTCGTTCCTCGCGACGCTCGTGATCGGCTACCTCATCCGGTTCACGATCGGCTTCCGCGTGCGCCGGGAGAGCGAGGTGCGCGGCGTGGACGAGTACGAGCACGCCGAGACCGCCTACGAGCTGGGCCCGACGGCGTTCTCGGGCCTGTACGGGACGGAGCCCGGCCGGCACAGCGCGCCCGACGGGCGCATGGTGTAGCGGCACTCGGCGGCGCGCGGGAATTCCACGCGTATCCGTGCACCGGTGGCCGGTTCGCCGCCGGCCACTACGATCCTCGTCCGAGCCGGAGTCGGTGTATGTCGTGCCAATCGGAGGGGACTCGTCGGCATGGACGAAGACGTGTTGGCCTCGGTCGCACTCGCATTGGCGACCAAGACCGCCGAGGGACTGGCCGAGGGGAGCAAAGCGGCGATAGCGGCGCTGGTCGAGTTCGTGCGGGGACGTTTCCGGGGCCGGCCCGCGGCGGAGGAGGCGCTGTCGGCGGCCGCGGCCGACCGACCGATGCGCACGTCGCGACGTTGCGCGCGGCACTGGCCGAGGTCGCGGAGGAGGACCCGGACTTCGGCGACGCGGTCCGCGCTCTGTGGCAGGGATTGTCGATGCGCGCCGAGGACGGCGGCGTCGTCAACAACCTCTCCGGTTCCGTCAGTGGCAACGTGGTACAGGCTCGTGATGTGCAGGGCGGCATCTCCTTCGGCGATGGCCGCCCGAGGGGATAGCCTGGTCGGACTGGGGCAAGAGGGTGTCCGCGGTTGTCCGGCGCGACGACTCCCGGCTAAACTCGACGTCCCCTGCACCGCCACCATCGAGAGAACACCGTGAAACTCACACAAATCGGCGGATCCGGCTGCGGCAATGGACCGTGCCCCGCGGTGTACGAGACCGAGAACGGCACCATCGTGGTGCAAGGTTTCGACGTCGACCCCGGGAAGGCCGGATTGCAGCTGCCCCCCGGGGAAGGGGCCGTGGAGATCCCCCGATACATCCTCGAACGCGCACTCGGTCGATAACGGCTGGTCCACGGCCGTGTCCCGCCTGGCCACCCCTACCGAGGAGACGCCCCCATCATTCTGAGCATGGACCAGTTCGGCGAGCTTTTCGTCAGCTTCACGAAGTCCGCGACCCGGATCGAGACACTTCCGGTCTACACGGTCGAGGAGGAACGCGAGAACTTCGAGCACTATCTCGCGGGCCGGCCGTTGCCCGTGGGGCGCAACGCGGAGTGGGCGGCGAACATCAGGGCATGTGTCGCCGACGGCAGGTACATGGGCCGCGTGCACATCATCGATCATACGTTGACCCCTTATCTCCAGTTCGAGATCGACTGGTACTACGCGGTCAACGGTGCGGCGGGCGAGGACATCAGGTTCATCTACCGGGAAGACGTGCCCGACGTCGTCCACACGGACACCTGGCTGTTCGACGACACCATTGTCGTCGACCTGAGCTACGACGTGGACGGCCGCCTGCTCTACATCAACCGGAACGACCATCCGGAGCGTCTGGAGCAGGCGAGAACGGCATGGCGCGAGTTCCACGCCGGGTCGTTCCCGCTTGCGCGGCTCCTGGCCGACATCCGCGGCAACGAGCTGGCGATACCGCGCAACTGACCGCGGTCGGAGCCGGCCGGAGGTGGGATGGACCACGCAGCGGCGCATTCGCACGGAATACGTGATCAACGACCGGGTGGCGGGATACCCGACCTGACGGCCGCGGCCATGGACAACTGACGTGACGGAGACTTCGGACGGCCGCGGGCACGACAACACCCACTCGCAGGTGCACGGTGGCTCGGGTGAGATCGTGCAGGCCCGGGACGTCGCCGGCGGCATTCACTTCTACTACGGAAGTCAGCGCGGCGGTCCCCCGCTGCAGCTGCCGCGCGGCGTCCGGGTCTTCGTGAACCGGCTCTCCGAGCTCACCGCACTCGACGAGCTCCTCGTGGGCGACGAGAACCTCGTGGTCTATGTGATCGCCGGAACCGCCGGTGTGGGCAAGACGTCGCTCGCGCTGCACTGGGCGCACAGGGTGCGGGAGCAGTTCCCCGACGGGCAGCTCTACATCGATCTCAGAGGTTACGACCCGGGACCGCCGGTGCCGCCGGACCAGGCTCTGGAGCGGTTCCTGCATGCGCTCGGCGTCCCGGCCGCCGCGGTTCCGGCCGACGTGGAGGCGAAGTCCGGCCTCTACCGGTCGGCGCTTGCCGAGCGACGCATGCTGATCATCCTCGACAACGCGGGGAGCTCGGCACAGGTTCGGCCGTTGGTTCCCGGGTCGGGCCGGAGCCTCGCGGTCGTGACCAGCCGCAGCCACCTTCAAGGGTTGGCGGTCCGGCAGGGCGCCCGGCGGAGAACGCTCGACACGCTGAGCGAGTCCGAGGCCGTCCAACTGCTGAGCGCGACCGTTCGGGAGTACCGGACCGGCGACGATCCCGCCGATGTCGCCGAGCTGGCCCGCCTGTGTGCGTATCTGCCGTTGGCGCTCCGGATTGCCGCAGAGCGGGCCGCCGGCCGCCCTGCCATGCCGTTGAGCAGGCTCATCGCCGACCTGCGCGACGAGTCGGCGCTCTGGAACACCCTCTCGACCGGCGACCCGGACGAGGCCGAAGCGGTCCACACCGTGTTCGCCTGGTCGTACCGTGCGCTCCCCGAGGATGCCGCCCGGATCTTCTGCCTGCTGGGACTGCATCCGGGTGCCGAGTTCAGCGAGGCCGCCGCCGAGTCCCTGACCGGTCGAAGCACCCGCGAGGTTCGGGCCGCGCTCGACCTGCTCGCGGGGGCGTGCCTGTTGGAGTCCACCAGGTTCGCCCGATATCGGTTCCACGATCTGCTTCGCGCATACGCGGTGGATCGTGCGCAGTACGAGGTTCCGCAGGAGGAGCAGCTCGCCGCTGTCGAGCGGGTCTGCACCTGGTACCTGCATTCGGCGTACCGCTGCGCGCTCGCCGTCGCCCACGACACGACGCTGCTCTTCGAGTTGGATCCTGCTGAATCCGGAACGGCGGTCCCCGAGTTCGCCGACCACGCCCGGGCGGCCCAGTGGTACGCGGAGGAGAAGTCGAATCTCGAGGCGGCCGTGCGAGCGGCGGCCGGGATCGGACAACTGCGGACGGCGTGGCGTCTCGCGGCGGTGTCGGAGCGGATCTACGCCACGTACAACGACTTCAACGACTGGCGGTCGACCTCGCAGATCGGTCTGGACTGCGCGCGCCAGCTGGGCGTTCAGGCGGACGAGGCGGCGATGCACGAAAGCCTCGGACGCCTGTGTCGAATGACGATGCAGCTGGACGAGGCCGTCGTGCATCACGAGAACGCGGTCACCATCTACCGCGACCTCGGCGATCTGCCCGGCGTGGTGAAGGTGCTGAACGGACTCGGCTGGGTGCACCTGTTCCGGCATCGTCTCCAGGATGCCCACGACGCGCTCTCCGAGGCGTTGTCCGTGGTGCAGGGGCTCTCCGAGCGGAGCTGGCACGCAACGGTTCTCTACAGCATCGGATACACCTGTGCGCAACTGCGGCGCCCGGACGAGGCCGAGGAACACCTGACGAGATCGCTCGGTATGTTCCGGGCCCTCGGCGACCACCTCTACGAGTCCATGGTGCTCACCGCCATCAGCTATCTCGCGCGTATCAGCGCAGACTCCGGCACGGCGCTGACGGTCGCAGCGGAAGCCGTCGACATCAGCCGTGAGATGAGGAACCCGCTGTGGGAGGCGACTGCGCTGCTCTACCTGGGCCGGGCCCAACGAGCCGTCGGCGACGCGGGATCGGCTCTGGTCTCGTACCAGCGGCCGCGGTCAGCTGCCGTCAGAACGGTGATCGCAGCCGCGAGGCGATGGCCCTCGAAGGAGCAGGGCTGACCTACGGCGATCTCGGACGGGGGAGGGACGCGGTCGACTTCTACCGTCAGGTCATCGCGACGCATCGGCAGCTGGGAGATCGCTGGAAGCTCGCCAGGAACCTCGCGCACCTCGCCCATGAGCTCTCCGGGCTCGATGCGCGGGAGGACGCACTGCGGTGCAGGCAGGAGGCGTTGGGTCTGCTCGCCGAGTTCACCGACGCGAAGTCCGAGGCGCTGCGATCCCGGCTCACCCAGGAGGGTGGAGGTGCGTAGCGTCTGGGGCCTGGACGTCCGCCGGAGAAACCGTCGGTGCCGTCTGCGATCGTCGCGGCGTGAGTGGAGGTGCATCGGCCGACGCGCTGCTCCCGTCCCCGGTCGTCGAGGACCTGCTGGCCTGCCTCGCGGCGGCCGAGCCGGGGCGGCCGCTGCCGCGTGTGCGCGCGAGCGTCGCGGAGGTCGCCGGGCGGGCGCTGGGGGAGCGGGTCCGGATCGTGCGCGACGCGCTGCTCGCGGACCTGCCCGCCCGCTACCCGGAGTTCGCGGCCGCCGTCCGCGACGCGCTGGCGTCGCCGGGGCTCACCGGCTGGATGATCTGGCCGGTCACGGAGGCGGTGGCGGTGCGTGCGCTCGCCGCCGACGCGCCGGACCGCGCGTTCGACGACGGGCTCGCGCTGCTCGCGGAGCTGACGCCGCGGCTCACGGCCGAGTTCGCGATCCGCGCGTTCCTGGCCGCCGACCTCGACCGCGCGCTGCGCACGGTCGAGGGCTGGACGGCCCACCCCGACGAGGCCGTGCGCCGGCTGGCCAGCGAGGGCACCCGGCCGCGGCTGCCGTGGGCGCGGCGGGTGCGGCCGCTGCTCGACCGGCCCGACGCCACGCTCCCGGTGCTCGACGCGCTGCACGCCGACCCGTCGGAGGCCGTGCGCCGGTCGGTCGCCAACCACCTCAACGACGTCAGCCACGCGCACCCGGCGCTGGCCACGGCCACGGCGGCGCGCTGGCTGGGCGACGGCGCCGCCACCACGCCCCGGGTGGTCCGGCACGCCCTGCGCACGCTCGTGAAGCGCGGCGACCCCGACGCGCTGCGGCTGCTGGGGTTCGGTGGCGCGGGCGGCACCGACGCGTCGTGGTGCGCGGGCCCGACCTGGCCGCCACCGTGGTGGTGGAGGGCGCGGACCTGTGGTTCGACGCGGCCGTGGAGAACCGGGGCGCGGCGCCCGTCACGCTGGCGATCGACTACGTCGTGCACTACCGCAAGGCCGACGGCTCGCTCGCGCCGAAGGTGTTCAAGCTGGCCACCCGCACGCTCGGGCCGGGTGAGTCGGCCGCGTTCACCCGGCGCCGGTCGTTCGCGCCCGTCACCACGCGCACCCACCACCCGGGCGAGCACGCGCTGGAGCTGCAGGTCAACGGCGTGCGCCACGGGCGGGCGGCGTTCCGGCTCGACCCGGCGCCGCCCGGGTAGCGGTCGCGTCCTCGTCGCGTACGGCGAGAACCGGTTGCCGACGGGTCCACGCCGGGCCCGGGGACGCCGCTGTTTCGTGACGGAACGTCGTCCGGAGCACTACCGTGAGTTCGTGACGAGGAACCGGACCCTGCGTGACCACGTGGCCGCCGCCATCCTCGACGCGGCGGCCACGGTGCTCGCGGAACGGGGCGACGCCGCGAGCATGGGCGACGTGGCCGCGGCCGCCGGGGTCGGACGGACCACCCTCTACCGCTACTTCCCCAACCGGGAGGAGCTGGTGCGGGCCCTCGGCAGAGCGGCGCTGGCGGAGCTGGCGGACCGGCTGGCGGAGGCGCACCTGGAGCGCGTCGACGTCGCGGAGGGGCTCGCCCGGGTCGGGCGGGCCGTGCTCGGGGCCGCGGGGAAGTACCGGGCGCTCGCGCACACCGCCCGCGAGCCGGAGGCGACCGACGAGATCACCGCGCGGCTGCGGGCGCCGCTGCACCAGCTCTTCGAGCGGGGTGCGGCCGACGGCACGCTGCGCACGGACCTCGGCGCCGACGTCCTGCTCGACGTCTACATCGCGCTGGTGGAGGGCGTGGTCGGGCAGGACCTGCACGAGCGGCTGGGCACCGAGCAGGCCGCCGCCGCGATCACGTCGGTGTTCCTCGACGGCGCCCGCGGCCGGTAGCGGCGGGGCGACCGCGGGTCAGGGCTTGCGGCCGATCCCGCCGCAGTTGAACGTGTGCCACGGGCTGTCGCGGGACGTGTGGCCGTCGGGGCGCCAGTCGTTGGCGTACGTGAGGCCGGGCTCGACGAGCTCCAGGCCGTCGAAGTACGCCCGCTGCTGCTCCCACGTGCGGAAGAAGCCGGTGCCGAACCCGTTGTTGATGATCGCCTGCACCTCGGCGGCGCGCGGGTCGTCGTCGTTGAGGAAGTTGGTGACCAGCAGGTAGCTGCCGGGGGTGAGCCGGCTGCGCACGTAGTCGGTGATGCCCTGCGGGTCCTGCTCGTCGGAGAGGTGGTGCAGGAGCCCGGCGAGCAGCACCGCGAAGGGCTTGTCGAAGTCGATGAACCGCTTCGTCTCGGGGTGCTCGAAGATGGTCTCCGGCTCGACCGCGTCGGCCTGGATGACCGTGGTGGTCTGGTTGTCGGCCAGCAGCGCCCGGCCGTGCGCCAGCACGATCGGGTCGTGGTCGACGTAGACCACGCGTGTGGCCGGGTCGATCTCGTGGGCGATCTCGTGCACGTTGCCCACCGTCGGCAGCCCGGAGCCGATGTCGAGGATCTGCCGGATGCCCGCCTCGGCAACGAGGTACCGGACGCCGCGCTGGAGGAAGCGGCGGTTCGCGAACCCCAGCTCCAGTGCCCCGGGGAACGCCTGGACCAGCGCGTTCACGCCGGCGCGGTCCACCTCGAAGTTGTTCTTGCCGCCGAGACCGTAGTCGTAGCCACGCGCCACCGAGGGCACCGTGATGTCGATCTCCGGAGGCAGCTGCTGCGGCCCGTTCCCGTGCTCCTGCCGCGAGGTCTCTGGATCGCTCACTGGCCCCCTGGCCCTCTTCTCTTCTCGCTCCGGCGCCGCCCCGCGGCGGCGCGTCAAGGCTAGTCCAAGATCACACCGCCGGTCCGGCTCCCCCGCCGAAGGGCACGAACCGAATCTTGCGGACGGATCGGACGCAGCGGACCTCCGACCGGGTCGAATCACGCACCCGACCGGGTGGTGTGTCGGGGGTGGATGCGGCCCGTCCGGGTGATAGCCGCCCGGTACGCTGGCCGACGCAGGCGAGGAGGAGAACGGTCGGCCAGGTGCGACGCGGACCCACCTTCCGTCGCCGGGCAATCCCCCTGTGAGAGGAGATCGCCAATGGGCGCGCGCGGTTCTGCGCTCGCGAACGGCAACGGGTTCCACGGCACCGGACTCGACGGCACGCTCGCCACGCGTCCGGCCGCGGCCCCGCCCGACCACGACGCCCTCGTCGTCGTCACGGAGCAACCGGACGTGCCGGGATGGGTCGCCGACTGGTGCGAGGGCACCGGCCGCCCCGTGCGGCTGCAGCCCGCGCCCGGCGCCCCCGAGGAGCGCATCCGCACGGTCGCCGGGCTGGCCGGGTGCAGCGTCCTCGTCCTCCGCACCGGCCCGGCCGCGCCCGCCGGCCCGCCCGGCCCGTCGCACCGCGGCAAGGTCGTCGCCGCCGTGCGCGACCTGGCGGTCGACGGCCACGTGCTGGCCGAGGCGGCGGAGGCGGCCGGCCGGCTCGACGCGTCCCTCGTGCTCGCGCACGGCGTGCCGCTCTCGTTCGGGGAGCGCAGCGTCGGCCTCCCGGACGCCGTCGAGCGCGGCCACCGGGTGCTCGCCGCGGCGGCCGACCGGGTCACGTCCGCCTACCCCGGGTGCACCGTGACCACCCGGCTGCTGCGGCTGCGCCCGCACGAGCTGGTCGGGGAGGCGCTCGACGCCGACCTGCTGGTGCTCGGCGGCTCGCGCCGCCGGCTCCCGGCCCGCCTCGGGCTGGTGGCCAGCAGCGCGCTGCAGCACGCGCCGTGCCCCGTGCTGTTCGCGCCCCGGCCGGCGTGATCCCGGGCTGACCCGGCCCCCGCCCGCGACGGCGGGCATGATCCACCCCGTCCGTGTGTATCACCGGCGGCGCCGGCTGCTCGTCACCACACGGGTCGGAGCGGACCGGTGAGGGGGTGGCGGAGATGCCCGGCACTGCCGATGCGTGGGTGGAGCTGCGCGTCCACGGGGTGAGCGGGGCGCGCCGGAGAACATGCTGGACGGCAACCGCGTCCGGCAGGTGGCGGGCGACGAGTTCGGGCGCTGTTCCGGCGGGTCGACGAGCGGGGGGCGGAGCTGCCCGGGCCGGACGGGCAGGCGGTGGAGGGCTACCACTGGGGCCGGTTCACCTCCGGCAGCTGGAGCCAGGCGCTGTGGCTGGTGCTGATGCCGTTCGGGCTGGTCAACGCGGCGCAGTTCATGCTGGATCCGCCGTCCACCACGGTCGCGAAGGCCGGGCACGCGGTGGCGGGGGCGATGCTGCGGCTGATCGGGCTGGCGTTGACGGTGCTGATCGTGCTGTGCGCGGCGGTCGCGGCGATGGACCTGTGGGCGTGGCAGTTCGTCGGTCCGCGGGAGGGCTTCGCGGCCTTCCCGTACGACCTGGTGCCGCTCGCGGCGCTGCTGGCGCCGGCGGCGGCGCTGCTGGTGTGCAACTTCCTGGGCCGGGCCCGGCTGGTGGGCGGCCGGGACGAGGACGACGCGGAGCCGTCCGTGCGCAAGCAGCGCGACGACCGGCTGCGGCACGTGCCGGACGCGGCGGGGGCCGGGATGCCGGGCGAGTTCTGGACGCAGGACCTTCCGTCGGACCTGGCCCGGCCGGGGTTCTTCGGCGGCGACCCGGACGCGCCCGCGCTGCGGCTGCTGCACATCGCGGCGGGGCTGCTGGTGCTGGCCGCGCTGGGGTACGCGCCCGCCGGCCCGGCACCGGACGTGGCCCCGCCGTGGGCGCTGGGGCTGACGCTGGCCGTGCTCGCGGTGGTGGTGCTGGTCGTGGTGCTGCTGGGCGACCCGGAGGAGTCGGCGAGCGTCGACGTGGGGCCGGGGCGGCTCAAGCGGCTCAAGGACCTCTTCCACAAGCGGGCCGACCTGCTGGCCACGGTGCTGGCCGGGGTCGGCGGGGCCGCGTTCGTGCTGGCCGCGGTGCGGGTGACGGCGCTGCCGCCGGTGCCGGCGGGCGAGCCGCACTGGCCGGGGATCGACGCGGCCGTGTTCGCGGCGCTGTGCGCGGGCATCGGCGGTCTGGCGGTGCTGGCGGTCGCGAACGTCGTGGTGCTCTACGAGGAGCGGCGTTCGCGGGCGCGGGAGAACCCGGACTTCGCGCCGTACGCGGGCGGGTTCGCGGCCACGCTGGTGACGGCGCTGGGCCTGTTCGTGGGCGTCGGGTACACCGGCGCGTTCGCGACCGCCGCGGCGCAGCTGCTCGACACCTGGGGCGGCGGCTCGGGCGGCGGCTCGGTGCGGGTGCCGGAGCTGTTCTCCCGGATCGTGCACTCGTGGGGTGTGACGACGGCGCTGATCGTGCTGGTCGCGGCGGTCGGGGCGCTCGTGTGGCGGGCGCAGCGCAGCGGGTTCCTGGAGCGCGCGCGGGAGCAGTACCTCCGGGACGGCGAGCAGGACCCGCGGGTGCCGAAGCGGTGGCTGGGGCACATCGCGTTCGGCATGTGGAAGGCGCGGCTCAAGACCCACCTGGTGGGGCCGCTGGCGCTGTTCACCGGGGTCGGCGCGCTGCTCTCGGCGTTCACGGTGGCGGAGCTGTGGCCGCAGCTGTGGGGCGGGCAGCCGCAGCGGCTGCCCGGCTGGCTCGACGCGCTGTCCCAGTCGCAGTCCTACGGCGGGCCGGCCACCGGCTGGTGCTCTGGGCCGGGACGCTCACGCTCACCGGGCTGGCCGGCGCGCTCGTGATGCTCGGCCGGGGCGCGCTGCTGGGGGAGTCGACCCGGCGCTCGGTGAACGTCGTGTGGGACGTGGTGTCGTTCTGGCCGCGCGCGGTGCACCCGTTCGTGCCGCCGGCGTACTCGCAGCGGGCCGTGCCCGACCTGGAGACGCGCATCCACTGGCATCTGGACCGGATCCCGGCCGGGCCGGGCGGTCCGGGTGTCCGCGACCTGGTGCGCCGCGACCCGGTGCGCCGCGATCTGGTGCTGTGCGGGCACAGCCAGGGCAGCCTGCTGGCGTTCGCGGCGCTGGTCCGGTGCGCGCGCTCCGGCGCCGATGCCGACCGCGTGCTGCTGGACCGGGTCGGGCTGCTGACGCTCGGCTCGCAGCTGCAGGTGATGTTCGCCCGCGCGTTCCCGGCCTACGTCAACCTCCGCGCGATCGAGGCGCTGCACCGGCGGCTCGGCGGGGCGTGGCGCAACCTCTACCGCGACACCGACCACCTCGCCGGACCCGTCCTGAGCTGGCAGCACACGCCCGCGACCGCGGCCGGCTGGGTCGGCAAGAGTCCCGGCGACACCTACGCCGACCGGGACGAGGCCGCCGGCGCCCGCCGCGAGTACGGGCCGGACTGGCGGCTGCTCGACCCGCCGCTGCCCGACGCGGCCCAGCAGCAGCGCCCCCTGGACGCCCTGCGCGGGCACGGCGACTACTGGGGCGACGCCGCGTGGCCCGCCGCGCTGGCCGCGCTGCGCGCGACGCCGCCGGCCCCGGCGCGGGCCCCCGTCGCGGTCCCGGCCGAGGTCCCCGCCGGGCCGGGCGGCGCCGCCTGACCGGGCCCGCCGGGCGTGCGGCAAGCTGGCGGACGTAACCCCCGGCGCGGTGATCCCGACCTGATCCGGGGGTGATCGCGGGGGTGATCGCCGGCCCGTCCGCCGGAAGCGGGACCGGTTGACCCTCCGGGCTCGCACCGGGACGCTGGCGTACCCACCGCCGCACGCCCGTCCACGCGCCGACAGGGGAGGGCCGCATGACGGACGCCGTACCGCCGAGGGAGGGGCAGCTACCGGTGTGCACGCCGCCCGGCGGCACGTTCGAGCGGGCCCGCGGAGTCGTCCGGCGGGACGGCTCGGTCGTGCTGGCGTGCTGGCACGCCGAGACCGACACGCTGCCGCGCGTCGTCGCGCACCAGGGGCCCGACGGCGTCACCGACCCCGCGCTCGTCGACCTCGTCGTGCCGATCGGCGTGGTGAGCGCGTGGGGCGAGACCGCGCGCGTCGAGGTCGAGGTGCGCACCGACCCGCCGGAGCCGGCCGGGCCGCGCCGCTACACCAGCGACGACGGCGGGGTCGAGGCGCTCAACCGCAGCATCCTCGCCCGCGAGGCGCGCCGCCGTTCCCCGCTGCGCGGCGAGCCCGACGTGCTCGACGCCCGCCGGCACGTCGTCGACCTGGACCGCGCGGTGCTCGACGCCGGCCCGGAGAAGGGCTTCCACCGGGTCACTGTGCGCGGCCTGCCGAAGGACGCGCTGGTGACGTACGCGGTGCGGGCGAGCACGCGCATGGTGGCGGGCCCGGCCGAGGCGGCCTACGCGGTGCGCGCGTCGCTCCCGGAGTTCGGCGCCGACGACGTGCGCGCCGTGCGGGTGCCCGGGGACTGGCCCGGTGACCTGCCCGAGCTGCGGCACTGGACGCTGATGCACACGCGCTCCGGCGGCGTCGACCACGTGCGCGTCGACTTCCTCTCGACCGTGCTGCCCGGCCGCGACGCCGACCGCCCGCCGGTGCGGATCACGGTCGGGGGCACGGTCGTCGACGTCGGGGCCGACCGCGGCGGGGCGCGTCCCGACGAGCCGGTGCTCGTCCCGCTGCTGGACCGCCAGCTCGACGCGGTGCTGGTCTCGGTGCCGGCGCCGGCCGACGGGTCGCTGCCGGCCGTCAGCGTGCAGGCGCCCGAGTGGGACCCGGGCAGCCCGGTCGACCTGGCCGCCGGCCCGCCGCGCCCGGTCTGGCTGATGATCGTCAACTACTGCATCCAGGGCCTGAACGACCTGTTCGGGGCGCCCGTGGACCGCTACGACCCGCCGCGGACCTACACCGGCGTGACGATGCGCGACGAGTTCGGGACGTGGTCGAGCCGGCCCGGCAGCGGCGAGGACGGCGACCCCGACGGCTACGCGCTGACGTTCGAGGGGCACCGCTACTTCGGCGTGCCGAGCATGTGGGCGTTCAACGCGCCGGTGCTCACGATGATCGCCCACGACTGCCCGCAGGACTTCGCGGAGATCCGCCGCGACGTCGCCGACCGCGGTGTCGTGGTGCCGGTCAACGCCGGGTACGGCGCGCACCGCACGCCGTACTACACGGCCACCACCAACCGCGAGGAGATCCGGCGCGGGCACGAGGTGATCGGCGCGCTGCTGCCCGGCTCGCCGGCCGACGGGCTCGCCTGCTACTACCCCGACCAGCGGCTCTACGGCGGCACCCCGCAGGAGCACGAGGTGTTCGCCGCCCACCCCGAGCTGGTCCGCTACCTCGTGCTCGACCGCTCCACGCTGTGCTTCGAGGCCGGCGACGCGAGCGGGCTGCAGCGCCCGTTCTTCCCGGAGGCGGGCCCCGGGTTCGCCGGCAACCGGCTGCTGAGCGACCCGCGCACCGGCGCGACCGTGCTGCCGATCGAGGACGCCGTGCGCGAGGCCATGGTCGGCGGCTCCGACGACGAGGCCGAGCGCGGCAAGGCGGCCCGGCGGCTGCGCGAGGTGTTCCTGCAGGGCCTGCACCGCAACGCCCAGGAGATCGCGCAGCAGGCGGCGTCCGGGTCGTCGCCGGTGCTGCTCGTGTACGGCGACGACGCCGACAAGGCGTCGGGCAACGGCTGGTTCGACGGCGACTACTCGGGCCGTCCCGTGCACTTCAACGACAAGTACCAGGCGACGCTCTGCTGGCTGCGCGACCACCCGTGGGTGCGGGTCGTGACGGTCGCGGACGCGACGTGGCCGCGGCCCGGCCCGTGCCGCTGCCCGCGGCGCTGGCCAGCGCGACCTGCCCGTCCGTGGACCCGGCGGGGGCGATGGAACGCGACCTCTACGGCAACCTCCTGCACTTCGACACGTGGGAGCGGCAGTGGGCGGCCACCCGCTCGCTGTGGCTCGACACGCCGCTCGGGGACCTCTCGCGCGACGTCGAGGAGGCGCTCGTGGGCTGGCCGCCGAAGGCGCCCGGCTTCGACGTCGAGCCCGACCCGGGCATGGTCGACCTCGCGTGGATGACGTTCCTCGCGCTGCACCACGAGATGATGTGGAACAAGGAGCCCCTCGAAGGCGGCTTCGTCAACCGGCGGTGCGGGGTGATCTCGCCGGAGGACTTCGTGGTGGCGGCGAGCATCCAGCTGCGCAACGCGCACGTGTACCTGGCGGCCGCCGTGTGGGCCGGGTGGGCGCGCACCGCCGGCGCGGACGGCGCGGACCGCACGTTCGTCAACGGCGGGCCGCTGCTCGACCAGCTGCGCGCGGCCGGGCTCGGCGGCCCCGACGGCCTGCACTGGGACCGCGACCTGCTGCCCACCGACGTGCTCTACAACCGCGACACGCTCGCGGTGCTCGACCGCAACGGCGGCCGCGTCACGCACCTGTTCGCCGCCGACCGGCGCACCGGGCGGGCCGCGTGCGTGAGCGGCACGCCCAAGACCTTCCAGTGGACCGGGCCGGTGCCCGGGCGGCCCCCGCTGGACTGGCTGACCAGCGACGGCGGCGTGCTGGAGAACACCGTGCTCACGCCCAACCACCTCTACGTCGGGTCCGACCTGCGGCAGGCCGCGGCGCGGGTGGGGCTGCGGGTGGAGGACCGGCCGCGGCAGCCGTCGCCGCGCGAGTGGCTCTACCCGGACACGTTCGACGAGTACGTCGCCGACGTCGACCCGGCCGAGCCGGTGGTCCGGTACACCTACGGGCCGGCGGTGGGACCCCAGCCTGCGGAGACGGTCGACGACGCCACGTTCGCGGCGGCGTGCGCGCTCGACCGCGCCGGCAAGGCCGCGCCGGTCCCGGGCCAGGCGACGGGTGTGGTCTGGCACGACGGGCCCGCGTTCACCAAGGAGTTCCGGCTGCGCGGCGCCCGGCTCGACGTGCGCTACGCGGACGTGCCCGCCGGACACCTCGTCGGCAACGAGTTCTGCGCGGACGTGCGCGCCGCGCTGACCACCGGCGCGTTCCAGTCGCGCGGCGGCGACGCGGGCGCGTTCCGGCTCACCGGGCCCGGCGGGCTGCACGTCACGCTCACGCCCGGCCCCGGCTGCCGGATCACCGCGCCCGGGCTCGTCCACGACCTCGACGCGGCCGTCGCGGCGGGCGTGGCGGAGGACTGGCTGCGGCTGCACCGCGTGCTGACCGACGCGGTCGAGGTGGTCTGCCCCGACGGAGGCGCGTTCGGGTACACGGTCGACATCGGCTTCGCCGCCGGGTCCACAGGAGGCTGACATCGGCGCACCGGACCCCCGTCCCGACCCCGGACCCGCGGCCCGGGTGGAGATCCGTGTGCTCGGCACGTTCGCCGCGGCCGTCGACGGGCGCGACGCCGGGCTCGGCGGGCCCCGCCAGCGGGCCGTGCTGGCCCGGGTGCTCGCCGGCGGCGGGGACGTCGTGTCCGTCGAGCAGATCGTCGAGGACGTGTGGGGGCCGCACGCGATCCCCGCGCCCGTCACGTCGGTGCACGCCTACGTGTCGCGGCTGCGCCGGGCGCTCGGGCCGGACGCGATCCTCCGCCGCAGCGGCGGGTACGTGCTGGGCGCGGTGCAGGTGGACGCCACCGCGTTCGAGGCCGACGCCGCCCGGGGGCGGGCCGCGCTCGCCCGCGGCGACGACCCGGACGCCGCGCTCGCCCTGGAGAGCGCGCTCTCCCGCTGGACCGGGCCGCGTCCGTTCGGCGGGCTGGGCGACACGCCGTTCCTCGACCCGGTCGCCGCGCGGCTGAACGAGGAGCGGGTCGCCGCCGCCGAGCTGCTCGCCGACGCGCACCACCGGCTGGGCCGCGCCGCCGAGGACGTCCCGCTGCTGGAACGGCTCGCCGCGGCCGACCCGCTGCGCGAGTCGCTGGCCGTCCGGCTGGTCACGGCGCTGTACGCGGCGGGCCGGCAGGCCGACGCGCTGGCGGCGTTCGAGCGGTGCCGCCGCGCGCTGGCCGAGCAGCTCGGCGTGGACCCGACCCCGGCGCTGCGCCGCGCGCACGCGGCGGTGCTCGCCCAGGAGCCGCCGGGCCCCGCCGCGGTGCCGGTGCGGGTGCTCCCGGCGAACCTGCCGCCGCGCAACCGGGCGTTCACCGGCCGGGAGGTGCAGCTCGCCGAGCTGGACCGGGCCCTGGACGCGCAGGCCGGGCGGCCCGGGGCGATCGCGCTCGCGGGCCTGGGCGGGGTCGGCAAGACCGAGCTGGCGATCGAGCTGGCCCACCGGCGGCACCGGGAGGGCCGGCTGGCCTGGTGGGTCGCCGCGGAGGACCCGGCGGGCACCGCGACCAGCCTCGCCGACCTCGCCGCGGCGCTCGGCGTGCCGCACCACGAGCGCGAGGAGGACGTCCGGGCCGCGCTGTGGACCGAGCTGGACCGCAACCCCGGCTGGGTGCTCGTCTTCGACAACGTCGACGACCCGCACCTCGTCGAGCCGTACCTGCCGACCGCCCGGCACGGGGACGTCCTGATCACCTCGCGCAACCCGGCGTGGCGGCGCTACGCGCGGCCGGTCGTGCTGCCGCCGCTGGCGCGCGACGAGTCGGTCGCGTACGTGCTCGCCCGCACGGGCGACGACGACGAGCGCGGCGCCGACGCGCTGTCCGAGCTGGTCGGCGACCTGCCGCTGGCCCTGGAGCAGGCCTGCGCCTACATCGAGCAGACCGGGATGCCGGTGCCGGACTACGTCCGGCTGTTCCGGGACCGGCGCACCAGCACCAACGTGCTGCTGCGCGACACCGGCACGTCCGGGCCGACCGTCGCGACCACCTGGGACCTGGCGTTCGAGCGGCTGGGTCGGCGCGCCCCGCGGGCGGCGGCCGTGCTGGAGGTGATGGCGTTCCTGGCGTCGGACGCGGTCGCGCTGGACCTGCTCGCCCCGCTCACCGAGGACGAGCTGGACCTGCAGGACGCGGTCGCCGAGCTGCTGCGGCTGTCGCTGGTCGACCGCGACCGCAACGTGCTGCGCGTCCACCGGCTCGTGCAGGACGTGGTGCGGGCCCGGCTCCCGGCGCCGCTGCGGCGGCTGCGCCTGGAGGAGGCCGTCGGGCTGTGCGCGCTGACCCCGGGCGGGTCCGGCACGGCGTGGGTGGCGACGGCGGCGCACCTGATCGTCCTGGCCGGGCACGGGGAGCAGCTCGGCGCGGCGCCGGCCGGGCTCGTCGACTCGCTCGCGGAGCTGGCGTCCCGGTACGCGGCCCGCGCGCTGTACCCGGCCGCGATCCAGGTGCTGGAGGCGGCGCTGCGGCTCGTGCGCCGGCAGGGCGAGTGGAGCGACCGGGTGCAGGAGGGCCGGCTGCTGTGCCAGCTCGGGGAGGCGTTCGACGCGTCCGGGCGGCTGTCGGAGGCGATGGACCTGCACCGGCGGGCCGTCGAGATCCTCGACGTGCTGCTCGACCCGGACGACGCCGGGCTCGCGCACGCCTACAACCGGCTCGGGCACGTCCTGAACTGCGCCGACGACATCGACGGCGCGATCGCGGCGCACGAGCGCGCGCTGGTGGCGCTGCGCAAGGCCGGCCGCGACGACCGCGTCCCGACCGTGCTCACCGACCTCGGCTACACGCTGTGGGCCGCGGGCCGGCTCGGCCCGGCCGGGCAGGCCCTCCGGCAGGCCCGTGAGCTGTTCGAGGGGCAGGGCCGCGGAGGCGACCGCGAGTGGGCGCACGCGACCGCCGGGCTGGGCATGGTCGAGCAGGACGGCGGGCGGCTCGCCGCGGCGGTGGCGCTGCAGCGCACGGTGATCGAGGTGTTCACCGCGGTCTGCGGCCCCGACCACCCCGACACCGCGCAGGCGTTCGACAAGCTCGGGTTCGCGCTGCGGCTGCAGGGCGAGGTGGCGGGCGCGGTCGAGGCGCACCTGCGGGCCGTCCGGCTCCTGGAGCGGGTCTTCGGCCCGGACGACTCGCGCGTCGCCATGGCGCTGACGAACCTCGGGCTCGCCGAGGCGGAGGCGGGGTCGGCCGGCGCCGCGGCGCGCACCCAGACCCGGGCGCACACGATCTTCCGGACGAAGCTGGGCGCCGCGCACGCCAGCACGCTGGTCGCCGCGCGCCGGCTCGCGGGGGCGCTCGCCGCGTCCGGGCAGGTGGCGCGGGCGGTGGCGCTGCTGGCGGAGGTGCTGCCGGTCGCGTGGGAGAAGGCGGCGGGCAACCCGGCGGAGCTGGTCCGCATCGCGGAGGAGGCCGTCACCGTGTACGCCGCTGCGGGCGACGAGGCCGCGGCGGAGCACTGGCGGGAACGGGCCGCGGCGGCCGCGAGGGGGCGCAACAGGGGTAGCGCTGTGCACGGAGTGGATGTTCTTGCATCCGCTGCGTGCAGATGTCGCTTGCAAGACGGTTGCAAGCGCATACGTCCAAGGTGGGATGGCGAAGTCGTGACCCCGGCCCCGAGGGGGAGTCAGCATGCCCGCCGCCCTGACCGCTCCGCCCGCCCCCCGCGCCGTCCCGCGTCCCGACACGGCGGAGCTGGTCGCGCAGGCCCGGCGGCACGACCGCAGCGCGTGGAACGAGCTCGTCGCGCGCTACGACGGGCTGGTCAGACGGGTGGTCGCGAGCTACCGGCTGCAGCCGGCCGACTCCGCCGACGCCGTGCAGAACACCTGGCTGCGGGCGCTGGAACGGCTGGACAGCCTGCGCGACCCGGACCGGCTCGGCGGCTGGCTCGCCACCACCGCCGACCGCGAGTGCCTCGCGCTGCTGCGCCGCGCGCACCGCGAGGTGCCGGACGAGCGGGCCGGCGGCGAGCGGGCGGCGGTGGTGCCCGACCCGGAGGCGCTGGTCGTCGGGCAGGAGGCCCGGCTCGCCGTCGACGCCGCGGTGGCCGCGCTGAGCCGGCGCCGCCAGGCGCTCGTGCAGGCGCTGTTCTTCCGGCCGGAGCTGGGCTACATCGAGGTGTCGCAGGTGGTGGGCATCCCGATCGGCAGCATCGGGCCCACCCGCGGCCGGGCCCTGCGCAACCTGCGCTGCACGCTGGAGCAGGCGGGCTTCGGCGCCGACCGCCGCGAGCTCGCCGGCGTCGGCTGATCCTTGCCGGCCCCGGTCTCCCGCGAGTCGCGGCCTGGATGCACGCGAGTCGCGGGATCGGTGCGGGCGAGTCGCCGGAATCGTGCAGCCGGGGCCGGTGACTCGCCCGCACCTCGGGGGCGCTCCTAGCGCAGGCCGGAGCGGACGAACCCGTCGACGATCTGGCGCTGCAGCACCAGGTAGAGCACGAGCACCGGCAGGCACGCGAGCCCCGCGGTCGCCATCAGCGGGCCCCAGTCGTTGCCCTCGGTGCCCATGAAGCTGCGCAGCCCCAGCTGCAGCACGGCGTTGCTGCGCTGGAGCACGAGCGCCGGCCAGAAGTACTCGTTCCACGCGTTGACGAACAGCAGGATGCCCAGCGCCGCGAGCGCCGGCCGCAGGTTCGGCACCACCACCGTCCAGAGCGTGGACCACGAGCCGCGCCCGTCCAGCCGCGCGGCCTCCAGCAGCTCCCGCGGGAACGCCTGCACGTGCTGGCGCAGCAGCATCACCGCCAGCGCCGTGCACAGCGACGGGAGCACCACCCCGGCGATCGTGTTGAGCACGCCGAGCCGGGCCAGCAGCACGTAGTTGGGCAGCATCGTCACCTGGAACGGCACCAGCCACGTCGCCACGAACGCGAGGTAGAGCAGCCCTGTGCCGCGGAAGTCCCACGCCGCGAACGCGTAGCCGGCCAGCAGCCCGGTGAGCAGCTGCCCGAGCGCGATCAACGCCGCCATCACGGTGGTGTTGAGCAGCAGCCCGCCCACGTCGAGCACCCGGAACGCGTCGGCGTAGCTCTGCACCGAGAGCGGCCACGGCAGCGGGGCCGGCGAGTACACGTCCTCGGGCGCGCGCAGCGACGTGGCGTAGAGCCAGTAGATCGGGAACGCGCAGAGCACCCCGAGCCCGCCGAGCGCGACGTGCGCCGCGACCGTGCGGACCCGGGAGCGCTCGCCGACGGGTTCGTCCATGTCTCCTCGGTCGTCCCCTCAGCTGTCGTGGAAGCTCACGCGGTCCGACAGCGCGACCAGCCCGGCCGCCACCACGCCGAACCCGAGGAAGAAGATCACCCCGGCCGCGGCGCCGAGCCCGGCGTCGAACGAACCGAACCCGTAGTCCCACAGCAGGTAGTGGACGGTGGTCGTGGCGCCGGACGGGCCGCCGCCGGTCAGCGTGTCGACCAGCGGGAAGCTCCACTGCGCCGAGAGCAGCACGGTGACCAGCGCGAGGAACACCAGCGTCGGCGAGAGCAGCGGGAGCGTCACCCAGCGGGTGACCTGCCACCGGCTCGCCCCGTCGAGCGCGGCCGCCGCGGCGTAGTCGCGGTCGATGCCGGCGAGCCCGGCCGCGACGACGAGCACCGCGAAGCCGAGCACGTGCCACCCGGTGACGACGACGATCGCGAGCTGCGCCGGCCCCGGCTCCTGCAGCCAGTTCGTGGTGGTGCCGAGCACCTGGTTGACCGCGCCCGAGCGCGGGTCGAGCAGCCACTGCCACACGGCCGCGCCGGCGACCGGCGCGATGAGCAGCGGCGAGAACACCAGTGCCTGGTACACCACCGCGGCCCGGCCGCGCACCCGCCGCGCGAGCAGCCCGACCAGCACCGGGACGGCCACCGTGAACGGCAGCAGCGCCAGCACCAGCAGCACCGTCCGCCCGACCGAGGCCCCGAAGTCGGGCAGCGCGAACAGGCGCGCGTAGTGGCGAGCCCGGCCGGCTCCATCGGCGTGGTCGGCAGCAGGTTCCACGAGAAGAACGACAGCTGCACGGTCTCGGCCAGCGGGTGGTACACCCACGTCACGAGCAGGGCGAGCCCCGGTGCGAGGTACAGGTACGGGACGAGCGCGCGGGCCCGTTCGCGCGGGCCCCGCCGCCGCGCCGGGACGACCGCCCGGGCCGCGGGCGGCGGGGCCACCTCGACGAGCACGGTCAGCCGCCCGCCGGGAGCAGCGCCGACTGCCGTTGCGCGGCCGCCGTGAGGGTCGCCTGCGGGTCGGCGCCCTGCAGCACGACCTGCTCGACCGCGGCCATCATCCCGTCGCGGATCTGCAGGTAGTCTCGCCGGGGAAGGACACCCACGGCTCCATGGCGTCCATCTGCGCGAGGTTCGTCCGCACGAGCGGGTTGGCCGCGGCCCACGGCGCGAGCCCGGCCGGGTCGTCGACGAGCCCGGTGCGCAGCGGCAGGTAGCCGATCTTGCTGGAGATCTGGACGTACGCCTCGTCGCTGGTCAGGAACCGGATCAGCTCCCACGCGGCGCGCTGCTTGGCCGGGTCGTCCGAGAGCACGAACAGGGCCGCGCCGGAGTTCGTCGGCACCGCGGGCCGGCCGTCGACGCCGGGGTGCCGGTGCCGCGCAGCTCCCAGCCGCCGCCCTGCGCGCCCCTGGTGAACGTGCCCTGCAGCGCGCTGGACTCCAGGATCATGCCCAGGTCGCCGCGCGCGAACCCTCCACCGCCTGCTGCTGGCTGAGCTTCGGCGCGGCGCCGGAGGTCACGAGGTCCTGCAGCATCGCGACGGCCTCCACCGCGGGCGCGTCGGCGAACTCGAGGCGGGTGCGGTCCGGCGAGATCACCCGCCCGCCGTTGGAGCGCACGACGCTCTGGAGGCACCAGTCCTTGGCGGTCTCGGTGACGCAGTGACGTAGACGCCGTCCTTGCCGGTGGCCTGCGCGATCCGCCGGCCGGCGTCCGCGACCTGCGCCCACGTCGCCGGCGGGTGCTGCGGGTCGAGCCCGGCCTGCCGGAAGAGCGTCGCGTTGTAGAAGAGCACCGGCGTGGAGAAGACGAACGGGATGCCGTAGGTCTTGCCGTCGTAGTCGCCCAGCGTGCGGGCCTTGGGCGCGAACGGGTGGCCGTCCTCGAAGTTCGTGGCCACGGCGTCGGCGCCGACGAGGTCGTCGAGCGCTTGGCGCCCAGCTGGTTGACGGTGAAGTCGAGGTCGCTGAACCCGAGCTGCGCGACGTCCGGCGGGACGCCGACGGCGAGCTGGGCCTGCACGCTGGAGACGGTGTCGTTCGCCGGGTTCGCGCTGCTGCCCTGCGGCTTCTGCCCGGTCACCGTGATGGTCGGGTGTCGACGGCGGAACTCGTCGAGCAGCGCGGTGAACGTGTCGGTCCACGCCCCGGCCTGCCCGAAGTTGTAGCTCTCCAGCACGATCGACACCTGCTGGCCGGGCGCCAGCTCGGGCACCGGGCCGGCCGGGGCGGCCGCGGGTGCGGGGGCGACGCTGCCGAGCCCGCAGGCCGACAGGGCCAGCGCCGCCGCGACGGCGAGCGCGGGGAGGGCGGACGGTCTCTTCACGGTGGTGCTCCTCGGGTCAGGCCGGGACGGGGAGGACGGGCGCGGGCGCGGCGACGAGCCGGCGTCCGCTGCCGGGGTCGAACAGGTGCAGGCGGTCCGGGGTGGTCGTGAGCGTCACGGCGTCGCCGGGGGCCAGGCGCAGCGGCCGCGGCCCGCGGACGGGCACGCGCGGTGCCCCGTCCCCGTCGCCGACGACGCAGTGCGCGACCTCCTCGCTGCCGAGGTTCTCGACGAGCCGCACGGTGCCGCGCAGCCGCGCGGCGCCGGGGGCGGGCGCGTCGGTGGGCACGAGGTGCTCGGCGCGCACGCCCAGCACCACGTCACGGCCCGCGTCGCCGGGGTCGGCGAGCCCGAGCGGCGCGTCGAGGCCGGGTGCGCGGGCGTGCAGCGCGCCGTCGACGCTCTCCAGGCGGGCCGGGACGAGCCCCATCGCCGGCGAGCCGAGGAACCCGGCGACGAACAGCGAGGCCGGCGCGTCGTACACGTGCGCGGGCGTGCCGACCTGCTCCAGCCGGCCCGCGTCGAGCACGGCGATGCGGGTGGCCATCGTCATCGCCTCCACCTGGTCGTGCGTGACGTGCACGAACGTCGAGCCCAGCCGGCGGTGCAGCTCGGTCAGCTCCGCGCGGGTGGCGGTGCGCAGCGTCGCGTCGAGGTTGGACAGCGGCTCGTCCAGCAGGAACGCGCCCGGGTCGCGCACCAGCGCGCGGGCCAGCGCGACCCGCTGGCGCTGCCCGCCGGACAGCTCGCGCGGGCGCCGGTGCAGCAGCCCGCCGAGCCCGAGCACGCCGGCCACGGCCTCGACGCGGGCGGCCGTCTCGGCCCGCGGGCGGTGCCGGGCGCGCAGCGGGAAGCCGATGTTGCGGGCCACCGTCAGGTGCGGGTAGAGCGCGTAGCTCTGGAAGACCATCGCGAGGTCGCGGTCCCGGGGCGGGGTGGCGGTGATGTCGCGGCCGTCGAGCAGGATGCGCCCGGCCGTCGGCGGGGTCAGGCCGGCGAGCATCCGCAGCAGCGTCGACTTCCCGCAGCCGGACGGGCCGAGCAGCACGAGGAAGTCGCCGTCGGGCACGTCGAGGTCGATCCCGTCGACGGCGACGACCGACCCGAACCTGCGGGTCAGGCCTTCGATCCGGATGCTGCTCAACGGGGTCCTCTCACCGGGGGCGGGCGAGCAGACCGTAGGAGCGCGGGCGGTCCGCGGGGGTCGGCGAGAGGCAGCGCCGATCGCCCGATCACGCCGGGACGCGACGGCGGTCCGGATGTCGCCGCCGCGCAACCGGCCGTTCGCCGGCGCGACCTAGGTTGACGCCCGGCGGGAGGCGAGCAGATGGAGTTCCGGTACCTGGTGTCGTTCCTGGCGATCGCCGAGGAGCTGCACTTCGGGCGGGCGGCCGCGCGCCTGCACCTCGCGCAGCCCTCGCTCTCCCAGCAGCTCCAGCGGCTCGAACGCGACGTCGGCGTGCAGCTGGTCAGCCGCACGTCCCACGAGGTGCGGCTGACGCCGGCCGGCGAGGCGTTCCGCGCCGAGGCCGAGCGGATCGTCGGGCAGGCCGCGCGGGCCGTCGAGGTGGCGAAGGCGGCGGCGCAGGGCCGCTCGGGCACCGTGAGCGTCGGGTTCAACTTCCCGGCCGGGATGACCGTGCTCCCGCCGACGCTGGCCCGGCTCGCCGCCGACCACCCGCGCGTGCTCGCGCAGCTCTGGGAACGGCGCAGCGGCCCGCAGGTCGACGCGCTGCTCAGCTCCGAGCTGGACGTCGGGTTCGTCTACGGGCGCCCGCGCGCCGCGCAGCTGGAGGCGCGCGAGCTGCTCACGCTGCCGGTCGTCGCCGTCGTGGGGCGGCAGCACCCGTGGGCGCGGCGGACGTCGATCGCGGTGCAGGAGCTGGGGGAGCGGCCCTGCGTGCTCTTCCGGCGCGAGCAGAGCCCGGCCATGTACGACGCGATCGTGCAGGCCGCGGCGGCGGCCGGGACCGAGCTCGTGGTCGCCGAGGAGGTGGACGACCCGCTCGCCACGGCCGTCATGGTCACCGCGCGGCCGCTCGTCGGGTTCGCGTCGACGGCGCGGGCCGCGCGGGCCGGCGCGCAGGGGCTCGTCGCGGTGCCGCTGACCGGGCCCGTGCCGCGCCTGAGCCTGCACGTCGCGTGGCGGGCCGGCGACACCTCGCCCGTCGTCGACGCGTTCCTGACGAGCCTCGCCTGCGCCGGGCCGTTCCCGCTGAAGCAGCCCGAGACCGTCTGAGCTGCGGCGATCGGGGTTCGTGATCGCGCGTGTGGGACTTGGCCGTTGCCCGCGCCCGCGCGCGTGGAGATCGTCGGCGCATGCGACTCACCGTTCTCGGGTGCCGGTCGGGTGTGCCGGCCGACGGGCAGGCCAGCTCCGGGTACCTCGTCGAGGCCGCCGGCACCCTGCTGCTGGACTGCGGGCCCGGCGTCGCGACCGCCGTCTCCGGGGCGGTCCCGCCGGCCGCGCTCGGCGCCGTCGTGGTCAGCCACCTGCACGTCGACCACTGCTACGACCTGCTCCCGCTCGGCAAGGCGCTGCTCACCGCGCGGGCCCGGCGGGTGATGGCACAGCGGAAGGCCGGGCCGCTCGACGCGCTGCGGCACCTGGACACCGCCGCCCCGGGGGTCCCGCTCCTCGTGCCCGCGGGCGGGCGGGAGCTGCTGGCCGGGCTCGCGGCGCTCTTCCCGATGCCGACGTTCCCGCTGCTGGAGCGGGCGTTCGAGGTTGCGTTCGACGTGCGGGAGTACGCGCCCGGGGACGTCCTGGACGTCGCCGGGTTCCGCGTGACGCCCCATCTGCTGCGGCACGCCGCGCCCAACTGCGGGATGCGCGTCGAGGCCGACGGCGCCGTGCTGGCCTACACCGGCGACACCGGGCCGTGCCCGGGGCTGGCGGAGCTGGCCGCCGGGGCGGACCTCTTCCTGGCCGAGTGCACGCTCGACCACACCGACGACGGCGCGCACGGCCACCTCTGCGCCGCCGACGCGGCCGCCGTCGCCGCCGCGAACGGGGTGGGGGAACTGGTGCTCACGCACTTCACCACGGCCGACCCGGCCGGCCTCGCGGCCCACCGCGCGGCCGCGGAAGCGCTGTTCACGGGCCCGGTCCGCACCGCCACCCCCGGCGCCCGCTTCCCCGTCCCCACCCGCCACCCGGCGGCTTGACCCCGACTCGCGCGCACTCACACCCCGACTCGCGCGCACGAATCGCGCGACTCGCGCGCACTTTCACCGCGACTCGCGGGCGGGCGCCCCCGCGAGTCGGGCTCTGGCTGTACGCGAGTCGGGCTCTGGGTGCGCGCGAGTCGCGGTCTGGCTGTACGCGAGTCGCTGGGAAAGTGCGCGCGAGTCGCTGGAATAGTGCGCGCGAGTCGTCAGGTGGGGCGGCGGTCGTCGGTGCGGGCCGCCTTGGCGGCCTTGGCCTCCTGCGCCTGGGCGCGTGCGTGCGCCTGCTGGGCCAGGAGGTACCGCAGCTCGGCCTCGGTGGCGAGGTCGTACTCGGCGGGCGTCAGGTAGACGGTGACGGACCCGTCGCTGATACGCACGATGTCGCCGCGTTCGCCCTCGGGGGCGGGCTGGCCCAGCGGGTTCTGCAGCAAGCGGGTGACCTGGAGCGGAACGCTCACCTGTCGCGCCCGCGGCCGGAAGATGGCCAGCACATGAACGGCATGCGTCAATCATGCACGGTGGAGGTCCGCTCGCGAAACGGTGGCATCCGCGCTCGGCCGTCCGGAGCAGACCGTCGCGGGGAGTGCCTCAGTAGACGTGGACGGGCGTGCCGATCTCGGCGACGCCGCTGGACCACAGCAGGTCCATCGCCGCGTTCGTCAGCCGGACGCACCCGTGCGAGGCGGGCTGCGCCGGGATGCTGCCGGACCCGTGCACGGCGATGCCGCCGCGGAAGTACTTGGGCCGGTAGAGGTCGCCGAGCTCGGCCCGGCGCAGCCCGTTGATCTGCCGCAGGACCTCGAACTCGCCGCGCGGGGTGCGGGCGACACCGGTGCCGCCGGACGGGCGGTCGTAGGCCTCGCCGCTCCCGGTGGAGGTGTTGAAGGCCCACTGCACCTGGCCGCCCTGCACGACCAGCAGGAGCTGGCGTTCGAGGTCGACCTCCAGCCGGTCGCCGGTGCCGTCCTGGGCGGTCGGCCGGACGGCGGTGGGCAGGTGCTGGCGGGTCTGCGGGCCGGCGATCCCGTCGCGGGTGAGCCCCTCGGCCTTCTGGAACGCCATGACGGCCTGGCGGGTGAGCTGCCCGTAGTTGCCGTCGGCGTCCCCGAGCCAGAAGCCCAGCTCAGTGAGCCGGTTCTGCAGCGCGATCACGTACGGGCCGCTGTCGCCGAGGCGCAGCGACGCGGGCTCCTGCTCGACGGGGGCGGGGGCCGGGGTGGCGCCGGGAGCGGGCGTCGCGCCGGGTGCGGGCGTGGCTGCCGGGCACCGGGCGCGGACGGGGACGGTGGGCGTCGCGGGGACGGCGGGCGATGCCGCGGGTGGCGCGACGGGCACCGGTGGCGCCGCCGCGCCGGGCTGCCCGGCCGTCTGCGCGCACGCGCTGAGCGTCAGCCCGCTCGCGACGACGAGCGTGACGGCGAGCCGCACCGGCCGGCCGGTCCTGCGCTCCGGACTCGCGTGGGCGCGGCCCACGACCCCCTCGTCCATCGTCTCTCCCTCGCACCCCGAGACCCGGTCCCACCGGGCCGCGCATCCCCGATCATGCGCCCTCGACCACGGTAGGACGCGAACGCAACGCGTTCGGTTGCCGAAACGTCACCCGGCGGGCCCGGTCGCTTGACCGGTCCACCGCGGCGGTGTCTGCTCTGCGCGTGGGCACCGCGCCGGCATCCGCTCCCGCGCTCGCGGCGGCCGTCGACGCGCTCCCGCTGGTCGACCACCACGTGCACGGCGCGTCCACGGCCGACCTCGACGCGGACGCGCTGGCGGCGGGCCTCACCGAGTCGCCGTTCCCGCCGGCGCCGGGCACGAGCTTCCTCGACTCGCAGCTGGGGTTCGCGGTGCGCCGCTGGTGCGCGCCCGTGCTCGACCTCCCCGCCCACGTGGACGCCGCGGCGTACGTGGCGCGGCGCCGCGAGCTGGGCCCGGCCGAGGTGGCCCACCGGCTGCTGCGCGCGAGCGGGATCGGGCACTTCCTGGTGGACACCGGCTACCGGGCCGGCGAGCTGCTCGACCCGGCCGGGCTGGCCGCGGCGGCGGGGGCGCGGGCCGCGGAGGTCGTGCGGCTGGAGGCCGTCGCGGAGGAGATGGCGGCGACGGGGGTGGGCGCGGGCGGGTTCGCCGCCGCGTTCGCCGACGCCCTGCACGCGCGGGCCACGGGCGCGGTCGGGCTGAAGACCGTGGTCGCGTACCGGTACGGGCTCGACTTCGACCCGGACCCGCCGACGCCCGTGCAGGTCCGGGCCGCGGCGGGGGACTGGCTGCGGGCCGGCGGCCGCCTGACGGACCCGGTGCTGCTGCGGCACCTGATCTGGACGGCCGTCGGCACCGGCCTGCCGCTGCAGTTCCACGCCGGGCTCGGCGACCCCGACCTCACGCTGCACCGCACCGACCCCTCGCTGCTGACGGAGTTCCTGCGCCGCGTCCGGGTGCCGGTGATGCTGCTGCACTGCTACCCGTACCACCGCGCGGCCGGGTACCTCGCCGCCGTCTTCCCGCACGTCCACCTCGACGTCGGGCTCGCCGTCACGATGACGGGCGCGCGCAGCCGCGCGGTGGTGGCCGAGGCGCTGGAGCTGGCGCCGTTCGGGAAGGTGCTCTTCTCCTCCGACGCGTTCGGCCCGCCCGAGCTGCACCACCTCGGCGCGCTGCTGTGGCGGCGGGCGGTCACCGCGGTGCTCGGGGAGTGGGTCGCGGCGGGCGACTGGGCCGAGGCCGACGCGGTGCGCGTCGCGGAGCTGGTCGGAGCGGGCAACGCACGGCGCGTCTACCGGTTGGAGGAACCGTGACCGGCCGGATCGAGCACGCCGCGGCGGACGGGGTGCGGCTGGTCCGCTTCCTGTACTGCGACCCGAGCGGGGTGATCCGCGGCAAGCAGGTGCACGTCGCGCGGCTCGGCGACGCGCTGGAGTCCGGCCTCGGGCTCACCCGCGCGCAGAACGCGATCAACGTGCTCGACGACCTCGTCCCGGTCGCGGGCATGGAGCCGGTCGGGGAGATCCGGATCGTCCCCGACGCCGCCACCTACGTGCGGCTGCCGTGGCTGGAGGGCGTCGCGAGCGTGCTGTGCGACCAGGTCGGCCACGACGGGGCGGACTGGGGCGGCTGCCGCGGGCGTTCCTGCGCCGCGGGCTCGACCGGGCGGCCGCGGCGGGCGTGCACGTGCGGGCCGCGTTCGAGAACGAGTTCTACCTGGCCGAACGCACGCCGGACGGGCCGCGGCCGTGGGGGACGGGCCCGTCTACTCCGTCGGCCGGGCTGGACCGCGCCGCGCCGGTCGTCAACGACATGGTCCGACGCCGCTCGTCCGAGCAGGGCATCCCTCGTCGAGCAGGCGATCAACGAGTACCGGCCGGGCCGAGCAGGAGATCTCGATCCGCTACGCCGACGCGCTCGCGGCCGCCGACCGGCAGCTGCGGCTGCGCGACACCGTCCGCGGGATCGCCGAGACCCGTCACGGCCTGCTGGCCTCGTTCGCGCCGCGGCCGTTCGCCGGGGCCATCGGCAGCGGCTGCCACCTGCACTTCTCCGTCTGGGACGACGCCGGCACGAACCTGCTGCCGGCGGCGGACGACCCGTTCGCGCTGTCCGCGGACGGGCGGGCGTTCCTGGCCGGGGTGCTGCACCACCTGCCGGCGCTGGTGGCGCTGACCTGCCCGTCGTACCTGTCGTACGAGCGGCTGGCGCCCGGCGCGTGGGCCGGCTCGACCGTCTCGTGGGGGTACGACAACCGCGAGGCGGCGCTGCGGGTCGCGTCACCGTTCCGCGGGCGGGAGCGGGAGAGCGCCAACGCCGAGCTGAAGGCGTGCGACGCGAGCAGCAACCCCTACCTCGCGCTCGGCGGGCTCGTGCTCGCCGGCCTGGACGGGCTGGCCCGCGGCCTCGACCTGCCCGAGCCGGCCGCCGCCGACCCCGCGCTGCTCACCCCGGAGCAGGCCCGCCGCTGCGGGGTCCGGCCGCTGCCCGCCGACCAGCGGGCCGCGCTGGAGTGCCTGGAGGCCGACGCCGTGCTCATGGACGGGCTCGGCGACCTGCTCGGCCGGTGCGTGCTCGCGACCCGGCGCGCCGAGTACGACAGGTGCGTCGCGATGGGCGACGACGCCGTGCGGGCAGCGACGTTCGCGGTGTTCTAGACGGGCTGCAGCCGCCCGCCGGCGACGGCCGGCACCGAGCACGGCGACTGCGCGCTGCCCCCGGAACGCGAACGTAGCCGCCGAGCGCGAGTCCGACGACGTGCGCGCCCGTCCGGGACGAGCGCCGCGACGGCCCCGGCGGAGGAGCCGATCAGGAGAGGTGGTGGGTCTCCGCCAGCCCGTACACGGGCGTCGGGAGGCCCTCGAACCGGGCCTTGAGCTGCAGCGCGAGGTACAGCGAGTAGTGCCGGGACTGGGCGAGGTTGCCGCCGTGGAACCACAGCCCGTCCTGGCGGGTGGGCTTCCACATGTTGCGCAGCTCGCCCTCCCACGGGCCCGGGTCCTTGCGGGTGCCCGAGCCCAGGCCCCACACCCTGCCGACGGCGTCGCGACGTCCTGGCCGATCAGGTCGGCGGCCCAGCCGTTCATGGAGCCGTAGCCCGTGGCGTACACGACGAGGTCGGCCGGCAGCACCGTGCCGTCGGCGAGCACGACGGCGTCCTCGGTCAGCTCGCGCACCTCGCCGTGGGCCAGCGCGATGTCGCCGTTCGCGATCAGCTCGGACGCGCCGACGTCGATGTAGTAGCCCGAGCCGCGGCGCACGTACTTGAGGAAGAGGCCGGTGTCGTCGTCGCCGAAGTCGAGCAGGAACCCGGCCCGTGCGAGGCGTTCGTAGAACGGCGCGTCGAGCACGCGGATGTGGTCGTAGAACGGCTTCTGGAACCGCGGCAGCAGCTTGTACGGCACCGACGCCGAGATCATGTCGGCCCGCTCGGTGGTGATGCCCGCGGCCAGCGCGCGCTCGGAGTAGGTGTCGCCCATCGTGACGTCCATGAGCGTGTCCGACCGCACGACGTGCGTGGACGAGCGCTGCACCATCGTGACGTCGGCGCCGTGCTCCCACAGCGCGGCGCAGATGTCGTGCGCGGAGTTGTTGGACCCGATCACGACGGCCCGCTTGCCGGCGTACGCGTCCGGTCCCGGGTGGCGGGAGCTGTGGTGCTGCTCGCCGCGGAACCGGTCCTGCCCGGGGAACGCCGGCACATTCGGCCTGCCGGACATCCCGGTCGCCAGCACGAGGTGCTGCGGGCGGAGCACGACCTGCTCACCGGCCCGGTCGAGCGTGACGGTCCACTCGCCGGCCGCGGCGTCGTACGCCGCGTGCGTGCACGTCGTGGACGGCCAGTACGGGATCTCCATGACCGCCGTGTAGGCCTCCAGCCAGTCGCCGATCTTGTCCTTCGGCGCGAACACCGGCCAGTGCGCGGGGAACGGCAGGTACGGGAGGTGGTCGTACCAGACGGGGTCGGTGCAGGCACAGCGACTTGTAGCGGCTGCGCCACTGGTCGCCGGGATGGGCGTGCCGGTCGACCACCACGTGCGGCACCCCGAGCCGGCGCAGCCGGGCGCCCAGCGCGATGCCGCCCTGCCCGCCGCCGACGACCACGACGTAGGGCTGCACCGCGACGCCGAGCGCGGCCCGCTCGGCGTCGCGGGCCTCCGCCCAGGTCAGGCGGCCGCGCCGGACGCCGTGCTCCACGCCGTTGGGCCGGCGCGGGCCGGCCGGCTCCTCGTGGCCGGTCAGCTCGTGGAGCGTGGTGAGGAGCGTCCAGGCGCCCTCGCCGGTGAGCCGCAGGTGCCCGCGGCCACGGCCGGCGGCCGTCGCGAACCCGATCCACGCCTGCACGACGCCGTCGGCCTCGGTGGGCTCCTCGGTGACGTGGAAGCCGTGCGCGCCGGTCCGCTCCGCGGTCGCGCGGACCAGGCCGGCGACGCCGTCGCGGTTCTCGACGGTGGTGACGTTCCAGGTGAACGCGACCAGGTCGCGCCAGAACGAGGCCGGCGCGAACAGGGCCGCGGCGCGGTCGGCGTCGCGCGCCGCGAGCGCGTCCTCGAACTCGGCGAGCCACGCGTCGACCCGCTCGCGCGCGGATGTGGGTGTGTCGAGGGTCTGCGACATCCCGCTCCCGTTGCCGGGCGCCGACCCCGGCGGCGGCGCTGCCACCCCAGTCAACAAACCCGCCCACCCGACGGTCAACCACCCCGACTCGCGCGCACCATTCCAGCGACTCGCGCGCACTTTCTCAGCGACTCGCGCGCCCCGCGGGTCGCTGGATTCGTGTACGCGAGTTGTCACGCGCCGCTGATCGTGGCGGCCAGCTCCTCGGCCAGCTGCGGTGTGGCGGCGACGACGCCGGACCAGCGGCGGGTGAGGTCCGGGTCCAGCTCCAGGGGACGGCCGGCCGCGTCGATCACCGCGCCGCCCGCGGCCGGGACCATGAGCATGGCCGCGGCGAGGTCGACGATGCGGTGGGTGTCGGACCCGGCGTCGGCGAACGCGTCGGTGGCGCCCTCCGCGACCAGCGCGGCCTCCAGGCACGAGCTGGACAGGATCCGCACCCGGGCCGCCCGCCGCCACACCCGCCACCACGCGTCGGAGCTGCGGTCGTGCGGGCGCAGCAGGCTCACCGCGGCGCCGTCGAGCGCCGTGCGCCCGCTCGTCCGGTACGGCACCGGCTCGCCCGCGCGGACGTGCCAGGTGCGCCCGCCCTCCAGCCAGTGCGTCACGCCCTCGACGGCCTTCCCGTCGACGGCCAGCACGGCCGCGACGCACGAGAGCGGCACGCCGGCGGCGGCGTTGGCCGAGCCGTCGAGCGGGTCGACGACGAGCGTGACGGCCGAGCCGACGTCGACCGACCCGACCTCCTCGCTCAGCACGTTCACCTTGTGCCGCTGCGCGACCTCGGTGATCGCCTCCTCGACCAGCACGTCGATCCGCATCGTCGGGGTGCCGTCGGCGCCGGTCGCGACCTTCTCGGCGAGCCCGGCGCGGTCGTGCGCCCGCTTGGCCGCCGCGAACGCCGCGGTCGCCGAGCGGACGGTGTCGGCGAGCACGGGGTCGATCCCCGCGGGGAGCACGGGCTCCGGGACCGGCCAGCTCATGCGGTCGCTCCTTCCGCGCGCAGCACGGCGCGCACCAGCGGCCACGGCTCGCCGGCCTCGGCGAGCACCAGATCGGCCCGGGCGCCGGGGACGAGCGCGCCCCGGTCGGTGAGCCCGACGGCCTCGGCGCCGCCGCTCGTCACGAGGCGCACCGCGGCCGGCAGCTCCACGATCCCCTCGGCGACCAGCAGGAACACCGCGGCGAGCAGCCCCGAAGGAAGGTAGTCCGAGGCCAGCGCCGTGACGAGCCCGCGCCCGACCAGCTCGCGGGCCGAGGTGTTGCCGGTGTGCGAGCTGCCGCGCAGCGCGTTCGGCGCGCCCATGACCACCGGCATACCCCGGTCGCGGGCGGCCGCCGCGGCGTCGACGGTGGTCGGGAACTCCGCGACCGAGCCGCCGCGCGCGGCGAGGGCCGCGATCTCCTCGGCGGACTCCGGGTCGTGCCCGAAGAGCCGCACGGCGCCGGCCCGGGCCAGCACCTCGAGGTAGGCGAACGCCTCGTCGCGCACGTCGAGCAGGTCGTCTCGCCGCTCGATCATGGCGTCGACCTGCGCCTTCGCCTCCTCCGCCGTCATCCCGCGGGAGCCGGAGAGGAACTTCTCGAAGTAGGTGCGGTCGGCGTACTGGCCCTGCCCTGGCGTGTGGTCCTCGTGCGAGACGACGGCCTCGCCGGGCAGGTCCGCCAGCCGTGCGCGCAGCGCCGCGAGCCCCGCCGCGCTGCGGACGTCGAGCCGGTGCAGGATCCGGTGGTCCACGGGCCCGTCGCCGCGGGCCGCGACCTCGGCGCAGAGGCGCGCGCGGCCTCGACGGTGCGCGGGTTCACCGGCGACGGCGACGTGGCCTGCTCGAACGCCGCCCCGTGGAAGACCGTGGTGATCCCGGCGGCGCGCAGCTTGCCCTCGAACGAGCGGATCGCGAACTGCCACGGCACCTCGGCGCCCGGGCGCGGCACGCGCTCGCGCTCCAGGCCGTCGGAGTGCACGTCGACCAGGCCGGGCAGGCAGAACCGGCCGCCGCCGTCGACGTCGGCCGCCGCGCCGCCCGGGTGCGCGCCGACCTCGGCGATGCGCCCGTCGCGCACGACGATCCGGGCGCGTCGAGCAGCCGGTCCGGGAGCACGGCCCGGACGTGCCCGAGCACGTAGTCGGCCGGCGGGTGGGCGAGCGTCCAGCGCGGGGGAGCGGGCGTGGACGTCGTCACGCGGCCACCCCCAGCACGTCGGCGGGCGCGCCCTCGCGCACGATCCGCCCGTCGCGCAGCTCGACCACCCGGGTGGCGAGCCGGCGCATGGCGTCGGCGTCGTGGAAGACCGCGAGCACCGCGACGCCCGCGCCGGAGAGCGAGGCGACGAGGTCGATCGCGCGTTCCCGGTTGGCCGGGTCCAGCGCGGACACCGGCTCGTCGAGCAGCAGCAGCCGCGGCGGGCGCACGGTGGCGGCCGCGAGGTTGACGCGCTGGCGCTCGCCGCCGGACAGCACGCCGCAGTCGACGTCCCACAGCGCCTCGTCGAGCGCGAGCCGGCGCAGCGCCCCGGCTGCGGCCTCGGTGGCCTCGGCCCGGTCCAGCCCGCGGCGGCGGGCGGCCGCGGCCACCAGCTCCAGCGGGCCCGTGCGCGGCGGCGCGGCGAGGAACTGGGAGACGTAGCCCAGCTCGCGGGCGCGCAGCCGGGCCAGCGCCCGGTCCGGCAGTCCCGTCAGCGTGACGGCGCCGTCGGCGGTGAAGAGCGTGACGGTGCCGGCGTCGGGCAGGTAGCTGCGGTGCACGCAGCGCAGCAGGCTCGACTTGCCCGCCCCGCTGGCGCCGGCGAGCGCGACGTGCTCGCCCGCGGCGACGTCGAGGTCGACGCCGCGCAGGGACGAGACCGTGCGCCCGTCGACCGTGTGCAGGGTGAAGGTCTTCACGAGGCCCCTCACCTCGAGGATCGCCGAAGATCTGCGTGCAGGATCGAGCATGGGCGCAGCCATGTTCACCTCATCATCTCCGCCGCGGCGGCGACCAGCCGCTGCGTGTACGGGTGGTGCGGGTCGCGGAACAGCTGGTCGGTGAGCCCCTGCTCGACCACGCGGCCGAGCTGCATCACCAGCGAGCGGTCGGTGAGCGCCTCGATCACCGCGAAGTCGTGGCTCACGACCACCGCGGCGACGTCGCGCTCGGCGAGCAGGCCGCGCAGCAGGTCGAGCACTCCCGCGGCGACGGACGCGTCGAGGCCCGTGGTGGGCTCGTCGAGCAGCAGCACGGCCGGGTCGGTGGCCAGCGCCTTCGCGATCTGCACGCGCTGGCGCATGCCGCCGGAGAACGTGCGCACCGGGTCGTCCATGCGGGAGAGCGGCACCTCGACCCGGTCCAGCAGCTCGGCCGCGCGCGCCGGATCGCCCCGTAGCTGCGCCAGCCCGCCGCGGTGAGCCGCTCGGCGATGTTGCCGCCCGCGGACACGTTGAGCGCGAGCCCGTCGGCCGGGTCCTGGTGCACGATCCCCAGCGTCGCGATGCGCAGCCGGCGGCGCGCCGGGCCGTCGAGGGTGAGCACGTCGGTGCGCCCGCCGTCGACGGCGGAGAGGAAGAGGCGCCCCGCGGTCGCGCGCTCGTCGCCGACGATGCAGCGCAGCACGGTCGACTTGCCCGAGCCGGACTCGCCGATCAGCCCGACCGCCTCGCCCGGCGCCACGTCGAACCCGACGTCCCAGGCCGCGACGATCGCGCCGGTCGCGGGGCTGACGGCGGTGCCGGGTCCGGGTCCGGTGCCGGGCACCGCGGCCGCGCCGCCCGGCCCGTGCACCTTGCCCAGGCCCTCGACCAGCACCGTCCACTCCGCGCCGGCCGGCAGGTCGCGCGGCTCCGGCTCGGGCACCCGCGCGTCGACGATCGCGGCGGCCCGCCGGGACGGGTCCGGCAGCAGGGCCAGCGGGGCGGCGGCGCGGTGCCCGGCCAGGTCGGCGTCCGCGTCGGCGACACGGGCGCACCACTCGGTGTCGCTGCACGCGAACCGGCCGTGCCCGGCGTCGACGAGGAACGTGTCGTCGGCACCGCAGCGAACGCAGCGTGAGTCGGCTCCCTCCACCTCGAACGGCACGTCGTCGAAGGTCAGCGGCTCGACGTCGGTCTCCGGCGGGATCGCGTAGATCCGCTTCTCCCGCCCGGCCCCGAACAGGTTCAGGTGCGCCGAGCGGTGCAGCCGCGGCACGTCCCAGCGGGGGATCGGCGTCGTGGCCGTGACGTACCGGCCGCCCACGAGCACCGGGTAGCCGGTGGACCGGGTGATCACGCCGTTGCGGACGATGTCCTCGTAGAGGCTCACCCACATCGTCGAGTAGTCGGCCTCGGCGTGCATGCGGGCGCACTCGGCCACCGAGCGCTGCACCCCGCGCAGCGGCTCGGGCACCGGGACCTGCAGCACCAGCACCTGGCCCTGCGCGAGCGGCTGCTCGGGCACCCGGTGGCGGGTCTGCACGATCGTGGCCTCGCGCGAGTCGGCGGACTGCGCGCATCCGGTGCTGTCGGCGATCAGCCGGCGCAGGTTCGTCGCGTTGACGCCGGCGTCGTCGCCCTGGTCGATGACCTTGACGGTGTCGTCGGCGCCGATCACGGCGAGCGTCACCTGCAGGCCCCCGGAGCCCCAGCCGCGGGCCACCGGCATCTCGCGGGACCCGAACGGCACCTGGTAGCCGGGCACGCAGACGGCGGTGAGCGCGGCACGGCGGATCTCGCGCTTGCCGCCCTCGTCGAGGATGCCGACGGGCGCGGCGGCGGCGTCGATGCCCGCCAGCAGCCCGTCGACGTCCAGGCTCTCGGTGGTGACGGTCATCGGCAGTCCCTCCCGGGAGGCTCGGTGGAGACGCCCGTGGCGCGCATCGCCTGCTTGCGCTCGACCATCGACCGGAACGTCACGTAGTGGGGGAGCTTGAGGTGCTCCAGGAACCCGGCGGAGTCGAGCCCGTCGGTCGTGAGGAGCAGGAGCTGCTCCAGCGGGCCGGTGCGGCCGAAGCGGCGGCAGGCGATGTCGAGGTTGGCCATCGCGATGGCCTTGCGCTCGTTGTGCCCGAACACCAGCCCGTACCCGACGTCGAACCGGGTGCGGTCCTCGTCGCGCCGTCGAGGTCCTCGATCGCCTCGGTCTCGGTGGCCCGGAACCGGCCGATCTCCACCGGGTTGCCGGTGTGCGGGTGGCGCACCCGCAGCGGCAGCCGGCCGTGGCGCACCTCGCCGAGCGTCACCTCGTGGACGTCGCCGTCCGGGCCGAGGATCGAGCGGTACCAGAGGCTGACCAGCGCGCCCGTCTCGGCGCGGGCCATCGACGCGAGCACCGCCGAACGCGGCGCCGGCGGCCGGGCCGGGCGCCGGGTGACGTCGAACGGCTCCGGGTCGGTCTCCGGGGCGTGCTCGACCAGCAGGTCCAGCGAGCGCAGCAGCGCCGAGAACCGCGCCGGGTGGCGCTGCTCGGCCGCCCGCAGCGGCGCCTCGGCGGGGACGGCCGGCGCGGCCGGCGGCGGCGCGTCGGGACGTTCGAGGCGGCGGCCGGTGTAGTCGGTGGTGCGGCCCAGCAGCTGCGGGCCGTCGGGGGTGCGGTGCGCCGGGACGATCCGGCGCAGCACCGTCATCTCGTCGGGGTCGACCGGCTCGCTCACGGCCAGCCGGGGCAGCGTCGAGCGGTGCGCGCGCACGAGGTGCGCGGCCTCCAGCGTGTCGCCCTCGGCCTGCCGGAACGCGTCGGCGGCGGTGGCCTCGTGGAAGAGCCCGGCCTCGCCCTGCACGCGGTCGACGGCCAGCCGGAACCGGCTCGTGATCTGCTCGGTCGACGCCCACGGCGCGGGGGCGTGGTCGCGCTCCTCGCGCACCAGCCGCTCGGCCGCGAGGATCGCCGCCAGCCCGCCGCGGGCCCCTGAGTAGCCCATCAGTCCTCCTCGATCCGGGTGCTGCGGGGGAGGCCGAGCAGCTGCCCGTCCGGGGTGACGAGCAGCAGGTCGGCCCCCGCGGGGAAGGCGGCACCGGCACGGGCCGCGGCCAGGTCGGCCGGGACGCCCACCGGCGCGAGCGTGCGGGTGCCCGCGATGCCCGGGCCGGAGATCCGCAGCGGCGCGCCGCCGTCGAGCGCCGGGACGGCGAGCGTGACCAGCGCGGCGTCCTCGGGGGCGGCGGCGCTGCCGGTCCGGGCGGTGCCCAGCTCGCCCGCCGCGAGCGGGCGCAGGGCCGCGACCAGCCGCGCGGCCGGCAGGTCCGTGACCGGGGCGGTCGTGGCGGTGGCGACGGCGTCTGCGGGGTCGGGGTTCTCGGTCAGGACCGCGACGGGCGTGTCGAGGTCGGCGAGGGCGAGCGTCGGCAGCAGCGCGGCGGGCACGCCCGGGCCGGCGGGGAGCCGGTGCACGGTGCCCGGCCGGGCGAGCGCGTCGAGCACGGCGCGGAAGGTGCGCTGGGCGGTATCGGGGTCGAGCGGGGCGAGCCCGGCGGCGGTCACGTCAGCTCCTGGTTCGGGGTAGGGGTCACGGGGGAGGTGGCGCAGGCGGGTAGGGGTCACGGGGGAGGTGGCGCGAGGCGGGTGGTGCCAGCCGGCGGGCCGGGGCCCGGGCGGGAGCGGTCTCGCCGCGTGGGTGGGGCCGGGTCACGTCGGCCCTCGGAGTCGACGGCGGTCGGTGCGCGCCGGGCCGGCCGCGTGGCATCGGGCGTGTGCCCGTCGGACGGGTGGTGGGCCGGTGATCGTCGGTGGGCGGCGCGGCTCCCGTCGGTCCCGGTGCTCGACGGGGTGGGCGCGGGCCGGGCCGGTTCGGCGGCGCGTGGGCGGGTCACGTCGGCCCTTCGGACCCGACGACGGCCGGCGCGGGCCTGGCCCGGTCGGCGGCGCGGGCGGCGCGGCTCACGTCAGCTCCTCGAACTCGACCACGGTCGGCGCGAGCCGTGCCCACTCCGCCGCGTCCGCCTCGGCGGCCCGGGCGGCGACGCGCTCGCACAGCGCGTGCACGTCGCCCGCGTGCGGGCGGCCGGCCTCGGCCTCGGCGTCGCACAGGGCGGCGGCGAGCACGGCCGCGCGGTCGTCGCCCAGGCGCATGGCCCAGCCCCGGACCCCGCCCAGCTCCACCTCGGCCCGGCAGGCCAGCACGTCGCCGAGCACGGAACCGTTCCGGCGGCGATCGGCTCGCGCACCTGAGTGGCGACGCACCCGACCTCGGGTGCGCGCAGCACCCGGGGCGCCGCGCCGTCGGACAGGCAGGCGTCGGCGAGCCCGACCAGCTCCTCGGAGCGGGCGAGGGCGAGCAGCGCCGTGCGCTGCTCTCGCGAGAAGTCCATCACTCTCCTTCCGGGGTCGAGCCCAGCTCGACCACCACGCGGACGGCGTCGGAACGCATCCACGAGCTGCTGCACATGAGGGGCCGCCCGGTCTCGCGGTCCCGGCTGACGCTCTCGACGAGCCAGCACGGACGGCTCGGCTCGACCTCCAGCCCGGCGCAGACGTCCGGCGGCGGGACGTCGAGGCTCACGCGGCACCACGCCCGCACCGGGTCGACCCGCCCCACCTGGCGCAGCACCAGGTCGAGCGACTCGGCGGCGTGCATGGCGGGACGCAGGTCGGCGACGAGCGCGACCGGCACCCACTCGTAGCCGCGGGAGGCGAGCAGGTCGTCGATGTACGACTGGCGGACGAGCCGGTGGCAGGGGGTGCCGGCGGGCAGGCCGAGCCGGTCGGCGAGTTCGGCGGGCAGCCCGGCCGTCCCGATGTCGCGGACGACCGACCGCGGCCGGGCGCCGGCCGCCGTCACCGTCTCGTGCCAGGACGGGCGGCGGTCGTGGGAGATCGTGTAGTCGATCCGCCGGTTCACGAACGTGCCCGCGCCCTGCACCCGCCGCACGATGAGCCGCCGTTCCAGCTCCTGGAGGGCGGCGCGGGCGGCCGCCCGGCCGACGCCGAAGCGGCGCCCGATGCCGTACTCGCCGGCGACGCGCGTTCCGGGGGCGGCCCCGGCGAGCTCACCCGCCAGCTCGTCGGCGATCTCCAGGTACCTGCTGGCCGTCACGGGCGCAACGCTGCCGCCCGGGCTTGTCCGGACAACTGCCGTGCAGGCAACGCGCAGGGACACGGCGGTGAACGCCCGAACCGGTTGTGCGGCGGGTGCCTACCCGCGGGGTCGGCGTTCCATGATCTCGTCGGACTCCCCGAAGCCGTACCGCGCGTACAGCGCGGCCGTGCCGGGGCGGGCCCACAGGATCGTGGCGTCGACGTCCCCGGCCGGGTCGTCGGCGAGCGCCGCCGACAGCAGCGCCCGGCCCAGCCCCAGGCCGCGGTGCTCGGGGCGGACGTAGAGGTTGGAGACGTAGCGGTGCGCCTCGGCCTCGTCGACGGGGTTGGGGAGCTTCCCGATCCGCGCCGCGTACACGTGCCCGACGACGTCGCCGCCGACCTCCGCGACCCACGCCCGCCAGCTCCCGTCGCCCAGCGCCGCTCCGACCCGCTCCCGGAACCGCGTCTCGAACGCGGCCCGTTCCTCCACCGGCTCGCCGCCGCTGCCGTCGACGCGGAAGTCCCAGCGCAGCGCGGCGAGCGCGGGCAGGTCGCCCGCCCCGGCCGGGCGGATCACGCCACCGTGCGGCGCAGCCACAGCGCGAGCAGCTCCACGAGCATGACGGCGCGAACACCATCAGCATGACGGTCGTGACCACCCCGAACTGCATCACCCGGGACGCGTTGAGCAGGTAGAACCCGATCCCGCCCGCCCCGACGATGCCCAGCA
The DNA here is from genome assembly GCA_001942415.1 of Pseudonocardia sp. CNS-139. Classification (GTDB taxonomy): domain Bacteria; phylum Actinomycetota; class Actinomycetes; order Mycobacteriales; family Pseudonocardiaceae; genus Pseudonocardia. The sequence goes on from MKJX01000184.1 coordinate 118,427, forward strand.
GCGTCGCCGAGCGGATGTTGACGTCGAGCTGGTAGAGCAGGTGCGCCACGAACGCGGGCGCGGCCTGCGGCACCGTGACGCCGACGAACACCTGCAGCCGGGTGGCGCCGGTCGCGCGGACGGCCTGCTGCACCCGGACGTCGGTCTCCTCCAGGGAGTCGGCCACGAGCTTGCCGAGCAGCCCGACGCTGCCGATGGCGAGCGCGAGCGCGCCGGCGACCGGCCCGAGCCCGGTGATCACCACGAAGACGATGGCGACGACCAGCTCCGGCAGCCCCCGCACCACCACGATGAGCACGCGGAACGCGGTGGAGACGCCCGTGGACGGCGCGACGTTGCGGGCGGCGAGCGACCCGACCGGCACCGCGAGCACGGCCCCGATCAGCGTCGCGGCCAGCGCGATCTGCACGGTGACGGCCAGCTCGGCGAGCAGCTCCGGGAGGATGCCGCCGGTGCTGGGCGGCCAGAAGAGGCCCAGCGTGGTGAACATCCCGGGGATGCCGGTGATCACCTGCCACGGCGAGAGCTCCGCGCCCCACAGCGACGCGAGGACGACGAGCACGGTGACGGCGCCGTAGACGGTGTTGCGGATGCGCCGGCCCGTCCACGGCGGCGTGATCCGGCCGGGCGCCAGGGGGGCGCGCTGCCCGGCGGGGCGGGCCAGCTCGGCGCGCATCGCGCGGACGCGGCGGCGCATGAAGCCGGTGACGCCGCTCGGGGTGTCGGCGGCGGCGCCGCCCAGCAGGGCGCGGCGCACGGCGCCGGAGAGCAGCTCGGCCGCGATGCACAGCAGCAGCACGACGAGCGCGAGCGCGACGCCGCGCTGGTAGTCCAGGCGGCGCAGGGCGTTGGCGATCTCGAAGCCCAGGCCGCCGACGCCGACGAACCCGAGCAGCACCGAGACGCGCAGGTTGATGTCGAACCGGTGCAGGGCCGTCGCGACGAACGCGGGCATGACCTGCGGCAGCACGCCCGCGACCAGCTCCTGCAGGCGGCGGGCGCCGGTGGTGCGCACGGCCGTGCGCGGGCCTCGTCGATCTGCTCGATCGCGTCGGCGTAGAGCTTGCCGACCATGCCCACCGAGTGCAGCCCCATCGCCAGCACGCCGGCCAGCGCGCCCAGGCCGAAGAGCCGGAAGAAGACGATCGCGAGCACGACGTCGGGCACCGCGCGGGCGATCACGACCAGCGCCCGCGCCCCGTAGCGGGAGGCCGTGCCGGGGGAGGTGTTGCCGGCGGCGAGCACCGCGACGGGGATGCTGACGACCACCGCGACGAGCGTCGCGCACACGACGATCGCGAGCGTCTGCCCGGCGAGCATCAGGATCTCGCCGAGCGGCGGGAAGTCCAGCGGCACCGTGCGGGAGAGGAAGTCGGCGGCGTTGCCGACGGAGTCGGCGATCGTCGCGACGTTGAGCCGCAGCTCGCCGATCGACCACACGGCCGCCGCGAGCAGGACGAGGAGGACGAGCGCGGCGGCGGTGCCGGTGCGCGAGGGCGGCGGGACCGTCCGCTGCGACCGGGGGACGTCGAGGGCGGTCACCGGGCGACGGCGAGTTCCGCCGCGGCGGCGTCCGCGCCCACGGCCGAGTAGATCCCCATCGCGCCGGCCCGGTCGACCTCGGCGACCGGGCGGTCGAGCACGACCCGGCCGGAGCGCAGGCCGACGATCCGCTCGCCGAACTCCAGCGCGATGTCGACCTGGTGGAGGCTGCACAGGACGGTCAGCTCGTCCTCGCGGCTGACGTCCGCGATGAGCGCCATGACCTGCGCCGACGACTCCGGGTCGAGCGAGGCGACCGGCTCGTCGGCGAGCAGGATGCGCGGGCGCTGCAGCAGCGCCCGCGCGACGGCGACCCGCTGCTGCTGGCCGCCGGAGAGGGTGTCGGCGCGCTGGAAGCGCTGGTCGGCGAGGCCGACCCGGTCGAGCTGCTCCAGCGCCGCCCGCCGCACGCGGCGGGGGTAGCCGAGCAGCCCGAGCCGGGGACCGCGCAGCGAGCCGAGCGCGCCGGTGCAGACGTTCTCCAGCACCGACGCGCTCCCGACCAGGTGGAACTGCTGGAACACCATGCCGATCCGGGTGCGCAGCCGGCGCAGCTCGGCGCCGCCCGCGCCGGCGACGTCGCTGCCGAGCACCCGGACCGTGCCGGTCGTGGGCCGGTGGAGCCCGTTGACGTGCCGCAGCAGCGTCGACTTGCCCGAGCCGGAGAGGCCGAGCAGCACGACCACCTCACCCGCCCGCACGGTGAGCGTGACGTCGTCGAGCGCGACGACGTCGGGGTCGAACCGCTTGCCCACGTGCGCCAGCTCGACGACCGGTGCGGTCGTCGCGGCGGCGACGGGCTCGGCGGGCGCTGCGTCGGCAGCCGTCATGACGGGCTCCTCGGTACTGCGCGATTCGGTGCTGCGGCGGTCGGACGGTCAGCGGGTCAGCCGAGGCTGGTGCAGGACTCGGCCTTGGTGATGTCGCAGACGCGCCGGACACCGTCGTAGAAGGAGTCCTCGATCGGCACGTAGCCCCAGGAGCCGTCCTCGCCGACCTCGCAGGAGTCGGCCGACTGGCAGAAGCCGTTGGCGGACAGGTAGTCGACGTTGGCCTCGTTGACCAGGGTGTCGGCGATCGTCTGGCGGGTCTCCGGGGAGACGTCGCTGGCGACCGCGACCGGCGCCCCGGCGATGGTCTCCGAGCGCCACACGACCTTGAGCTGGCCGGGCTGCAGCTGGCCGGACTCGATCAGCTGGCTGTCGACGATGGCGTCGAACGCGAAGCCGGCGTCGCACTGGCCGCTGGCCACCGACAGCGCCGAGGCGTCGTGCCCGCCCGCGAAGATCGGGGTGATCCCGTTGACCGGGTCGACGCCCGCCTCCAGCAGGCCGGCCGTCGGGTACAGGTAGCCCGAGGTCGAGTTCGGGTCGACGAAGCAGACGTTCTTGCCCGCGAAGCCGGCGAGGTCGGTGATCGGCGAGTCGGCCGGCACGATCCCGTAGGACTGGTAGCCGGGCTCGCCGCCCTGCTCGTCGACGATGGCGGCGACGGCGTCGATGCCCTGGTCCTGGTTCTTCGCCAGCACGTAGGAGAACGGGCCGAACATCGCGATGTCGATCTGGCCCGCGCGCATGCCCTCGATGACCGCGGCGTAGTCCGTCGCGTTCTGGAACTCGATGGTCGCGCCGGTCTCCCGCTCCAGCACCGAGATGACGGCCGCGAACTGCTGCTGGAGGCTCGACGACTCCTCCGACGGCACGGCGGCGAACACGAGGGTCTCGGCCTGGCCGCCCTCGGCGGGCGCGGCGGCGTTGTTGTCGGCGGCGCTCTGCCCGCACGCCGTGAGCGCGAGCAGCGCGGCGCCCACGAGGGCGACGGCCGCACGGCGGGTGGTGGACGTCATCTGTGGCTACTCCTCTGGGGTCCGCTGCGCGCGGGAGGCACGCCGGGGACGGACGGAGGCGAGAGTGGAGAGCGCGGGTTCCCGGCCCGGAGCGGCCCGGTTACGCCGGGACGAACGGCACCGGACGCTTGTCCCGCGGCGGGGCGGACAGGTGAACACCACGGGACCAACCGGCCCAACCGGACGTTAGCGCAGGTCACGGGCTTGTCACGGCGGTGTCACGGTCCGGTCGGCCGGCCGTGCGGGCCCGCGTCGGCGAGAGGTCCCGAGGGGTGTCACGCGGCCGTCATCGGGGGTGCGCGCGGGGTTGGCCGCGGCGTCATGACGGGCTCCTTCACTCGGCACCGCCGGAACAGCCCGCACGAACAGGGAGCGCCACCGTGTCCGAGACCGCCGTCCGCGAGCGCCTGCACGCCGACCTGCTCGCGACCGCGGAGCTGCCCTACGGCGGCGAGGCCGTCGACCAGCTCGCCCACGCGCTGCAGGCCGGCACCCTCGCCGTCCGCGCGCAGGCCCGGCCCGCCGTCGTCGCCGCCGCGCTGCTGCACGACATCGGCCGCTCCCCGGCCGTGGCCGCCGAGCTTCCGGACGCGCCGCACGAGCGCACCGGCGCCGCGTACTGCACGCGGCTGCTCGGCCACGAGGTCGGCTGGCTGGTCGGGGCGCACGTCCTGGCCAAGCGGGCGCTCGTGACGCTGGAGCCGGACTACGCCGCGCGCCTGTCGCCGGTGTCGGTGCACTCGCTGCGGGTGCAGGGCGGGCCGGCCGCGGCGGACGAGGTCGCGCGGTTCCTCGGGCACCCGTGGGCGGCCGACGCGATGCTCGTGCGCCGCTGGGACGACGAGGCCAAGGTCGCGGGCGCGCCGACGCTCACCCTGGACGAGCTCCTCGACATCGCCGAGCGGGTGGCCGGGTAGCGGTGGGCGGCCTGTATACAGGCGGGGTGACCGGGCATCCTGCGCACCGACCGGCTCGTCGTCCGGGAGTGGACGGAGGACGACGCCGAGGCGGCGTTCGCGGTCTACGGCCGCCCCGAGGTGGCGCGCTGGCTGAGCCCGGCCGCCGGGCAGGTCGCCGACGTCGACGGGATGCGGGCGCAGCTGCGCGCGTGGATCACCGCCACCCGGGAGGGCGAGGGCGGGCTCGGGCACTGGGCGGTCACGCTCGCCGGCACCGGTGAGGTCGTCGGCGGGGCGAGCCTGCACCTGCTGCCCGTCGGCGAGCAGGACGTCGAGATCGGGCTGCAGGTCGCGCCCGGGCACTGGGGCCACGGCTATGGCGCCGAGGCCGGCCGGGCGCTCGTCGAGCGGGCGTTCGGGCTCGACATCGACGAGGTGTTCGCGCTGGTCCGGCCCAGCAACTCGGCCGCGGAGGCCACCGCGCGGCGGATGGGCATGACGTGGGTCGGGGAGACCGACAAGTACTACGGCCTGCGGCTCAACGTGTACCGCCGCCGCCCGTCCGACGGCCCGGTCCGCGGCCGCAGGCGGTGTGACGCGGGTCGCGGTGCCGCGGGATCGCCGCGGGTGAAGGGTGTGCGCATGTCCTCCCCGATCCGGATCGGCGTGCAGATCCAGCCGCAGCACGCCGACTACGCCCAGATCCGCGACGCCGTGGCCGCAGCCGAGGACGCCGGCGTCGACGTCGTCTTCAACTGGGACCACTTCTTCCCTCTCCGCGGCGAGCCCGAGGGCAAGCACTTCGAGTGCTGGACGATGCTCGGCGCCTGGGCCGAGGCGACCTCCCGTGTCGAGATCGCGCGCTGGTGAGCTGCAACAGCTACCGCAACCCCGAGCTGCTCGCCGACATGGCCCGCACCGTCGACCACATCTCCGATGGGCGGCTCGTGCTCGGCATCGGCGCCGGCTGGGCGCAGCGCGACTACGACGCCTACGGCTACCCGTTCGGCACGGCGGGCTCGCGGCTGGCCGACCTGGCCGACGCGCTGCCGCGGATCAGGAGCCGGTGGGCGCAGCTCAACCCGGCGCCGACCCGGGAGATCCCGGTCCTGGTCGGCGGCGGCGGGGAGCGCAAGACCCTGCGCTACACCGCCGAGCACGCCACGATCTGGCACGGGATCGGCACCACCGAGGTGCTCGCGCACAAGACGAAGGTGCTCGACGCGCACTGCGCCGACATCGGCCGCGACCCGGCGGAGATCGAGCGTTCGGCCAAGGTCGAGGGCACCCCGGAGGAGCTGGGCGAGGAGCTCTGCTCGCGGCCGGGTTCACGTTCTTCACCGTCAGCTCGTCGGGCCCGGACTACGACCTCGGGCTGCTCAAGACCTGGATCGACTGGCGCGACGCCCGCAACGCGTAGGGACGCCCGGCGCGCGTCCGGGCCCGGCGTCGCCGCGGTGCGCCCGGCTTGCCCCGAACGGTGGACCGGACGCATGATGCCGGGACCGGCGGAACCGCGTTCCGCGTGACAGGACGCTGCCGTCCCGACGAGAGGACCCGAGCGAGTGACCGACCAACCGGCGCCGGAGCCCGTCGGGCCGGCAGCACCGCGGGTGCCGATCGGGGAGCAGCTGGCCGCCACCCGGGTCGTCGCGATCCTGCGCGCCGAGCACGCCGGGCGCGCGGAGGCCGTCGCGGACGTCCTCGTCGCCAACGGCGTCCGGTGCCTGGAGCTGACGCTCACCACGCAGGCGCGATGGAGGTCGTCGAGCGGCTCGCCGCGCGGCTGCCCGCGGACGTCGAGGTCGGGGTCGGCACGGTGCTGCGCGCCGCGGACGTGGACCGGGCGGCCGACGCCGGCGCCCGGTTCGTCGTGTCCCCGTCGGTCGACCCGGAGGTCGTGGCGGCCGCGCTGCGCCGGGGCGTCGCGAGCTACCCGGGCGCTGACGCCCACGGAGATCCAGCTCGCGTGGACGCTCGGCGCGAGCGCGGTGAAGCTCTTCCCGGCCGGGTCGCTCGGCCCCGAGTACCTCAAGGCCGTCCGCGCCCCGCTGCCGCACGTCCCGCTGGTGCCGACGGGCGGCGTGGAGGTGCACGCGGTCGGCGCGTGGCTGGACGCCGGCGCGTGCGCGGTCGGCATGGGCAGCCCGCTGATCGGCGACGCGCTCACCGACGGCGGCGACCTCGCGGCGCTCGGCGACCGCGCCCGGGTCGTGGTCGCCGCGGCCGGGGCGCGCCGGTGACCGCCGAGCCCGTCACGCCGGGTCTCGTCACGCCGGGTCTCGTCACGGTGGGGGAGACGCTCGGCCTGCTCGTCGCCGACGACGTCGGCCCGCTGGCGCTGGCCCGCGGGATGCGCCTGAGCATGGGCGGTGCCGAGTCGAACGTCGCGATCGGCGTCGCGCGGCTCGGGGTGGCCGCGACGTGGGTCGGGCGGCTGGGCCGCGACCCCGTCGGCGACCTGGTCGAACGGCACCTGATCGCCGAGCGGGTGCACTGCGTGGTCGTCCGCGACGACGCGCCCACCGCGCTCATGCTGCGGGAGCGGCGCACCGGCACGGCGTCGAACGTCACCTACTACCGGCACGGCAGCGCCGGCTCCCGGATGACCCCCGAGGACCTGCCGGCGGGGCTCGTCGAGAAGGCGGGCGTGCTGCACCTGACCGGCATCACCCCCGCGCTCGGCCCCGGCCCGGCCGCGACCGTGCGGGAGGCGATGCGCCGGGCCCACGCCGCCGGGGTGCCGGTCTCGGTGGACCTCAACTACCGCTCCCGGCTGTGGGACGCGGCCGCGGCGTCCCCGGTGTTCCGCGAGCTGGCCGCGGGCGCCGACATGCTCTTCGCGGGCGACGACGAGGCCCGCATCGCGCTCGGGCTGACCGACCCGGCCACCGCGCCCGAGCGGCTCGCCGACGGGCTCGCCGCGCTCGGCCCGGCCGAGGTGGTGGTCAAGCGCGGCCGCCGCGGCGCCACCGCACTCGTCGACGGCGAGCTGGTCGACGTCCCGGCGGTGCCCGTGCACGCGGTGGACAGCGTGGGCGCGGGCGACGCGTTCGTCGCCGGGTACCTCGCCGGCCGGCTCACCGGCCGCGACACCGCCGAGCGGCTCTCGATGGCGGCCGTCACCGGCGCGCTCGCCGTGACCGTGCCCGGCGACTGGGAGGCGCTCCCGCGCCCGCACGAGCTGGGCCTGCTGTCCGGCGACGAAGACGTCCGGCGCTGACGAGCGGCGCCGGCGGTCCTCCGGACCGAGATCCACCGATCCCGACCCAGGAAGGCGACACCATGACCACCGGTCGTGACGACGCTGTCACCCCCGAGGCAGATCCCTCGGGGCGGTTCCCCACCCGCCACCTCCCGCGGCCCGAGGTCCGCGACCTGCCCGCGCCCCCGGTCCAGCAGTGGCGCTACGTCGGGCCCGGCATCATCGCCGCCGGTGTCGGCCTGGCCAGCGGCGAGTTCATCCTCTTCCCGTACATCGCCTCGCAGATCGGCCTGGGGTTCGTCTGGGCGGCGCTGCTCGGGCTGGTCACCCAGTACTTCATCAACATGGAGATCGAGCGCTACACGCTCGCCACCGGCGAGACGGCGCTCACCGGGTTCAGCCGGCTCTGGCGGCACTGGGGCCTGGTCTTCGCGATCCTGGCCTACTTCGCCAACATCTGGCCCGCGTGGGCGACGAGCTCCGGCACGCTCGTCAGCTACGTGTTCGGCGGGGACGCGGCCGTGATCTCGGTGGTCATCCTCGTGCTGGTCGGCGCCATCCTCACGCTCGCCCCCGTCGTCTACACGGTGCTGGAGCGGACGCAGATGGTGAAGGTCGCGGCCGTCGTGCTGCTGCTCGTCGTGGGTGCGCTGTTCGCCGTCGGGTCGGCCTGGGCGGACGTGCCGCGGATCGTCACCGAGGCGCAGTTCCCCGCCGCCGAGCTGGGGTTCGCCGTGCTGATGGGCGCGCTGGCGTTCGCGGGCGCCGGCGGCGGGCAGAACCTCGTGCAGAGCAACTGGATCCGGGACAAGGGCTTCGGCATGGGCCACTACGTCCCGAAGATCGTCTCGCCGCTGACCGGCGAGCCCGAGGCCCGCGGGCGGGTCGGGTTCGTGTTCACCCCGACCGAGCAGAACCTCGCGCACTGGCGCGGCTGGTGGCGCTTCGCCGGCCGCGAGCAGCTCTGGACGTTCGTGCTGATCTCGTTCCTGTCGATCGTCTTCATGTCGCTGCTGGCCTACGCGACCGTGTTCGGCAACCCCGACGCCAGAACGGGATCGGGTTCCTGCAGCTCGAGGGCCAGGTCCTGATGGAGCGGGTCGGCGGCTGGTTCGGCTACTTCTTCTGGGTCGTGGGCGCGGTGTCGCTCTTCGCGGCGGCGCTGGGCATCGTCGACTACACCAGCCGGCTCGCCGCCGACGTCCTCAAAACCATGTACTTCCCGGAGGCGTCGGAGAGCAAGCTCTACGCCGGGCTGGTGTGGGGCCTGGTCGTCATCGGGATCGTCGTGATCGCGGCCGGCTTCTCGCAGCCGATCTACCTGGCCGTGGTCGCGGCCTGCGTCGGCGGCGTGATGATGTTCATCTACTCCGGGCTGCTCATCGTCGTGAACCGGCGGTTCCTGCCGGAGCAGATCCGCATCCGCGGGTTCCGGGTGGGCGCGCTCGTGTGGTCGGTGGTGCTCTTCGGCGTGCTCGCGGTGCTCACCGTGCAGCAGCAGGTGCCGCGGCTGTTCGGGGCGGACTGACCGCCTTCCGGTAGAAGCTGCACTCCCGCGGCACGCCCGCCGGGTCGGTGGCGTAGCCGGGCACCACGCCGTAGCGGGTCCAGCCCGCGCTGCGGTAGAGGTGCTCGGCCGCGCTGCCGGTCTCGGTGTCGAGCAGCAGGAGCGTGGCGCCGGCCGCGGCGGCGGCCCGTTCGGCCGTGGCGAGCAGCGCGCGGCCCAGCCCGCGGCCGCGCGCGGTGCCGCGCACCATCAGCTTCACGACGTGCGCGCGGTGGCGGCCGTTGGGGATCCGGTCGAGCGCGAGGCTCACCGTCCCCGCGGTCCCGGTGGCGTCGTCGCACACCCAGACCAGCCGGTCGCCCGCCGCCACGGCGGGCTCCTGCTCGTGCCACCAGCGGGCGGCCGCGGCGGCGTCGAACGGCGTGACGAACCCGAGCGACGCGCCGCCCGTCACGGCGTCGACGAGCAGGCCGGCGAGGGCCGGCACGTGGTCCGCGAACTCGGCCGGAGGAACCGGTCGCACCGTCACGGCAGCACCACCACCAGCGCGTACCGCACCGGGTCCGGGCCCGGGCAGCGGAACCGCGAGCGGCCCCAGAGCCGCAACCGCAGGCAGTCGCCCGGGCCCATCTCGTGCGTGCGCTCGTCCACGGTGATCTCCACGGTTCCGTCCAGCACCCAGACGTGCTGCTCCTGGCCGGGCGACGGGCGGCGCGTCGTAGGCGATGTCGGCGCCGGGCGCGAGCTCGCCCTGCATCATCTCGGCGCGCAGCCCCGGGTCCGGCGGCGAGACCGTGCGGCGGGTGAAGCCGCTCGCGGCGTCGCGCCAGACGGTCTGCTCCGCCGCGCGCACCAGCGGCCGCGGCGCCGACTCCACCTCCGCGAGCAGCCACGAGAGCGTGCGGCCGTAGACCGCGCAGAGCCGGCCGAGCAGCGCCGCGGTCGGGCTGATCTCGGCCCGTTCCAGGCGCGAGAGAGTGGACCGGCTCACGCCGCTGCGCCCGGCCAGGTCGTCGAGCGACCAGCCGTGCTGCGTGCGCAGCCCGGCGAGCCGGGCCGCGAGCCGGGTGTCGACGTCGTCTCTCACATCCGGGAGGATATCCCGCAACCGGGAGAGCTAGATTGGGACGGTGGCCGTGACCCGCCCTGTGTCCCGCACCGTCGACCGTGTGGAGGAGGGCCTGCACGCCGGGCCCGACGCGCAGGTCGACGACAAGCGCCTGCTCATCCTGCCCACCGACCCGGCCCGCACCGACCCGTTCCTCGTGCTCGCCGAGGACTGGTTCTCCGCGCCCGGCTTCGAGTGGCACCCGCACCGCGGCCTGGAGACCGTCACGTACGTCGTGGACGGGGTGCTGGAGCACGGCGACAGCCTCGGCAACGCCGGTGCGCTGCAGGCCGGCGACGTCCAGTGGATGACGGCCGGGCGCGGGATCATCCACCGCGAGCTCGCCTACCGCGACGAGCGCGCCCACACCCTGCAGCTCTGGCTCAACCTCCCGGCCGCCGCGCGCCTCACCGACACGCGCTACCAGGACCTCCTCGCGTCCGCGCGGCCGCGGATCACCCGGCCCGGTGTCACGGTCGACGTGATCTCCGGGACGGTCGACGGCGTCACCGGCCCGGCGCTGAACCACTGGCCGGTGCAGTCCGTGGTCGTCACGCTCGACCCGGGCGCCAAGCTGGACCTGCCGGTCCCCGCGGCGGACAGGGCGTTCGCGCTGGTGCTGGCCGGGGCGGCGGCGGTGGCCGGGCGGACCGTGCGCGCCGGCCAGGTGGCGTGGTCGGACCCGGCGCCCGGCGGGCTGGCGCTGCGCGCCGCCGACCCGGACCGGCCGGTCCGGGTGATGGTCTGCAGCGGGCGCCCGGTCGGCGAGCCGATCGTGCTCGGCGGCCCGTTCGTCATGAACAGCGCCGAGGAGATCGAGCAGGCCTACCGCGACTTCCGGACGGGCACCTTCGGCCCCGTCCCCAAGACGACCCGCCTCTGAAGCCCACCCCCGGCGCATTCTGGAGCCATAACGCAGTTTTGCGGCTCCCCAAGGTGCGATATGGCTCCACAATGCAGTTTGGGCGCCTTCAGAAGTGCATTCTGGCTCCACAATGCGGTGTGGGGGGCTCCTGCTCAGCCGCCGCCCGGTGGGGGTGGTGGGGGAGGCACCGAGCCGGTGCTGACCTGCAGCGTCACCACCTGGCCGGGCAGGGCGGTGCCGCGCGGCACCTGCCCGATCACGGTGCCGGGCGGGGCGACGCTGTCCACCGTCTGCGTCGCGACGCGCCACCCCGCGCGCTCCAGGAACCCCCGCGCGTCCGGCTCGGCCCGCCCGACCACCTCGGGAACGGTGGCCGCCTGCCCGCCGTGGACGAACCGCGGGTCGGTCGGCGGGAGCGGGGTGGGCGGGCGCCCGGCGAGCAGCGGCGTCATCGTGCCGAACCACGTCTCGGCGGGCGTCTTGCCGCCGAAGATGTTGCCGCGCCCGCACGCGAACGGCGCGCCGGGCCCGTCGCAGAGCGGGCGGGGCGAGCTCGAGTTGTCGAACGTGATCACGGCGCCCGACATCTCCGGCACGACCCCCAGGAAGGCCGCGGACTGGTGGTTCTGGGTGGTGCCGGTCTTGCCGGCCATCGGCCGGGTCCACGCGACCTGCGACGCCGCGCCGAACGCCGTGCCGCCGGGCTTGTCGTCGCGGCTCAGCCCGACGATGAGGCTGTTGGCCAGCCCCGCCTCGACGGCCTGCTCGCACGGCGCCTCGGTGAGCGGCACGGGGTTGCCGGCCGGGTCGGTGACCGACTCGACGGGGGTGGGCGGGCACCAGACGCCCCCGCTGGCGAGCGTCGCGCCGACGTTGGCCAGCTCCAGCACGCTCGTCGGGCTCACCCCCAGCGTGAACGACGCCTGCCGCTGCGCCTTCGTGACCTCGGCGATCGACCGGTCGGTCGGGCGCCCGGTGGCCGGGTTGACGAACGGCGTGGTGGCGAGCGAGCGCATGCCCAGCCGCACCGCCATGTCGACGACGTCGGGCACGCCGGTGAACTCCATCAGCCGCACGAACGCGGTGTTCGGCGACTGCGCGAGCGCGTCGGCGAGCGACATCCGCCCGGTCTGGCTGCCCGAGTTCTGCACGGGGATCGGCCGGCCGGCGCCGTCGCGGTAGATCGGCGAGGCGTAGCCGCTGGGCGGGACCTCGATCGACGACTCGATCCCGAGCCCCTTCTCCATCGCCGTGGCCGAGGTGAAGATCTTGTAGACCGACCCGGCGCCCAGGTTCACCGGCTCGAACGGCAGCCCGTAGCTGGTCTGGTGCACGGCCGCGTTCAGCCCGTAGACGCGGCTCGACCCCATCGCGAGCACCCGGTGCCGATGCGACCCCGGCTCCACGACCGACATGACGTCGGCGGCGTCCGGCGAGTCGGGCGGCACCTCGGTGCGCAGCGACGCCGTCATCGCGGTCATGACGTCCGGGTCGAGCGTGGTGCGCACCGTGTAGCCGCCGCCGGCCAGCTGCTCGTACGAGAAGCCGGACTGCAGCAGGTACTGCATCACGTACGCGCAGAAGAACCCGGCGTCCCCGGCGCCGAGGCAGCCGTTGGGGCGCACCTGCAGCGGCGAGACGACCCCGAGCGGGCTCTCGGTGGCCAGCCGCGCCTGCTCGGCGCCGATCATGCCCTGCTCGTGCATCTGCTGGATGACGAGGTCGCGGCGGGCCAGGGCGGCCTCGGGCCGGTGCACCGGGTCGAAGCCCGCGGTGCTGCGGACCATCCCGGCGAGCAGCGCCGCCTGCGGCACGGTCAGCTCCGCCGGGGTCACGCCGAAGTAGGTGCGCGCGGCGGCCGCGACGCCGTAGGCGCCGTTGCCCCAGTACACGGTGTTGAGGTAGCGGGCGAGGATCTCGTTCTTCGAGAGCTGCTGCTCCAGCTGCATCGCGATCTGCGTCTCGCGCAGCTTGCGGGCCGGGGTCTGCTCGGTGGCCCGCATCCGTTCGACGTCGGTGTCGGCCAGCACGTACAGCGTGAAGTTCTTGACGTACTGCTGGGTGAGCGTGGACGCGCCCTGCTCGATGTCGCCGGAGGCGGAGTTGGCCAGCACGGCGCGGGCGGTGCCCTGCCAGTCGACGCCCTCGTGCTCGAAGAAGCGGCGGTCCTCCACCGCGACGATCGCGGCGATCATCGCCGAGGACACCTGGTCGGTCGTGACGACGTCGCGGTCCTGCCCGAACACGTGCGCGAGCGGCCGGCCGTGCCGGTCGGTCACGGTGGTGGTGGTCGGCAGGACGCCCGCGAGCAGCTCCTCCGACACGCCCGTGACGGTGTCGCTCGCCTGGTTCGCGGCGAGCCCCGCGCCCGCGGCCACCGGGAACCCGACGCCGGCCGCCAGCACTCCGGACAGGAGCGAGAGACCCAGCAGCAGCCCCACCGGCCGCATGACGCGACGCCGCTTCATGATCACTTAGCGTAGCGGTCGGGGCGTCGGTTCGCCGTCTGGTCAAGCCGATGGGTCAGGGAACGGTGGGTGGCGCCCAGTCGGCGAACCGGGTGATGCCGCGCACCGCGGCACGCGGCGGGAGGAACCGCATCAACCGGTTGCGCAGGCCCACGGCCAGCGGGTTCTCCAGCTGCAGCCCGATCCGGGCGGTGATCCGGGCGGCCCGCGCCGCGGCCTGGGTGCGCGGCCGGCGCAAGGCGTCGGAGCGGGCCGGCCCGGCGGCGAGGTCGGTGCCGGGCGGGAGGCAGGCGGCGAGCACGACCGCGTCCTCCATCGCGAGCGCGGCGCCCTGCCCGAGGGTCGGCGCCATGGCGTGCGCGGCGTCCCCGACGAGCGCGACCGCCCCGCGGACGTACGTCGGCAGCGGGCCGCTCAGCTCGTGGATGTCGTGGCGCAGCACGGCCGCCGGGTCGGTCGCCGCGACGAGCGCGGGGAGCGGCGCGTGCCACGCCGCGTACCGCTCTCGCAGGTAGTCCCATTCCGACGGGTGCCGGGCACCCTCCGCGGCGTTCTCGGCGACGTACCAGTACACGCGTCCGTCGCCGAGCGGGATCGCGCCGAACTCCTGCCCGACGCCCCAGCTCGTCGTGATCGCGATCGGCTCCGGCCACGGCGGCGTGACGCCCCGCCACGCCGTCGAGCCGATGTGGCGCGGCCGCGGGCCGGCCGGCCACAGCCGCTCCCGCACGGTGCTGCGCAGGCCGTCCGCGCCGACCACGAGGTCCGCCTCCGCGACCTGCTCGGCCCCGTCACGGACGTAGCTCACCGCGCCGTCCCGGACGGCGGTGACCTCCGCGCCCGCCACGAGCGCCGCGCCGTCGCGTTCGAGCCGCTCACGGATGGCGCGGTGCAGCGTCGCACGGTGCACGCCGAGCGCCCCGGCGAGGTCGGACGCGGCGAGCCGGGTGACCCACCGGCCGGACGCGTCACGGATGCCGCCGGCGGTGTCCCACACGCCGCCCGCCCGCACCGCGTCGCCCACGCCGATCACGTCCAGCGCGCGCAGGCCGTTGGTGAACACCGTGATGCCGGCGCCGACCTCCCCGAACGCGGGCGCCCGCTCCAGCACCGTGACGGCCCGGCCCGCGCGCCGCAGCGCCACCCCGGCCGTCACCCCGCCGATCCCGCCGCCCACCACCACCGCCGTGCGCTCCACCCACCCCATGATCCACGATCCCCAGTGCGGGCGTCTGAGCTGCTGGGTTGCGTCCAGGGACCGTATTCTTCGGGCCATGAGGCGCACCTCCTTCGCCACGTGGCCGTGCTCCGTGGCCCGCACCATGGACCTGCTGGGCGACTGGTGGACACCGCTGGTGCTGCGGGAGGCGTTCTACGGCATCCGCCGCTTCGACGAGTTCCAGCAGGGCCTCGGGATCGCCCGCAACACGCTGGCCGACCGGCTGCGCCGGCTCGTCGACGAGGGGCTGCTGGCGAAGGTGCCCTACCAGACCGACCCCGTCCGGCACGACTACGTGCTCACGGAGAAGGGTCGCGACTTCTTCGGCGTGCTCGCGGCGATGGCCCGCTGGGGCGACCGCTGGCTCGCCGACGAGGCCGGCCCGCCCGTCACGTTCCACCACCGGTCGTGCGGGCACGACACCCACGCCGAGGTCGTCTGCGCGGAGTGCGGCGAGCCGCTGGCGGCCGCCGACACCGTCACGCGGATGGGCCCGGGCTACCCGCCGCGGCTGGCGGAGCGTCCCGAGGTGCGGCGGCGCTTCGCGGGTGACCCGCGTTGACAGCGCCGCGTCGGAGCCGCGTTGACAAGTTAGTCCTGTTGGGCAACTCTGCTGGTCATGGAGTGGACCGGCGCGCGGTACGCCGACTGCCCGACCGTGCAGGCCGAGCTCTGGGTCGACGCCCCCGCGACGCGCGTGTGGGCGGTCGTGGCCGACGTCGGGCGGATGCCGTCGATGAGCAAGGAGCTCTTCGCCGTCGAGTGGCAGGACGGCGCCACCGGCCCCGCGGTCGGCCACCGGTTCGTCGGGCGCAGCCGGCACGCGGCGTTCGGGGAGTGGGCCACGACGTCCACGGTGGTCGAGTGCGCCGAGCCGCAGGTGCTCGCGTGGGCGGTCGGTGACCCCGGCACCCCGTCCGCGGTCTGGCGGTTCACGCTCGAACCGTGCGGGCGCGGCACGCTGCTGCGCGAGTGGATGCGGATGGGACCCGGCCGGTCCGGGCTCAGCGTGGCGATCGACCGGATGCCCGACAAGGAGCAGAAGATCGTGTTCGTCCGGATGCGCGAGTTCGAGAGCGCGATCGTGCGGACGCTCGGGGCGATCAAGGAGTGCGTCGAGGCCGGGGCCTGATGCGCACCGCCACCACGGTCGAGGCGTCGGCCGGCGACTGGCGCGAGACCGTCGCGTTCGTGGTGGAGGCCGAGAAGCTCGGCCTGGACGTGTGCTGGGTCGCGGAGGCGTGGGGCTCGGACGCCCCGTCCGCGCTCGGCTACCTCGCCGCCCGCACCGACCGGATCCGGCTCGGCTCCGGCGTGCTCCAGCTCGGCACCCGCACGCCGGTCGCGGTCGCCCAGGCCGCGCTCACCCTGGCCGACATGACCGACGGGCGGTTCCTGCTCGGGCTCGGCCCGTCCGGCCCGCAGGTGGTCGAGGGGCTGCACGGGGTGGCGTTCGCGGCGCCGCGCACCCGCACGCGCGAGACCGTGGAGATCGTGCGGCAGGCGTTCGCGGGGGAGAAGATCACCTACGCCGGCGAGCGGTTCACTGTTCCGCTGCCCGGCGGCGAGGGCCGCCCGATGCGCCTGTCCACCAGGCCCGACCCGGACATCCCGGTCTACCTGGCCGCGATGTCGCCGCGGATGCTGGAGCTGACCGGCGAGATCGCCGACGGCTGGCTGGGCACGAGCTTCGTGCCGGAGGGCGCGGGCGCCTACTTCGCGCATCTCGACGCCGGGCTCGCCGCGGCCGGCCGCACCCGCGCCGACCTCGACGTCTGCCAGGGCGCGGAGGTCGCGTTCGCCCCCGACGAGGACGCCCTGCGCGCGATGGTCGCCGGCCGGAGGCGGGAGCTGGCGTTCGGCCTGGGCGGGATGGGCTCCGCGCGCACCAACTTCTACAACGCCGCCTACAGCCGCCAGGGCTGGGCCGACCGTCGCCGCGGCCGTCCGCGAGCGGTGGCAGGCCGGCGACCGCGACGGCGCGACCGCGCTCGTCACCGACGAGATGGTGCTGGCCACCACGCTGATCGGCACCGAGGACATGGTGCGCGCCCGGCTGCGGGTCTGGCGCGCCGCCGGCGTCGACACCGTGCGCCTCTATCCGGCCGGCGACACGCTCGACGCCCGCCTGACGACGCTCGCCCGCGCGCTCGACCTGATCGGAGACCTGCGGTGACCGACGACTGGCACAAGACCGCGTGCAGCCTCTGCTACCTCAACTGCGGGCTGGAGGTGCGGACCGACGGGCGGGCGATCGTGCGCGTGCGCGGCGACAAGGAGCACCCGCGCTCGCACGGCTACCTCTGCCAGAAGGCGCAGCGCCTCCTGGGGCGACCACGCCGACCGCCTCACCACGCCGCCGCGCCGCCGCCCCGACGGCACGCACGAGCCGGTCGGCTGGGACACGGCTGTCGCAGGAGAGGACCGGCGACTTCTGGGTCAACGGCCGGATGTTCGGCGCGCAGACCTGCCACACGTCCGAGGGCGTGGAGGACTGCGACCTGCTCGTCGTGATCGGCTGCAACCCGTGGCTCGCCCACGGCTTCACCAACGCCCGCCACGCCGTCAACGCCGTGCTCGCCCGGGTGCCCGTCGACGCCTGGGTGGCGCACGCCGAGGTGGACCGGGCCGACGTCGAGCGGGCCGTCGACATGATCCTCGCCGCCCGCGCCATGACGGTGCGCGTGGAGCTGGGCATCCAGCAGGGCCGCCACTCCACGCTCAACAGCTACCCGGAGAAGCTGCTCTACCTGGTCACCGGCCACTTCGGCCGGCTCGGCACCAACAACCTGCACTCCTGGCTGGTGCCGCTGTGGGGCAACTCGCGCGGCGAGCGGTCCGACGTCACCGGCTACGAGCGGATCGGCGGGCTGCTGCCGGCGAGCACGCTGCCGGAGGAGGTGCTCACCGACCACCCGCACCGGGTCCGCGCGCTGTGGGTGGAGTCGGCGAACCCCGTGATCACGTACGCGAACTCGGCCGACGTCGAGCGCGCGATGCGGGAATGCGACCTGACCGTGGTGGTCGACGTCGCCTACACCGAGACCGCGGCCCTGGCCGACTACGTGCTCCCGTCGGCGTCGCAGCACGAGAAGTGGGAGTTCACGCTCTTCGACTTCGAGTGGCCGACCAACCACTTCCACGTCCGCCGGCCGCTGTTCGCGCCGCTGCCGGGCACGCTCGTCGAGGCCGAGATCCACGCCCGGCTGCTGGAGCGGCTCGGTGCGCTCCCGGACGCCGCGGCGCTCACCGCGCTCACCGTGACCGCCCGCGCCGACCGGCCCCGGCTGCTGCGCGCGCCGGCCGCGCTCGCCGAGGCGGCGGCCGTCGCGCCCACCGTGCTCCACCGGGTGCTCGGCCCGCTGCTGCCCGACGGCGCCGCGTCCGTGGCCCCGCTGTGGGCCGGCTGCCACCGCGCCGCGGCGGCGATGGCCGAGCCGGTGCGGCGCGCGCTCGGCAGCACCGCCACCGGCGCGGACCTGGGGGAGGAGCTCTTCGGCCGGATCCTCGCCAGCCCGAGCGGCACCCCGTTCAGCGTGCACGAGCCGGACGAGGTGTGGGACCTCGTCACGCGCGAGCGCATCCAGCTCGCCGTGCCGAAGCTGCTGGACTGGCTGGCGCGACTCGACCCGGACGCCGAGCAGCGTCCGCCCGGGTATCCGTTCTCGCTGGTCAACGGCCAGCGGCGGAGCCACAACGCCAACCAGATCCGGCGCCCGCCGGCCTGGCGGCGCACCGACCCGGACGGCCGCGGCGGCCGCGTCGTCGACGGCCCGCGGATCAACCTGCTCACCGACCCCGCCGACCGCGACCCGATCGCCGGCACCCCCACCACGAGGACGTGCCCGTCCGCCTGGAGCCCGCGACGGCGGCCGAACGGCGCACGGCGGAGAGCGCGAGTGCCCGCGTCCGCGCGTCGGTCGCGGGCTGACGCGTCGATACCGGGTGACGGGTCGTGCCGATCACCGCGTGGGGCTTCTAGGCTCCGGGCATGGCGCGGTACTTCGATGTGCACCCGGTCGATCCCCAGCGTCGCGCGATCGGGCAGATCGTCGAGATGGTCCGCGGCGGCGGCCTGATCGCGTACCCCACCGACTCGTGCTACGCGCTCGGCTGCCAGCTCGGCGAGGCCAAGGGCATCGAGCGGATCCGGGAGATCCGCCGGCTCGACGACAAGCACCACTTCACGCTCGTCTGTCGCGACTTCGCGCAGCTCGGGCAGTTCGTGCAGGTCAGCAACCAGGTGTTCCGCAGCGTCAAGGCGGCCACCCCGGGCAGCTACACCTTCATCCTGCCGGCCACGAAGGAGGTGCCGCGCCGGCTGCTGCACCCGAGGAAGAAGACCGTCGGGGTGCGCATCCCGCAGCACCCGGTGGCCCAGGCGATCCTCGCCGAGCTGGGCGAGCCGCTGCTGTCCTCCACACTGCTGCTGCCCGACGAGCCCGAGCCGCTCACCGCCGGCTGGCAGATCCGCGACCTGCTCGACCACGTCCTCGACGCGGTGGTCGACTCCGGCGACTGCGGCACCGAGCCGACCACCGTGGTCGACTTCTCCGAGGGCGAGCCGGAGATCGTCAGGCGGGGTGCGGGCGACCCGTCCCGCTTCGAGTAGCGGTCAGGCCCGTCCCGTCGCCGCCGGCGCCAGCAGGTCGCCGGCCTGCGCGAGGAAGCCCAGCACCACCGGCAGCGACGCCTCCCCGAACAGGCGCTGGGTGAGCAGCACGGCGACGCCGCCGTGGTGGTCGCACACCAGCGCGGTGCCGGTGCCGCCCTCCCAGCCGAACGTGCCCGACGGCGACACGGCCATGCCGAGGCCCCAGCCGCGGTCCTCGAGCAGCGGGGAGCCGTGCTGCGCGGGCGTGAGGTGGTCGGTCGCCATCCGCCGCACCGTCGCCTCCGCGAGCAGCCGCCCGCCCGGGTACCGGCCGCCCGCGGCGAGCATCCGGCCGAACGCGAGCACGTCCGCGACCGTCGACACGAGCCCGCCGCCGGCCGACGGGAACGCCGCGGCCGCCGCCACGCGCTGTCCGCCACCCCGTCCCAGACGGTGAGCGCGCCGGTGGCCGGGTCGGTGTCGTAGCAGGTCGCGAGCCGGTCGAGCGCGGCGTCGGGCACGTGGAACGCGGTGTCGGCCATGCCCAGCGGGCCCAGCACCCGCTCCTGCAGCACCTCCGGGAGCGGCGGCCGGCAGCCCGCGCGACCAGCACGCCGAGCAGGTCGGCCGGGGTGTCGTAGAGCCACCGCTCGCCCGGCTGCACCATCAGCGGCAGGCTCGCGTAGCGGCGCAGCCACTCGTCCGGGCCGTGCGGGCTCGGCGGCAGCGGCGGGCCGATCGCCAGCCCCAGCGCGTCGGCCGTCGCGATGGCCGGGGCGTCGAACGGGATGTCCAGGTCGAAACCGAACCCGCTGCGGAACGTCAGCACGTCCAGTAGCGTCACCGGCCGCGCCGCCGGGACCGTGTCGTCCAGCGGGCCGTCCGGGCGGGTCAGCACCCGGGCGCCCGCAAGCTCCGGCGCGAGCCCCTCGACGGGCTCGTCGAGCCGCAGCGCCCCCTCCTCGACCAGCGTCATCGCCGCCACCGCGACGACCGGCTTGGTGATCGACGCGATGCGGACGACCGTGTCCTCGCGCATCGGCGCGCCACCCACAGTCGCGGCGCCGCCCGCGCCCACGAAGACCTCGGGCCCGTGGGCCACCGCGAACACGTACCCGGGCACCGCGCCCCGCTCGACGTGCCCGGCGAGCGTCTCCTCCAGTGCGCGCACACCCGTCACGGCAGCACTCCTTCGTCGTTGTCCAGTGCGGGCCGGGCATCGCCCGGTCCCCCGGTACGACCCCCGCGGTGGACGGAACTCATCGGCCCGCGGGGGGCGCATTCTGCCCGCGCGCCGCGGGAGGCCCGCCGCTCGTCCCGGAGCCATGGTCGAAAAGCCCCGTGTGGGTTACGGTCGCTGGCGTCCGGCGCTGGTCAGCCGCCCCGACGCCGCCCGTCGCAGGAGCGTGCGTCCTGAGCGCTCCTCCGCAGAAGGCGGCCGGACGGGCATCCACGCGATGTAGCGTGCCACGCCAGGACATGCGACTGCGTTGCTCCCCGGTGGCTGACGTCACACGCGGTCGTCCGTCCCGGGGAGCGGTGTCGGCATATCGACTCGCGCGGAGAGGACCGACCGGTGAGCGACAGGATGTTCGCGCCCGAGGGTGACTCGGGCTACGTCGCGCGCCTGGGGTCCGAGTGGAAGACCGGCCTGGCGGCCACTGGACGCGACGGCTGGGGCGACGTGGGCGGAAGCAGGAACAGGAACGACGTGGGCCGGGGCGATCCCGGCCGGGGGAGCACGGCGGACTGGGGCTCCGGGCGGTGGGCGAGCGTGCCGCCGTCCCGTTCGCCCGGCGACGACGCCACCGCGGTGGTGGCCCGCCGCCTGCAGTCCCGCGTCGACCGGCAGCTGTGGCTGCTCGACCGGCTGGCGACGAGCTGCGCGACGTCGCCGAGATCCCCGAGCTGCTCGACACCGGCGCCCGGATGCGCAGCGACACCGAGAGCCTGCTGCTCCTCACCGGGCACGACCCTGGCGTGCGCGCGACCGGCCCGCGCCGGCTCGACGAGCTGATGGGCGACGCCGCCGCGTTGCTCGAGGAGCCGCGGGTGGCCGTCGGCGGGGCGCCGGACGCCATGCTCGGCTCGGCCGCCGCGCTGGAGTTCCTGCACGTCCTGACCGAGGTGGTCGACCACACCGCCACCGCGCACCCCGCGGCGCACCTCGAGATGGTCGGCCGCGTCGAGTCCGGCGGAGTGACCGTCGACGTCCTCGTGGACGGCCCGCCGCACGCCGACCCGGACTCCGCCGCGGCGTCGGCCGCCGCCGAGCAGCTCGCGCAGCGCTCGCGGCACGGGATCGCCGTGCACCGTCCGCTCGGCGGGCCGCCGCCGTCCGGGGCCGGGCTGGTCGCGAGCGTGCACTGCCCGCCGGCCGCGGTCACCGTCACCGAGCCGGACGTGCTGAACGCGCGCACCAACCCCCGCAACCAGGCGTACCCGGGGCTGGGCAACGGGCTGGGCAACGGATCCGGCAACGGACTGGGCGGTGGCCTGGACACCGCATCGGGCAACGGGCTCGGCAACGGGCTCGGCAACGGACCGCTGGGCAACGGCCTCGGTCTCGGCAGCTGGACCGGCGGCCTCGGCACCGGCCCGCCCAACGGCAACGGCCTGGGCAACGGACACGGGAACGGCAACGGGCACGCCCCGCTCGACGCGCCGTCCGCGCCGGCGTACTCGCCGTCGTCGTCCTCGCAGGTGGACGAGCTGTTCGGGCCGCTTCTGGACCTCCCGCTCGAACCCCTCGACGACCGCTACGCCACCCCGATCTTCGAGGCCATCGCGTCCGCCTGGTTCCGCGCGGGCGAGACCGGCCGTCCCGCCGAGGGCGGCCCGCTGGACTGGGAGACCCCGCAGGACAGCGAGTGGCGCGAGGCCGCCGCCCGGGCCGCCCGCTCCGACGCCGAGCCCGGGCCGACCACGGCCACCGGCCTCCCGCGCCGCCGTCCCGGCAACCAGCTCGTCCCGCCCCCGCGCTCGCAGAGCGGCCTCCCGTCCGGCGGTGCCGGCGAGCGGGTGCCGGACCGCGTCCGCGACCGGCTCAGCACCTACCAGCGCGGCCTGCGCCAGGGCCGCCACCGCGCCCCCAACGAGGACGTGGGCGGGTCCGAGGAGTGGTGACCGCCGTCGCGTCCCGCGGCGCCACCCGCCGTGATTGGCTGCGGGCATGCCGTACGACGTCGAGGCCGTCCGCAGCCACTTCCCCGCGCTGAAGGCCGGGTACGCGCACTTCGACGGCCCGGGCGGGTCGCAGGTGCCCGACGTGGTGGCCGACGCCGTCGCCCGCACGCTCGTCGCGCCGATCGCCAACCGCGGGCGGGTCACCGCGGCCGAGCGCACCGCCGACGTGGTTGTCGTCGCGGCCCGGGAGGCGATGGCCGACCTGCTCGCCGCCGACCCGGGCGCATCGTGTTCGGCCGCAGCATGACGCAGCTGACCTTCGACACCGCCCGCACCCTCGCCGCCGGCTGGGGACCCGGCGACGAGGTCGTCGTGACCCGCCTCGACCACGACGCCAACATCCGCCCGTGGGTGCTCGCCGCGCAGGCCGCGGGCGCGACCGTCCGGTGGGCCGACTTCGACCCGGCCACCGGCGAGCTGACGGCCGGCGACGTCGCCGCCGTGCTCTCCCCGCGCACCCGGCTCGTCGCCGTGACCGCGGCGTCCAACCTGATCGGCACCCGGCCGCCCGTGCGTGCCGTCGCCGACCTCGCGCACGCGGCCGGCGCGCTCGTCCACGTCGACGGGGTGCACCTGACCGCGCACGCGCCCGTCGACGTCGCCGCGTTCGGGGCGGACTTCTACGTCTGCTCGCCGTACAAGTTCCTGGGGCCGCACTGCGGGGTGCTCGCCGCCGCGCCGACCCTGCTGGAGGGGCTGCGCCCGCAGAAGCTGCTCCCGTCCAGCGACGCGGTGCCCGAGCGGTTCGAGCTGGGCACGCTGCCCTACGAGCTGCTCGCCGGCACCACCGCCGCCGTCGACTTCCTCGCCTCGCTCGGCCCGGAGCCGGGCGACCGGCGGTCCCGGCTGGTCGCGGCCATGGAGGCGGTCGCCGGACACGAGGACCGGCTGCGCGCCCGGATCGAGGCCGGGCTCGCGGCGCTGCCGGGCGTCACCGTGCACTCGCGGGCGGCGCACCGCACCCCGACGCTGCTCGTGTCGTTCGCCGGACGCGAACCCGGCGACGCGTACGCGTACCTGGCCGATCGGGGGGTGTTCGCCCCGGCGGCGTCGTTCTACGCGCTGGAGGCGTCGCGCCGGCTCGGGCTGGGCGACGCCGGGGCGCTGCGCATCGGCCTCGCCCCGTACGTCGACGACACCGACGTCGACCGCCTCCTCGACGGCCTCGCCGCGTTCCTGACCACCTGACCCGCAACTCGCGCGCACGAATCCAGCGACTCGCGTGCACGAATCCAGCGACTCGCGTGCACGAATCCAGCGACTCGCGCGCACGAATCCAGCGACTCGCGCGCACGAATCCAGCGACTCGCGTGCAGCCAGCCCGCGACTCGCGTGCACTCAGGGCCCGACTCGCGGGGCGCGGGGCGCCCGGCCCCGCGAGTCGCTGGGAAAGTGCGCGCGAGTCGCTGGCTGAGGGCACGCGAGTCGCGATGTGGGTGCGCGCGAGTCGGGGTGTGGCGGTACGCGAGTCGGGGTCAGGCGACGTCGGTCGTGGCGTCGCCGGTTCCCCCCGAGGTCATCCGTCAATCGCAGGACCCAGCCGCCCGGCCGCCCGGGTGTGCTCGAAGATCAGCGCGGTCTCGGTGCCGGCGATGGCGGGGTCGCGGTTGAGCCGGTCGGCGACGAGCCGGCGCAGCTCGTCGGTGCTGCTCGTGGCGACGTGCAGCAGGAAGTCGTTCGCGCCCGCGACGAAGTAGACGTCGAGCACCTCCGGACGGCGTGCGAGCGTCGCGACGACGTCGGCGAGCGCGCCGCGGGCGTGCGGCTGGAGCCGGATCGCGATCATGGCCTGCAGGTCGTGGCCGAGGGCCCGCGGGTCGATGTCGGCGTGGTAGCCGCGGATCACGCCGGACTCGCGCAGCGCCCGCACGCGCGCCAGGCACGTCGACTGCGCGACGCCGACGCGCTCGGCGAGCTCCTTGTTGGAGATGCGCGCGTCCTCGGCGAGGACGCGCAGGATCGCGCGGTCGGTGGCGTCCGGGCGAACGTCGTGCGGCCGGAGGGCCCGCTCGGCGACGGTGCCCGCAGATGGCAGCGGCATGCCGCGAACCTACCGAATCTCCTGCGGATCGGTTGCTATTGATCACCGGATTATTCAGCATCGGAGCATGAGGATCGGTGTGCCCCGCGAGGTCAAGAACCACGAGTACCGGGTGGCGCTGACCCCGGCAGGCGCGCGCGAGCTGACGCGCGCCGGGCACCACGTCGTCGTCGAGCGCGGCGCGGGCCTGGGCAGCGCGTTCTCCGACGCCGACTACGAGGTGGCCGGCGCCCGGGTCGCCGCGACGCCCGACGAGGTGTGGGCGGCGGCGGACCTGCTGCTGAAGGTGAAGGAGCCGGTCGAGCAGGAGTTCCACCGGCTGCGCCGCGACCAGGTGCTCTTCACCTACCTGCACCTCGCCGCGTCGCGCGCGTGCACGGAGGCGCTGCTCGCGGCGGGCACCACCGCGATCGCCTACGAGACCGTCCGGGCCCCGGACGGGTCGCTGCCGCTGCTCGCGCCGATGAGCGAGGTCGCGGGCCGGCTCGCGCCCCAGGCCGGGGCCACCGCGCTGACCAGCGCCGCGGGCGGGCGCGGGGTGCTGCTCGGCGGCGGTGCCTGCGCCCGGCGAGCGTGGTCGTGATCGGGGCGGGCGTGGCGGGGCAGAACGCCGTCGCGATGGCGGTCGGCCTCGGCGCCGACGTCACCGTGCTCGACCTCGACGTCGCCAAGCTGCGCCGCGTCGACGAGCGCTACGCCGGGCGGGTGCGCACGGTCGTGTCGAACGCGCACGAGGTGGAGCAGGCCTGCCTGGCCGCCGACCTCGTGATCGGCGCGGTGCTGGTGCCGGGCGCGCGGGCGCCGCGGATCGTCGGCAACGACCTGGTGCGGCGGATGCGGCCCGGCTCGGTGCTCGTGGACGTCGCGATCGACCAGGGCGGCTGCTTCGAGGACTCGCGCCCGACCACGCACGCGACCCGACGTACATGGTGCACGGGAGCGTCTTCTACTGCGTGGCGAACATGCCGGGCGCGGTGCCGCACACGTCCACGTACGCGCTGACCAACGCCACCCTGCCGTACGTGCTGCGGCTCGCGGACCTCGGCGCGGAGGCCGCGCTCGCGGCCGACCCGGGGCTCGCGGCCGGGCTCGCCACCCGCGAGGGCGAGCTGGTCAGCGCGGAGGTGGCGCGCGACCTCGGGCTGCCGCACGCCGGGCGGCGGGTGCCGGTCGCCGCCTGACGGGGTGGTCCGGCGCGGCGCGCGGGCGTTCGGTGCGCGTACGACGTCTACTGTTCGCCCCGTGGCCGACTGGTGGGTGCTCGTGGTCACGGGCCTGCTCGTGGTGGGGCTCCTCGCGGCCGTCGGTGTGCGCGGGCGCAGGCGGGGACGGGACCCGCAGTCGCTCGACGCCGACCCCGAGGACCGCCCCCTCCCCGCTGTGGTCGCCAACCCGACGAAGACCGAGCCGGGCACCCGCCGGCGCATCGAGGAGGTCTGCACCGGGCTGGGCTGGGCCGAGCCGCTCTGGCTGGAGACCACGGTGGACGACCCGGGCACCGGCCAGGCCCGCCGCGCCGTGGAGCGCGGTGCCGACGTGGTGCTCGCCTGTGGCGGGGACGGCACCGTGCGCGCGGTCGCCGAGGCGCTGGCCGGCACCGGCGTCGCGATGGGGCTGGTCCCGGCCGGCACCGGCAACCTGCTGGCCCGCACGGTCGGCACCCCGGACGGGGTGGCCGCGGCCGCGCGGGTCGCGCTCACCGGCGACGACCGGAAGATCGACGTCGGCCGGGTCGCCGTGGACGACGGCGAGGACGAGCACGTCTTCCTCGTGATGGCCGGCACCGGCTTCGACGCCGCGATCATGCAGAACACCCCCGAGGCGCTGAAGGTGCGCGTCGGGCCGATGGCGTACGTGATCTCGGGGCTGCGCGCGATGCGCGGCCGGCGCACCCGCGTGACGCTGACGCTCGACGACGGCCCACCGCTGCGCCGCCGCACCCGCACGGTGCTGGTCGGCAACAGCGGCACGCTCTTCGGCGGGCTCGTGCTGATGCCGCGGGCCACCGTGGACGACGGCGTGCTCGACGTGGTGAGCATCGCGCCCAACAGCCTCGCGGGCTGGGTCGCGGTGCTGGGCCGGGTGCTCACCCAGCGCCGCCGCGGCAGCCGCCGGGTGGAACACTGGCAGGCCCGGACCGTGGTGATCCGGATGGACGTGCCGCAGCCCTCGCAGCTCGACGGCGACCCCGTCGGCGACGTGCAGGAGCTGCGCATCCGCGTCGACCCGGCCGCGCTGGTGATCAGGGTCCCGCCGGTGCCGCCGGGCGACGCCCCCGACGCGGGCTAACGTCGGACCGGTGCGGACCGTCTACGTCATCGGCATCGGGGCGGGCGACCCCGAGCACCTGACCCTGCAGGCGGTGGCGGCGATGAACCGGGTGGACGTGTTCTTCACGATCGACAAGGGCGAGCAGAAGTCCGACCTCGCCGGGCTGCGCGCCGAGCTGCTGGCCCGGCACGTGCCCGGTCCGCACCGGGTGGTCCGGGCGCGGGACCCCGAACGCGACCGGGACGCGTCGAGCGGGCGGTACGCGGAGGCCGTCGCGGACTGGCAGGACCGGCGCGCCGCGATCTACGAGCGGATGATCGCCGGCGAGCTGGGTGCGGACGGCACGGGCGGGTTCCTGGTGTGGGGCGACCCCGCGCTCTACGACGGGACGCTGCGCATCCTCGACGCCGTGCGGGCCCGCGGCGCGGTCGCGTTCGACGTCGTGTCGGTGCCCGGGATC
Organism: Pseudonocardia sp. CNS-139; assembly: GCA_001942415.1. Lineage (GTDB taxonomy): Bacteria > Actinomycetota > Actinomycetes > Mycobacteriales > Pseudonocardiaceae > Pseudonocardia. The sequence continues at coordinate 145,638 of MKJX01000184.1, forward strand.
AGCAGCGTGCAGGCGCTCGCGGCGCGCCACCGGCTGGTGCTCAACCGGGTCGGGCGCGGGTTCGTCGTGACGACCGGGCGGCGGCTGGCCGACGAGGGCTTCCCGCCCGGCGTGGACGACGCGGTGGTGCTGCTCGACGCGGCCGGCGCGTTCGCCGGGCTGCCCGACACCGACCTCGACGTCTACTGGGGCGCCTACCTCGGCACGCCCGACGAGGTGCTGGTCAGTGGCGACCTGCAGGCTGTGAAGGCGCGGATCCTGGCCGAGCGCGCGGCGCACCGGGCGCGCAAGGGCTGGATCATGGACACCTACCTGCTGCGGCGGCGCCGGTGAACGTGCTCGTGCTCGGCGGCACCGGCGAGGCGCGGCGGCTGGCCGCGGTGCTGCACGGGCGGCCCGGGTTCGCCGTGACGTCGTCGCTGGCCGGCCGGGTGGCCGTGCCCGCGCTCCCCGACGGCGACGTGCGGATCGGCGGGTTCGGCGGCGTGGACGGGCTGCGGACGTGGCTGCGGGGGCGCCGCACCGACGCCGTCGTGGACGCCACGCACCCGTTCGCGGCGCAGATGACGGCGCACGCCGTGGCCGCGTCGGCCGCGGCCGGCGTGCCGCTGCTCGTGCTGCGCAGGCCCGGCTGGCGGGAGAGCCCGGGGGACCGCTGGCACCGCGTGCCGGACGCGCCCGCCGCCGCCGCGCTCCTGCCGGGGCTGGGGGAGCGGGTCTTCCTGACGCTCGGGCGGGGCGACCTGTCGGCGTTCGCCGGGCTGACCGACCTGTGGTTCCTGCTGCGCGCGATCGACCCGCTGCGGGCACCGCTGCCGCCGCGGCGGCACGTCGTGCTGGCGCGCGGCCCGTTCACGGCCGACGCCGAGCGCGGGTTCCTGCGCGAGCACCGCATCGACGTGGTCGTCACCCGCGACAGCGGCGGCGAGATGACGGCGGCGAAGCTGGTCGCGGCCCGCGAGCTGGGCCTGCCGGTGGTGCTGCTGGACCGGCCGCCGGCCCCGCCCGCGCCCGTCGTCGCGACGGTGCCCGAGGCCGTGGCCTGGCTGGAAGGGGTGCAGGCCCGCGTCAGAACTCCGCCCGGACCCCGAGCAGCCGGACCGGGCGGCGGGACGTGAACCGCTCCAGCACGTCGAGCGCGGCCGCGGCGAGGACATCGGCGTCGAGCGTCGGGGCGCCGAGCGTCGCGCTGCGCGTGTAGGTCGAGAACGGCGCGAACCGCACCTTGACGCCCACGCGCGCGGCCGGCCGGTCCTCGGCGGCGATGTCGGCGGCCACCCGCCGCGCGAGCGCCGCCACCTCCGTCCGCACGTCGGCCCACTCGGTGAGGTTCTCCTGGAACGTGGTCTCGTGGCCGCGCGAGCGCGGCACCCACGGCGTGCCCTCCACCTGCACGCGCCCGATCCCGCGGCCGAGCTGCACGTACCAGGGGCCGAGCGCCGGGCCGAGCTCGGCGGCGAGCGCGGCCGGGTCGGCGGCGGCCAGCTGGGCGACGGTCTCGATGCCGCGCTCGGCCAGCTTGCGCGCGGTCCTGGTGCCGATGCCCCACAGCGCCGTGGTCGGCCGGTGTGCCATCACCGCGTCCCAGTTCGCGGCGGTGAGCCGGTAGGTGCCGTGGCCGACGCCGGGCTTGGCGAACGCGGTGGCGAGCTTGGCGCGCAGCATGTTGTCGCCGATGCCGACGGAGCTGTGCAGCCGGGTGCGCTCCAGGATCTCCCGGCGGATCGTCCCGGCCAGCTCCTCGGGGTCGGCCGTCTCGGCGCCGACGAACGCCTCGTCCCAGCCCATGACCTCGACGACGGTGCCCGGCCGGGCCCGCAGCGTCGCCATGACCTCCTCGGACACCTGCTCGTAGTAGGGGTTGTCGGCGGGCAGGAACACCGCGTCCGGGCAGCGTTTCGCGGCGGTGCGCAGCGGCATCCCGGACCGGACGCCGAACGCGCGCGCCTCGTACGTCGCGGTGGCCACCACCGCCCGTTGGGTGGGGTCGCCCTTCCCGCCGACGACCACCGGCCGCCCGGCCAGCTCCGGGCGGCGCAGCACCTCGGCCGCCGCGATGAACTGGTCCAGGTCGACGTGCAGCACCCAGTGGTGCGCCGGCCCGTCCGTGGTCACCGGCAGAGCGTGGCAGACCGGGCCGGTGATCACCCCCGATCGCCCGATCGGCGCAGTCGGTCCCGCACCGCCGTCCCCTCTGATGATCTAGGGTGGCCGCACTCGCCCCGACCACCGCCGGGCGGGCATCCTGGAGGACGCGTGAAGATCCCCCGCCCACTCGGCCGTGCCCTCGGTGCCGCTGCCGCGCTCGCCGCGGCGGCCGCCGCCGTCGTCGCCGGGCCTGCCGCGAGCGCCGCACCGGCCGCCACCAGCGACTACACCGTGCTCGTCGTGGGCCGCGGACGTCGGCGCGGCCGTGGCCGCGGTCCAGGCGGCCGGCGGGCGGGTGGTGCGGGAGAACGCCGCCGTCGGGGCGCTGCTCGTGCAGGCCCCGCCCGCCGGGTTCGTCGAGCGGGTCACGGCGGCCGCGCCCGAGGCCGTGTTCGGCGCGGCCCGCGCGCGTCCCGTCGGGTGGAACGCCGCGCTCCCGCCCGCGCAGGTCCCGGCCGCCGCGCACGACGGCCCGCAGGGCCCGTCCGACCTCGACCCGCTGGACGGGCGGCTGTGGGGCCTCACGATGATCGGCGCCGACGTCGCGCGCCGCACCCAGGCGGGCGACGCGCGGGTGCTGGTCGGGGTGCTCGACAGCGGCATCGACTCGACCAACCCGGACGTCGCGGCCAACCTCGACATGGGCCTGTCGCGCAACTTCGTCACCGACATCCCCACCGACCCGGCCGGCGCCGAGCTGGACGGGCCGTGCGAGTTCGACGGCTGCGTCGACCCGCCCGGCCACGACGACTCCGGGCACGGCACCCACGTCGCCGGCATCATCGCCGCGGCCGCGAACGGCACGGGCATCTCCGGGGTCGCGCCGGGCGTCACGCTCGTGGACATCCGCGGCGGGCAGGACGCCGGGCTGCTCTTCCTGCAGCCCGTGGTCGACGCGCTGACCTACGGCGCCGACATCGGCCTCGACGTGATCAACATGTCGTTCTACGTGGACCCGTGGCTCTACAACTGCCTCGACAACCCGGCCGACTCCCCGGAGGCGCGCATCGAGCAGCGCACCACGATCGAGGCGGTCACCCGGGCCCTGGAGTACGCGCACGGCAAGGGCGTCACGCTGGTCGGCTCGCTCGGCAACAACAACGAGGACCTCGGCCACCCGCGCACCGACACGGCCAGCCCCAACTACCCGCGCGGCTCCGAGTACTCGCGCCCGGTCGACAACGCCACCTGCGTGGACCTGCCGGTCGAGGGCCCGCACGTGATCGGCGTGTCCGCGGTGGGGCCCTCCGGGGCCAAGGCGGACTACTCGAACTACGGCGTCGAGCAGATCTCGCTGGCCGCGCCCGGCGGCTCGGCGTTCGACTCGACGGAGCCGGTCGTCGAGAACCTCGTGCTTTCCAGCTACCCGCGCAGCGTGCTGGAGGCGCGCGGCGACGTCGACGCGGCCGGCGAGATCACCGAGGCCGGCGTCGCGCGCGGGGTGCAGCGGGCCTGCCTGGACGACGGCGGCTGCGGCTACTACGCCTACCTGCAGGGCACGTCGATGGCCGCGCCGCACGTCAGCGGGGTGGCGGCGCTGGTGGTGAGCCAGCGCGGCACCGACGACCCGGCGCACCCCGGCGGGCTCACGCTGGACCCGGCCGAGGTCGAGCGCGTGCTCGTCGACACGGCGGCGCAGCGGGCCTGCCCGGTGCCGGCGCAGCCGGACTCCCCGTGCGAGGGCGAGGACGGCTTCAACGGCTACTTCGGCCACGGCATCGTCGACGCCGCCGCGGCGGTCGCCACCGGCTGAGCCCCGGCGAGGGCGCGGCTCAGCGGGCGGGCACCTGCGCCGCGTCGATCAGCCGCACCACCGACGACGCCATCCGCAGCGACCCGATCCCCGTCGGGTGGAAGGGGAACGGGTCGGCCATGCCCTGCAGGTCCGGGCCCAGCCCGTCGGCGGCGGCGCCGGGTTCGCCGTCGTCGGCCTGCTTCTCGCACAGCAGGCCCAGCTCCGGCTGCGCGACGGCGAACCCGTACTTCCCGGCACCCGCGGTGAGCACGTCGTTGAGCCGGTCGTTGCGGTCGGTGAGCAGCTCGATCTTCGCCGGGTCCAGCCCCGGGTAGCCGGCGGCGCGGGTGTCCGGGCAGTCGGCCGCGGCGTCCGGCGGGAACGCCCCGTACGACCGCATCACGACGATCTGCGGGCGTCCCGGCAGGTCGTTGAGGTCCACCAGCAGGTCGCCGTAGACCCGGTCGAACGCGGCCAGCCGGTAGTCGAACTCGCCCTGCGTGAGCTGGTCGGAGCAGTCCGGCACGCCGTAGCAGTAGCGCAGGAAGTCGGTCCAGCCGACGTCGTTGGGGCCGATCACGACCACGACGAACCGCAGGTCGGGCATCTGCTTGAGCATCGCCACCTGCGCCGGGACCGACCGGCCGAGGCGGTCCTGCGGGCCGCGCAGCCCGCTCGTCACCGTCGCGCCGGGGCACGCGAGGTTGCGCACCCGGGCCGGGAGCAGGTTGCCGATCTCCGCGGCCAGCGAGTCGGTGCTGCGCTCGCACGCCACGTCGTCCGGGGTGCCGCCGGGCAGCGGCGGGCCGCCGACCCGCACGGCCCGCGAGTCGCCGATCACCGCGCCGTCGAAGCCGGTGACGGGCGGGCCGACCGGGTTCGGGCTCAGGTGGTAGGCGCCGACGAGCTGGGAGAGCGACCCGACGCCCTGCAGCCCGTGCACCGCGCCGGCGTAGGCCAGCGCCCCGGACGCGCCCCACGCCAGCACGGATGCGGCGACCGCGACGACCGTCATGCGGCGGGCGGCGCGCACGCAGCCGGCGAGGATCTCGGTGAGCGGCGCGTGCCCGCCGGTGGCCCGGCTCTGCCGGCGCAGCTCGACGAGCGTGCTGACCGCCCGCCGCCCGGCCGCCGCGACCAGCGTGAACGCCAGCAGGCCCGCCCCGCCGAGCAGGTACCAGGTGAGGAACCCGCCGGTGACGGTCCGGACGGCGGCGGCCTGCGCCCGCGGGCCCTCGGCCGGGTCGAACACCGCCTCGGACGCGGCGTTGCGCTGCACCGGGCCCATCGTGAGCTGCGGGCGCAGCGGGCCGTAGACGCGCAGCCGGTCGATGTCGAGGTCGGTGTTCCCGATCTGGACGAGCCGGGCGGGACCGGCGACCGACAGGTCCGGCGGGCGCGCGCCGACGGAGATGTGCTGGCCGAAGACGATCAGGTCCTGGGCCGGGGTGAGGGCGATGGTGACGGGCAGCCCGACCCCGAGGCAGAACAGCACGAGCAGCACGGCGGGCCAGGTGCCCGGTCTCCGGGGGCCCGGCCGTGCGGGTCCCCGTGTGGTGGGCCCGGGTGACCGGGCCCCGGTGTGCGTGCCGTCGCGCTCCTCCAGCGTTGCCTCCTCCGGCGAGCTCCCGGATTCCCGTCGGCCAGGATGCGCGACGGCGGTGCCCGTTGGGTACGGCCGAGCGGCCTATCCCGGCTCGCGTCCTCTCGTGGTTCGGCCCCTCATGGTGCAGCGCGGACGGCGAGCAGCGCCACGTCGTCGTCCAGCGCGTCGGCGGAGAAGCGTTCGACCGCCTCCCGCACCGCCCCCACCACCTGCACCGCGGGCCGGCCCGCGGCCTGCGCGGCCACGGCGAGCAGACGCTCCGACCCGAACTGCTCGCGCCCGCGGCGCCGCTCGGTGACGCCGTCGGTGTAGACGAGCAGCGTGTCGCCGGGCGCGAGCCGGTGGCGGGTGCACACCACCCGCACCGACGGGACCAGCCCGACGGCCGTGCCGAACGTGCCGACCATCTCGGCGCCGCCGCCGGCCCGCACGATCACCGGCTGCACGTGCCCGGCCAGCACCAGCTCGACGTCGACGCCGGTGCGCGGGTCGCCCGTGCGCCGCACCATCGCCGCGGCGAGCGTGCAGAACTGCAGCGGGTCCGCGGCCTCGATCATCACGTCGTTGAGCATCTCGATCGCCCGCGGCAGCGACCGGTCGCGGACGAGCACCCGCAGGACGTCGCGGACCAGGCCGGTGCGGGCGGCGGCCCGCGCGCCCTTGCCGCAGACGTCGCCGATCGACACCAGCCACCGCGCCGGGTCGACGGTCATCACGTCGTAGAAGTCGCCGCCGACGTCGGACCCGGAGCTGGCCGGCAGGTACTCGGCGGCGAAGTCGAGCCCCGGCACGACCGGCAGCGCCCGGGGCAGCAGCGCCTGCTGCAGCGCCTGCGACACGGCGACGTGCGCGGCGGTGCTCTGGGCGTTGTGGATCGCGAGCGCGGCGCGCCGGGCGATGTCGCCGGCCATGACGACGTCCTCGGGGCTGTGCGGGCGCCCCTCGGGGCGGCCCACCAGCAGCGTGCCGATCGTGCGGCCGCGGGCCCGCAGCGGCAGCGCGATCCCGTCGGTCGGCACGGCGAACCGGACGGCGGTGCCGGCGCCGTCGCGGGCGACGTCCGCGAGCCGGGACCGCAGCTCGGCCGGCAGGCCCGGTCGGCCGTTCGGGTCGAGCACCCCCCGCAGCTCGGGCAGCTCGTCCTCGTCGGCGTGGGTGAGCGCGGCGAGCGTGAGCCGCCCCGACGGGTCCACCAGGTGCACGGCGCACCACCGGCCCAGCCGCGGCACGACGACCTGCGGCACGACCGCCACCGCGAGGTCGACGTCGAGCGACTGGCCGAGCAGCTCGCTGGTCTCGGCGAGATAGGTCATCCAGGAGCGTCTGCGCTGGTCCACGCCGCGCAGCCACTCCGACTCGACGGCCATCGCGACCCGGTTGGCGATCAGCTCGGTGAGGTCGCGGGTGCGGTCGGGGTCGGCGGCGGCCGGCGCGCCTGGGCGGTGGACCACCCGCAGCACGCCCCGCAGCGGGGCCGTCATCGGCAGCCGCACGTCCGCGACCGGGCCTTCTCCGTGCAGGCTGCCGTCGCGGGCCAGCACCCGCGGGCCGATGCCGTCGCCCTCGTCGACCTCGACGCTCACCGCGTGCGCGTCGAGCAGCTCGCGCAGGCGCCGGACCAGCTCGGCGACCAGCTCGGCCGGCTCCAGCCGGTCCACGAGCGCCGGCGGCACGTGCAGCAGCCAGCGGGCCTGCTCGGCCGCCGTCCAGACGCGCTCGGTGTCGGGCGGGGCGGCCGGCGCCGGCTCGGACGACGGCGGGGTGCCGCGGGCCACCGAGAACCAGATGACGTGCCGTCCGTCCGTCTCGTGGCGGGTGCCCCACGCGGTGGAGAGCCGCTGCACGAGCGCGAGCCCGCGGCCGTGCGTGGCGGCCCGCCCGTAGCGCTGGCGGGGCTGGGCCAGGTGCAGCTCCAGCGGCCCGGCGCCGCGGTCGGTGACGGCGACGGTCACCTCGGTCTCGGTGACGGTGAGCGCGACCTCGAACTCGGTGCCGGCGTGCAGCACGGCGTTCTCGCACAGCTCGCTGCCCAGCAGCACCACGGTGTCGACGAGCTCGTCGGCGTCGGGGTCGGCGGGGTTCTGCGTACCGGGGGACCGGGCGAGATCCAGCTCGCGGAGCGCCTCCTGGAGCATCCGCCGTGCTCGCCCTGCAGATCGTGCATCCGGCGGCAGCCTGGTCCGCCGTTCGAGCTGAACGGGCACGGCGTGCAGTGTGCCCTGTCCGTCGCGGGTTCGCTGCAGGGGCGGTCCTCAGGCGGCCACCGCTGCTCGATCCGATCCACTAATGTCATGGGCCACGGCGACCCGCGCACCGTGGCAGGGCGTGTGCCTTCGGCCGACGAACCGCACGTTGTGAACGGCCTGGGTCCCGGTCGCGGTCCGGAGTTGGGGAGGACGGCCGTCATGACCACCACAGGGCGCGACAGCACCCGTCCGGGGCCGCCGCGGCCGCGACCGCAGGGGCTGCGCAGGGAGGCGACGGGTCCGCCCTGCTCGCCGAGCTGGCCGACGCCCTGCAGCAGGTGCGGCAGGGCCGGTTCGACGTGCGGCTGCCGCGCCGGGAGGGCCTGCCGGGCGAGGTCGTGGACCAGTTCAACGAGCTGGTGGCGCTGCAGGAGCGGCGCAACCGCGACCTGCTGCGGATCAGCCGCGTGGTCGGGCGCGAGGGCCGGATGAGCGACCGGCTCAACGAGGAGGCCTACGACGGCGCCTGGGCCCACGGCGTGCAGGCCGTCAACGCGCTGATCGACGACCTGGTCGCGCCCACCGCCGAGATCGCGCGTGTGATCGAGGCGGTGGCCGAGGGCGACCTGTCCCAGCACATGGCGCTGGAGATCGAGGGCCGGCCGCTGCGCGGCGAGTTCCGCCGCATCGGGCGCACGGTGAACCGGATGCTCGACCAGCTCTCGTCGTTCGCCGTGGAGGTCACGCGCGTCGCGCGGGAGGTCGGCACCGAGGGCATCCTCGGCGGCCAGGCCGACGTGCAGGGCGTGTCGGGCACGTGGCGGGCGCTCACCGACTCCGTCAACACGATGGCCAGCAACCTGACCAACCAGGTGCGCTCGATCTCCACGGCGGCCACCGCGATCGCGCAGGGCGACCTGTCCCGCAAGATCACGGTCAGCGCCCGCGGCGAGGTCGCGGAGCTGGCCGACACGATCAACTCCCTCACCGACACGCTGCGCCTGTTCGCCGACGAGGTCACGCGCGTGGCCCGGGAGGTGGGCACGGAGGGCAAGCTCGGCGGGCAGGCGTCCGTGCCGAACGTGGCCGGCACCTGGAAGGCACTGACGGACGCGGTGAACCTGATGGCCGCGAACCTCACCAGCCAGGTGCGCGGCATCGCCCAGGTCGCCACGGCGGTGGCCACCGGCGACCTGTCGCAGAAGATCAGCGTCGACGCGCAGGGCGAGATCCTGGAGCTCAAGCAGACCGTCAACACGATGGTCGACCAGCTGTCCTCGTTCGCGGACGAGGTCACGCGGTGGCGCGCGAGGTGGGCACGGAGGGCAAGCTCGGTGGCCAGGCCGAGGTGCAGGTGTCGCGGGCACCTGGCGCGACCTCACCGACAACGTCAACTACATGGCGTTCAACCTGACCGGCCAGGTGCGCAACATCGCGCAGGTCACCACGGCGGTGGCCCGCGGCGACCTGAGCCAGAAGATCACGGTCGACGCCCGGGGCGAGATCCTGGAGCTCAAGTCGACGGTGAACACGATGGTCGACCAGCTGTCGTCGTTCGCCGACGAGGTCACGCGGGTGGCCCGCGAGGTGGGCACGGAGGGCAAGCTCGGTGGCCAGGCCGAGGTGCAGGGTGTCGCGGGCACCTGGCGCGACCTGACCGAGAACGTCAACCAGCTCGCCGGCAACCTCACCGCGCAGGTCCGCAACATCGCGCAGGTCACCACGCTGTCGCGCGGGGCGACCTGAGCCAGAAGATCACGGTCGACGCGCGGGGCGAGATCCTGGAGTTCAAGCTCTCGGTGAACACGATGGTGGACCAGCTGTCGTCGTTCGCCGACGAGGTCACGCGGGTGGCGCGCGAGGTGGGCACCGAGGGCAAGCTCGGCGTGCTCGCGCAGGTCCACGGCGTCTCCGGCACCTGGCGCGACCTCACGGAGAGCGTCAACCAGCTCGCCGCGACGCTCACCACGCAGCTGCGCGCGATCTCGGCGGTGTCCACCGCGGTGGCGAGCGGCGACCTCACCCAGCAGATCTCGGTGGCGGCCCGCGGCGAGATCGCGGACCTCAAGGACACGATCAACCAGATGATCGCGAACCTGCGGTCCACCACGCGGGAGAACGCCGAGCAGAGCTGGCTCGACTCCAACCTCGTGCGCATCGGCGGGCGGCTGCAGGGCCAGCGCGACCTCAACGAGGTCTGCCAGATGATCATGAACGAGGCTGCGCCGCTGGTGAACGCGCAGGTCGGGGCGTTCTACCTGGCCGCCGAACCGGCGATCATCTCCGGCGGCGACCCGGCGAGGTGGGTGATGTGCGGCGGCTACGCGTTCGCCATCGGCGACCCGCCGAAGTCGTTCGGCATGGGCGAGGGGCTCGTCGGGCAGGCCGCGTCGTCCCGGCAGCTGATCCGGGTGCAGGACCTGCCGGACGACTACCTGCCCGTGCAGTCCGGGCTCGGGTCCGCGTCGCCGCGCGACCTCGTGGTGCTGCCCGTCCAGTTCGAGGGCGAGTGCCTCGGCGTGATCGAGCTGGGGTCCGTCCAGCCGTTCTCCGCGCTGGACCTCACGTTCCTGGAACGGCTCGTCGCGACGATCGGCGTCACGCTCACCACGATCCGGGCCAACCGGCGCACGGAGGAGCTGCTCTCCCAGTCCCAGGGTCTGGCCATGGAGCTGCAGGCGCAGTCCGCCGAGCTGCAGCGGGCCAACGCGGAGCTGGAGGAGAAGGCCGAGCAGCTCTCCCAGCAGAACCGCAACGTCGAGATCAAGAACATGGAGATCGACGCCGCGCGGCGCGGCGTGGAGGAGAAGGCGCAGCAGCTCGCGCTGGCGAGCCAGTACAAGACCGAGTTCCTGGCCAACATGAGCCACGAGCTGCGCACCCCGCTCAACTCGCTGCTGCTGCTCTCCCGGCTGCTCGCCGACAACCCGGACAAGAACCTCACCGAGAAGCAGATCGAGTTCGCCAGCACGATCCACAGCGCCGGCTCCGACCTGCTGCGCCTGATCGACGACATCCTCGACCTCTCCAAGATCGAGGCCGGCCGGGTGGACGTCGACCCGCGCCCGTCGACCTCGGGCAGGTGCACGCCTACGTCGAGCAGGCGTTCCGGCCGCAGGCCGAGGACAAGGGCCTGGAGTTCCACGTCGAGGCCGACGCGACCTGCCCGACACGATCACCACCGACGGCCAGCGGCTGCAGCAGATCCTGCGCAACCTCATCGCCAACGCCGTCAAGTTCACCGACAGCGGGCACGTCACGCTCAACGTCGGCACCGTCCCGACCGGCACCCTGCACGGCGAGCCGGTGCTCGACTCGGCCAGCAACGTGGTGAAGTTCGCGGTGCGCGACACCGGCATCGGCATCCCGGACGACAAGCTCGACATGATCTTCGGCGCGTTCCAGCAGGCCGACGGCACCACCAGCCGCAAGTACGGCGGCACCGGCCTGGGCCTGTCGATCTCCAAGGAGCTGGCCGGCATGCTCGGCGGGAAGATCGAGGTGTCGTCCGAGGTGGGCGTCGGCTCGGAGTTCACGCTGTTCCTGCCCGACGTGCTGCCGCCGGTCACGGCCGCGGCCGCGCGGATGATGCCGCGGCGCATGCCGGTGTCGCCGCTGGGTGCCCCGCCGGTGCCCGAGCGGCCGGCGGTGAGCAGCCCGATCCTGCGCACCGGGCCCGGCGGGGTGGCCGGCGCCCGTCCGGCACCCGAGCTGAACGGCGTCACCGTGCTGATCGTCGACGACGACGTGCGCAACGTGTTCGCGCTGACCAGCGCGCTGGAGCTGCACGGGCTCACCGTGCTCTACGCCGACAACGGCACCGACGGCATCCAGCTGCTCACCGAGCACCCGGAGGTCGACGTCGTCCTGATGGACGCGATGATGCCCGACATCGACGGCAACGAGACCACCCGGCGCATCCGGCAGCTCCCGCAGGGCCGGGAGCTGCCCGTGGTCTTCCTGACCGCGAAGGCGATGCCCGGCGACCGCGAGTCCAGCTTCGCCGCCGGGGCCACCGAGTACGTGACGAAGCCGGTGGACCTCGACGAGCTGCTCTCGCTGATGGCCCAGTGGGTGACCCCGCGGCGGGCCCGCAACGGCGTGGGCGTCGTCGGGTGACCAGGATGAGCGGGCAGCGGGCGAACCGGTGACGGAGCACGTCGGGGGAGTGGGATGAGCCGTTCGATGGCCAGGGTGCTGGCGGTGGACGACCGCCGCGAGAACCTGCTCGCCCTCCAGGCGATCCTGGAGGGCCTGCCGATCGAGATGGTGCCCGTCACGAGCGGTGAGGACGCGCTCAAGCGGCTGCTCGTGGAGGACTACGCGGTGATACTGCTCGACGCCCACATGCCCGGCATGGACGGCTTCGAGACCGCCGGGCACGTCAAGCAGCGCGAGCGCACCCGGCACATCCCGATCCTCTTTCTCACCGCGGTGGACTACGACCCGCACCTGGCCTTCCGGGGCTACCAGGCCGGGGCCGTCGACTACATCACCAAGCCGTTCGACCCGTGGGTGCTGCGCTCGAAGGTGTCGGTGTTCGTCGACCTCTGGACCATGCACACCCAGCTCGCCGACCAGGCCGCCGAGTGCGGGCAGCTGCGCTCCGCCGTGGACGACGCGCTGGAGCTGCTCGACAACGGCGACGCGGCGGCGGTGGAGCGGGCCCGCGGCCGGCTGGCCGCCGTGCGCGCCGCCCGCCTGCGCTGACTCCTGCTCGCTGCCCAGTGCCGCGGCCGGCCCGGACAAGGGAAGGGCCCCGGCCGGTCGGGGGATGGCCGGGGCCCGTGGTCGAGCCGCGGACCCATCCAAGCGCGTTGTGGCTGCTGTCCAGGGCCCAGGCCCTCGATGTCACTCGAACGGCCGGTCTCGTTCCACGGATCGGGCTACACCGTTCGGCCGGTGACTGCTTTCAGTCAGCAAGTACGAGGCAGAACGGGTGGCCCGCCGGGTCGAGGTAGACCCGGAACGACTCGCCGGGCTGGACCTCGTGCTTGCGGGCGCCGATCGCCAGCACGGCGGTCTCGGCGGCGTCGAGGTCGGGCACGTCGAAGTCGAGGTGGACCTGCTGGCCCCGGTCGTCGCCCGGCCACTGCGGCGCCACGTGGCCCGGCGCGAGCTGGAACGCGAGGCTGACCCCGCCGGTGGGGGCGAGCTGCACCCAGTCGTCGTCGGTGTCCGTGACGGGCACGCCGAGGACCGCGCCGTAGAACTGCGCGAGGGCGAGCGGGTCGCGGCAGTCGAGCGCGACGACGCTGAGCGTGGCGATGCCCGTGCCGGTGCTGGCGGTCATGCGGGGCACGCTAACGGCGGACCCCGACGGTTTCCCGCTACGACCGTCGGGAGAAGATCTGCCGCCAGAACGGCTCGCGCTCGGCGGGCGCGTCCGCGGGCTCGGGGGCCTCGCCGGCGGCCGGTTCGGGAGCCGGGTCCGGCACCGGGCGGGGTCCGCCGCGGGTGGGCTCCTCGCCGGGTGCGGTGCCCGGGGGCGGTGCCGACCTCGCGCCGAGCCACATCCGTGCCACGTCGCCTCCCTCGCCGAACCGGGCTCGCACGATGACCGGTGCGGGTCCTTCGTCGACTGTCTGCAGTCTGCCAGCCGCACGCGAATTGAACCGCACGCCGTCGGCCCACGGTGACGGAGGGTGCTGAAAGGACGGGACCTCAGGGGTCCGTGGCCGGCTCCGGCCCGCCCCCGCGGTGCGACGCGAGGCGGGCGACGAGCGGTGCCACCAGCAGCATCACGATCAGCCGCAGCACCTGCACGGCCACCACGAAGGTCACGTCGCCGCCCGCCGAGATCGCCGTCGCGAGCACGGCGTAGATGCCGCCGGGGGTGGTCGCGAGGTACCCGTCGAGCGGGGTGTCGCGGGTGTACCAGGCGAGCAGCAGCCCCAGCCCGGCCGACGCGGCGATCACGCCGAAGATCAGCGCCGTCGCCAGCGGCAGCAGCCCGAGCACCATCCGCAGGCTCTTGGGCGTGAACCGGGCGCCGGCCTGCCAGCCGATCACCGCGTAGGCGATCTCGACGACCAGGTCGGGCGGCGCGGCCCCGAACGACAGGCCGGTCATGGTGAGCACGATCGCGACGACCATCGGGCCGAGCAGCGAGCCGCTGGGGATCCGCAGCAGCCGGGCCAGCCCGGTCCCGGCGCCGGCGCACACGACGAGGAAGGCGAGCCCGGCGTACCAGGGCGGGCCGGTCTCGGCCGCCGCCGCGCCCGACGTCACGGACGCGCCGAACACCAGGGCCGCGACCAGCGGCATCGTCGCGGTGACGATCCCGACCCGCAGGTACTGCACCACGGCGACGACCCGGTCGTCCGCACCCAGCTCGCGGCTCACGGCCACCAGCCCGGACGCGCCGCCTGCCGTGAGCGCGAGCATCCCGGTGAGCGGCGTGACGCCGGGGCGCAGCGCGAGCAGCAGCCCGGCGACCATGCTGAGCCCGAGTGTGCCGATCGTCACGAGCAGCACGGGCAGCCAGTCGGCGGCGAGCCCGGCGAGCGTGTCGGCCTGGGCCAGCATGCCGATGACCACGCCGATCACGGCCTGCGCGCCCGTGGTGGCCGGTCGCGGGATCGTCTCGGGGACGAGGCGGGCGAGCGCCAGCACCGTCGCGACCAGCAGGCCCGCGAACAGGGCGGGGGAAGGTACGGCCAGTGCGGCCATCGCGGCGGTCGCCGCCGCGGTGAGCCCGATCAGCAACCCCCAGCGCACCCATCCCTCGGCCCTCATCGCCCCCGATCCTCGGCCACGCCGGGAGCCGCGGCGCCCGCGAAGCCGGGTGGGGTTGCTCACCTCAGATGAGTTGCGGGGTCAGTGCGCCCTCGCGGCGTCGGCCCGGGAGCGGGCGTCGCGGGCCTCGGCGTAGACCGCGGCCGTGGCCGCCGCCACGCGCTCGCGGTCGTAGCGGGCCAGCACGCGGTCGCGGCCGGCGATCCCGAACGCCGCGGCGCGGGTGGGGGAGCCGAGCAGGTCGCGCAGGGCCGCGGCCAGCGCGTCCGGGCGCCGCGGCGGCACGAGCAGGCCGGTCACCTCGTCGACGACCGTGTCCTGCATGCCGCCCACGTCGCTCGCGACCACCGGCCGGCCGCACGCCATCGCCTCCAGCGGCACCATGCCGAACGGCTCGTACCGGGGCGCGCAGACCACGCGTCCGCCGAGCGCAGCAGCGCCGCGACGGCGGCCGGGCGAGGTGCCCGACGAGGTGGACGCGCCCGGTCAGCCCGGTGCGGAAGACGTGCGCGCGGACCCGGTTGGCGTCGGCCGCACCCGCGCCCGCGACCAGCAGCTCGGCCTCCGGCACCCGGCGCAGCGCCTCCACGACCTCGTCGACGCCCTTGCGCCGGGCCAGGCCGACGGCCACCAGCCGGGGCCGGTCGGTGCGCGGCGTGACCGGGCCGTCCGGGGTGAACACCGAGGTGTCGACGCCGCACGGGACGACGGTGACCCGGCGGCGCGGCGTGCCGAGCCGGGCCAGCTCGAACAGCTCGTCGGTGCTGGTCGCGATCACCCGGTCGGCGGTGCGGGCGACGGCGAGCTCCGCGCGCACCCGCCCGTCCGGCCGGGGCTCGTCGCCCTCCCGGTGCCGCCACTCGACGGACCCGAGGGTGTGGAAGGTCTGGACCACCGGGATCCGGCCGGCCGCGGCCGCGAGCGCGGCCATCCCGGAGAGCCAGAAGTGCGCGTGCACGACGTCGGGCCGGTCCTGCTCCCAGGCCGTGCCCAGCTCGCGCGCGAGGGCCGGCAGGTGCGGCACGAGGTCGTCGGGCGGGATGGGCCCGGCGGGGCCGGCCGGCACGTGCCGCACGTCGACCCCGGGGCGCAGCGGGACGGTGTCGGGCGCGTCGGCGGACTCGCGGCGGGTCCAGATCGTCACCTCGTGGCCGGCGTCGGCGAGCGCCGCGCTCAGCTCCAGGAGGTGGACGTGCAGCCCGCCCGCGGCGGCGCCGTCCGCGGCAGCGAGCGGGCCGGCGTGCCCCGAGACCATCGCGATGCGCATGTCACCAGCTCCTTCGGGGCCGCCGCGGGGACCGTCACCCCGATGGTGTGGCCAACCGGTCCGGCGGCGAAACGCGGATCACCCCACTGCTACCCGCAGTCACGCAACGCTACTCGATGTGACGGCGACGACGAGCGCGCCGCGCTTCGACAGGCGGGCCGCCCGGTGGCGGCCCTAAACTCTGCGCGGTGACCGCCGCGCGGGAGCTCCCCTTCCTCCGCCCACGCGGGGAGTCGGGCCGGGCGATCGGCACGCGGGACTGGTCGGCCACCCCCGTCGGCGCCCCGGTGTCGTGGCCCGCCGCGATCCGCACGGCCACCGGGATCATGCTGGAGTCACCGGGCGCGGTGCTGCTCGTGTGGGGTCCGCAGCTCGTCGTCCTGCACAACGATGCGGCGATGGCAGCCCTCGGCGACGAGCGGCCCGACCGGCTCGGCCGTCCCGGCGCGGACGCGTTCCCGGACACGTGGCCCGCCCTGCGCCCGCTGCTGGACGAGGTGCTCGCCGGCGCGGCCGTCGCACTGCCGGCCGGCCTGCTCGGACCGGGCAGCCCGCCGGGCACCTGCACCCCGGTCCGCGGCGACGACGGCGCGGTGCTGGGCGTGTTCACCGCGCTCGCCCCGGAGGCGCGCCCGCAGTACCGGACCCTCGTGGTGCGGGCGCGGTCGGGATCTGGGTGACCGACCGGGACGGCGCCACGACGTTCGTGAACGAGCAGGTCGAGCGCATGTGGGGGCGTCCGGCGGAGCAGCTGGCCGGTACCGCGTGGGCGAGCCAGGTGCACCCGGCCGACCGCGTCGCGACCGAGCTGTCGTGGGCCGACGCCGTGCGCGCGGGCACGCTGTGGGAACGCGCCTACCGGCTCGTCGCCGCGGACGGCACGGTGCGCCACGTCCGGTCGTCGGCCCGGCCGATGACCGGCGCCGACGGGGAGGTCACCGGCTTCCTCGGCGCCACCGTCGACGTCACGGCCGAGCGGCGCGCGGAGGAGACCCGCCGCGACGTCGCGGCCGAGCACGCCGCCCGCCGGGTGTCGGAGGCGGCGGCGGCCCGGCTGCGCGCGATGGTGCAGGGGCTCGCGGCGATCGTCTGGGAGGCCGAGTGGGACGCGGGCCGGCGCGCCCTGCGGTTCACGTTCGTCTCCGACCGCGCGGAGGAGCTCCTCGGCCACCCCGCCGACCGCTGGCGCGACGACCCGGCGTTCTGGCCCGCGGTCGTGCACCCCGACGACCGGGAGCAGACCCTCGCCTACACCGGCGACCGCACGGCCGCCGGGCTCGACCACGACGTCACCTACCGCGCGGTCGCGATCGACGGGCGGGTGGTGTGGCTGCACCAGGTCGTGCACGTCGTCGTCGGGCCGGACGGCGAGCCGGTCGCGGCGCAGGGCCTCACGGTCGACGTCACCGAGCAGAAGCGGGCGGAGCGGCACGCGGAGCTGCTCGCCGAGACCGGCCGGCTCGTCGGCGAGGACGGCCGGGCCGACGAGCGGCTGCTCGCGCTGGCCGAGCTGGCCGGGCCGGACCTCGGCGACGCGGCGATCGTCGCGACGCTGCTGCCGGACGGGCGGCTGCGCCAGGTCGCGGTGGCGGACGAGGGCGAGCGGGTGCGCGCGGCGGTCGCCGCGCTGGCGCCGAGCCGGGTGCCGCCGTCGCTGGCGGCCGCGCTCGCGCCGGGGCAGCCGGTGGTGGTGCCGGCGACCGCCGAGCTGATGCACGCGATGGCGCCCGACGAGCAGGACGCCGCCGCCCGGGTGGCGATCGGGATCAGCAACGCGCTGGTCGTGCCGCTGGTGATGGGGGACCGGCTGACCGGGGTGCTCGCGTTCGTCAACCTGGCGACCGCCCGCTACTACCAGCCCAGCGAGCTGGACCTGGCCGCCGAGCTGGGCCGGCGCGCGTCGCTGATGCTGGCCGCCGACCGCCAGCGCGCCCGGGAGCGGCACCTGCAGCAGGTCAGCGCCGACCTCGCTTCCGCCGCCGGGGTGGCCGAGGCGGCCCGGCTGCTCGTCGCGCGGCTGGGTGACGTGCTGGGCGCGGGCGCGATGAGCGTCCACCTCGTGGAGCCCGAGCGCGGCATCCGGCTCGTGCACGCCGGCGGCTGCGCGCCCGACGTCCGGGAGGAGGTCGCCGCGCTGCGGATCGACGACCCGGTGCCGCTGGCCGAGGTCGCGCGCACGGCGAGCCGGTGTGGGTGCACGACCTCGGCGAGTGGCGGGCCGCGTGGCCCGACCTGGCCGGGCGCGCCGAGGCCGCCGGGTGGCGGGCCGGCGCCGCGCTGCCGCTGGCGGCTGCCGGGCGGGTCGTCGGGGTGATCGGGATCGGCTTCCCCGGCGAGCGCGAGTTCCCGCCCGACGAGCGCGACTTCGTGCTCGCGTTCGTCGCGCAGGCCGCGCTCGCGTTCGAGCGGGCCGCCGCGGCCGACGAGCGCCGGCTCGTCGCCGAGACGCTGCAGAAGAGCCTGCTCCCGCCGACGCTCCCGCAGCTCCCGCGGCTGGCGCTGGCGTCGCGCTACCTCGCGGGCGCGCACGGCACGCAGGCCGGCGGCGACTGGTACGACCTGCTGCCGCTCGACGGCGGCCGGGTCGCGATCGCGGTCGGCGACGTCGTCGGCCAGGGCGCGCGGGCGGCGGCGATCATGGGCCAGCTGCGCAGCGTCCTGTCGGGGTACCTGCTGGAGGGCCACGACCCGGTCCGCGCGCTGGAGCTGCTCGACCGGTTCGCGTCGCGGGTGCCGGGCGCCGCCGGCAGCACGGTGGCCTGCCTGGTGCTCGACCCGGAGACCGGCGCGCTCACCTGGGCCCGGGCCGGGCACCCGCCGCCGCTGGTCACCGGCCCGGCCGGGGCCCGCCTGCTGGACGGCGCGGGCGGCACGGTGCTCGGGGTGCGCGGCCGCCCGGCGTTCACCGCGGGCGCGGCGCGCATCGAGCCGGGGGAGAGCATCGTGCTCTACACCGACGGGCTCGTGGAGCGGCGCGGGGAGATCGTCGACGAGGGCATCACCCGGCTGGCCGGGGTCGCCGCCCGGCACCAGGGGCTCGCCCCGGAGCCGCTCACCGACGCGCTGGTGACCGGAGCGCTGGCGACCGGCGGCGCGCCGGCCGACGACGTCGCGCTGATCGTCGCCCGGCTCGTGCCCGCGCCGCTGCGGCTCGTGCTGCCGGCCGAGGCGTCCCGGCTGCGGCAGCTGCGGGTGGCCCTGCTCGCCTGGGCCACCGCGGCCGGGCTGGGCGAGGACGACGCGTACGACCTGCAGCTCGCCGTCGGCGAGGCGGCCGCGAACGTCGTGGAGCACGCCTACCGCGACCAGGAGCCCGGCCCGATGACGGTGGAGCTGTCCCGCGCGCCCGACGGCGGGATCGCGGCCCGCGTCCGGGACGAGGGCGCGTGGCGGCCGCCGCCCGCGGACCGCGGCTACCGGGGACGCGGGCTGGAGCTGATCCGCGACGTCACCCGCGACATGGCGCTCGACCGCGGCAGCGTCGCCGCCGGCGACGGTCCCGGCACGGAGGTGCGGTTCACGCTGGTCCCGGCGCCGGTGCCGGCCCCGGCGCCGCAGCGGGCGGCCCCGGCCGCGCCCGCGCCGCCGGTGAACGCGACGGTGCGGGTCGCGGACGATCCCGACGGCGTGCGCGTCGCCGTCGCCGGCGACCTCGACCTGGCCGGGGTGCGCGCCGTGCGCGACGAGCTGACGGCCGCGGCCGGCACCGGCCGCGACGTCACCGTCGACCTGCGCGCCACCACCTACCTCGCCAGCGCCGGCATCGCGCTGCTCATGGAGGCCGAACGCGCCGCGCGGGCCGCGGGCGGGCGGCTGCGGCTGGTGGTCGCCCCGCACGACGTGGTGCGGCGCGGGCTCGCGCTGAGCGGCGTGGACTCGGTGCTGCCGGTGGCGGCCGACTAGCACCCACCGGCGAGCGCCACGGGCCGTGCCGGTGTGGCCGAGCCCGGCGGGCATCGCCGCTATGGGCGTCCGGGCTGTATCACCGACCGAGGGTCGTCCAACCAGACGTGCTGACAGCCGTCGTCCGTCACGGTGAGGCCGAACTGTGAACGGGCCGGTCGACCCAGTTCTTCCCACTCCTGCGCGGCGCCTTCGATCTCGGCCCACACCGACCGTGTTCCGACCTCGACGACGGCGCGCGTCGACGCGTCGACCCGCGTCCACGACCCGTCTCGCGTTCGGATGACGTATGCGAGTGGGTCGGCCGCGGTGACGGACTGGACGATGTCGTTGATACGAATGCTGACGTAGAAGCCGAACTCCGGGTCGCGGAGCACAGCCGGGTCGAGCGCGGTGACCGAGCGCCGGGCGCCGGTGTGGTCGAACACGTTGTCGGCTTGCGCCGACTCCCGTAACGGGTCGGCGGCATGGGGGCGGAGCCACATGAAGTAGCCGGGGACGGAGTGGAATCGACCGATCACCGTGCCGTCGCCGGTGCGTCGAGCCGTGATCAACGCGGTGGACGTCTCCGCGCGCACGTCCGCGACGATCACACCGCCATCGGCGAGCTGGACAACCCACGGGGTCGGGATCGCTGGTACGGCACACGTGGCGATGAGCCGATCGAATGGCGCCCGGTCCGGCACACCATCGGCCCCGTCTCCCGCGACGAGTGTCGGGGAGAAGCCCGCGGCGGCCAGAGCCGCCCGCGCGGCGTCCACCAGCGTGGGGTCGATGTCGATGCTCGTGACCCGGTCCTCGCCCAGACGATACGCGAGTAGCGCGGCGTTGTACCCGGTGCCGGTGCCGATCTCCAGCACGCTGTGGCCCTCGCGGGCGCGAGCATGCCGAGCATCCGGGCCATCATGCTCGGCCGGGTCGAGGAACTCGTCGCACCACGAGACCGGTGCCGGGAACCTCTCGGGTCTGCGTCGTCAGGCTCTCGTTGCTGTAGACGGCGTCGAGCCAGCGGTCTCGCCCCTCCACCCCGGTGTTGTCCACCAGCGCGCCGTCGGCTGTTCGGAATCGCGGGACGAAGACATGGCGTGGCACGTGTTCGAACGCGCTGCGCCACGCCGGGTCGAGCACGTTGAGCCGGGCCAGCTCGGCGGCCATGGCCGCCGCTCGTTCCTCCCAGCTCAGCACGCCTGTCGCCCGCTCGTCAGCAGTTCCGCCAGCGCTGCCGCGATGGGCAGACCGGCCTCGTGCTCCAGCCAGAGCCATTGACCGTTCGGATTGCACTCAAGGAAGCGCCAGGTGCCGCCGGGTTCCACGACGAAGTCAAATGCCCCGTAGTTCAGCCCGAACTCCGCGAGGTACCGGAGCATACCGAGAACGACGTCTTCGGGTGCTTCGATCTGCTCATATCGAATCGCCCGGTAGTCGGCGCGCCAGTCGATATGGGCGGCGTCGGACTCAGCGTGGATCGCTGCCGCGAACGGTGTTCTCCCAACAACGGTCACCCGGGCTTCGAATGCCTTCGGAACCCATTCTTGGATCAGATGAGAGGTGGCGGCGAACTGGTCGACGTCCACGTCGGCCGGCTCGATGACGGTGGTGAACACCGACTCTGCCGAGTCGCCGTCGCCGAGGATCATGGATGAGAAGGTCTTGCAGACGACCGGCCCGCCGACCGCGTTCGCAAAGGCATGGAGCTCGTCGATGTCGTTCGTGATCGATGTGCGTGGAACGGAGAGCCCGACCGCAGCCGCGAGGGTGAGTTGACGGGGTTTGTACTCGGCCAGTGCAATGTTCGCCGGGTGATTGACCCAGTGCGCCGGCAATGCGGAGAACGCCCCGCCGAAGCCGAGCCGGGCTTCCGTCGCAGCAAAGGCGGCATCGCCGCCGGACAGCCCCTCTGGCAGTACGAAGCGCGTGGGCCGCCGGTAATACACCGACGCCACCTCGTCGAAGCCGAGCACGGTACTGCCGTTACGCAGGTTCCCGCGCCACCGGCCGGAGTCGTTTCGCACGGCCAGCCGAAGGCGCGTGGGGAAGTCTCCGGTGTCCAGGCGGATGACCGAGGCCCCGAGCGTCCGCAACTCCGCCTCGACGGCGTCGGCCGTCGCATCCTCGGCTGAGCTGACCACGAGGACGGTTCCTGCGGCCGGCGCAGACCGGTCAGTCATCGACATCCGTGTCGACCACGGAGTCGGTGGTGCGGGTACCGTCGTCGACCGTCTCGCTGTTGGTCCGGTAGGTCGACTTGGTCGCCGCCGTGTCGTGTTGCTTGTCGTCCACCTTCCGCGGCACGGCGAGCGTTGCGGAGAACGGGCGGAGTGGGCCGGGGGTATTCGGGATCGCCAATCGGACTCCACCGACATCGCTCATGGGCAGAAGGGCGGTTGGCGGGTAGAGCGGGTCGGACGTGGACATGTGACTGCCTCTCGGTTCGGTCTGCGGACTTCGCAGGGACCCGTAGCGTTGCGCTGCGGTCCGTGTAGGGGGTTCGGACGAAGTCGGGGCGGGTTCTGGCGGGCGGCTTTCGTATCCGGAGGGACCGCCGTTCACGCTCATGACCGCGGCTGAAGGTCTTGCACGGTGATGCGCGGCGACTCGGTCGCGTTCCGATGGCTCCGACTCGGTGTCAGCTGAAGGCTTGTCGGCAGGTACCGCATGAGCCCGACGTGCCGGCCGTCGGGCAACACGAGCCCCTCGGCGAGCCTGACGGCCGCGATGGCGTCCTGCCGGGTGCGGGCCCGGACCACGATCACGAGCGACCCGTGCCATGGCGTCTCCTCGTCGGTGATACGTGCCTGCGTGACCGCGAGGTTCATCCGCCAGATCGGGATGTCCACTCCGTCCCCCTGGTCTCGGCGGCTCGCTGCGCGTCGGCCCCGTGCCCGGTCCCGATGGGCACGGGGCGACGTCTCGCCGGGGAGCGGTCGTGTTCGCAGTGTTCGCCGGGTCGGCGGCGAGGCGGGCGACCGTGTTCCACTGGACGAACCCCATGTCGTCCACGGTCAGCTCTCGCCTGAGCTGTTTGGCGAGGTCAGAGGCGTTGGCGCTGCCGTACCGGAGCAGGTTGTAGACGGCCCGCTCCAACACGTGACCGCCGCGAGACGCCACGGCCCGTAGCCGGTCGCCATGCGTGGCGTCGGTCGACACGAGGTCCACGACCAGCCTCGTGACGTACTCCGCCCGCCCTGGTCCCCTGCGACTGTCGTCGTCCGCCGGCGTGGGGGGCTTCGCTCCGTTGCTCGTGCTCACGTTGTGCTCCGTCCGTGGCCGCGGACGCGTGCGGGTGGCAGGCCACTCACGGTGACGTGAGAGCCTGGGCGTCGGCGCGTAGTGGCGTGTAGGCGATGACGCTCACACGCTAACGTACAACGTTGTAGACAACAAGAGGGGGTACGATGGCGGACACGCCGCCACTGCGGTGGCTGGTCGGCAACGAGCTGGCCAGGCATCGCAACGGGGCGAAGCTCTCGCTCAGCGACGCCGCGGAGCAGTCGGGCATCAGCCGGAACAAGATCGCCAACCTCGAACTGGGCCGACAGGCGCAGTACCCGGAGGACATCGCCGCCGTCCTGACCGCCTACGGCGTGTCCGCCAGCGACATCGAGCGCCTGACGACGCTGACCGGCCGAGCGGACGAGGCGATGTGGTGGGGCCGTGGGAACAGGTCCTCCCCGACTGGCTGAAGACGTACGTCGGGCTGGAGGCGCTCGCGGAGCGGATCACGGTGTTCGAGCCGCTGATCATTCACGGGCTGTTGCAGCGCCGGAGTACGCGGCAGCCGTGACCGCGCACAGCCGGTGGATCAGCCAGGCCCAGGTTGAACGGTTCGTGGCCTTCCGGATGGCCCGCTCCCGCAGGCTGACCGATCCGGAACGTCCGTTGGAGCTGCACGCGATGATCGCGGAGGCAGCGCTCCGGCTGGCAGTCGGCAGCACGGACGTGCGCAGGGAGCAGCTCCAGCATCTGCTCCGGCTCGCCGAGCTACCCAACGTCACGATCCAGGTCGTCAGGCCCGAGGACGGCCCGCACGCTGCGCTGGACGGGCGGTTCGCCACGCTCGACTTCGGGGACGCGGCACGACCCGTTGTCTACCTCGAACACAAGGATGGCGCCGTCTACCTGCAATCGCCCGACCAGGTACAGACCTATACGATGGTGGCGACCGACCTCGCGCAGGTCGCGATGAGTCCCGAGCGGTCCCGTGAGCTGATCGCGGCGTCGCTCGCGCAGTAACGAGGAGGCGTACACCGTGACTGGGATGGCAGGTCTCAGGTGGCGCAAGAGCACGCACAGCAACGACAACGGGTCCTGCGTCGAGCTGGCTGCTCTGGCCGACGGCAGCGTTGCTGTCCGTGACTCCAAGCACCCCGACGGCAGCGTCCTGACCTTCACCCGCGGCGAGATCCGCGCCTGGCTGGACGCGGCTCGCGCCGGCGAGTACGACGACCTCGCCCCGGTCTGACGACCGGCGGGCCGTCGCGGGTCAGGGACCGGGGACGACGAGCACCGGCCGGTGCTCGCGGCGGATCACGCCGTGCGAGACGGACGGCTCGACCATCCGCGAGACGGCTGCGCGCAGCCCCTCCCCGCGGGTGCCGACGACGAGCATCAGCGCGTCGTGCTCGTCGGCGGCCCGGGTGAGCTCGGTGGCCGGCTCGCCGCGCCGCGCCTCGTAGGTCCAGGTCAGGCCGGTGGCGGCGAGGATCCGCTCGACGTGGCGGCGGTCCTTGGCGAGCGTGCGGCGGCCCTGCTCCTCCCAGTCGGCGGCGTCGGGGTCGACCGGGTAGTCGCGGGCGTCGGCGACGTGCACGACGTGCAGCCGCGCGCCGAGCCGGTGGGCCAGGTCGATCGCGACGGCGAGCGCCCGGTCCCCCGCCTGGTCGCGGCCGTGCCCGACGACGAGCGTTGGTGGGCCCGGGACGACCTCGGTGATCGGCATCGGCGCCACCTCCTACCCACAGATCAACCCTGTCGGTAGGAGCCGTCAGCCCGGGCGGGCGGTCGAAGGCGAGCCCCATCGCCTGTGGCCGGCACCCTACCCGCGCTCCGGGCCGGCGGGAAGCCGCCGGGAGGCCGTCAGGCCCGCGGGTGCGCTGCGGCGGCCGCGAGCGCGTCCGCCAGCGTCTCGCGGTGGCGCAGCACCGGGCCGACCCCGGTGATCTCCAGGATCCGGCGGACGATGCGCCGTCCGCCCGCGGTGCCGAACCCGACGCCGCGGCGGTCCGCGTGCTCCCGGGCGTCGATGAGCGTGACGAGGCCGGTGGAGCCGCAGAACGTGAGACCGGAGAGGTCGACCACGACGCTGCGCGGCTCGGCCTCGACGGCCTCGCACGCGGCGCGGCGCAGCACGCCCGCCGTGGCGACGTCGATCTCGCCGGCCGGGGCGAGCACCAGCACGCCCTCCCGCGGTTCGGCGACGGCGACGCGCAGCTGGTCGAACCCCGACCCGGTCGCCCGGGCCCACAGCCGGGTGCGCTGCGGAGTCCGCTGCCGGGGCAGCGCGGGCCGGCCGATGACCCCGTATCCGTGTGCCATCCCGTGTCCGATCGTCGCCGGTCAGGAGCGTGTCGGGGCTCACCCTCCTCCGGGGGCGGCGCCCGTCGCAAGACGCTGTCAGCCGCTCGATCGGGGCGATCACGCAGCGGAGCGGACGGCCGCGGACACCTGCCGCACGCTGCGCGGGTCGGCTCGGCGGGGCCGCGCGGGCGGGGCCGGGCGCGCACCCGAAAGGCTCGATGACCGGTGCGGGCGGGATGGCCGCGCGGGGGTCCGGGTAGTCGGCGCGGGATCGGGACGGGCGGTTGTCGGCCCTCCGGTCGGACAGGAACGGTGACGGGAGCTGACGATGAGCCAGCAGGCGGGCGGACCGGTCGCGGGTGCCGCCGACGGTCAGGTGGGCGCGGGCGGCCGCGGCGAGCCGTACCCGGAGCAGTACCCGGAGCCGCAGCCGGCGCGGGACCTGTTCGAGGAGGCCCGCGGCCAGGCGCGCACGGGCCAGCGCAAGGCGGCCGACGGGCTGCGCGCGCTCGCGGCCGAGCTGCACGAGATGGCCGACGGCGGGCATCGCCGCGGCCCGGCGACCGACCTGGTCGCGCAGGCGGCCGGGCACCTCAACACGGTCGCGGACTGGCTGGGCCGGCGCGAGCCGGGCGACCTGCTGCACGAGGTGCACGAGCTCGCCCGCCGCCACCCCGGGACGTTCGTCGTCGGCGCGGCGCTGGCCGGGCTGGTCGCGGGGCGGCTCGACCCGGGACCGGCGCCCGAGCCCCGCGCGTCGCGGCGGCCAACGGCCACCACGGCGGGCCGGGCGGGTGGCCCGCCCCGCCGGTGCCCGCGATGCCGCGCATGTCCCCGCAGCCCAGTGGGCCAGCCGCCGATGCCGGCCGATGCCGGTGATGGGCCGGCCGGCCGGCGGCCCGCCCCGGGCGCCGCCGCCATGCCGTACGTCCCGCCGGTGCCGCCGCACATCCCGACGGCGCCCGGCGCCGTGGTCGACGCCCGGACGGCGGCACGCAC
>MKJX01000185.1 GCA_001942415.1 Pseudonocardia sp. CNS-139
CCCGCGCATGCGGGGGTGGTCCCGACGACTTGATGAACGGGATGTCGCGGTAGGCGTGCTCCCCGCGCATGCGGGGGTGGTCCCCCGAGCGCGAGCAGCTGGTCGGCCGGCCCCTCGTGCTCCCCGCGCATGCGGGGGTGGTCCCAGCGTCAGCTCGTCGAACAGCAGCAGCTGGTAGTGCTCCCCGCGCACACGGGGGTGGTCCCACGACCACGACAGTGATGGCGAACGGGTCGACGTGCTCCCCGCGCCGCGGGGGTGGTCCGTAACGGCAGCGCCCGCGGGCCCCGGACGTGTCGTGCTCCCCGCGCATGCGGGGGTGGTCCATCGTGGGGCTCACCCTGATGTCGGCCACCGCGGCGGTGCTCCCCGCGCGTGCGGGGGTGGTCCCGGTGGCAGCCACCTCGCCGACCTGATCCGGCGGTGCTCCCCGCGCATGCGGGGTGGTCCCACCACATCCATGTTCGTGCCCGAGCCCGACAAGTGCTCCCCGCGCATGCGGGGGTGGTCCCGGTGTCGAGTGGAGCCAGCTGGTCAACCTGGAGTGCTCCCCGCGCATGCGGGGTTGGCCCTGCCGAGGCCGCGACCCCCGTCGCGGGCGGCCCCGGCCGCTCGCGTTGGGCCGGGCCAGCAGACGGGCAAGATCCCCAGCGCCTGCGGGGATGGTTTCCCGGGGTGCGTGCGCGCATCGCAGAAGCCGGTGGCGGTCTCCGTCGATCCGCAGGCCGACACCGGCTACGTCGCGTTCGTTCCCGGCGACGAACCCCGGTCCGGCCTCCGGACCCTGCCGATCTTCGACGGCGCCGCCTGACTGATCTCCGCAGGTCGGGGCGGGGCGGCTTCGGTGAGTGCGGCCAGCACGGCGGCGACGGCGGGCGGGTCGGGTGGGTCGCCGTACGTGGCGGCGTGGATCCGGCGGTCGAAGCCGGTCAGCCGGGTGGTGTGCACGTCGGGCCGGCGGTGGGCCTGGAGGGCGAGGCCGGGCAGGGTCGTGACGCCGACGCGGCGGCGACGAGGGCCTGCACCACGACCATGTCGTCGCTGAAGGAGGCGAAGCGCGGCGTGAAACCCGCCTGCCGGCACACGGCGCTCAGCTCGGCCTGGCACCGGGCGCACCCGCCGATCCAGGCCGAGTGGCGGTGGTTCGCGAGGCTGTCGTCCGGTCGCGTGCTGACGAGGTGGATCGGGTCGTCGCCGACGTGGACGAGGCGGAAGCCCTCCTCCTCGAACGCGGCGCCGGCGTGGTGGAAGACGAGGGCGACGTCGATCTCGCCGTGCCGCAGCATCTGCAGCGCCTCGACGGGGTGCTGGTCGTACACGCTCAGTTCGAGTCCGGGGTGCGCCCGGGCCAGCACGGCGGCCGCCTTCGGCACGATCGTGCTCAGCGCCGAGGCGTTGGCGGCCAGGCGGACCCGTCCCGCCTGCAGGCCGACCTGCGCGGCCAGCTCGCTGGTCGCCGCGTCGACCCGGCCCAGGATCTCGGCGGCCCGGTTGGCCAGCAGCCGCCCCTCCGGGGTCAGCCGGATCCCGCGGCCGACCCGCTGCACGAGCTTGACGCCGGTGGCCGCCTCCAGGCGGGACAGGTGGTGGCTCACCGACGGCTGCGAGTAGTGCAGCTCGCGCGCCGCCTCGGTGACCGAGGCGTGCCGGGCGACGGCGGCCAGAACCTTGAGGTGGACCAGGCTGAGCACAGATCGACGATATCAATCGGTTCCCAGTGATTTCGGCATTGGACGTCATATCGTGCCTGCGCCACGCTCAAGGCCGACACGGAACACCGAGGAGGAGACGGCGATGAGCGGACGTACGGGCAAGGTCACGTGCGACCTGTCGATCTCGGTCGACGGGTACGCGGCCGGGCTGAACCAGACCGAGCAGCGCCCGTTCGGCGACGACGGCGGCGACGGCTGGGGCGGCAGGCTGCACGCCTGGATGTTCGACGACCCCGAGGAGAACCGGGCCGAGACCGAGCGGCTGGGCGCGGCGAAGGCGTTCGTCATGGGCCGCAACATGTTCGGCCCGGTGCGCGGCGACTGGGACCGCGAGTGGAACGGCTGGTGGGGCGACAACCCGCCCTTCCACGGTCCGGTCTTCGTGCTCACCCACCACCCGCGCGCCCCGCAGCCGATGGAGGGCGGCACCACGTACCACTTCGTCACCGACGGGATCGAGTCCGCGCTGAAGCGCGCCCGCGAGGCGGCCGGGGACGGCGAGGTCTCGATCCACGGCGGCGCGGCCACCGCCAACCAGTACCTCGCGGCGGGCCTGGTGGACGAGCTGCGGCTGCACGTCGTGCCGTTCACGATGGGCGGCGGCACGCGGCTCTTCGACGGCGTTCCGGGGCTGAACCTCGAACAGGTCGGGTCGCGGGCCACGAGCACGGTCACGCACCTGACCTACCGCGTGCTGCGCTGAACCGTCAGTACTCGCCCTCCAGGCGGGAGAGGAACGCCTGGCCGCTCGTCAGGGCCAGGAGGACGTCCTGGTCCTTCGAGTGCGCGTAGGTGAGCGGGCCGAGGCGGAGCGCGGCGCCCGCCGCCGTCAGGGCGTCGGCCAGCTCCAGGTCCACGCGGCCGCCGGCGCGGCGTCCGGCGAACGCCAGCGCGTCCGCCACCACCCGGCCCTCCTGGCCCCGGAACGCCGCGATCTGCGGGAGGCTGCCGGTGCCGTCGGGGTTGGTGTAGGCGAGGTACCAGCCGGCCCCGGGCAGGACCCGGACGTGCAGCTCGCCGCGGTGCCGCGCGCCGGCCATGTGCCGCAGCAGCCAGTCGAGGCTCGCCTCGTCGTAGACGGGCCGCAGGAGCCGGGCGCGGGCGCCGCGGGCGACCAGCTCCAGCAGCTCTCCCGGTTCCGCGGGACGGCTCTCCGGGGCAGCCGACGGCGCCGGCGGGGCGGCCGTCCACCACAGGCTGGACGCCGCCACGAGCAGGCCCTTGGACGCCTCCCAGAGCCGCCGTCCCGGCCCGTTGACGACGTCGGCGAGCGAGAGGTCCTGCGGCCCGCGCAGGGCGTGCCGGAAGAGCGCGGCGACGCCGATCGCGCCGTCGGGGTGGTCGGGGTCGGCCATCACGCGCGTCACGAGCGCGGCCCGGACGCGCCGTCCGCGCAGCTCCATCGGCCGCGGCAGCACCCCGACGAACGCCGCGACGGCCCCGTCGGCGCCCTCGTAGAGGAGCGAGGGCAGGTCGGCGGCCGCCCACGGGTTGTCGAACAGCACGCTCTCGTAGAACGCCCGCACGAACCGCGCCGCGTCCGGCGACGGCGGGCCGTCGAGGAGCGTGCGTTCGTGCAGCTTGACCAGCGCGGGGGCGTCGCCGCGCCGGGCCGGCCGGATCCGCCCCACTAGTTGCCGGCGGCGGCCAGCTGACCCGCCATGTGCCGGATGTTGTGGTGCTGCGAGGCGTGCGGGTCGGTCCACTCGCCGCGCAGGTTCGCCTGCACGACCTCCTCGATGGCGTCGCGGACGGTGCGGCGGGCCCGGAAGCCGAGCACGCGCGCGACCTTGCCGGAGTCGACGTGGTAGGAGCGCTCGTCCGCGCGGGCCGGCGCGTACGTGAGTTCCACGGGGTCGCCGCCGTGCGCGTCGACGACCTCCTTGGCCGTCTCGGCGAGCTGCCGGATGGTGGCGTTCTCGCCGCCCGCGTGAACACCTCGCCGCCGACCAGCTCCTTCGGCGACGCCAGGAGCAGGTGGAAGAGGTCGCACACGTCGGCGATGTGGATCTGCGGGCGCTGCTGCTCGCCGCCCAGCACGGTGACCGCGCGGTCCACCTGGGCCACGGCCGCGAGCTGGTTGACGATCACGTCGAACCGGCACCGCGGGGACCAGCCGCACAGCGTCGCAAGCCGGATGTTGACGGTGGCGAGGTCCGGCGAGTTGAACGACCGGACGATCGGCTCGCTCTCCGCCTTGCACTTGCTGTACTCGCGGCGGCAGTTGAGCGGGTCCTCCTCGGTGATGTTCGGCGTGACGTTGATGCCGTACACCGAGAACGAGGAGCAGTTGACGAAGAGGCGCGCGCCGCCGTCCCGGGTGGCCTCCAGGAGGGCCGGGTAGGACTCCAGGTTGATCGAGCGGGTGAGCGCGGTGTCGAGGTCGCCGGACGGGTCGTTGGCGATCGCGGCCAGGTGGTAGACGGCCTCGGCGCCGCGGGCGGCGGTCCGCACCGCGCCCGCGTCGCGCACGTCGCCTCGACGATCCGCAGGGCGGGGTGATCCTTGACCTCGTCGAGGCCCACGAGCCCGTAGGAGAGGTTGTCGAGCACGACCACCTGGCGGCCCGCGGCGAGGAACGACCGCGTCAGCTTCGAGCCGAGGTACCCGGCGCCGCCGGTGATGAGGATGTGCACCATGCGTTGGCTCCTGACTGCTGGCGCGCCCGTCACGGGGCGCGGTAGACCGGGAAGAAGTCGGGGTGGGTGCGGCCGCCGGCGAGGCGCTCGTACGCCGCCGGGTCGCAGACGATGCCGTGGGCGACGAAGCCGCTCGCACGGTTGGCGAAGGCAGTCTTGAACGAGGCCAGGCTGTCGCCCTGGCCCATCCCGCCGCCGAGGTTGAGCGGCAGGGCGAGCTTGTCGGCGAGGTCGGCCATGCCGGACATGAGGTTCTTGGCCGGGGACGCCGCGCGGTGCACGTCGGCGGTGCCGCCGAGGTAGTAGTGCAGGTGCCCGTCGCTGACGGCGGCGATGGCCGCGGCCGCCGTGTCGCCGTCCGGGCCCGTCACGGTGACCAGCCACGATGCGGGCACCGCGAGGCATGCGCGCAGGTACTCGACCGGGAAGAAGTAGCGTGCTGCCGCGTCGGCCGGTGCATCGTCTCGGTGTAGACGGCGGCGAAGCCGTGCAGCGCCGGGCCGGTGACGTCCGGGCCGGCCACCCAGTCCGTCGCGTAGCCCCGGCGCTCGTTGCTGCGGACCTTGGTGGCGGTGCGGCGCTGCACCTGCCGCGGCAGCGCCGGGTCGTGCAGGAAGACGCGGCCCAGCTCGCGCCCGCCGGTGAACGTCGGCGCGTCCAGCTTGTCCCGGACGAACAGGCTGACCAGGCCGGTCCCCGCGAAGTCGACGTCCGCGGCGGCCGGCGGCTCCCCGGCCACGCGCCCGCCGGGGTAGCCGTACGGGGAGATGGCGTCGAAGCCGCCACCGTCGACGGCCCGGCGGATCACCGGCAGCACCACCCGGCCGTCGCCGATCACGAGCGAGTGCGTGACGCCCTCCGCCCGCAGGAACGCGGCGGCCCGGAAGAACTCGGCGTCGGCGGCCGCGGCGCCCCCGTCGTCCCGCAGCTCCGCGTTCAGCCTGGTCACCGGCGCACCAGCAGGCTGTCGCGGCGCTGCGCGGACTCCCGGACGTGCTCGGCGTCGGCGGCGCGGCAGTAGTCCTCCTGGGTCAACACCTCGCAGCGGCCCGCGTCGCGCTGCGCGGCGACGTCCGCGAGCACGCCGCGCAGCAGGCCGAGCGTGGCGGGCGCGGTCGCGAGGTTCTCCGGGTGCGTCCAGAGGTGGACGACGCCGCCGGTCCGCTCCGCGCGCTCCAGGAGCCGGCGCACCCGCAGCCGGGTGAGCGCGGGCGGGACGACCCGGCGGGCGCCGGAGAGCCAGTTGAGGAAGTAGCCGGCGGGCACCTCCAGCGGGGCGCGCAGCAGCGGGTCGGTGTCGGGCCGGGCCCACAGGTCGAGCTCGGCGGCGAGGTTCGCCAGGCGCGACGACCGCAGCCGGGCGCCGCGCACGCCCGCGATCCCGAACCCGTCCAGGACGTGCCGGAACGCGACCGCGTTGCGCGGGTAGACGTACGTGACGACGCGGCCGAGGATCGGCGCGCCGCCTCGTAGACGAGCCCCAGCTCGCGGCGGGCGAGGTCGGCGGTCATCCCCGGGTGGTCCCACGGCACGTGCGTGGCCCCGTGGAGGGCGATCTCGTGCCCGGCGCCCGCGGTCGCCGCGGCCTCCACGGCCCACTCGCCGCTCCATCCCTCGTCACCGGCGCGCACGCGTTCGACCGCCGGACTGAGATATCCGGGCAGGTCACGGGCCAGGTCGGCGAGCGCGGGCGTCACCTCGCGCAGCGCGGAGGGGTGCATCGAGAACGTGCCGACGAACGCGAACGTGGCCGGCACGTCGTACTCGTCGAGCGCGGCGAGCAGGCCGGAGTACGCCTCGCGCAGCCGGGCGTCGGAGAGCGCGGTGTCCAGGCCCCGGGTGAGCGCGTCGGCCATCCCCCACTTGCCCTCGCAGTCGAGCGAGAGGATGAACCGCGCCGTCGTCCTGCCCATCGTGCTCCCTCCGCGGACCCGACGAGCCGTCGTGATCCCCACCTGGACTCGTCACCCGTCGGGCCCGTGTTATCGCCGCGATACGCCCGCCGGACGGGCGTCGACCTTCCCCCCGACAGCCGCCGAGCGGGGGAAGCGCCACGTGTTCGAGTACGTCCGCAACGAGTTCAACCCGGACCCCGCGCTGGTCCTGGGCGGGACACCGCGCCCGGCCGGCCGGTTCGTCGTCGACATCCCGTACTCGGTGTCGCTCGTGCTGCCGATCCCCCGCACCGCCGCCGACCTGCGCGCGCTGCGCAGCCGCAAGTACTGGTCGAAGCTGCGGCGCAGCGAGAAGCTGCTCGCCGAGGACGGGGTGAAGCTCGACTTCGCGGTGCTGCGCGACGAGCCGGGGCTGCGCCCGGCGCTGGACGAGGTGCAGCGGCTCTTCGCGCGGCGCTGGGCGGACGAGTACACGTCGTTCGGCTGGAAGACCCCCGCCGGGTTCGCCCCGTACGCGACGGCGATGCAGGAGCTGGCGGCGAGCGGGCGCGGCGAGCTGGTGACGCTGCGCGACGGCGACCGGCTGGTCTCGTTCGCGTACTGCCTGGTGCAGGACCGGACGTACTTCTTCTACCAGCACGCGAGCGTCCCGGACGAGCGCTACCGGCGGCACAGCATCGGCAAGATCCTCGTGGCGCGACTGCTCGCGGACCTCGTGGAACACCGCCGCGCCGACGTCCTGGACCTCATGACCGGCGCCGCCGACTACAAGCGCGAGTGGACCGACGCCGAGCAGCCGATCCTGCGCCGGATCAGCGCCGACCGCTCCCCCGCGGGCGCGGTCCGGCTCGGGCTGCGGTGGGCGCTGGTCCGGGCCAGGTTCGCGGTGCAGTTCGGCGACCCGCGCGTGCGGTCGGCCGCGAAGGCCCTGCTGCTCACCGTCGACCGCCTGCGTCACCCGGCGGAGATCACCCGCACGCCGTAGGGCGGCACGGTGACCGGCACCGGCAGCGTCCCGTCCGCGGCCGGGACCGCGGTCAGCCCCGGCGTCGCCGTCCGTCCAGTCCTGCACGGTCGCGTCCGGCCGGGAGGCGCCGGGAAGGTCAGCCTGCCCGGTCCACGCCCGTCCGGTGCGGTCGGTGTTGACCAGCGCCTGACGGTCGTGCGGCCGTCCGCGGTGTTGACGAGGTACTGCAGCGGCGGGCCCGTGACCTCGGCGGATGCCGTGCCGTCCTGGAGCCGGTCGAGCAGCCGGGTACCGGCGGCGAGGAACGTGCCGTCGGTGCCGACGAGGTGGTCCGCGCTCGCGACGTAGACGCTGCCCGCCCCGACGGCCGTGCGCGTCAGCAGCGGGTCGCCGTCCGCGGTCGTCGCGACGACGTCGGCGGACCCGGGGTCGACCACGTCGTAGCGGTAGCCGGGCTCGGCGCTCGCCGCGCCGTCGGCCGTCCAGACCGAGCCGGCGGACGTGCCGCTCCGGCCGGTCGCCGCACGCCCGTGAGCGCCGCGAGCGCGTCGGTGAACTGGGCCGTCGAGACGACGAGCGTGCCGCCGTCCTGCACGTACGCGGTGAGGTCGGCGAGCAGGTCGGGGCCCGGCGGGCCGGTGGTGGAGAGCACCACCACGGGGTAGCGGGACAGCGTGTCGAGCCGGGCCCGGTCGGTGAGCACGTCCAGCGACTCGCCCCACCGGGTGCTGGGCATCGGCTCCCACTGCCGCGGGTCGGCGCCGGCGGCGAGCGCCGCGCGGTAGGCGTTCTGGCTGGCCTCGACGTCGATGTGCCCGTCGGCGCCCTCGACGTACCAGGGGGCGCCGGGCACGATCGAGCCCCACGTCTCGTAGCCGGGGTACGCGACGTGCAGCAGCGCGTCGAGCATCGTGTCGCCGGGCGTGTACGGGTTGAGCCGGTACCACTTCTGCGGGGCCTGGTCGAACGCGCCGTAGCGCGGCTCGAAGCCGGAGCTGTGGTCCTGCACGACCGCGACCGGCACCTCGGGTGTGCCGCGGTCGGTGTGGCGGCGCAGCGCGAAGTCGGCGAACTCGGCGACGGCCCGGCCGAGCGGGTTGAGCCCGCCCGGGGTGGTCGCGCCGCTCTCGTAGTCGGCGGCCTCGTTGTGCACGATGTCGGCCCCGCCCATGAACGCGGCGTACATGTTGCGCTCGAACGTGCTGGGCGACCAGCCGGTGACCAGGCGCCCGGTCTCGTCGAAGACGGTCGGGCCGCGGTTCCAGTAGCGGTAGGTCGAGAAGTCGATGCCCCACGGCTTGCCGCCGTTCTGCCGGGACGCGCCGCGCACCATCGCGAGGCCCGGCGTGAGCCCGCTGACCTCGTCGTTGTTGCGCTCCAGCAGCACGACGTCGGAGCCGATGTCGTAGGCGTACTGCGGGCAGAACGCGTAGCCGCAGAGCGAGGCCCACAGGTATCCGCGCTGGTCGGCGGTCTGCGTGAGGTACGGGCGCAGGCCCTTGGCCGTCAGGTAGTAGTCGGCCCACGTCGCGTACGCCTGCGCGTCGGAGAGCCCGTCGACGCTCGGGCGGCCGCGGCTCCAGCAGCCGCCGCTCTGGTCGAACTCGGGCATGCCCAGCCGGATCACCGCCGACGGCGGGCGGCGCAGGCCGGCCACCGTGCCCGCGGTGTCCGGGTCGGTCGAGGCCGGGTAGCACTCCGCGACGCCCGCTTCCTCCGGCACCGAGAAGTAGACGAACGGCAGGTCGGTGCCGGCCAGCATGGCGTGCTCGGCCGGCGAGACGTCCGGGTGGACGCTCACGCCGTTGGCGAGGCCCTGGTCGAGGCGGCGCTGCGCGAGGTCGGCGCCGTCGCCGTAGACCTCGGTGAACATCACGAACGGCCGGGCCGGCGTGGTGATCGGCACCGGGGCCCGCGACGGCACCTGGACGATCCCCTCCGGCACGGGCGCCGCCGGCCGGTTCACGACGCTCACCACCGTGACGGCGGCGACCGCCGCGGCGACGAGCGCAACCGTGCGGACCACCGCTGCCCGCCTGCCCTTCCGCCCGGTGGGCGGCGGCGGAGGCGCCACCGCACCGCCCGTCCGCACCTGTGGCCCCGACCCCACGTTATGGCTCAGGTCCGGCGTCCGGGCCCGGCGCTCCGGACCCGTCCGGGTGGCCCGCGAGCACGACCGGGCGCCACACCTGCCAGGTCTGCTCGTCGCCCGGCCGGGGCGGCGTGACGCGCCCGCGCATGACGCGTTCCTCCTGGTGGAGCAGCACGGCGGCGGCGTCGCGGGCACCGCGGGCGAGCTGGCCGGCCGCGGCGGCGGCGCCGGCCGCGAGGCGGCCGCCCGTGCGGCCGTGGCGGAGCAGGTAGGCCGCGGTGGCGGCGCGGGCGGCGAGGCTGCGGCGGAGCTTGATCCGGTCCTCCCGGTAGGCGAGCAGGACGTCGGGGACGTTCGCGTACGTGCTGGTGGCGTGGGCACGCAGCAGCAGTTCCTGATCCTCGCACGCGGTGGCGGCCGGGTCGTACGGGTTGCGCAGGAACCACTCGCGCCGCCCGACCCAGGTGGGGTGCGAGACGGGGATGCCGCCGAGCACGTCGGCGGTGATCGCCGGGTGGTCCGGCGGGGCGGTGCGGAAGCCGCGCAGCTCGCCGGTGGACGCGAAGACCATCTCCCCGGCCCCGAGCAGGTCGACGTCCGGGTGCGCGCGCAGGTACCCGACCTGCACCTCCAGCCGCTGCGGAAAGGAGATGTCGTCCCCGTCCATGCGCGCGACGAGCTCGCCGCGGGCCAGCCGCACGGCCTCGTTGAGCCGCGCGGAGATGCCCCGGCTCGCGCCGTCGACGTGCGTACGGACGCGGGCGTCAGCCGCACTCCACCTGGTGAGGATCTCCGGCGTCGCGTCGGTGGAGCCGTCGTCGACCACGACGAGCTCCCAGTCCGGGAACGTCTGCTCGGCGATCGAGCGGATCGCGAGGTCGACCGTGGCGGCGACGTTCCGGACCGGCATCGCCACGCTCACCGCGGGAGCGGTCACGGCGCCAGTGCCTTCGACGTCGCCGCCCGCTCGGCCCGCAGGCCGATCTCGACCGGGCGACCCTCGACGAGGGCGGAGTAGAGCCGGATGTGCCGGTCGATCATCGTGTCGACGTCGTACTCGGGGTGCAGGTCCCGCTCGCGGGCGGCCGCGGCGGCCTGGTAGCGCGCGTAGTCGCCGGTGACGTCGAGGATCGCGCCGGCCAGGTCGCCGACGTCGCCGGGGCACACGAGCAGCCCGGCCTGCTGCACCTGCTCGGGCGTGCCGGCGTCGGCCGTGGCGACCACCGGCTTGTGGGCCAGCAGCGACTCCGTGATCACGCTCGGCAGCGACTCCGCCTCGGCGAGGCTCGGCAGAACGACGACGTCGGCGTTCGCGTACTCCGCGGCCATGCCGGCCGCGTCCCGGGAGCCGACGAACTCGACCCGGTCGCCCACCGCCAGCGCCGCCGCGAGCCGCTGCAGCTCCGCGAGCTGCCACGGGTTGTGGAACACCAGCCGCAGCGTCACGTCGCGCCGGTCCCGGATCCGGGCGACGGCCTTGATCAGCAGGTCCACGCCCTTGCGTGGGATGAGCTGGCCGGCGAAGAGCAGCCGCCACGGGCCGGTGTCGGTCACGTCGCGCACGCGCACGCCGGCCGGCGCCGCGATGCCGTTGCGGATCACCACGACCGGCCCGCGCACCTCCCGGCGCAGCCGCGTGGCCTCCTGGTGGGAGAGCGCGACGAACGCGTCGGCCGTCGCGTTGACCAGCCGCAGCGCGGCGGCGCGGCGCAGCGGCAGCGTGAGCTCCTCGTTGTGCCGCGTGAAGACGAGGTGCGGGGCGCGGCGCGCGGCCCGCATCCCGGCCAGCACCGGCACCGCCTTGGCCAGGTGGTGCACGTGCACGAGGTCGACGCCGGCCAGGTCGTAGCGCCAGGCGTGCGGGGCCGGCACCACGTCCACGCCGCGCGCGGCCAGGCCGTCGACCAGCGTCATCTCCGGGGTGGGGTTGATGCTGCGGCGGTACGCGTCGTCCCGGCCGAACACCCCGCCGACGACCATGACTCTCACCGTTGGACCTCCGGGACACGTGGGTGGGGGAACAGCCGGGCCGCGAGCACGAGGGCCAGCACGGGCCAGCCGAAGTAGACCGCGATCTGCGACACGACCGAGATCGAGTTGATGGTGAGCAGGGCGAGCCAGATCCCGCAGTAGGCCCAGCAGTAGGACGCCAGCGGGTCGCGGGTGCCGGAGAGCAGGTCGTCGAACCGGCGGACGCCGAGCCCGAGCAGCAGGTACCCGAGGGCCACCGCGGGCGCGCCGAAGTTCCAGTACAGCTCCGCGCCGAAGCCGATGACCTGGTCGTCCACGCCGGGCCGGCCGTAGATCAGCTTGTTGTACTCGACGGGCCCGCTGTCGGCGCGGTACGGCTCCCCCAGCACCGGCACGGGCAGCAGCGCCGAGCCGACCAGCGTCTCGCCGCCCCGGTAGCCGGACAGCTCCACCTCCTGCACGACCGTGCCCCAGAACTGCGGGCCGTTCGCGTAGAGCTGGAGGCTGTCGAGGAAGCCGGAGTCCTGGCCGGTGATACCGGCGTCGGTCGCGCTGATCCGGCCGCCCTGGGTGGCCATGTAGACCGAGCGGTACTCGCCGAACTGGTACGCGAGCCCCACCAGCAGCAGCGCCGCGACCACCACGTGCGCCATCTTGAGCCGGCGGACGGTGCAGCTGTAGGCCGTGAGGAGGGCGAGCACCGGCACGGCGACCGACGCGCGGTTGTAGTCGTTGGTGGCCGACGCGAGCACCGCGAGCACGCCGAGCGCGACGTCGCCGAGGGTGAGCGTGCGCGGCTCGCGGCGGGCGATCCGCACGGCCAACACGATCAGGATCGCGAACGGCAGGAACGGCCGGAAGAACGACGCCGCGGCGTCGCCGAGCGTGGACGGGCCCTCCGTGAGGAAGACGTCGCCCTGCCCGCTGAAGTAGGCGATGAGGTCGCCGGGCGTCGGGAACGCCAGTACCAGCCCGAACAGCCCGACCGCCAGGAAGAGCCCCGCGTACCAGGCCATCCGCGACGGCGACCCGATCAGCCGGGACGGCCGCGGCACCGGCGCCGGGATCGCGTACCCCGCGGCGTACCCGGCGTAGGCGAGGGCCTGCAGCATCATCGCGACGTTGATCGCGTGGTCCTCGGGCACGACGAGCAGGTCGCCGTCGGACGGGCCGCCCGTCGCGAGCAGCACCGGCAGCACGAGCAGCTGCACGGTGAACAGCAGCATCGCGATGTTGCCCGGACCGAACGCGCGCGTGCCGTTCCAGCGGGCCCGCGGCACCGCGAACTGCACGGCGACGAACACCGCGAACGACACCAGCGCCGCCGGGAAGCGGGGCGCGTCGCCGCCGGTTCTGCGCCGACCACGTCCAGGCGCCGAAGGCCGCGGCGCCCAGGAAGAGGGCGGGCCAGGCCGGGATGGTGGTGGGGCGCTCCGGCGCCGCGAGCGCGGTGCTCACGGGGCCGGCTCCGCGCGGCGGCGCCCGAGCGCGATCGGGAGCAGCACCAGGCACGTCGCGACGTACGCGGCGAGGTAGGAGAACGCGAGCCCGACCCCGCCCATCCGCGGCACCAGCAGCAGCGCGCAGACCAGCAGCGTGACGGCGAGCGCGACGTCGCTCACCACCCACAGCGCGAGCCGGCCCTCCGCGACGGCCCGCTGGCTGAGCACGTTGTTGAGCGCGGTCGGCACCACCGCGACCGCCAGCACGGTGAGGATGCCCGCGCCGGCCAGGTACTCGGCGCCCTGCAGGCCCATGAGCAGGCTCGCCCCGACCACCAGCACCAGGCACGCGAGCGTCGAGAAGACCAGGGTCAGCCCGCCGTAGCGCAGGAAGAGCGCGCGGGCGTCGTCGGTGCGGCCGGTGGCGCGCAGCCGCCCGAGCATCGGCAGCAGCACCGAGCCCATCGTCGCGGGCACGAAGAGCGCGATCGCGTGCCAGCGCAGCGCCACCGCGAACAAGCCCACGGCGGCGAGCCCGTCGGGGTGGTGGGCGAGCGTGAGCTGCCCGACCCACATCGCGGGCTGCAGCGCGACGCTCGCCAGCATCGCCGGCAGCGACACCGCGAGCAGCGCCCGCGCGACCGTCCGGACGTTCTCGCGCGGGAGCCGCACGCGCCGCACCCGCGGGTCGCGGGCCCGGTTCAGCAGCCACCAGCCGACGCAGCAGGTCAGGATCTCGCCCGCGGCCAGCGCGAGCAGCGTCTCGAACGTCCCGGGCGCCACGGCCAGCGCGATGCCGACGGCGACCGCGGCGCCGATGCCGTGCTGCGCGCGCAGCACGCCGACGGAGCGGAAGCGCTCGCGGGCGGCCAGCAGCCCGGCCAGCACCTCGATGAACGGCGTGGTCAGCACGAGCGGCGCGGCCGCCGCGACGGCGAGCGCCAACCCCGCGTCACCCAGCGCGAGCGACGCGACGAGGCCGCTGCCCGCGTAGAAGCAGACGGCCACCAGCACGCCGACGGCCACGGCCAGCACGGCGGTGACGTCGATGAGCCGCTCGCGGCGGGCCACGTCGCGGTCACCGGCCTCGGCCACGAGCTTCTGCGCCGCGACGGGCAGCCCGAGCGCGCTCACCGACGCCACGACCAGCACCGTCGAGATCGCGATCGAGACGCCGCCGAAGTCCGTCGAGCCGAGCGTCGCGGCGGCGACGAGCAGCACGGCGGTGTTGGCCAGCCGCCCCACGACCGTGCCGACGAGCGCCCACGCGCCGCCGCGCAGCGCCGCGCCGAGCACGCCGCCGCCACCGGCCTGGGTGGACTCGGTGCTGGTGTCGGTGGTGGTCCCGCTCACCTTCTCGCCAGCTCGCGGTAGAGCGCGTCGGCCTGCTCGGCCACGGCGGGCCAGGCGTAACGCGCGGCAGCGCCCGGGGCCGCGTCGGCCAGGGCGCAGCGCAGCGCCTCGTCGGCGCACAGCTCGGCCAGCGCGCCCGCGAGCCCGTCGACGTCGCCCGGCGGGACGAGCCGGCCGGCGCCGGTGGGCACCACCTCGGGCAGCCCGCCGAGGTCGGAGCAGACCACCGGGGTGCCGGCGGCGAGCGCCTCGACGGCGGCCATGCCGAACATCTCGTCCTCGCGGGTGGGCAGCACGGCCACGTCGAACGTGCGGTAGACGTCGGCCAGCTCGTCCTCGGGCACCGCGCCCAGCCAGCGCCCGCCGGCGTCGTGGATCGCGTCCGTGACCGGGTTGCGCCCGCTGCTGCCGAACCAGTTGGCCGGGCCCGCGACCAGCAGCGCAGCGTCCGGCTGGGCGGCCTTGACCCGGCGGAACGCCGCGACCAGGGCGTCCGTGCCCTTCTGCTCGCAGACCCGCCCGACGAACCCGACCACCACGGCGCCGTCGAGGCCGTAGCGGCGCGGGCGGCCTTGCGGCGGATCGGGTCGGGGGCGAACTGGGTGGTGTTGACGCCGTTGGGCAGCACCCGGAAGAACGGCTCCGGCAGCCGCCACCAGCGCCGCGCCTCGGCCGCGTTGAACTCCGAGACCGGCAGCAGCGCGTCGAACGCCGTGAGCGCGCGCCGGTAGGCCGCCTTGACCGCGGGGTTGTCGGTGCCGCGGTAGCGGAAGTAGTCGAAGGACAGCACCTTCACCCCGGGCACCCCGGCGAGCGCGACGGCCGCCGCCGGGCTGTTGTGCACGTGCACGACGTCGGGGCGGAACGCGCGCAGCGCCCGGCGGGCCCGCGCGGCCAGCTCGACGTCCGCGAGCGGGCGGCGCGTGCGGCAGCGGACGTCGTGCACCGGGACGGCGGGCTCGGTGGCCGTGGTGCGGCCGCCGGCGGGGCGTCGGGTCCGGCGAGCGAGACCACGAGGACGTCGTCGCCGCGGGCCTGCTGGGCGCTCGCGAGCTCGGCCATCCGGCGTTCCACCGCGCCGCCGAACGCGAAGCCGACGGGCAGCGCGGCCGGGCCGACGTGCGCGATCCTGCTCGGTGGCATCCGGTCCCTCCTCGCGGTCGGCGCCGGGTGACTACTCGGCATCCGATCTTGCTCCGTTACCTGGTCGCGAGCGCAGGCGACGAGGCCAGCAGGTCGCGGTAGCAGCCCTCGACGCGCTCCCAGACGAGCGCCTCGGCGAAGTGCTCCGCGACGAACGCGCGGCCGGCGGCCCCCATCCGGGCGCGCAGGTCCGGGTCGGCGCGCAGCGTCCGGAGGGCCTCGGCGAGCCCGTCGGCGTCGTCCACGTCGACGAGCAGCCCGGTGACGTCCTCGACGACCGCGTCGGGGCAGCCGGTCGCCCGGGTCGTCACCACGGGCACGCCGGTCGCCGCGGCCTCCAGCGCGACGTTCGGCAGCCCCTCGCGGCGGCTCGGCAGCACGAACACGTCCATCGCCGGGTAGTAGCGGGCCGGGTCGACCACACCCGTCAGCACGATGCGGGGGTCCGCGCGCACCCGGGCGAGCACGTCGGGCGGCAGCGGGTCGGCGTCGTCGACGTCGCCGACGAGCAGCAGCCGGGTCGGCGCCTCGGCCGCGACCTCGGTGAACGCGTCGAGCAGCGCGCCGACGCCCTTGTCGGCCACGAGCCGCCCGACGAACCCGACCACCAGCTCCCCCGGCGGGAACCCCAGGTCGCGGCGCACGCCGTCGGCCTCGCCGGGGCCGGGCGGGCGGAACCGCTCCAGGTCCACGCCGTTCGTGGAGCCGCGGCCCAGCACGCGCGAGCGGGCGGGGGTCGTCAGGCCGAGCCCGATCGCCCGGTCGCGCAGGCTGCCGCTCGCGCAGAGCACCGTCGTGGCCGCCATCGCGGTGACGCGCTCGGCCAGCCAGAGGACGCGGAAGCGCAGCGAGCCCCGCCGCTCCCCCTCCAGCCGCAGCCCCCACAGGGAGTAGACGCGCACGGGCACCCGCGCGAGCACCCCCGCGACGCCGAAGACGAGCGCGGCCTTGGGCGTACTCGCGTTGACGACGGCGGGCCGCACCGACCGCAGGATCCGCACCGCCGCGACGATCGCCCGCAGGTCGGCGAGCGAGAGCAGGCCGCGGGTCATCGGCACCGGGAAGAGGCGGACGCCCTGGTCGGCGGCGAACGCGGGCAGCCGCTCGTCCGGGGAGCTGACCAGCGCGACGTCCCAGCCGTGCTCGCGCAGGGTGGCGAGCTGGCCGCGCAGGAGCACGATCGCCGACGTCGCCACCGTCACCGCGTAGAGCACGGTCCTGCCGTTCCCGCCGTCACCCACGCCGCAGCCGTCGCCCCGGATGGCCGCACCGTTAACAGGCCCGTCACGCGGCTGGGCCGTCCGGGTGATGGGCAGGACGGTGCGTAAGAAGCCGGCGACCGGCGCGAGACTCCAGACGAAGTTGCACTTCCTGCCGGTTGGGGGACGCTTGACTCTGCGCGAGTACCTGCAGCTGCTGCGCCGCGGCCGATGGTGGATCAGCGGCGGGCTCGTCCTCGGCGTCCTCGCGGGCATCGCGATCACGTGGAACACCGCCCCGACCTACACCGCGACGACCACGCTCTACCTGGCCGCGATCGAGGGCGGCGGCGAGCCCGGGCAGGCCTACCAGGGCAGCCTCCTCGCCGAGCAGAAGGCGGCGTCCTACGCGGAGCTGCTGAGCAGCGCGCGCATGCACGACGACGTGAGCAACTCGATCGGCGAGCAGGTGCCGCCCGGGTCGATCACCGCGCTCGCGTCCGCGGGCAGCCCGGTGCTGACCATCGAGGCCCGCGCGAGCTCCCCGGAGCTGGCCGTCCGGATCGCCGAGGCGACCGCCGAGGACGGCGCCAACCTCGTCTCCGACCTCGAACGGCCGCTCGACCCGCTGCTGTCCACCGTGCTGACGCTGCGGCTGGTGCGCCCCGCGGAGCTGCCGACCGCGCCCACCTCACCCGACGCCGCCAACAACGTCGCGCTCGGGGCCGTGCTCGGCGCGCTCGCCGGGCTGGCCGTCGCGCTGGTCCGGCGCAGCCTCGACCGCAGCATCCGCTCGCGCGAGGCACTGGAGGCCGTCACCGGACGGCCGGCGCTGGCCGCGGTGCCGCAGGTCCGGCGGACCCGCCGCGCGCGGGCCCCGATGATGTCGGCCGATCCCGACGGGGCGTTCGCGGAGTCGTTCCGGCGGCTGCGCTCGAACCTCGCGTTCCGCATCGGCGACGACTACCGCAGCGTCCTCGTGACGAGCCCGGCCACCGGCGAGGGCAAGTCCACGGTCGCGTGCAACCTGGCGACGGCCCTCGGGCTGGAGGGCCGGCGCGTGCTGCTCGTCGACGCCGACCTGCGCGGCTCCGGCGCCGGCGCCTGCCTCGGCATCCGCTCCGACCACGGCCTCGCCGCGGTGCTCACCCAGCGCCGGACGCCGAGCAGGTCATCGAGCGCTGGCTGGACGGGCTCTTCGACTTCCTCCCGAGCGGGCCGCAGCCGCCGCACCCGAGCGAGCTGCTCGGCTCGGACGCCATGCGCAAGCTGCTCGTCGACATCGAGCACCGCTACGACGTGGTCGTGATCGACGGGCCGGGGCTGCTGCCCGTCGTCGACGCGGCCGTGCTCAGCACGCGCTGCCAGGCCACCGTGCTCGTCACGCGGTACGGGCAGACCACGGAACCGCAGGTCCGCGACGCGCTCGCGATCCTGGACGAGGCGGGCGCCACGCTCGCCGGCAGCGTCCTGGTGCGCACACCCGCACCCCGCCGCCGACCCCACCCCCGAACGCATTGTGGAGCCATAACGCAGTTTTTCGAGGCTCCCCGGTGCATTCTGGCTCCAGAATGCGGTCAGGGGGGTGCGCTTTCAGGGGAGGCGGGACGTGTGGCCTCTGCTGATCAGCAGCTCTGTTGCGGTTCGTACTTCCTCCGGCATCGGTTGGGGGATGGCGAAGCCGCGGGCCGCGTAGGTCTCGATGCGGACGGTGTCGCCGACCAGCATCGCCAGCACGCGGGCGGCGTCCCCGATCGCGGC
Organism: Pseudonocardia sp. CNS-139; assembly: GCA_001942415.1. Taxonomy (GTDB): domain Bacteria; phylum Actinomycetota; class Actinomycetes; order Mycobacteriales; family Pseudonocardiaceae; genus Pseudonocardia. The sequence goes on from MKJX01000185.1 coordinate 18,175, forward strand.
GACGTGCTCCCGCAGCGAGACCCGCGCCGCCGCGCACACCGGCTCGACCTCGGGCCACTGGCGGCGACACGTCGCGTACGCCCGCCGCTGCTGGTACGGGCGGCTGACCAGCGTGACCGTCCGGACGGCGACTCCGCGGGCCGCCAGCAGGTCCCGGGTGCGGGTGATGTTCTCCCCGGTGTTCGCCGCCCGGTCCTCGACGAGGACCGCCGCGTCCGGCACGCCCAGCTCCAGCGCCCGTTCCCGGAAGTGCACGGCCTCGCCGCGCGGGAAGCGGTCGCGGGTGGTGGGGGCGTTCGCCCCGGTGAACACGACCAGCGGGAACCGGCCGCGGTCGTGGAGCCCCGCGACGACATCGGCGACGGACGGGTCGTGCCCGCCGAGCCCGATCCCGACATCCGTCGTGGTCTCGGGGTGCCGGAGATCGTGGTAGCGCCACAGCACCTCGGCCGCGCGAGCGACAGCGGGGTCGTCGAGCGGGTGCATCTCAGCGCAGGCGGCGACGGCCCGGCTCCGGCCGGACGGGCTCGTCCGGCTCGTCCCGGCGGCGGTGCCGGGCCGCCGACGGCCGCCGCTGCGCCGGCACCGACACGACGTGCGTGGCCTCGGACCCGGCCTCGGACTTCGGGCGCAGCACCGTGGTCGCCACGTCGAGCGTGGGGGCCGGCGGGGGCGGCGGCGCCGGCCGGCTGTCGGCCTTCTCCCGCAGCTCGCGCAGGGTTCGCACGTCGACCAGCCGGGCGACGAGCGCCGCGAGCACCGGCCGCACGGCGTCGGCCTGCGACGGCCCGACCGGCCGTCCCGGCGTGCCCAGCAGCTGCAACGCGCCGTACGGCTCGCCCGCCGCCGACAGCGGCACCACCAGCGACGTCGTGAACCCGAGGTCCGCGGCCGCGGCGGCGAGCGCCTGCGGGGCGACACGCGTCAGGTCGGGGGTGTGTACCTGCCGCGCCGTGCGGGCCCCGGTGGGCAGCGGCCCGCCGCCCGCGCGCCGCTGGACCTCGCCGATGCGCCCGGCCTTCGGGTCGGACGCGGCGACGACCGGCTCGTCGTCACCCGGGCCGGCCACGTACAGCACCGCACCGGCCGCGCCGACCGGCGCCGGGATCGCCGTGGCGACGCGCCGCAGCACACCCGGCAGATCCAGGTCACGGACGGTCATGCGGCCGACGAGCAACGCGAGGGACACCAGCGACTGGTCGGCAGCCGTCATGGGCACACTCCTCGACCGGCCGGGACGGGGGAGCGCCGGATCCATCCTTGCGTCGCCGCCCGTACGCCCCGCGTTACGCGCCCGGCAGCCGCGCGGCCGCGACCAGCTGGTCCCACGTGAGGCCCGCCCGGCGGACCATCGCGAAGAGCAGCTGGCCGGTCATCCAGGCGTCGTAGCCGGCGCGGTGGCGGCGCCGGCCCGGCTCGACCGGCGGCGCGACGAGCCCGGCGTGCGTGACCAGCAGGTCGAGCCCGTACCCGCCGGCCAGCCGCGGCCAGACGGTGCGCGCGAGCCGTGCGGTGTCGAGCACGAGCGGCGGCCGCCAGCCCGGGAGCTGCGCGGCGAGCAGCCGCAGGTGCTCGGCGGCCCCGTGCGCGACGAGCACCCGCCCGCACAGGACGTCGTAGATGTCGGCGGCGACGCGGTGCCAGCCGGGGCACGCGAACACCTCGCAGTTGCGGATGCCGTGCGCGTCCCGGGTGGCCGCCGCGGTGATCGGGCGGGCCGGGCGGACGAGCCAGGTCCGCAGGCCCGTGGGCCGGACGGGCCCGGTGCCCGGCCCGACCGGGAGGACGGCGAGGTCGACGATCTCCGGCGGCTGCTGACCGTTCCCGTCCACGTCGACGACGGCGAGCCGCTGCCCGGCGAGGGCGCCGGGGCTGGTGGCGAACCCGGCCGGGCCGGGCTCGGTGGCGACCGGGACGGCCCGGGTTCGCCGGAAGTGCTGGAGGACAACAAGGGCTCCGGAGGTGTCCGCCGGAAGGCGGTCGAGGGGTGCTGCACCGGATGCCGGCGACGTCGTACGCGGTTGCGCCGCACGTCGGGGGCCCGCGGCGGCGCTGGCGCGTTCGGTGGTGCCCCGATCATCCTCGGCTACTTAGCGTAGCTTTCGACCACCTCACGTAACCATGTGGCTGTGTGTGAGCTAGCGTTCGACGTCCTGTGCCCTCGGGTGGCGTCCGCGTACACGGTGCACGGCCGCACGGCGACGTCCGCGAACCCGGCGCGCGAGCAGCGGCTGCAGCTCGCGGCCGATCAGCCCGTTCCCGCCGGCGTCGGCCTGCAGCTGCGCGAGGCAGTCGACGGCCGCGGCCGCGTGGATGCTCGCCGGGTGGAAGGCGGCCGTCCCGTGGTCGCCCTCGATCACGGTGACCGTGCCGCCCGGGCGCAGCACGCGGCGCAGCGCGGCGAGCGCGCGACCCGGGTCGGGCAGGTGCTCCAGCACGAAGCAGACGAAGACGTGGTCGAACGCGGCGTCGGGGAACGGGAGGTCGTGGAGGTCCGCGACGTGCCACGCGACGCCGGCGTCCGGCACCCGGGCCATGGCCTGCGCGAGCGACCCCGGCGAGACGTCGACGCTGGTCAGGCGGGCGCCCGGGCTGCGTGCCACGAGGTGGGCGGTCTGCGCGCCGACGCCGCACCCGGCCTCCAGCACGCGGCTCCCGGCCGGGTACGCGGTGCCGGCGTGCAGCAGGTCGGCCAGCACGTCGGCCTGGTCGGCGAGCCGCCGGGACTCGCGCGCCGAGTAGCCGTGCACGTATCCGGGGGGAGCGACGGTGTCCATACGATCACCCTGCTGCGAGTATGGACCGGTGGGTAGGGCCAAAGCTGACACGGACACAAGGTCCATAACGGCGGGCTCGGACTTCCTCCAGCTCGACGTGTCCGAGGCCCCGGCCGGCGGGCTGGCCGACTGGCTGGCCGGGCAGCTGCGCCACGCGATCTCCGACGGGCGGCTCCCCGTGGGCAGCCGGCTCCCCGCCTCCCGCGTGCTGGCCGCCGACCTGCGCGTCTCCCGGGGCGTCGTCACCGAGGCCTACCAGCGGCTCTCCGAGGACGGGCACGTCGCGGGCCGCGGCCGGGCCGGCACCGTGGTCGTCGCCGCGCCGCTGCCCCCGGCCGGGCCGCCCCCGCCCGCCCCGGCGCCGTCCGTCTCGTTCGCCGGGCCCGGCCTGGACGTCTTCGAGCGCATCCGCACCGCCCCGGCGCGGATCGACCTCTCCCCCGGCGTGCCCGACCTCGCCGCGTTCCCCCGCACGGCGTGGCTGCGCGCCGAACGGTCCGTGCTCGCCGGCCTCACGGCGTCCGAGCTGGGCTACGGGCCCGCGCAGGGCGCGCCCGCGCTGCAGCTGGCCGTCGCGCGCTGGCTGGCCCGCAACCGCGGGGTGCGCGTCGAACCGGACGACGTGCTGGTCGTCGCCGGGTTCGCGCAGGCCCTCGCGCTGCTCGCGCACGTGCTGCGGGCGGACGGGATCACCGAGGTCGCCGTCGAGGACCCGGGCTCGCTGGGTGTACGGCTCCAGCTGCAGAGCTGGGGCGTGGACACGCCGCCCGTCCCCGTCGACGACGCCGGGCTGTGCGTCGACGCGCTCACCGCGAGCGGGGTGCGGGCCGTCGTGCTGACGCCCGCGCACCAGTTCCCGACGGGCGTGGTGCTCGACGGCGAACGCCGCCGCGAGCTGCTGACCTGGGCGGACGCCGGCGGGCTCGTCGTCGAGGACGACTACGACGCCGAGCACCGCTACGACCGCCCGCCCGTGCCCGCGCTGCGCTCGATGCTCGGCGACCACGTCTGCTACGCCGGGAGCGTCTCGAAGCTGCTGGCCCCGGCGCTGCGGGTGGGCTGGCTGGTCGTCCCGCGCCGGTACCGCGACGCGTTCGTGCAGGCCAAGCGCAACAGCGACCTCGGCAACCCGGTGCTGGCGCAGCTCGTGCTGGCCCGGCTGATGGAGTCCGGCGAGCTGGAGCGGCACCTGCGGCTGCTGCGCCGTCGCCACCGCGCCCGGCGCGACGCGATGATCCGCGCGCTGCGCCGGCACCTGCCGGACGCGACCGTGCACGGCGCGGCCGCCGGGCTGCATCTGCTGGTCACGCTGCCCGGCGACCCGGACGACCTCGACGACCTGGACCTCGCCGCGGCCGCGCTGGCCGGCGGCGTCAAGGTCCAGCCGCTGTCGTGGCACAGCCGGCGCCCCGGCCGGCCCGGGCTCGTGCTGGGCTACGCCGCCCGCACCGCCACCGAGATCGCCGAGGGCGTCGCGACGATCGGCGAGCTGGTCAGGGCACGCGCGCGGCGACCTGCTCCAGCACCCCGCGGTTGACGGCGCACGGGTCGCCGGTCGGCAGCAGCGTCGACATCGCGGCGATCCCGTGCGCGAGCTGCACGGCGCTGTAGCAGATCGGCTCGCCGCTGCCGTCACGCGTGGTGAGCTGCTCGACGCCGGGCCGGCCGCCGTACTGCGCGGGGACGGCGCCGGGCCGCGTCGCCGGGTCGGCCGAGAACGCGCCCGCCGGCAGGCCCCAGACCAGGCTGGAGAACATCGGCCCGGCGTTGAACGAGCAGCCCACCGCGTAGCCGCTGTCCGGCCCGACGGCCATCGGCACGGGGTTCCGGTCGCCGGCCGGGCGCAGCTCCGGCGGGTAGCCCTCCCAGCCCACGACGGTGCACGGGTCGAACGGGGCGCCGACCTGCGCGGGGGTGGGCGGCGCGTCGAGGTCGCCGAGCCGGAGCGCGCCCTCGGCCGCGCCGCGGGCGCGACCGGCCCGAGCGCCCGCGCGGCCGTGTCCGCGAGCGTCTGCACCTGCTCGCACGCGCGGTGACCTGCACCGTCTCGTGCGTCGGCGCGAACCCGGGGTTGCCGGTCATCTCGACGTCGCCGGCCTGGAACGTCAGCGTGCAGTCGCTGCCGAGCGACTCGCCGGTGGCCGGGCGCCCACCCACCTCCGCGCCGGCGAGCTCGTCGTCGCCGACGCTCAGCTCGACGCTCGCCCGGGCGTCCGACAGGCCGCCGGCCGGGTCCGCGACCCGCACCCCGACGCTGCACCCGTACGGCCCGTCGACGCCCGCCCGCAGCCCGTCCGGGTCCGGCGGCGCACCCCCGGCGAGCACCGGGACGAGCGCGGCCGCGAGCACGCACGGGTCGGTCGTGCCGAGCGACAGGCCCGGGTCGGTGCGGCCCTCGCTGCGCAGCGGCGGCGCGGCGAGCCGCTGCGCGACGGCGTCGACGTACTCGCGGGCGACGTCGCACGGCGGCCGGTTGGCCGACACGTTGTACGAGACGACCTCGATCCCCCACGGGTACTCACCCTCGGGCCCGATCGGGTAGCTGTAGCCGCACGTCGCCTCGCTCGCGTGCCCGACCTGCGGCATCGGCACGCCGGCCGCGGCGATCGGCGGGCCGCCGCCGTCGGTCGGGATGACCGTGGAGAGGCCGATCGTCAGCTCCCACCGGCTGGGCCCGTCGGGCTGCTTGAGCTGCACGCGGCAGGTGTCGAGGCCGATGTAGGGCAGCACCTCGTCGGGCGTGTAGCCGGTCACCCGGGCGGCCGCACCGATGTCGTGGATGGCGCAGATGTCCCACGTCCGGGCGACCTCGAAGACCTCGGCCAGCGCCCGGTCCTCGGCGTCGAGCGGCAGTGCGAGCGACCGCGCCGCGCCGTCCCCGGCCGCCGCGGCGACCCCCGTGACGGTCTGCGTACAGCCCGTGACCAGCACGAACAGTGCGGCCAGCAGGACGGCCCCCGCAGCGACCTTGTGACGTCCCCCCGATGAGATCACCCCGGTCACGGTATGCGGCGGCCCCCGGACGGCTGCGCCCGGGTACCTCCGATCAGGTGACGGCGACCGCCCGCAGGGAACCCAGCGCGGCGTCGAGCGCCGCCTCCAGCGGGGCGGTCGACTCCGTCGACCGCATGAGCATCAGCCCGCCGTGCAGCGCCGCGAAGACGCCCAGCGCGAGCCGCTCCGGATCGCGTCCGCGGCGAGCAGCCCGGCCGCGCGCATCCGTCCGAGCCCGGCCCGCAGGTACGCGCACCAGCGGTCCATGTGCTCCGCGACCTCCGCCGCGAGCGCCGGGTCGTCCCGGCTCACCTCGGCCGACAGCGCGCCGATCGGGCAGCCCCAGTGCGGCTGCGACCCGTAGTGCCGCACCACGCCGTCCCGCCAGCCCTGCCACGCCTCCCAGGTGTCGAGGGCGTCGAGGTGCGGGCGCTGCGCGTCGAGCACCCGCTCGAACTGGAACGCGGCGATGGCGCCGACGAGCTCGGACTTCCCGCCCGGGAAGTAGTGGAAGAGCTGGCTCTTGCTGGTGGCGGTGCAGGCCCGGATGTCGTCGAGGCTCGTGCGCCCGACGCCGCGCGCGAGCAGCAGGTCGGCCGCCGCCTCGACGATGCGGGCGCGGGTGGCGGCGCCCTTCCTCGTCAGCGTGGGTGGCACGGCACCGAGCGTACGACGACTGGACCGGGCAGTCCAAACTCGCTACTTTCTGGACCATGCAGTCCAATAATGGCCGCCTCGCCGGCCGCACCGCCCTCGTCACGGGCGCCACCAGCAACATCGGACGGGCCATCGCCGTCGCGTTCGGGGCGGAGGGCGCGCACGTCGCCGTGTCCGGCCGCAGCCCGGAACGCGGCGCCGCGGTCGTCGCGCAGATCCGGGCCGCCGGCGGGCGGGCCGACTTCGTGCCCGCCGACCTCGACGGCTCGCCCGCCGCGTCGCAGGCCCTCGCCGCGGCCGCGGCCGACACGCTCGGCGGCGCGGTCGACGTGCTGGTCAACAACCTCGGGATCAGCCCCGGCACCACCACGCCCACCACCGACGAGGCCACCTTCGACGCGATCTACGCCGTCAACGTCAAGGCGCCGTTCTTCCTGACCGCGGCGGTCGCGCCGGCGATGGCCGCCCGCGGGTCCGGCGCGATCGTCAACCTCGGGTCGTGGGTGGCCCGGCTCGGCATCCCGGTCGGCTCGCTCTACAGCTCGACGAAGGGCGCGATGGAGACGCTCACCCGGGCGTGGTCTGCGGAGTTCGGGCCGTCCGGCGTACGGGTCAACGCGATCGCCCCCGGCGTCGTGCACGTCCCGCCACCGGACCCGGCCGCCGACCCGACCGCGGTCTTCATGCGCGGGACGCCGGCCGCGGGCGTCGGGCTCCCGGACGCCGTCGCGCACGCCGCCGTCTACCTCGCGAGCGACGACGCCGCGTTCGTGCACGGCACGGTGATCGACGTCGACGGCGGGCGCACGGGCGTAGCGGTGATCGCAACCTGACGTCACCCACGGAGTCACGAGGTCCACCCGATGGTCTCCGCGCGCCCGGCGGGCGGCGTTGCGGGCCAAAACTGTCGGACCCCTCGGCTACGGTGCGAACCACTACATCTAGTAGTCACATCGTGGTAGTCCACCTACTGGTGGGATCGAGAAGGAGATGGGCTCTCGCATGGCGCACCCGGCACGCACCCGCGGCAAGGCCAGCACGCAGCAGCGGATGCCGCGCACCCGGCAGGGCACCACCACCGCGTTCGAGATCGGCGGCACCGAGTTCTTCGTCACCGCCAACGCCGACGACGACGGTGAGCTCGGCGAGGTCTTCGCGAAGTTCGGCAAGGCCGGGTCCACCACGGCCGGGCTGATGGACCTGGTGGCCATCGCGGTGTCGGTCGGCCTGCAGCACGGCGTACCGCTGGAGACGTTCGTGGCGAAGTTCAAGGACACCCGGTTCGAGCCGATGGGCCCCACCGACGACCCGGAGGTCCCGACCGCCACGTCGGTGGGCGACTACCTGGCGCGGCGCCTCGCGCAGGACTGGCTCGACGTCGACAGCCGGGAGCAGCTCAACCTGCTCACGCCCGAGGAGGAGGCGCTGCGCCCGGCCACGGCGCCCACTCCCCTGGTGCGCCGCACGCCCGCGACGGGGGTGGAGCCCGTGCTCGGCTCGTAACCGCAGGACGGGGTCGCGCCCGCCGCCGGATAATCGGGCTCCATGGGGCAGTCCGCCGACGAGATCACACCGTTCCTCAAGACCCACCGGGCCGCACTGGACCCGGTGGCACTGGGCTCCCGCGCGCCACCACCCGGCGGCGGGTGCGTGGGCTGCGCCGCGAGGAGGTGGCGCAGCTCGCCGGGATCAGCGTCGACTACTACACGCGCATCGAGCAGGGCCGGGCGCACGCCGTCTCCGACGAGGTGCTGGCCGCGGTCGCGCGGGCGCTGCGGCTCACCGACCCGGAGCACACCTACCTGCGCAACATCACCCTGCCGCGGCGGCGCCCGGCCGAGGCCGCGTGCACCGCGGGGCCCAGCCGGCCGCCGGCGGTGTCGCCGCAGGTCAGGGAGCTGCTGGACGCGATGGACCCGGTGGTGCCGGCCGCCGTCTACGGGCCGGGGGTCGACATCCTGGCGTGGAACCGGGCGGCCGCCCGCCTGACGTTCGACTTCGACGCGCTGCCCGAGCCGGAGCGCAACGGCGCCCGGCTGATCTTCCTGCACCCCGGCGCGCGGGAGTTCTACCCGGAGTGGGCGGAGCTGGCCGCGGAGACGGTCGCCGGGCTGCGCGGCGAGCTCGGCCGCCTGCCCGGCGAGCCGCGCGCACCAGGTGATCGCCGAGCTGCGCGAGCGCAGCCCCGAGTTCCGGCGGCTGTGGGAGTCGCGCGCGGTGCGCGACCGCGCGCTCGGCACCAAGCGCATCCGCAACCCCGAGGTCGGCGAGCTGGTGCTGACGTTCCAGGCGCTGCCGCTGCCCGCGCCCGGCCAGCGGCTCTGCACGTTCACGGCGCCGCGCGGCTCGGTGTCCTGGGAGCGGCTGCGGGAGCTGACGGCCGGGGAGGTCGCGGCAGTCTGACCGGCGGCTCAGTCCCGGTCGGGGTCGGGGTGCAGCGCCACGAACAGCGACCACGGCCGCCCGCCGGGGTCGGGCGGGCGCGCGGCGAACTCCTCCACCACCTCCTGGAGCCGCTGCCGCAGCTCCGCACACCCCTCGTCGGACAGGCGCAGGCCGAGACGGGAGAGCACGAGCTCGTCGTCGCCGACGCCGGCGGCGGACTCGACGAACGCCTCGATCATCGGCCGCGCCGAGCGGGTCTCGGAGAGCCGCCACGACTTGCGCGTCGCCCGGTACGGCACCGGGCGCGACCCGCGCGGCCCGTCCTGCGCGGGCAGCGCCTCCAGGAACCCGGTGGCCGCGAGCGTCCGCACGTGGTGCAGCACGCTCGCCGGCGGACGGCCGAGCCGCTGCGCGAGCTGCGCGTTCGTCATCGGCTCGTCGAGGCACATCCGCAGGATGCGCAGGCGCAGCGACGAGGCGAGCGCCTTGGCCTCGGCGTCCGTCGCGGGACGCCGGGTCGCGGTCCGGTCCACCCGCACACGGTAGCCGCCGTCCCCTGACCGATTGACAATTCCCAATCAGTCGGGTGACGATCGTCGCCGTGGTCGCGCCGCTCCTCCGCCGGTACCGCGTCCGGTACCGCTCCGGCCTCGCCGGGCACCCGGACGGCCACGCGTTCCGCCGGCTGTGGGCGGGCGACGCGTTCAGCCAGCTCGGCACGCAGGTCGGGCTGATGGTCCTGCCGCTCGTGGCCGTCACCCTGCTCGGCGCGGGCGAGTTCGGGATGGGCCTGCTGACGGCGTTCGAGCACCTCGCGTTCCTCGTCGTCGGGCTGCCGGCGGGCGCGTGGGTGGACCGGATGCGCAAGCGGGACGTGCTGGTCGTCGCCGACCTCGTGCGCGGCGCCGCCATGCTGGCGGTCCCGGTCGCGTGGCTGCTCGGCGGGCTGCGTTCCCGCTGCTCGTGGCGGTGGCGACGGTCGTGGGCGTCGCCACGGTGTTCTTCGACGTCGCCTACCAGAGCTACCTGCCCTCGCTCGTCCCGCCGGAGCGGATCAGCGAGGGCAACGCCAAGCTGCAGATCGCGCAGTCGGTGGCCCAGGTGGCCGGGCCCGGCCTCGGCGGGGTGCTGGTGCGGGCGTTCGGCGCGCCGCTCGTCGTCCTGCTCGACGCGCTGGCGTTCCTCGGGTCGGTGCTGTTCCTGCTGCGCATCCGGCACCGCGAGCCGCGCCCGGAGCCCAGCGGCCGGCGGCTGACCGCGGAGATCGGCGAGGGCCTGTCGTTCGTGTTCCGGCAGCCGCTCCTGCGCCGGATCGTCGCGACGACCGCAACCGCCAACCTCGGCATGAGCATCCTCACGTCGATGCTGGTGCTCTTCGCGATCCGGGACCTGCGCATCGGCGAGACCGGGCTCGGCCTCGCGCTGAGCGTCGGCGCGGTCGGCGGGCTGGCCGGGGCGCTGCTGGCGGAGCCGCTGATGCGCCGGGTGGGCGAGGGCCGGGTGATCGCGCTCGTCCTGCTGCCCCCGGTGCCCGTGTCGCTGCTGGTCCCGCTCGCGGCCGGGCGCTCGGGAGCCGTCGCCGTCGCGATGGTCGCGGTGCCGATGGCCGTGACCGGCATGGCGGGGGTCGTCTACAACGTGGCGCAGGTGTCGTTCCGGCAGCGGCTGTGCCCGCGGCCCCTGCTGGGCCGGATGAACGCGTCCGTCCGGTTCGTGGTGTGGGGGACGATGCCGATCGGCGGCTTTCTCGGCGCCGTGATCGGCGGCGGCCATGGTGTGCTCGCGGCGCTGTGGGTGAGCATCGCGGTGCAGGCGCTCTCGACGCTGCCGGTACTGCTGAGCCCGCTCGTCCGGATGCGGGAACTGCCGCGCGGCCTCGACCGGCACAGCGCCGATTCCCGACGGCGGACGACATGAGTTCGGCGGGCCGCGAAAGGCGGCCCGGCCGGTGCGGAAATCGGGGATCGCGGTGGGCGGATAAACGTCGCCGGACAGCGGCGGGCCCGCCCGGCGGCACACGGCCGCCGGGCGGGCCCGGCCGGTACTCAGTCCTTACAGGCGCCGATGAAGATCCAGCAGCCGTCGGCGGACTGCGGCGCTGCGGTGGCGGCCGAGGCGGTGCCCGCGCCGATCAGCGTCGCGGTGACGGTGATGACAACGGCGGCAAGAACGCGCCCAACGGTGCGCATGTTCACAGCAGATTTCCCTTCGGAGTGGTGGAGTTGCGAACAGCTCCTCAATACCACCCAGCGTGCCCGTAATTGGCAACGACTCAGAAGAGTGATCGCGCCGAACGATTCCTCCGACAGCCATTGTGACGAATTGTCGGCACGCCCGGTCACCCACATCCGGGGCGGATCAGCCCGTGACGCAACCCGGCCGGGCCGGCGTGACGTCGCGTGAGGCCGGGGCGCGGCCACCCGGGTGATCCGCCGTCCCCGCCGCATGACCACTCTCGGCGACCCGGATCGTCGTGATGCCCTGTGATCCTCATGAATGTTGCCGTCTCGTTCAACAATATGGCGATCTTGGGTGGGCTACCTCACGAGCCACCCCCACCGCGGCCGGACCACGACCACCCGTGCCCGGTCCGCGCGCGCGCCGGCCGGACGATCTCGACCTGCGCCGCCCCGCACGCCGTCGCGAGGACGGGTGCGGAGCGCCGCAGGTCGTCGAGGGTGACGCCGGCCCGCAGCCAGACCGACACGATCACCGCGTCGCCGCGCGGCCGGGCCGCGACCAGCCACGGCAGCCGGCCGTCCCGGTCGGTGGCGCCGGCCTGGACGAGCCCGGCCCGCACGCGGTGCGGCACCACGAGCGTCTGGACGCCCGCGACCACCGCCCGCCGCACGGCCGGGACCAGCGCGACGACGATCGCGCCCATCCCGGCGAGGAGGCCGGTGACCACCGGCCCGGCCGCGTGCGCCCCGAACGCCAGCACGGCGGCGATCATGATCTCGCAGCGCCAGCGCACCGCCACCGCCACGACTCCCGGACGCCGCCGCGGCGGCGGGACGAGCCGCCGCAGGTCGTCCGGGACGAGCCCGTCGGGGGTCACGACGCCCGCTCGTGCTCGTCGCCGTGCGGGTCCGTCCAGACCCGTCCGTTGCCGTCGCACATCGGGCACGTCCGGGCGCCGATCAGGCCCTCACCTGCACAGATCGGACACTGCGCGACGAGGTCCCAGCGCGGGTCGCGGTAGCGCCGGGTGAAGCGCCGGGGCCTGCTGACCTGCCAGCCCCGGTCGGCGGCGCGGGCGTCGTCCGAGCGGAAAGCTCGCCGGTCGACGGCGGCCAACAACCGCGTGATGATTCCTGGAACTCTTGCCTGCCGAGTACTACGCTTGTTCATGGCTCTGCCCTGCCTTGACCTGTTTCGCTCACGGGAATTGGTGCGAAGAGCTGCGCTCCGGGCCGGTGTTGGCGCACCGGTGGAGCCGTTGCGAGGAGCCCGCCGGCTCCCTCGCCTTCGGGAAGGCGTCGACCGCTCGCGGTCGGCGCCTTCCTGGTTTCCGGCGACGTTTCGGGCGTTGTCGGGTCGCGGGCGACGCCGGTTCACGGGCATCGCTGAGGCTTCGAGGACTCGGGGGACATCACCACCCCTCCTGGGCTACCGAAAGGCCCCCGTGCGAGTGGTCCCGGGGCGACACGCCGAGGGGTGTCGACTCCTTGCCCTGCACGTAGGGCTAGTCTGACCTGGTAGCTACCAGCTTGCAAGCGGAAGCACGCCGTGTTCACCACCAATCCGCGGAGGATGCGCGTGGACGTCGCGCAGGAGCCGAACCCGACGGCGGCCCGTCGGGAGCTCGCCTTGTACTTCCGCACCCTGCGTGAGCAGCGCAGATACGGTCTCGACCAGCTGGCGGCGTACCTCGGGGTGTCCGAGGCGCAGGCGTCGCGGCTGGACAAGGGAGCACGTGGGCTGCGCCCGGAGGACGTGCGCCGGCTTGCCAGGTGGTACCAGCTGCCGGAGCCGGAACGCGATCGCCTTCTGGCACTTTCCAGTGAGAGCCGCCGGCGTGGCTGGTGGCAGCAGGTCGATCTCGACGAGTCCTACCGGACCCTGATCGGCATGGAGCAGGCCGCCCACGCGATCAACGAGTACTGCGGCAGCGTGATCCCGGGCCTGCTGCAGACCCGCGAGTACGCCGAGGCCGCGGGCGCCGCCGGCGCGCTGGACGTGCCGCGCAGCCGCGTCGACCTCGCGATCGAGGTGCGAATGCGCCGCCAGCAGGTGCTCGACCGCGACAGCCCGCCCCTGCTCTGGGTGGTTCTCGACGAGAGCGCACTCGCCCGGGTCGCCGGTGGCCGCGCCGCCATGCGGACCCAGCTCGAACACCTCCTGGCCGCGGCCGACCGGCCGGGCGTCACCATCCAGGTCATCGGGTTCGAGTACGGGGTGCACCCGGCGGCGACAGCCACTTCATCATGATCGACACTGCCGGCGCGCTCCCCGACCTCGTGTACGTCGAGGGGCTGCGCGGGCACTGGGAATCCAGCAACGAGCACGACCTCCAGCGCTACCGAAGGACGTGGGACATCCTGCGGGCATTGGCCCTGCCCCCGCGGGAATCGCGCGACCGCATCGCCCAGTACCGGGAACGGCTCACCCCCTGATGCCCGCGACGAATGCGATTCCAGGCTCCCCCGGAAAGGAAGAGAGACCACCGATGACCAGGCTGACGTGGGTCAAGCGTCCAAGAGCCACGGCGACGGCGCGTGCGTGGAGCTTGCGGCGGCCGGCGACCGGATCCTCGTGCGTGACTCCAAGAACCCCGAGGGCGCCCGCCTCGACTTCACGCTCGCGACGGCCGGCGACCTCGTCGACGCCGCGCGGCGCGGCGAGCTCGACCACCTTGTGGAACGGATGCCGTAAAGGCTGGTCCGGACGGCGCAGTCCCCCGGTACGGGGGCCGCCCGCGACACACGGGTGAACCCGGCGCCGGCGGCGCCCGTACCGTCGGTATGCTCCGCGCGCAGCGAGGCCGACTCCCCCCGGAAGGACCCGACCACCACCATGCGCGCCCTCGATCAAGCCGGTCTGACGTGGCACAAGGCGTCCAAGAGCCACGGTGTCGGGGCGTGTGTCGAGCTGGCCGTTTCCGGCGAACGTATTCTGCTGCGCGACTCCAAGAACCCCGGCGTTCACCTTTCGTACACACCGGCGGAGATCGACGCGTTTATCGACGGCGCCAAGCGGGGCGAGTTCGACCACCTTCTCGGCCGCGCCTGAGCGGCTCCCGGGAGTGCTCCCCGGGCCTGTTGCAACGCAACGGGCCCGATGTGGCGATCTCGGCGCATCACATGGCACCCTGATGTCGGGAGACGTCGTGAAGGGAACCACATGCCGGATCACCGACTCCATTGGACCAAGGCGTCGCACAGCACGGGCATCGGAGCCTGCGTCGAAATCGCACCCCACGGCACGCACATCGCTGTCCGGAACTCACGGCACCCGGGCGTTCACATCCGCTTTCCCCGCGCCGAGTTCGCCGTCTTTCTGAGCGCCACCAAGAACGGCGAGTTCGACCGTTCGCACACGCTCGACCCGGCCTGATCCGACACCGGTCCCGATCGGCCGACCGCCCCGCCCCGCTGCGCCGAACGTTCTCGTCAACACTGGGTATCAGCCGGCCGTCCTGCTAACGGCCGGTCGCGCGACCCCGAAGGACGAGAGAACGCGCGGCGGGGAGATGGCGGATGACCACGGAGTTCGGCCTGGGCCGGCGGCTGGCGGGCACCGGCCGGGCCGCTCCCGGGCACCTGCCCGTCCGCCGGATGCCGGCGCACCCCCGGTGGCGGATCCGCCACGCCCGGTTCGCCGCCGGCTCGGACGTGGTCGCGGTCGCGGCGCCCGCCGGGGCGTACTCGCTGGTCAGCGGCACCACGCCGGTCGCGGCAGGCGTTGTGGTCGGGCTCGCGGCGACGAGCCTGCTGGTCACGCACACCTGGGACCCCGCGGCGCTCGGCGGCCGCGCCGAGCTCGGCCGGCTGCTGCGCGGGATGCTCGTCGCGGGCGGTGCGACGGGCCTGCTGAGCCTCGCGCTGGACACGCTCGCCGGCCGGCCGTGGGTCTTCGGCGTCCTGCCGGCGGCCGCGGCGCTCGCGGTCGGCGGGCGCGTCGCGCTGCGGGCGCAGCTGCGGCGGCTGCGCCGCCGCGGGGGCGCCGTCACGCGGGTGCTGGCGGTCGGCTCGTCGGAGTCGGTCGCGTCGCTCGTCGAGCGGACGCGGCAGGCTCCCGGCCTGGGCTGGTCCGTCGTCGCCGCCTGCACGCCCACCGGCACCGGCCCGGACGACGGCGCCCTCGCGGCGGGGGTGCCCGTGATCGGCGACCTCGACGCCGTGCCCGGGCTGGCCACCGACCCGCGGTTCGACGTGGTGGCCGTCGGCCCGGCGGCCGGATGGTCGCCGTGGCGGCTGCGGCAGCTCGCATGGCGGCTGGCGGGCTCGGGCACCGAGCTCGTCGTCGATCCGGCGCTCGCCGAGAACGCCGGACCGCGCACCGACCTGGCGACGGTCGACGGGCTCCCGCTGCTCTGCCTGCGCCACCCCGCGGCGCCGCCGGGCGCCGGCGCCGGCAGGGCGGTGCTCGACGGGACTGCGGCCGCGCTGCTGCTCGTGCTGGTCGCGCCGCTGCTGCTGGCGGTCGCCGTGGCCGTCCGGCGGGACGGCGGGCCCGCGCTCGTCCGGGACGACCGCCTCGACGCCCGCGGCCGGACGTTCGGCCGGCTCGCGTTCCGGTGCGCCGGCGACACCGGCGCCGCGCTGCACCGGATGGGGCTCGACCGGCTGCCCGAGCTGCTGCACGTGCTGTGCGGGACGATGGCGCTGGTCGGGCCGCGCCCGGCCGCCCCCGGCCCGGACGTGCACCCGCCGCCGGTCAGGCCCGGTCTGGTCGCGGGCTACCCGCGGCGCGCCTCGCGGTAGAGCGCGACGGCCTGCTGCTGGGAGTTGACCTCCAGCTTCACCAGGATCGAGCGGATGTGCGTGCGCACGGTGCTCATCGCCACGACGGCGTCGACCGCGATGTCCGCGGCCTTCTGACCGCGTTCGAGCCGCTGCAGCATCTCGAACTCGCGCTCGGTGAGCAGGTCCAGCAGCCGCTGGCGGGTGCCGTACGCGGCCAGCGCGGCGCGGTGGACGTCGAGCCAGGCCGCGCGCTCGTCGTCGGGCATGCCGGGGCCGCCGGCCGCGATCACGGCCAGCACGTCGAGCAGGTCCCGCAGCACGGCCGTGCGCGGGAGCAGCGCCACCGCCCCCGCCGCGACGGCCGCGGCGGCACGCTCGCGCTCGCCCGGGCGGAACACCGCGACCGGACGCCAGCCCGCCACGACGGCGGCGTCGACCAGCCGCACGCCGGCCGGGCCGTCGAGGTTCACGACGGCGACACCGCGCGCGCCGGGGCGGGTGGGACCGGCTCGGCGCCCGACAGGAGGGCGGCGGCGAACCCGTGCGCCCGCAGCGCCGATGTCACCGACGTCGTGACCAGGTCCAACGGCCCGACGACGAGCACGCGGTCGACCGTCTGCGTCGCAGTCATCGGCGCCCGCGCCCCCACTGACTCGTCCCACCCTTTCGCGGGGGTGGTCGTCAGCGGCGCGAGCGGTGTTAACCGCGTGTTAGCGCGGTGTCATGTCAGGCGGCCGCCGCACCGAGCCAGGGCTCCCAGGCCGGATGCGGCTCGATCGCCAGCACGAGGATGCCGCCGGCCGCGCGGTCGGGGGCGCGCGGCGGGGACTCGAGCGTCCAGCCCAGGTCGTCGAGCAGGTGGTCGGCCTTCCGCGAGTTGCAGGCGCGGCACGCGGCGACGCAGTTGTCCCAGTCGTGGGTGCCGCCGCGGCTGCGCGGGATGACGTGGTCGATCGTGTCGGCGCGCTTGCCGCAGTAGGCGCAGCGGCGCCCGTCGCGGCGGAGGACGCCGGCCCGCGTCATCGGGACGGCACGGCGGTACGGGACCCGCACGTAGCGGGAGAGGCGCATGACGGAAGGAGCGGGAACCGTGAGGTTCTCCGAGTGGAAGGCGGCACCGTTGACGGTGGCTTCGACGCACTCGGCCTTACCGGTGAGCATCAGGACGATGGCGCGCTTGGCGGTGACGACCGCCAGCGGCTCGAAGGTGGCGTTGAGAAGCAGGACCCTGGACCCCGTTGGGATCACGCTCGGTACTGGCGCGATCCCCGGCGCCTCCCCTGGATCGGGTCGGCGCCGATGGGGTCAGGTTGTCGATGTTTCACGCGACCACCTCCCTGCGCAGATCAGACCATAGCCGGGAAGGTTTGCGCGAGTGTGATAGGGGCCTCCGACACACGATGTTCAAGTAGCGCGCGCCCCGAGGCCCCGCGCGCCGGTCGCGGCGGGAGGGCGGGCGGCTCAGCGCACCGCCACCGGCAGCGCCTCCCACCAGTCGCGCGGCAGGCCGGCCAGCTGCACGACCACCTGGTCCGCCCCGGCGGCGCGGTACTCGCCGATGCGCCGGACGGCCCGGTCGAGGTCGCCCCAGACCGTCACGGCGTCGACCAGCCGGTCGGACAGATCGGCGAGGTCGGCGTCGGTGAAACCCATCCGCCGGAGGTTGCCGGCGTAGCCGGGCACCGACGCCAGGAACCGCAGCGACCCGTTCCGGACGGCCGCGCGCGCCGTCGCCGGGTCGGCCTCCGGCACGACGTTCACGAGCACCGCGAGCTGGCGGTCGGGGCCGAGGATCTCCCGCGCCGAGGCGACGTAGTCGGTGGTCACGAGGTACGGGTACGCGCCCGCGGCGCGGTCGCGGGCCAGCTCCAGCATTCGCGGGCCGAGCGCCGCGAGCACCCGGTGCGAGGCCGGGACAGCCGGCTGGACGGCGTCGAGGTAGTGGTTGAGCGTGGCGAGCGGCCTGGGGCCGTGCGCGCCGCCGAGCCCGACGAGGAACCGCCCCGGATGGGACGCGCTCAGCTCGGTGTACGCCGCCGTGACCTCGGCGGCGGGCACCCGGTCGACGGAGAGGATCCCGCTCGCCACCGGCACCCGCGAGGTCGCGCGGACGGCGTTGCGGATCTGTGGGAGGTTGTTGCCCTGGCCGCCGGCCATCCAGAGCGTCGAGTAGCCGAACTCCTCCAGCTCGGCCGCCAGCGTGCCGGCGAAGCCGGTGTCGTCGCTGTTGAGATCGGCACTCGCGGCCCCGAGCGGGCCCAGCTTCGTCATGCGGGCGGTGTTCCCGTTCAGCGGTCCGTGAACGCGAGGGCGGCGTCGAGCGCCGCGACGACGTCCGCGACGAGGTCCGCGGTGTCCTCGCACCCGGCCGAGAGCCGGACGAGCCCGGGCGCCACGGCGTCGCCCCACCGGGCCCGCCGGTCGGCGGACGTGCGCAGGCCGCCGAAGCTCGTGGCCGAGTCGACGAGCCGGGACGCGGCGAGGAACGCGCCGACCGCGGCCTCGGACGCGAGCGTGAACCGCAGCACCCCGTTCCAGCGGCGCATCTGCTTCGCGGCGACCGGGTGCGCCGGGTCGGCCGGGTGCCCCGGCCACCGCACGTCCGTGGCCGCGGGATGCGCGAGCAGCGCCTCGACCAGCGCGGACGCGTTCTCGGCCTGCCGGGTGAGCCGCAGGTCGAGGGTGCCGAGCCCGCGGTGCGCGAGCCACGTCTCCATCGGTCCGGGCACGGCCCCGCCGCGCGAGCGGGCCTCCCGCAGCCGCGCGGCGAGCGCCGGGCCGGCCGCGCTGACGTGCCCGAGCACCACGTCGCCGTGCCCGGCGAGGGCCTTCGTGTCGCTGGCGACGGCGAGGTCGGCGCCGAGCGCGAGCGGGCGCTGGCCGAGCGGCGTGGCCGTCGTGTTGTCGACGGCGAGCAGCGCGCCGGCGGCGTGGGCGGCGGCCGCCGCGGCGGCGACGTCGGCCACCTCCAGGCCCGGGTTGGACGGCGTCTCCAGCAGCACGAGTGCGGCGCCGGCCAGCACGTCCGCGGTGAGCAGGGCGGTGGTCGGCACCTCCCGCACCTCGACCCCGAGCGGGGCCAGCTCGGCGTGCGCGAGCGAGCGGGCGAGGTAGTAGCCGTCGGACGGGAGCACGAGCGCGCCGTCCGGGGCGGCCAGCCGCAGCACCGCCCCGACCGCCGCCATCCCGGACGCGAACACCACGCACTCGCCGCCGTCCAGCGCGCCGATCGCGTCCTCCAGCGCGCGCCACGTCGGGTTGTCCGCGCGCCCGTAGAAGTCGGCGGGCGGCGGGTCGGCCGGGACGCCGAGGTGGAACGTCGAGGACAGCACCGGCCCCGGGTGCACGGGCGCGCCGAGCGCCGGGCCGGGGAACCCGCCGTGGACGCAGCGGGTCCCGTCGCCGTCGCTCGTCCCCGGCTCGACCAGGCTCATTCGGCGCGCGGTGCGCGGGTGATGAGCTCTTTGCCCATCTCCGACGCCGAGAGGCCCTCGTGGCAGACGCGGCGCACCGCGTCGGCGATCGGCACCTCCACGCCGTGCCGCTCCGCCAGCTCGCACACCGACAGGCACGACTTGACGCCCTCCGCGACCTGCCCGTGGTTGGCCGCCTCGGCCTGCGCCAGCGACTCGCCGCGGCCGAGGTGCTCGCCGAACGTCCGGTTGCGCGACAGCGGCGACGAGCACGTCGCGACGAGGTCGCCGAGCCCGGCGAGCCCGGCGAACGTCAGCGGGTCGGCACCCAGCGCGAGCCCGAGCCGCGCGGTCTCGGCGAGCCCGCGGGTGATCAGCGTGGCCCGGGTGTTGTCGCCGAAGCCCATCCCGGTGGCGATCCCGCAGGCCAGCGCGATGACGTTCTTGACGGCGCCGCCCAGCTCGCAGCCGACCACGTCCGTGTTGGTGTACGTGCGGAAGTAGCCGGTGGTGCACGCGTGCTGGAGCGCGACGGCCCGGCTGTGGTCGGTGCAGGCGATCACGGTGGCCGTCGGCTCCTCGACGGCGATCTCCAGCGCCAGGTTCGGGCCGGAGATCACCGCGACCTGGTCGGCGGGCACGCCCGCCACCTCGCAGACCACCTCGCTCATCCGCTTGAGCGTGCCCAGCTCCACGCCCTTCGCGACGCTCACGAGCGTGCGGCCGGGCGGCAGCAGCGGACGCCAGGCCGCGAGGTTGGCGCGCAGCGTCTGCGACGGGACGGCGAGCACCACGGCGTCGGCGCCGTCGAGCGCGACCTCCGGATCGACGGTGGCGGTGAGCAGCGCGGGCAGCCGGACGTCCGGGAGGTAGTCGGGGTTGGCCCGCCGCCCGTTGACGGCGTCCGCGACCTCCGCGCGCCGCGCGAGCAGCCGCACCTCGCGCCCGGCGTCGGCGAGCACCTTGCCCAGCACCGTGCCCCACGACCCGGCGCCGAGCACGGCGACCCGGCGCACGCCGGCGGCAACGCTCCCGGCCGCCGTCACGACGCGGCCCCGCGCCGGTAGAAGTCGACGGGCGCCGGCTCGCCGCGCACCTCCGCGAGCAGGTCGCGGACCTGCGCCATCAGCATGTCGGTGACCTCTCGCAGCAGCGGTGCGTCCACCGGGCGGCCCCGGTGGGCCGACAGGTCGACGGGCGGGCCGCAGCGCACCGTGATCGGCTTGCGCGGCAGCGGGCGGAACTTCCGGTGGTACTTGTCGAGCACCTCACGGGTACCCCAGTGCACCGCCGGGAGCACCGGCACGTCCGCGGAGAGCGCCAGCCGGGCGACGCCCGTGCGGGCGAGCATCGGCCAGCCCTGCGGGTCACGGGTGATCGTGCCCTCCGGGTAGATCACGACGGCCTTGCCCGCCTCCAGCGCGCGGGTGGCGTCGCGCAGGCTCTGCTGGGCGTCGGCGGAGTCGCGGTAGACGGGGATCTGGCCGCTGCCGCTGAGCACCCTCCCGAGCACCGGGACGCGCCACAGGCTGTGCTTCGCGAGGAACCGCGGCACCCGGCGCGACGAGTGCACGAGGATGCCGGAGTAGAGCGGGTCGAGGTGCGAGATGTGGTTCGCGACCACGAGCACCCCTCCCGTCGCCGGGATGTGCTCACGCCCCTCGTACCGGGCCCGGCCGACCAGCCATGCCGTCGGGTAGACGGCGGCCGCCGCGAGGTTGAGCCAGAACCCGCCCTTCTCACGCCTTTGCACGCATTCCTCCGCTCGCCTCGGACGCCGTGAGTCTCCCTGCCCCGCGTTCCGTGGTCCACTTCCGGGGCCTCCGGAATTCCACGGCTCCGATGTGCGTCGGTGGCGGAGTGCACGATGGACGGGTGGGCTCGATGATGCCGACCGTGGATCTGGTGGTTCCGGTCAAACCGCTCGCGAAGGCCAAGTCGCGGCTGCGCGGCGCCGCCGACAACGGGATCGGCGCGCAGCGGGCGCACGCCCGGCTCGCGATGGCGCTGGCCCGCGACACGCTGGCCGCCGTGCAGGCCGCCGCGAGCGTGCGCCACCTCCTTGTGGTCAGCTCCGACCCGGTGGTCGCCGCCGAGCTCGGCGTCTTCGGGATCGAGGTTGTCCCGGACGTGCCCGCACCCCGTCTGACCGGCCTGAACGCCGCATACGCCCGGGGGGCGGCGCTGCTGCGCGAGCGTGATCCGGCCGCGGTGGTCGGCGCGCTGCAGGCCGACCTGCCCGCGCTGCGGCCCGCCGATCTGGACGCCGCGGTCGGCGCGGCGCTCGACCTGTTCGCGGCCGGCGTCGCGCGGGTGTTCGTCCCGGACGCCGGAGGCACCGGCACGACCTTCCTGCTCGCCGCCGCCGGCGTCCTGCTCGACCCGCGGTTCGGCGCCGGGTCCGCCACGGCGCACGCCGCGTCCGGCGCCGCGCTGCTGTCCGGGGAGTGGCCGGGCCTGCGCCGCGACGTCGACACCGCCGACGACCTGCGCGACGCCGCGGCGCTCGGGCTGGGCGAGCACACGGCGCACGTCATGCGCCGGCGGTGGATCCCTGCTCGTGACCCCGGTGGCCGGGCTGCGGCCGAGCGGGTGACCGCGAGGCATTGTTCACTCGGAAGTCGAGCGTCGCCGGGCGCAACAGAGGGAGGCGTGAGGAACAATCCCTCCCGTGGGTGACGACGCGAGCAGGACCCCGGAACCCGGCGCCGGCGAGCCCGCGGCCCCCCGGCGGAACCCGCCGCGCACGCGCGCCCGCCCCGGCCGTCGACGCGGCGGGTGGCCGCCGGTCGCCCGTCCACCAGTACCGTGGCCAGGGACAACGCGACCAGGAGCGGTACCAGGAACGCCACCAAGAAGGCGACCGGGACGGACGTGGACACGACGAAGAACGGCACCGGGCCGGCCGAGGGCGCCGGCACCCCGAACGGCGCGACCACCGGCGACAGCACCGCGCAGAAGAGGACGGCGCCCCGGCGTGAGCGGACGGCGCCGGCCCCGCCGGCCGCCGCCACGGCGGTGGCGAGCGCGGTCACCCCGGCCACCACCTCGGTGGCCGCCGTGCCGGTCAGTCCCCCCGCGCGCACACTCGCTCCGGTGTCGGAGCTTCCCGACGACCGGTACATCAACCGCGAGCTGTCCTGGCTCGACTTCAACGCCCGTGTGCTCGCGCTGGCCGAGGACCCCAGCCAGCCGCTGCTGGAACGGGCCAAGTTCCTCGCGATCTTCGCGTCCAACCTGGACGAGTTCTACATGGTCCGGGTCGCCGGGCTGAAGCGCCGCGACGAGACCGGCCTGGCCGTGCGCAGCGCCGACGGCCTCACCCCGCGCGAGCAGCTCGCCCGGATCGCGGTGCGCACGCAGGCCATCCAGGACGCGCACGCGCGCGTCTTCCTGGAGCACGTCCGGCCCGAGATGGAGGACGCCGGGATCAGCATCCTGCGCTGGACCGACCTGTCCGAGCCCCAGCGGGCGCGGCTGTCGGCCTACTTCTCGGCGCAGGTGTTCCCGGTGCTCACGCCCCTCGCGGTGGACCCGGCGCACCCGTTCCCGTACATCTCGGGGCTCTCGCTGAACCTCGCCGTCACGGTCCGCGACCCGGACGGGCGCGCCGAGCGGTTCGCCCGGGTCAAGGTGCCCAACAACGTGCCGCGGCTGGTGCGCGTCGACCCCGACGACCCGGCCGGTGCCGCCGGCCGCTCGGTCACCTTCCTGCCCATCGAGGACCTGATCTCCGCCCACCTGCACGAGCTGTTCACGGGCGTCGAGGTCACGGAGGTGCACGCGTTCCGCGTCACGCGCAACGCCGACCTGGAGGTCGAGGAGGACCGCGACGAGGACCTGCTCCAGTCGCTGGAGCGGGAGCTGGCGCGGCGCCGCTTCGGGCCGCCGGTGCGGCTCGAGGTGACCGACACGATGAGCGAGCACGTGCTGGAGCTGCTCCTGCGCGAGCTGGACGTCGACCCGAACGACGTCGTCACGGTGCCCGGGCTGCTCGACCTCACGGCGCTGTGGGCCGTGCACGGCGTCGACCGGCCCGACCTCAAGGACGACGCGTGGGTGCCGGCGACGCACCCGGCCTTCGCCGAGCGGGAGACCCCGCGCAGCGTGTTCGCCACCCTGCGCGAGGGCGACGTGCTGGTGCACCACCCGTACGACTCGTTCTCCACGAGCGTGCAGCGGTTCATCGAGCAGGCCGCGGCCGACCCGAACGTGCTCGCGATCAAGCAGACGCTCTACCGCACCTCCGGCGACTCCCCCATCGTCGACGCGCTCATCGACGCCGCGGAGGCCGGCAAGCAGGTCGTGGCGCTCGTCGAGATCAAGGCGCGGTTCGACGAGCAGGCCAACATCCGCTGGGCGCGCGAGCTGGAGAAGGCGGGCGTGCACGTCGTCTACGGGCTCGTCGGGCTCAAGACGCACTGCAAGACGTCGCTGGTGGTGCGGCAGGAGGGCGGCACGATCCGCCGCTACTGCCACGTCGGCACCGGCAACTACAACCCCAAGACCGCGCGGCTCTACGAGGACCTCGGCGTGCTGACGGCCGACCCGACCATCGGCGCCGACCTCGACCGACCTGTTCAACTCGCTCACCGGCTACTCGCGCCAGACGTGTACCGGAGCCTGCTCGTGGCCCCGTACGGGGTGCGGCGCGGCATCGTCCGGCGCATCGAGGACGAGATCGAGGCGCACCGGGCCGGCCGGCCCGCCGGCGTCCGGATCAAGGTCAACTCGATCGTCGACGAGCAGGTCATCGACGCGCTCTACCGGGCGTCGCAGGCCGGGGTGCGGGTCGACGTCGTGGTGCGCGGGATCTGCGCGATCCGCCCGGGCCGCCCGGGCCTGTCGGAGAACATCCACGTGCGCTCGATCCTCGGGCGCTTCCTGGAGCACTCGCGGGTCTTCCACTTCGTCTCGGCCGACGAGTACTGGATCGGCAGCGCCGACATGATGCACCGCAACCTCGACCGCCGGGTCGAGGTGCTGCTGCGGGTCGCCGACCCGCGGCTGGCCACGCAGCTCGGGGACGTCTTCGACTCCGCGATCGACCCGGCCACCCGCTGCTGGACGCTGCACGCCGACGGGAACTGGGAGCCGTCGCCCCCGCCGGCGCCGACATCCCGCACGTCCGCGACCACCAGGCGGAGATGATGCTGCGGCACGCGGCGGTCTCCGCCGAACGGGAGTGACCTGGCAGTGACCGCTCGCACGCGCACGCTCGAACCGCGGGCCGCCGACGTCCTCGCGGCCGGCGCGGTGCTCTGGCGCCACGGCGCCGACGGCGTCGAGGTGGCGGTCGTGCACCGCCCGCGCTACGACGACTGGTCGTTCCCGAAGGGCAAGCTCGACCCCGGCGAGACCATGCCGTTCGCGGCCGTCCGCGAGGTCGAGGAGGAGACCGGGCAGACCTGCCGGCTCGGCGCGTTCCTGCGCGACGTCCGGTACGAGGTGGCCGACGGCGGCAAGCTGGTGCGGTACTGGGCGGCCGAGGCCCGCGGCGGCGAGTTCGTCCCCGGCGAGGAGACCGACGAGCTGCGCTGGCTCGCCCCGGCCGCCGCCCGCGCGCAGCTGTCCTACGCGCACGACGCCCGGGTGCTCGACCGGTTCGTCGAGCTCGGTCCGCCGTCGTCGGTGATCGTGCTCGTGCGGCACGCGCGGGCGGGCAGCCGCAACCAGTGGGACGGCGACGACGACCTGCGCCCGCTCTCCGGCTCGGGGCAGGAGCAGGCCCAGCAGCTCGGCCGGCTGCTCGCGCTGTTCGGGCCCGAGCGGATCGTCACGGCACCGCCGCTGCGCTGCCGGCAGACGGTCGAGCCGCTCGCGGAGGCGCTCGGGCTGCCGATCGCGGAGGAGCCGCTCGTCGGCGAGCACACGTACTGGCTGGAGCCGCAGGACGCGCTCGCGCGCACCCAGGAGATCGCCGGCAAACCGGGCGTCACCACCGTGTCGAGCCAGGGCGGGGTCATCCCGGACCTCGTCGGCATGCTCGTCGAGTCCGCGGAGCTGGCCGGCGTCGACCAGGACGACATCCAGTCCCGCAAGGCCAGCACCTGGCTGCTGACCTTCGGGCCGGACGCGACCTGCGCTCGGCCGACTACTACGAGCGCCCGACCGGCTAGGCGCTACTTCTTCTTGCCCTTCTTCGGCTTGTCGGCCTTGCCCTTCGGGCCCTTCGTCCGGCCGGCCTTGCTGCCCTTGCCCGCCTTCGCGGGAGCCTGCTCCGCGGCGAACGACGCGACCGGCTCGGCGACGGCGGAGACGGTGCGGTTGCGCGAGTGGGCCGCCGGGACGCTGCCGCCGACGGCCTCCCGGAACCCCGTGCCCGGCCGGAAGGCGGGCACCGTCATGGCCGGGACCTCGATCGGCTCGCCGGTCCGCGGGTTGCGGCCGACCCTGGCGGCCCGGGACCGGCCCTCGAACACCCCGAAGCCGGGGATCGTCACGGAGCCGCCTGACCGCACGGTGTCGACGATGGTCTGCAGCAACCCGTCCACCGCCGCGGCGGCGGTGCGCCGGTCGCCGAGGCGCGCTGCCAGCGCGTCAACGAGTTGGGTCTTGTTCATGGACAGACGGTAAACGTCCTGCGACATCATCACCAGGAGGCTCGCCCGAGCCGGGCCCCGACTCGGCGGGGTCTACGCCGGCGACGTGGTCGGGAGGCGCTTCGGGCGGCCGGCCTCGAAGGCCGTGATGCCGTCGGCGTGGCGCAGCGTCAGGCCGATGTCGTCCAGGCCCTCCAGCAGCCGCCAGCGGGTGTAGTCGTCGATGTCGAAGCGGACGGTGAGGTCGCGCGCGTGCACCGTCTTCTCGGTGAGGTCGACGGTGACCTCGGTGCCGGGCTCGTTCTCCAGGAGCTTCCAGAGCAGCTCGACGTCCGGCTGGGCGACCTGCGCGGCGACGAGCCCGGCCTTGGCCGAGTTGCCCCGGAAGATGTCGCCGAACCGGGACGCGATGACCACCCGGAACCCGTAGTCCATCAGCGCCCAGACGGCGTGCTCGCGCGAGGAGCCGGTGCCGAAGTCCGGGCCCGCGACGAGCACCGTGCCCCGCGCGAACGGCTCGATGTTGAGGATGAAGTCGGGCTGCTGGCGCCAGGCGTGGAACAGCCCGTCCTCGAAGCCGGTGCGCGTGACCCGCTTGAGGTAGACGGCCGGGATGATCTGGTCGGTGTCGACGTTGGCGCGGCGCAGCGGGACGCCGATGCCGGTGTGCGTGACGAACGGTTCCATCAGGCGGACACCTCCACGAGGTCCTCCGGCGAGCTGAGGGTGCCGCGCACGGCCGTGGCGGCGGCGACGAGCGGGGACACCAGGTGCGTGCGGCCGCCCTTGCCCTGGCGGCCCTCGAAGTTGCGGTTCGAGGTGGACGCGCTGCGCTCCCCCGGCGCGAGCTGGTCCGGGTTCATGCCCAGGCACATCGAGCAGCCCGCGGAGCGCCACTCGGCGCCGGCCGCGCGGAACACCGCGTCGAGGCCCTCCTCCTCGGCCTGGAACCGCACCCGCATCGACCCCGGCACGACCAGCATGCGGACGCGTCGGCGACCTTGCGGCCCGCGAGCACGCCGGCCGCGGCCCGCAGGTCCTCGATGCGGCCGTTGGTGCAGGAGCCGACGAACACCGTGTCGACCCGGACGTCGCGCAGCGGCGTGCCCGGCTCCAGCCCCATGTACGCGAGCGCCTTCTCCGCGGAGACGCGCTCGTGCTCGTCGTAGATCGTGGCCGGGTCGGGCACCCGGTCGCCGAGCGGCAGGCCCTGGCCGGGGTTGGTGCCCCAGGTGACGAACGGGGTGAGCGTGTCGCCGTCGATGTCGACCTCGGCGTCGAACGCCGCGTCGGGGTCGGTGCGCAGCTCCAGCCACGCGGCCACGGCCTCGTCCCACGCCGCGCCGGACGGCGCCCGGTCGCGGCCCTTGAGGTAGGCGAACGTGGTCTCGTCGGGGGCGATCATCCCGGCCCGCGCGCCCGCCTCGATCGACATGTTGCAGATCGTCATCCGGGCCTCCATCGACAGGTTGTCGATGACGTTGCCGCGGTACTCGATCACGTAGCCCTGGCCGCCGCCGGTGCCGATCTGCGCGATCATCGCCAGCACGACGTCCTTGCTGGAGACGCCCGGCCGCAGCCGCCCGTCGGCCGAGTTGACGTTGACGGCCATCGTGCGGAAACGCCTGAGCGGCAGCGTCTGGGTGGCGAGCACGTGCTCCACCTCGGACGTGCCGATGCCGAACGCAAGCGCGCCGAACGCGCCGTGCGTGGAGGTGTGGCTGTCGCCGCAGACCACCGTGGTGCCGGGCTGCGTGAGCCCGAGCTGCGGGCCGACGACGTGCACGATGCCCTGCTCGGCGTGGTTCATCG
Source organism: Pseudonocardia sp. CNS-139 (assembly GCA_001942415.1). Lineage (GTDB taxonomy): Bacteria > Actinomycetota > Actinomycetes > Mycobacteriales > Pseudonocardiaceae > Pseudonocardia. The sequence goes on from MKJX01000185.1 coordinate 45,663, forward strand.
GGTAGAGCGGCACGCCGAACTCGGCGCAGTTCTTGCGCAGCGTCTCGACCTGGGTGCGGGAGACCGGGTCGGCGATGGGCAGCTCGACGTCGGTGGTCGGGACGTTGTGGTCCTCGGTGGCGAGCGTGAGGTCCGGCCGGCGGACGCCGCGCCCGGCGAGCCGGAGCCCGTCGAACGCCTGGGGGCTCGTGACCTCGTGCACCAGGTGCAGGTCGATGTAGAGGAGATCGGGCTCCTGCCCCTCTCCACGGCGGACCACGTGCTGGTCCCAGACCTTCTCCGCCAGCGTGCGTGCTGCGCCCACGACCGGCCTCCTCGCTGGACGTCTCACATTTCGGGAAGTTAGTATCGGCTCGTGAGACAGCATAGCGGGATCGGCGTGCTCGACAAGGCGGTGGGGGTGCTCCGGGCCGCCGCCGCCGAGCCGTGCGGTCTCGCCGAGCTGTGCGAGCGCACCGGGCTGCCGCGGGCCACCGCGCACCGGCTGGCCGTCGGGCTGGAGGTGCACGGGCTGCTGCACCGCGGCGCCGACGGGCGCTGGCGGCCCGGCCCGGCGCTGGCCGAGCTCGCCGCCGGCGGCGTCGACCCGCTGCTGGAGGCCGCGGGCCACGTGCTGCCGCGGCTGCGCGACATCACCGGCGAGAGCGTGCAGCTCTACCGGCGCGACGGGATGCAGCGCATCTGCGTCGCCGCCGCCGAGCCGGCCAGCGGCCTGCGCGACACCGTGCCCGTCGGCACCCGGCTGCCCATGACGGCCGGCAGCGGCGCCAAGGTGCTCGCCGCCTGGGCCGAGCCGGCCGTGCAGCGGGCCGTGCTGGCCGACGCGACGTTCGGCGAGCGCGCGCTCGTGGACGTGCGCCGCCGCGGCTGGGCGCAGAGCGTCGCCGAGCGGGAGTCGGGTGTGGCGAGCGTCTCCGCACCGGTCCGGGACGGGTCCGGGCAGGTCGTCGCCGCAGTGTCGGTGTCGGGCCCGGTCGAGCGGATCGGCCGCCGTCCGGGGGTGCGCTGGGCGGCCGACCTGCTGGCCGCCGCGGACGCTTGCAGCATCGCTTGTAAGGGTGACGGCCGCACCCGCCCGAACGGCCCAGCCGAGTGCCGCTAACGTGACTTCCGTTCTCGTCGACCAGCACGGAGAGTCGTCGCGCACTGCAGATGGGGGACGGTGTTGACTTACTTCCTCGGCATCGACGTGGGCACCACACGAACGGCCGCCGCCATCGGGCGGCTGGGTGGACGGCCGGGCGAGACCGAGATCGTCAACCTCGGCGACCGCGCCAGCGCCGTCCCGTCCGTGCTGTACGTCGACGACGACGGCACGCTGGTGGTCGGCGAGGCAGCCGAACGCCGCGCGGTGACCGAGCCGGACCACGTCGCGCGCGAGTTCAAGCGGCGCGTCGGCGACCCGACCCCGCTGGTCGTCGGCGGGCGCTCGTGGGCGCCGGAGGAGCTGTCGGCCCGCCTGGTGCGCTGGGTCGTCGAGCGGGTGGCGCAGCGCGAGGGCGGCCACGCGACCCGCATCGCCGTGACGCACCCGGCGTCGTGGGGCACGCACAAGAAGGACCGCCTCGGCACGGCGCTGGCCGGCCAGGGCATCCCTGTCACCTACCTCGCGGAGCCGCAGGCGGCCGCACTGCACTACGCGGCGGCCGAGCGGGTCGAGCCGGGCTCCACGATCGCCGTCTACGACTTCGGCGGCGGCACGTTCGACGCCGCGTCGTGCACAAGGAGGCGCACGGGTTCACGCTGCTGGGCCGCCCCGAGGGCATCGAGCGGCTCGGCGGGATCGACTTCGACGAGGTCGTGTTCGAGCACGTCGTGCAGGGGCTGCCGGAGGCGTTCGAGGGCCTGGACGAGAGCGACCCGGCGGTGCTGTCGGCCGTCGCCGCGATCCGGCGCGACTGCCGGGAGGCCAAGGAGGCGCTGAGCAGCGACACCGAGGTCTCCGTCCCGGTGTTCACGCCCGCCGCGCAGGGCGCGGTGCGGCTGCACCGCTCGGAGTTCGAGGCGGCGATCCGCCCGCAGGTGGAGGAGACGGTCGAGGCGCTGCGCCGCGCGATCGGCTCGGCCGGGCTCGCGCCTGCGCAGCTGTCGGCGGTGCTGCTCGTCGGCGGCTCGTCCCGGATCCCGCTCGTCGGCCAGCTCGTCTCGGAGCAGCTGGGCCGCCCGGTGGCCGTCGACGCCGACCCGAAGAACGCGATCGCCATGGGCGCGGTGCTCTCGATGCTGCCCTCGCCCAGCGGCCCGGCGGCGCAGGTGCCGTCGCCGCGGTGGGTGGGTCGGCCCGGTTCCCGGTGGCGGCGCAGCAGCCCTTCGGCGGCGCGCCGAACGGGTTCGGGGCGCAGATGAGCGCCGGGCCCGGCCAGCCCGGGTACGGCACGGGCGCGCACCGTCCGGGGGCGTACGACGGCGGCTACGACGCCGCGCCCACCACGGCTGCCTCGCCGCCCACCCAGCGCGTGACGCCGACGTCGAGCGGCCCGCGGGCCGGCGCCGGGGTGCTCCCGCCGCCCCCGCCGCGTCCGGGGTACGGCGGCGAGCCGGAGTACGGCGGCGGCGACCCGTACGAGTACGCGCCCGAACCGCCGCGCGGCGGGCGCAGCCCGGCGTGGCTCGTGAGCGTCGGCGGGGCGGCGGCGGCTGTGGCGGTGATCGCGGCGGCGTTCCTGTGGCCGTCGTCCACGCCGGTGCGGACGGACTCCGGTGGCCCGCTGGTGCCGTCGCCGCCCGCGCAGTCGGTGACCCCGCCCGCCCCGGCGACGGACGAAACGGACGTGCCGGCGACCAGCACGCGGACGGCCGCACCGTCCCGGACGGTCCCGCAGGCCACGACGACCCTCCCGCTGCCGCCGCCCCCGACCACGCCGGTGGCACCGACGACGGAGGTCCCGCCGACCACGGAGCCGCAGCCCACGACACCGCCGGTGACGACGGAGCCGCCCGTGACGACAACACCCGTCGCCCCGACGACATCGGACGCACCCCCCGTCGTCGCCCCCTGACCCCCGACCGCATCATGGCTCCATAACGCACTCCAGGCGGGCCTCGGAGTGCGTTGTGGAGCATAATGCGGTCAAGAGGGACAGCAAAAAGCGCCCTCTCCACGATGGGAGAGGCGCTTTTGTTGTAGCCCCGACGGGATTTGAACCCGCGCTACCGCCTTGAGAGGGCGCGTCCTAGGCCGCTAGACGACGGGGCCCTCAGGAACGCTGTATGAATGTATCAGACCGGATCTGGTGCGTTTCCGCTGGGGTACCAGGACTCGAACCTAGACTAACTGAACCAGAATCAGTCGTGCTGCCAATTACACCATACCCCAAGGGCTCACGGCCGACCGGCGTCCGTGCCCTGCGAAGAACACTCTAGCCGAGGGCTCCGGCGCGCTCCAAACCGGCCCGCAGCCGCGCGAGGGACCGCTCGCGGCCCAGCAGTTCCATCGACTCGTACAGCGGCGGCGACACCGTCCGGCCGCTCACGGCCACCCGCACGGGCCGAACGCCTTGCGCGGCTTGAGGCCCAACCCGTCGACCAGAGCCTCCCTGAGTGCCTCCTCGATGGTCGGCGCCGACCAGTCCGCGAGCTTGTCGAGGCTGGTCAGAGCCGCCTCCAGGACGGGGGCGGCATCGGCGCCGAGGTTCTTCTCCGCGGCCTCGGCCTCGACGGCGAAGCCCTCCTCCGGCACGAAGAGGAACCGCAGCATGCGCGCGGCGTCCGAGAGCACGACGCTGCGCTCCTGCACGAGCGGGGCCGCCGCGGCCAGCACGGCGCGCTGCTCGTCGGTGAGCGTGCCGCTACTCACACCACCCTCGGCGACGAGGTACGGCTCCACCCGGCGGGCGAACTCCTCGACCGGCAACGCGCGCAGGTGCGCCGCATTGATGGCCTCGGCCTTCTTGATGTCGAACCGCGCGGTATTGCTCGACACCCGCGTGACGTCGAACGCCTCGACCATCTCGGCCATCGTGAACACGTCGCGGTCCTCGGCGATCGACCAGCCGAGCAGCGCCAGATAGTTGAGCAGCCCCTCCGGCACGAATCCGCGCTCGCGGTAGTGGAAGAGGTTGGACTGCGGGTCGCGCTTGGAGAGCTTGCGGTTGCCCTCGCCGGTGACGAGCGGCAGGTGCCCGTAGCGGAACGGCCCGTTCCCGATTCCGACCCGCTGCAGCGCCTCCAGCAGCGCGATCTGGCGCGGGGTGGAGGAGAGCAGGTCCTCGCCGCGCAGGACGTCGGTGATGCCCATCAGCGCGTCGTCGACGGGGTTGGTGAGCGGGTAGAGCGGGGTGCCGTCGCCGCGGGCGAGCACGAAGTCGGGCACCGTGCCGGCCCGGAACGTCACCTCGCCGCGCACGAGATCGGTGAAGGAGATGTCGCGCTCGGGCATGCGCAGCCGGTAGACCGCGCCCGGCCCTCGGCCCGGAACGCGGCCCGCTGCTCCTCGGTGAGGTCGCGGTCGGCGTTGTCGTAGCCGAGCTTGGGGTCGCGGCCGGCGGCGCGGTGCCGGGCCTCGATCTCCTCGGCCGACGAGTACGACTCGTACACCTCGCCGCCCTCGACCAGCCGGCGCAGCGCGTCGGCGTAGACCTCGCGGCGCTCGCTCTGCCGGTACGGGCCGTGCGGGCCGCCGACCTCGGGGCCCTCGTCCCAGTCGAGGCCGAGCCAGCGCAGCGCGTCGAGCAGCGCGCGGTAGGACTCGTCGCTGTCGCGGCTGGCGTCGGTGTCCTCGATGCGGAACACGAAGGCGCCGCCGTGGTGGCGGGTGTGGGCCCAGTTGAAGAGCGCGGTGCGGATGAGGCCGACGTGCGGGGTGCCCGTCGGCGAGGGGCAGAAGCGCACCCGGACGTCGTTGGCAGCGTTCATGGTGGGTGTGAGCCTAATGGGGGCGTGCGCGGCGGCCGGGTCCGGCGTATATTTCAACGCATGTTGAGTTACGAGCGCACGACCTGCCTCGTCGTCGGCGGCGGTCCCGCCGGACTCGTCCTCGGCCTGCTGATGGCGCGGGCCGGCGTCGACGTCACGGTGCTGGAGAAGCACGGTGACTTCCTGCGCGACTTCCGCGGCGACACCGTGCACGCGTCCACCCTCACGCTGCTCGACGAGCTGGGCCTCGGCGAGCGGTTCGCGAAGCTGCCCCAGCGCCGGATGGACCGCGCACAGGTGCAGCTCGACCAGGGCGTCGCCCAGGTGGCCGACCTCTCCCGGCTGCCCGGCGCCCACCGGCACATCGCCCTCGTCCCGCAGTGGGACTTCCTCGACCTCGTCGCCGACGCCGCGGAGGCCGAGCCGACGTTCACGCTCAGGCGCAACGCCGAGGCCGTCGACCTGCTGCTCGACGGCGGCCGCGTCGCCGGGGTCCGCTACCGCGACCGCACCGACGGCACCGAGCACGAGCTGCACGCCGCCTCACCGTCGCGTGCGACGGCCGCGGCTCGGCCGTGCGGACGGCGGCCGGGATGGCGCCGCGGTCGTTCGGCGTGCCGATGGACGTGTGGTGGTTCCGGCTGCCGCGCCTGGCCGGCGCCGGAGGGCGGCGTCGGGCGGGCCTCGGCGCACCAGTCGCGGTGATGATCGACCGCGGCGACTACTGGCAGTGCGCCTTCCTCATCCGCAAGGGCACCGACGCGGCCATGCGCGCGGCCGGGATCGAGCGGTTCCGCGCCCGGATCACGGCGCTCCTGCCCTGGCTGGGCGACCGGACGGCCGCGCTCACGTCGTTCGACGACGTGAAGCTGCTCGACGTGCGGCTGGAGCGGCTGCGCACGTGGCACCGCGACGGGCTGCTGCTGATCGGTGACGCGGCCCACGCGATGTCCCCCGTGGGCGGCGTCGGGATCAACCTGGCCGTCGCCGACGCCGTGGCCGCGGCCCGCATCCTCGCCCCCGCGCTGCGCTCGGGCGGGATCGTGCCCCGCTCGCTGCTGCGCAGGGTGCAGCGGCGCCGGTGGTGGCCCACCGCGCTGATCCAGGGCGCGCAGCGGGCCGCGCACCGCGGCATCCTCGGCCGGGTCACCGCCGACGTCCCCGACGTCGCGGTCCCGACGGCGGCCGGCGCCGAACGCGTCGGGCTCGCCGACGCCGAGGTGCGGGAGGCGCCGCCGTCCTCGCTGCCCCTGCCGCTGCGGCTGCTGCAGCGGTTCCCGGTGCTGCGCGCGATCCCCGCCCGGGCGATCGCGATCGGCCCGCTGCCGGAGCACGCTCCGGAGTGGGCGCGGCGGTCGCCGGAGCGCACGACGGCCTGAGCGGCGGGTCCCGTCCCCCGTTGCAGCAAAGCCACCCCCACGCCGGCAGGCTGCATGAGGGTGGCTTTGCTGCAAGGAGGGTGGGGATCTCCGTTCCCGTCCGCCTCAGAGCGGCTCCGCGAGTCCGCACTCCCCCACCCGGCGGAAGCGACGCGCTCGTAGACGCGGGTGGCGGTGTCGTCGCCGGCGGCGAGGAACACCAGGTCGGCGCCCGCGTCCCGGGCCGCGGTGGCCAGCAGCGCCGTGACGGCGGCGCCCAGCCCGCGGCCCCGCGCGCGGCGCGCGTCCCGATCCCGACCAGCTCGACGACGTCCCCGGCCCGCTGCGCCGAGCCCGCAGCGACCAGCCCGCAGACATCGGAGACCAGCAGCCGCGCGACCGTGCCGTCGGCGAGCTCGGCCCGCAGCGCGGCGAGCTGGGCACCCGTCACCGCAGCCGGCACCGGGGCCTCGAACGCGGCCGCGACCAGCGCGTTCATGCCGGACGCCGCGGCCGCGAGGTCGGCGTCGGCCGGGCCCAGCAGGCGCGCGGTGCAGCCGGTCGGGAGCGGCGCGGGCGCCGGTGGCCCGGCGAGCACGAGCAGCGGGCAGACCCGCACCGGCAGGCCCGTCGCCGACACGGCGTCCGCCATGGCCGGTGCCTCGGCGAGCACCCACTCGAACGCCTCGGGCACCCCGAGCGCCCGCTGCCGGCCGCGCATCCGCAGCACGTCGGCCGCCGTGACGGGACCGGCGCCGGGCACCGGGCGCGCGTAGAACGGCCAGCCGGGCCCGTCGCGCGTGAACAGCCGCAGCGGGCCGTCGTCGGTCACGCCCGCCCACCGGCGCGGCACGTCGTCGCAGAACCGGTCGATCCGCCGGAGCACTGCCTCCACGGCGGGAGATCCTGCTCCGGGTCAGCGCGCGGCGGCGAGCGGGTTGCGCAGGGCCGCGTAGGCCAGCGCATCGACCAGTGCCAGCCACGACGCCTCGACGACGTTGCTGTGCACGCCGACCGTCGTCCACGTGCTGGCCGGGCCGGTCGACTCGACGAGCACCCGCGTGACGGCGCCGGTGCCGTGGCTGTCGGTGAGGATGCGGACCTTGTAGTCGGACAGCTCCACGTCCGAGAGCCACGGGCAGCTGGGCGTGAGCGCCGCCCGCAGCGCCGCGTCCAGGGCGTTGACCGGCCCGTTCCCCTCGGCCGTCGCGATCTGGCGCTGCCGTCCGGAAGCGCCACGCGCACCGTCGCCTCGGCGAGCACCGCGCCGTCCGCGCCGTGCTCGATGATCACGCGGTAGGACTCCAGCGCGAACGGCACCCGGCCGCCCTCGCCCATCGCCGAGCGCATGACCAGCTCCAGCGACGCCTCCGCCGCCTCGAACGACCAGCCCTCCGCCTCGCGTTCCTTCACCGTCGCGACGACGGACGCCACCGCGTCGGGCCGGCCGGCCAGGTCGAGGCCGAGCTCGTTCGCCTTGAGCTCGACGCTCGCCCGGCCGGCCATCTCCGTGACCAGCACCCGCTGCCCGTTGCCCACGTCCGCAGGTCCATGTGGTTGTAGAGCTCCGGGTCCACCTTGATCGCACTCGCGTGCAGGCCCGCCTTGTGGGCGAACGCCGACGTCCCGACATAGGCCTGGTGGGTGTCGGGAGCGATGTTGGCGATCTCCGCCAACGCGTGCGAGGTGCGGGTCAGCTCGGCGAACGCGCCCTCGGGGAGGACGGGCATGCCGAGCTTGGTCACGAGGTTCCCGACCACGGCGAACAGGTCGGCGTTGCCGGCCCGCTCGCCGTAGCCGTTGGCGGTGCACTGCACGTGCGTGGCGCCCGCCTGCACCGCCGTCACCGAGTTGGCGACGGCCGAGCCGGTGTCGTCCTGGCAGTGGATGCCCAGGCGGAAGCCGGTGCGCGCGGCCACCTCCGTCACGACCTCGGCGATGCCCAGCGGGAGCATGCCGCCGTTCGTGTCGCAGAGCACCGCGACGTCCGCGCCCGCCGTGACGGCCGCCTCCAGCACCTTCAGCGCGGTGTCCGGGTCGTGCTTGTAGCCGTCGAAGAAGTGCTCGGCGTCGAGGAACACCCGGCGGCCCTCGCCGCGCAGGAACGCGACCGTGTCGGCGACCATCGCGCAGTTCTCGGCGACATCGGTGCGCAGCGCCCGCTCGATGTGCCGGCGGTCGGCCTTGGCGACGAGCGTCACGACCGGCGCCCGGCTGTCGAGCAGCGCCCGGACCTGCGGGTCCGCGTCCGCCGTCCGGCCCGGCCGGCGGGTCGCGCCGAACGCGACGAGCGCCGCGTGGCGCAGCTGCAGCTCCCCCGCCGCGGCCCGCGCGAAGAACTCGGTGTCCTTCGGCAGCGCACCCGGCCAGCCGCCCTCGATGAAGCCGACGCCCAGCGCGTCCAGGTGCCGGGCGACGGCCAGCTTGTCGGCCACCGAGTAGCTGATGCCCTCCCGCTGCGCCCCGTCGCGCAGCGTCGTGTCGAAGACGTGGAACGCGTCGCCGAGCGGGGTTCCGGCGGGTTCGGTGCGGGACATCCGAGGGCTCCTGAGGTCGGGTGGGCGTGACCGGGCAACAAAAAAGACCCCCGGCGGATGCGAGAGGTCTGCGCGTCGGCTGTGGTGCTGGTTAGCCGACGCGCCTGTCGATAATGGTCACGCAGAGGTGCTGCACGTTCGCAGTGAACCACGGGCCGTCCCACGCTGTCACACCGGGCTCCCGCATCGTGGGAACGCGTGGCAACCTGTGGACCATGGTCACCCGCGGACGCCGGCCGACGATCGCGGACGTGGCGCGGGCCGCGGGCGTCTCGGTCACCACCGTGTCGGCGGCGATGAGCGGCAAGGGCCGCATCGACCCGGCGACCCGCGCCCGCGTGCAGGAGGCGGCCCGGGCGGCCGGCTGGACGCCCCGCCGCGCAGCCCAGGCGCTGCGCTCCGGACGCACCGGCACGATCGCGCTCTGCATCCCGCCCGACCGCAGCAGCTGGGCGGACTGGATGCGCCACTCGTCCTACCTGCAGCAGCTCACGGCGGCGTGCGCGGCGGCGACGATCGACGCCGGACGGCTCATGCTGCTCGCCCCGCGGCCGGCCGAGCGGGTGGAGCTGGCCGGCCTCGACGTCGACGGGCTCCTGCTGCTCGACCCGGTGCGCGCCGACCCGGTCGTGCGGATGTGCGCGGCGGCCGGCGTCGCGCTCGTCACGGTGGACCGCGAGCCGGGGAGCACCAGCCCGTGGTGGGTCGGCAACGACCACCGGGCCGCCACCCGCGGCGTGCTCGACCACCTGCACGAGCGCGGCGCCCGGTCGGTGGCGTTGCTCACGGGCGCCGAGCGGTGGGCGTGGCTGGAGGACGCGCACGCCGCGTACGCGCAGTGGTGCGCCGAGCGGGGGGCGCCGCCGCTGGTGCGTGCCCTCGACATGGACCGGCCCGCCGACGCGGCAGCGCACGCGACGTCCGCGCTGCTGGCGGCCGGGGAACGGCCCGACGCCGTGCTCGCGCTGCCGACGCACGCCGCGCTCGGCGTGCTCGCCGCCGCCCGCGCCGCCGGGCTGGACGTGCCCGGCGACCTGCGGGTCGTCGCCGGCGTGGACGGGCCGGAGATGGCGGCCGCGCGTCCCGCCGTGACGGCTCTCGACCTGCGGCCGGCCGAGCTGGGCGCGCGGGCCGTCGCGATGCTCGTGCGGCGGCTGGGCGGCGAGCCGCCGACCGGGCCCGACCTGGTGGCGACCGACCTGCTGGTCCGCGCGTCGAGCTAGGAGACCGCCTCGGCGAGCTTCGGCACGAGCTCGTCGAGCAGGTACGGGAGGCTCAGCGCGCTGGAGAACTGGAGCGCGTCGTAGGCCGTGCCGTCGACGAACAGCGCGTGCCCCTGCGCGACGACGGGCAGCGCGGCGAGGATCGGGTCGGCCTCGATGTCGGCACGTTCCTGCGCCGACCCGGCCTGCCAGACCAGCACGTCCGTGTTCAGTATCCCGGCCTGCTCGCGGCTCACCGTGCCGTAGAAGCTGTCGCCGGCGATCGCGTCCAGCTCCTGCGGCACGACCATGCCGAGCTCCCCGAAGAAACGGGTGCGGGTGTCGTCGGTGGCGTGGAAGGGGTACTGGCCCTCGTACATCGGGCCGGAGAGCGCGAGCGTGCGGCCGGCCAGCTCCGGGTGCGCGGCCTTGACCTCGGCGAACCGCGCCTCGACCTGCGCCACCAGCTCCTCGGCGCGCTCGGGCTGCCCGAGGGCCTGCCCGGTGATGCGGGTCTGCTCCTGCCACGGCACGCCGAAGTCGACGGCGCCCGGCGGCGGCACGACCGTCGGGGCGATGCGGCTCAGCACGTCGTACTGCTGCTGGTCGAGGCCCGCGGTGACGGCCATGACCAGATCCGGCCGCAGGGCCGCGACCTGCTCGAAGTCGACGTCCTCCCGCGGCATCACCACCGGCTGCGCATCACCGGCCGCGGCGTCGCCCACGGGAAGAACAGGTCGTCCTCGGGGCCGAAGGCGTAGCGGACCCCGACCGGCACCACCCCGAACGCGAGGATCGCGTCCTGCTCGGTGTAGCCGAGCGAGACGACGCGCTGCGGGCGCTGCGGGATCACGGTCGCGCCGAACTTGTGCTGCACGGTGACGGGGAACGCGGCGTCGGCGGGAGCGGACGCCGGGGCCGATGGCTCGGCGGGCGGCTGGGCACCCGACGCGCAGCCGGCAAGGAGGGCGGTGGCGGCGAGGCCGATCAGGAGGCGGCGGAACACCAGGCATTCCTACCCTAAGTAAGGGTTGCCTGCAATAACGATTCGGCGGCTCTACCTGGGGCTTCAGTGCTCGGTGCGGCGTGGCGGCGCCGATTGCAGCAAAGCCACCCTCATGCCGTCTGGCTGCATGAGGGTGGCTTTGCTGCAACGGGTCTCGCCGAAACACCACGGCGCACCGGGGCGTCCGGCGACCATCGTCGGGTGGACCTCCCCCGGCTGCGGGCCGCCTTCCCGCACGGTGTCGCGACCGCCCGGCAGCTCGTCACGGCCGGCGTGCCGGAGCGGACCGCCTACGCCCGCTGCCTCGACGGCGGCCCGTGGCAGAACCCGCTGCCCGGCGTCGTCCTGCTCTTCACCGGCGAGCCGACGAGGCTGCAGACCGTGCTCGCCGCGCTCCGGTTCGCCGGGCCCGCCGCGCTCCTGACCGGGTTGGAGGCGTGCCGCCACCACGGCCTGCGGCGCGGGCCGGACCGGCTGCGCACCGACCGCGACGCGTTCGGCGACGTCCACCTGCTGGTGCCGCACACCCGTCAGCTCCGGTCGGTGGGCTACGTGCACGTCGAACGGACGCGTTCGCTGCCCTCGGCCGTGATCCGGTCCGGACTGCCGCTGGCGCCGGTCGCCAGGGCCTGCGTCGACGCGGTGCGCCGGCTGCGCCGCGAGGGCGACATCGCCGAGCTCATCTCGGACGCCGTGCAGAACCGCCGGTGCAGCGTCGCGGACCTCAGCCGCGAGCTGGAGACCGGTTCGCGGCGGCACTCCGCCGTCCCCCGGCGGGTTCTCCGGGAGGTCGGCGAGGGCGCGCGCTCGGCCGCGGAGCTGGCCGCGAAACGGCTCTGGCAGAGCACCGGCCTCCCGCAGCCGCTGTGGAACGCCGACGTCTACACCGAGGGCGGGGTCTTCCTCGGCATCGCCGACTGCTGGGTGGACGACGTCGCGATGCTGTGGGAGATCGAGTCGACGGAGTGGCACCTCAGCCCGCACGACCACGACCGCACGGTCGAACGGGCCGCCCGGTTCACCGCGGCCGGGGCGGTCTACACGGCGTCGAAGCCGCGGCGGATCAGGACCGAGCCGGAAGACGTGGTCCGGACGCTCCGGGCCACCTACCAGCAGGCCGCGGCTCGGCCACGCCCGCCGTTGCGGGCCGTCCCCACCGACTCGTCCGTTGCAGCAAAGCCACCCTCACGCAACGGGACGGCATGAGGGTGGCTTTGCTGCAA